>NZ_NRRY01000045.1 GCF_016583905.1 Lamprobacter modestohalophilus | reverse complement strand
GCGCACAGGCTGAATTGGATGCCCTGGTCGCCGAAGGACCGAGGATCGAGACCCGACCACCGTCGCGCCGCGTGCTGATCCCGTCCGATGTGGAGATCGCCGGTGCGGCCCTGGCGCCGCGCTGCATTGTGGATCGCTACCTCTATGCCGATGTGGCGCAAGTAGTCGCTCCCTTTGGCACTGGCAAGACCACCCTGCTGCTCTACGAGGCAGCGATGATCGCGCTCGGCGCGCCGCTCTGGGGCCTGAGGATCGAGCAACCCGGTTGGACGCTGTTCGTGACCGCTGAGGACCGCCGCGAGCGCCTCCTGGCCCGCCTGCGCGAGATCGTGGCCGCCCTCGAACTGTCGGAGGTCCAGTGCCGCCGCGTGTTCGACAGTGTGATCTTTTGGGATCTCTGTGGCTCAAGCCTGAAGCTGACGCAGTTGATCCAGGGCAACGTGGTGCTCACGCGTCTCGCCGATGACCTGGGCCGCGCCCATCGCGACGACCGCCCGGCGGTGGTGACCTTCGATCCGGTGGTGTCGTTCGGCGCCAGTGAACAGGACGTGAATGACAACGAACAGGCCCTGATCACCTCCGCTCGACGCATTGTTCGCACCTTGGACTGTTGCGTGCGTTTCGTTCATCACACCGGTCAGGCGACTGCCCGCGCTGCGATCCTGGGCCCGTACAGTGGCCGAGGGGGATCGGCGTTAGCCGACGGCTCGCGCATGACCACCGTCCTCCAAGCCTGGAATCCCGATGACGAGAGCCACCGGCGACCGCCCCCCGGCTGCAAGCCCGATCCCGAGAGCAGCATCATGATCCTGGCCAGGGCTAAGCTGAGCTATGCACTGCCCAATCTGCCGGAGCTCTGGATCAAGCGCAGGGGCTACGCCTTCGAGAGCTTCGTGGAGCTGAAGCGCTCGCCGGAGGAGGGGCTCGATCAGCCCGGCGCGTTGACATCGAAAGACCTCGACCATGCCCCTTCCAAGGCGCCAACGACACTCGCTTCCTAATAACGCGCCGCCCTATAGGGAAAGAAAGAACGGCGCGTTAAGTCGCGTCCGTTTCTTTCCCCCTGTGCCTCAACGCGCTGGCGAGGCTTGGCGCGTTGCGGCGCGTTAAGGCAGAGAAGCTGAGTTTGATGCGCTGCTGGGTAGGACATCCTGATCTTTGGAGCTGAGAGACCAGAGGTCGAGTCGAGTACGCAGCCAGCGAACTACAGCTGCTTGACCCGTGCGAGTGCTTAGCTTGGAACTGATCTCCGGCGTCGGCAAAGCTCGACGCCAGCTCAAGGCTTGGCTTAGATCAGTGTTTGCTCGCAGCAGACGCGCGTAGTATCAAACGCAAGGGGTAAATCGCGGCACGATTCTCAGGATCGCCGCACAGGGCAGGGGATGGAGAGAGGATGGGGACCAGCTACGTCAAGCCAGCGCGCTTGTGGACGCGCGCAAAGGTGCTTGGGACACAACTGGCAGTGCCGCGCGAGCCGGGCTTCTACGCCTGGGTTTTCCTCAATCTGCCGCCGAGCGTTCCGGTGCAGGATTGCCGGTGCTTCGATGACCTGCCACTCCCCTACGTCGGCATCGTTCCCAAACCGCCACCGAAGAACCGCGCTCGCCCGAGCAAACAAACCCTCCTCGACCGCGTCCGCGATCACTCTCGCGGCAACGCCGAAGGCTCCACGCTGAGATTAAGGCTCGACCGTCTACTCGCGTTGAGAGCAGGCGCTCCCAGAAGCGTTCAGCTCCGCAATAAGCCATCTTGTCGATTTCCCTCAGACGCGCGTTTTTCAGCGCGTCGCCCGTTGCACGACTCCGCAGTCGCCAATGACCACTAAACCAACGCTTGAATCCGTCCTTGGCGATCTCTCTCGGACCCGCCTTGCTGAGATCGCTCGCCTGCATGGCGTCGCGCTGCCCGAGAAAACGCGGTCTGAGCAGGTCGCGTATCTCCAACACACGATCGACATGCGATTTGGCCCTCTGCTCGGGCGTTTGACCCGGGATGAGCTGCGCCGCGCCTGTCGGAATCATGGCTTGGACGATAGCGCGCGCTCCCGCACGGCGCTCGCCGACACCCTGCTTGGTGCCTTCGATGGCGACCCCGGCAGCGATCAGGGGCTAACAGGGCTGTTTGGCGCTAGTCGGGGCGGCCGGGAGGCGCCTGAGCCTGGTGATGTCATTCGATTACGGCATCGTCAGTGGCTCGTCGAGGAGGTTGCTCCGCCACCGCAGCCCGATCACCTGACGCTGATCAAGGCGGTATGTCTCGATGATGATAACCAGGGGCAAGCCATCGAGGTCCTTTGGGAGATGGAGCTCGGAGCCACGGTTGTCGAGCAGAAGATGGGTGGGCTCGGTTCCGGCGTTGATGAGCCGCGACTGTTCGGCGCCTATCTCCATGCCCTCAAGTGGAACTCGGTCTCAGCGACCGATCGTGAATTGTTCCAGGCGCCGTTTCGCGCAGGCATCATGCTCCAGGCGCACCAGCTTGAGCCGCTCCGGCGGGCGCTGTTGTTACCCCGTGCTAATCTCTTCATCGCCGATGACGTCGGCCTCGGTAAAACCATCGAGGCCGGCTTGGTTCTGCAGGAGCTCATCTTGCGTCAGCGGGTGGAGTTCATCCTGGTGTCGTGCCCCGCATCCGTTTGTCTTCAGTGGCGGGATGAGATGTCTAAGCGCTTCGGCCTTGGGTTCGAAGTCATGAACCGTGCCTTCGTCGATCGCCGCCGTCGCGAGCGCGGGTTCGGGGTGAACCCCTGGAGTACGCACAACCGCTTCATCATCTCTCACGATCTGCTCAGACGGCCTGAGTATCGGGAACCCTTGCTCAGCGTCCTGGGCAATCGCGCGAAGCGCAGCCTCCTCGTGCTCGATGAGGCCCATGTGGCAGCCCCTGCCTCCGCCGGCCAGTACGCGACAGACTCCAACATCACCAAGGTGATTCGAGATGTGGCGCCACGCTTCGAGAATCGTCTCTTTCTCAGCGCCACGCCCCACAACGGCCATTCCAACAGCTTTGCAGCGCTACTCGAACTGCTTGACCCGCAACGCTTCACCCGCGGTGTTGCCGTCACTGACTCCAGGCAACGGGATGCGGTCATGGTGCGGCGGTTGAAAGAAGACCTGAGGGTGCTCGGTCGCGGCTCCTATCCCGTGCGTCAGCTGGTTCGTCACAGCCTGAAACATGATGGGGCTGAATGGACGCGCGGTGCGACGTCGCAGGGCACCGCGAGCGCCGCACGGCGCATCGGCGGCAAGCATCCATTCGAGTTAGAACTCGCCACGCTGCTGAGCCAGTACCGGGATCTGCGCGAGGAAGACAAGAAAGGCGGTGCGCTCGCCCTTGTGAACCTGCAGAAGCGCCTCCTCAGCAGCGTTCCCGCATTTGCCCGCACCCTGAAGAAACATGCGGCAGGCAAAGGCGGTATCTCCGCGCTGCGCGAGATCGCGGCATTGGGTCGTGACCAGCTCGAGCTTGATGATCTGTATGGCGACGAGTCGGAAGACGAGGCCGACGAGCTTGAACGCGTCGCTGCGGCATCGTCCAAGCTCGCCCCGCCCAGCGCGCAAGCGCTCCAGCTTCTTACCGCCATGGGCGAACTGGCCCAGAAGCATCAGGATGACCCCGACGCCAAGATCCTCGGTTTTCTATCCTGGGTCAGAGAGCACCAATGCCCGGCGGCCGGCCTTGATCCGGATGATCCGGCCAGCAAAGCCTGGACTGGCACCCGCGTCATCGTCTTTACCGAAGCGATGGACACCAAGCGCTATATCGAGCGTCAGCTGCAGCGCGCGCTTGCTCACACCGCAGACGGCCATCGCCGCGTGATGGTCTTCCACGGTGGTCTCGGCGATGACAAACGGGCAGAGGTTCAGCAGGCCTTCAACAGCCCGCCCGATGAACACCCCGTGCGGATCCTGATCGCCACCGATGCCGCCCGAGAGGGCGTCAATCTGCAGGGACACTGTGCAGACCTTTTTCACTACGACGTGCCCTGGAACCCGGCACGCATGGAGCAACGCAACGGCCGCATCGATCGCACGCTGCAGAGCGAACCCGAGGTCCGCTGCCACTACTTCGTCTACACCGACCGCAAAGAGGACATCGTTCTCGATAAGCTCGCGCAGAAAGTCGACACCATCCAGCGCGAACTCGGTTCGCTCGGTGCTGTGATCATGGGGCGCATCGAGTCGCAGCTGGAGAAAGAGGGCATCGACGACAAGACGGCCTCCAAGCTCGAGGAGACCGAGCGGGAGAAGAAACAACAGACCGTCGCCACCAGCGAGCTTGAGCAGGTCCGTGCTTCTCAGGGACAACTTGCCCGCGAGTTGGAGCATGTGGACGAGATCCTAGATCGCTCGGAGAAGGTCACCTCGTTTGAGCCCAAACTGCTGCGCGATGCCATCAACGCTGGCCTAGAACTCAGTGGTGCAGAGCCGCTAGAACCGACGCCCGGGGCCATTCCAGGTGCAGAAGCCTTCAAGCTGCCGACGCTTCCTGAGTCGTGGGCGGAGACCTTGGACAGCCTGCGCATGCCACGTGGCCGCGACCAATACTTCAGCGATTGGCGCGCCCAGGAGCCACTGCCTGTCTTATTCGAGCCGCCACCCAAGATGAATAGCGCGGCGGCGCAGCTGCATCTGTCGCATCCGTTCGTCAAGCGCATTCTGAGCCGCTTCCTCTCCCAAGGTTACTCGGCCCACGACCTGAGCCGGGTCACGATTGTCCGCAGCCGCGACAGCTTGATTCGCGTGATCGCATTCGGTCGGCTTTCGCTCTTCGGTCGCGGTGCTTCCCGCCTGCACGACCAGCTCGTGAGTGTGGCTGCAAGGTGGGTGGAGACAAGCGACGAGCCGCTGAAGCCGTTTGCCGAGGCGGCTGATCGCAGGGCTCTGGAGTCCCTCGAGCAAGTGCTGGCGGAATCGCCCACCTTGGACGGCATTTCCAGCACTGCCCGTCAAACCGTGATCAAAGCAGCGCCGAAACTGTTCGGTGATCTTTGGCCGTATGTGGAAGCCGAGGCCGACGCACGCGCCCAGGAAGCACTGCTCGACCTTGAACGGCGCGGGCTCGAAGAAGCGGACCAGTTAGAGGAGATTCTTCGCCGTCAGCGCAACGCCATTGAAGAGGAACTTGATCTGAAAGTCGGGCAAACCGCCGCCTTCCAGTTTGAAGACCTCACGCGCGCAGAGCAGAGACAGGCGGAGGCAGACAGGGCCTACATGAAGCAGCGCCTGCAAGCGATCGAGCACGAGATTCAGGAAGAGCCCGAAGACCTCAAGTCGCTCTATCGGGTCAGCCTGCGCCGCTTGGAGCCGGTGGGGCTCGTCGTGTTGTGGCCGAAAACCCGGGGCTGAGAGACGAATCATGGCAACCAAGAGCGAAGCGTTCTTTCACGACAAGTGGCTGGGCCACGTGCAGACAGCGTCCGATGGCCTGGTGGTCGCAAAGCCTGTATTGCTTGAGGCTGGCTGCGCGCAGCACCAGCCCCCCGAAGTCCAAGAGACACTCCGTGAGCTGTGTCCACCTGGCCCGGACGACGCGCCACGCCGCATCACGGACCTGATGCAATTCTTTCAGCGATTGCTGGATTTCGACCTCGACCTGTTCGACGCGCAGTCCGCGATCCCCGATGCAGTCGCCCTCTATGCCCCAGAAGGGCCGCAGACCATTCGCCCCACCTTTGGCCTGCTGCGCCAAGACGACCCGGAGCCCCCAGAGGGCGCCGGCAGCCCGGCCGCCAATGCGGCCGCTCGGTACGTGGCGCTGCTCTGGGACGTCACTGAACTTGAGGATGGTCATCACAGCGCTGCCATTGGCCTTCCGCTCGACAAGCCGGAAACCACCACAGGCAGCTGGTCGTACCCGGCCGCCGCAAAGTTCGATCGCCTGCTTCGGCACTGTCGAGTACCGATTGGAATCCTGACCAATCGCGAGGTGATCCGCCTGGTCTATGCGCCGCACGGTGAGTCGTCCGGCCACATCACCTTCCGCATCGACGACATGGCCACGGTCGGCGGTCGGCCGATACTCGATGCGATGATCATGCTGCTGTGCGCCAATCAATGGTTTGGCGTGAGCGACGAGAACGCTCTGCCAGCGCTGCTCCGGCGCAGCCGCGAGTATCAGGGCACCGTGACCAAGGATCTGGCTGAGCAGGTGTTCAGCGGCCTAGAGGTGCTCCTCAAAGGCTTTCAAACCGCGGCTGAACGTGACAAGAGTGGGCTGCTGAGCGAAGCCCTCGAGCGCGATCGGGATCACCTCTACTGCGGTCTGCTCACCGTCATGCTTCGCCTCGTGTTCATCCTCTACGCAGAGGATCGGGGCCTGCTCCCCGTCGATCACCCGCTCTATGCGCAGCGCATGAGCCTCCTTGGGCTGTTCGAGAGGCTGCAGCGCGACCACGGCAACTTCCCCGACTCGATGAACAATCGCTTCGGCGCTTGGGGCCACATCATCTCGCTCAGCCGAACCATCTACCTGGGTGCGGAGCACGGAGACTTCCGCATTCCGCCACGTCAGGGTGACCTCTTTGACCCACATGGCTACCCGTTCCTCGAGGGTTGGACGGGGAGCAACGCGCCGATTATCAGCCAGAAGGCGCGTGCTGAGGTCAAAGTACCTACCGTCGATGACGGGTCGGTGTTCGTCTTGCTCCGCAGCCTGCTGATCTTCCAGGGCCAACGACTCAGCTATCGCACCCTCGACGTGGAGCAGATCGGCAGCGTCTACGAGTCACTGATGGGGTATCACGTCTGCGCCTGTGAGTCGCCTGCGGTGGCGATCAAGATCAACGGTAAGCGAGGTGCTGCCAAGTTCTGGCTAGAGCCCAAGGCCGTGCTAGAAAGGCCCGCCGGCCAGCGCGTGAAATGGCTGCAGAATGAGTGCGGCTTCGACAAGCCGGTGGCGACGAAGATCAAGAAGGCGCTCGACGGCTTTGCCAGCAATGCTGAGGATCAGGGTGCTGCATTTGAGGCGCTGTTGCCGCTGGCAGCGGGTAAGAAAGGACTTGCGCACGAGCAGCGCGCGAGCACCGGCCAGTACGTGCTTCAGCCAGGCTCGGAGCGCCGTCGTTCCGGGACGCAGTACACGCCGCGCTCATTGACCGAGCCGATCGTTCGCAAGACCTTGGAGCCGCTTATTCGCTGTTTGGGTGAGGTGCCAACGGCGGAGCAATTGCTTCAATTGAAGATCTGCGACCCTGCTATGGGGTCGGGCGCTTTCCTGGTGGAGTGCTGCCGGCAACTGGCGGATGCGGTTGTGGCTGCGTGGGCGCGCGCCGGCGAGATCGAGATGATTGCCACTAGTTGCCCGGGCGGGGATGTGGTTGCGCATGCCCGAAGACTCGTGGCGCAACGGTGCTTGTACGGTGTGGATAAAAATCCCATGGCGGTCCCGTTGGCCAAACTATCGCTCTGGCTATTCACCCTGGCCCGTGACCTTCCTTTTACATTTCTAGACCATAACTTGCGGCATGGTGACGCGCTCGTCGGGCTCGACCTTAAGCAGATCAGAGCCTTCCACTGGAAACCGGAGAAGCAACTGAGCTTCCTTGAGCTGGAGATTAGGCGGACGCTTGATGAGGTCGTTACAATTCGACAGGAGCTTCATAAGCTTGCTGCGGATTCGACTCCGGAAGGACAAAAAATCAAAGCACAGCGACTCTTCGATGCCAACGACGCGACTGAGAAACTACGACGCATCGCCGACTTGTGCATTGGAGCATTCTTTGCTAAAGCCAAGGACAATACTCGACTAGCAGAACGTCAATCACGTGAAGATATTGTTCGCAGATGGCTGGAAGGTGATGCTACCGCTGATAGTTCTATCGAGCGTTTGGTCGACGATATAAGAAATCTGCATGTGCCTTTTCACTGGTGGTTAGAGTTTCCAGAGGTTTTCTATCGGGATCGAAAAGATCCGCTCTTAAATTGCGAGGCCCATAGCATTGCCTGCATAAAGGGGTTTGTTGGGAATCCGCCGTTTCTGGGAGGTACGCCGCTATCGCAATACCTCGGTGGCCCAGCATACCAGCAGTGGCTTAAGACAGTCTTCGACGGAGTTCAGGGTCAGGTTGACTTATCCGCGTATTTCTTCAGGAGAGCATTCGCGCTTCTGGGCAGTGATGGAGCCCTCGGAATGCTCGCAACCAACACGCTCTGCCAGGGTGATACGCGCTCCGGTGGATTGCAGCCGATCGTTCAAGCAGGCGGGAAAATTTATGTTGCTGAGCGTTCTTTCTTTTGGCCGGGAGATGCGTCGACTTCCGTATCACTTTCTCACATTGCAGTCGGGACAGCAGCTCAAGATGGCATGCAACTGCTGCTTGATGGCAAAAAGGTATCGGCGATCAACTCTAGGCTTCGGCCCAAGCCTGAAAGGCCAGACCCGAAGCCCCTCAGTGCCAATCAGCACTGCAGCTTCATGGGAACAGGCTTGAGAGGGTCAGGCTTTATCCTTGAACAATCTGAATACGAGTGCTTAGCGAGAGACCCGCATAATCTAAGCCGTCTATTTCCATTCATCGGCGGTGATGAAATTAATACTTCTGCCACCCAGGCGCACAATCGCTACGTAATCAACTTTGGCTCAATGTCATTTGAAGAGGCCAAGAAATGGCCCCGCTTATTGAGAATACTCGAAGAGCGCGTTAAGCCAGAACGCGAGAAGGCAAAGGACCACGGGCCCGGAAAACACGGCAAGAAGTATTGGTGGCAACATGCCCTTCGTTCGGATGCTCTCTATGCCGCAATCGCACCATTAGACCGCTGCCTGGCGACCGCGCGAGTCACGAAGCACTTAATGCTTTCATTTCAGCCAACAAATCGCATTTTTAGCGATAAAGTTTACGTTTTTCCTTTGAGGTCTTTCTCGGCCTTCGCGATTATGCAATCTCGAATTCATGAATGCTGGACTAGGCTTCTTTCATCAACACTTGGGACTGGTCTCAACTACTCGGCAACCGATTGCTTCGCTCCCTTTCCTTTTCCAACACGGAACCCTCACGAACCGATTGCTCAGCTAGAGCTGGTAGGTCAGAGGCTATATGAGGCTCGTGCCGAGTTCATGATGGAAACCGGCCAAGGCCTAACAAAAACATATAACGCACTAAAGGACTGCGACTGCACCGATAGTCGTGTAATTAATCTGCAACGTTTGCATGAGGCTATGGATCGCTCAGTACTGGAAATTTACGGTTGGGGAGACATCGAAGTTCCTTCTTTCTGCGACTCGGATGACCACGGCGAAGGTTTGGTTGGGGAATTCGCGGACGAGGTAATTGATAGGCTCTACGTGCTGAACGGTGAGCGTGCTTTGGAGGAAAAAGATCAGGGGCTAAGCATGAGGCTACCCAAGAACTCGGCACCAATGCGATCAAAGAAAACTGCCAACCCGACCATGAGGCTATTTGGAGTGAGTGATGGAGAAGGCGTGAGCTGATGCAAGTATATCGAGAATGCCTTGAGTTCTGCTCCGACACAGGGAATAGGATATGAGTAGTCAAGATATAACCCCTAACCCCGCCGCCATGCGCGACGTTCGTGACCAAATAGTCGATGCTCTCCGCAGAGAACTCACAGGCCCTTGGCACCTGGAAGATGAAACCGATCCAAGCGAAGAGTTTCCAACGGCTCGCTATATTGTCGGTCGTCTTGCCCCCCAAGAATTGAAGATCGACGCCGTCGAAAACAATGCGCTCCCGACCGGCGACGATGAGGATGGCGAGACGGGCGAGGCAAGCTTCGAGCCTCCCCAGGTTCTCGGTTTCATGCCGTCCTCGATGGGACTGTCCTTCGTGCTCAATGACACCTGCGACAAAGTCGACGTGCACATTGAATGGGGACAATATCTCCGCGCTGAGGAGGCCCCTGAACGTCCCACAGCGGAAGGGGCAAGCGAGAGCGAACAACAGGAAGCCCAGTGGGACGCCCCGCAACGCTCCAAGTTCGTTTGGCGTCGCGAGCAGCGGTCCGGAGTCGTCCGTGGCCTCGATGTCTCCAAGAAGGGGCGGCCCGTTGCCGAGGTCAAACTGCACCCAGAGGAAGCGTTAAAAGCTGGTGTTCGCGTGGAAGGTCTCGCGGAGGCCGACGTCTGCGTGCAAGGCGTGGTCTACGAGATTCGCGGTCAGCGCGCCGTCAGCCTGTTCCTGGTCAACCAGCGTCAGAAGGGCGAGCAAGGCGATTCTGAGAAGGACCAACAGTTCCTCATGCAAGCCCGGATGGAAGTGCGGGCGAGCGATGGCAGTGCAGCCTTCCTCGCCAAAGACGACATCCACCTTGACCAGGAGGGCTCAGCGGATGGCGAGGCTCAGGCCAATAACCTCCTGTATCGTCACAGCCGTGAATTCGCGACAGGCCATGGTGTGGCAGCAGAGTGGGATGGCCTGACACCTGAGGGTACTGCTGTCTCGAGCGTCCGCACAGAGTTCATCCCGAGCTATGAGGTGCCCAAGGTGATCGCCGCCAACGATATCGCCGGCGGTGCGCTCCTCGATATGTTGGCGCTCTCCAAGCTGGATGATCCGGAAGAACTCTACGCGGCCCTGGAGCCTCTGGTGGTCCAGTACGAGGGTTGGATCAAAGAACGCCGCAAAGAGGCGGAAGCGCCCGCGATCAAGGACCACCCCCTTCACCGCGAGGCGGCTAAGTTTCAGCTGATCAATTGCGACACTGCGGCTGAGCGGATGAGGAAGGGTCTCGAGCTGCTGAAAAGCAGCGCCAAAGCGCGCACGGCCTTCTGCCTGGCCAATGAGGCGATGGCCGATCAGCGCGTGCACGCCATCTGGGCGAAGCAGAACCAAGCCAAAGGTGAGCGCACCGATATCGCTGCGTTATGGATCGAGAAGAATCACCAGTGGCGCCCGTTCCAGCTCGGATTCTTCTTGCTCAACCTGCTCGGTGTCGCCGATGACGAGAGCAGCGACCGCACCTTGGTCGACCTGCTCTGGTTTCCGACCGGCGGCGGTAAGACCGAAGCCTACTTGGGCCTCGCGGCCTTTACGCTCTTCTATCGCCGGCTCGTCGGCGACCGTGATGGCATGGAGGCTGGCGCAGGGGTGTCGGTCATCATGCGCTACACCTTGCGCTTGTTGACGGTGCAGCAGTTTCAGCGTGCAGCCGCGTTGGTCTGTGCTTGCGAGGTGATCCGCCGGCGCGAGAAGGCGTTGGGGCAAGAGCCCTATCGGATCGGGCTTTGGGTCGGTGACAAAACAGCACCGAATCGGTTTCAGGGTGCCAAAAAGGCAATTGAAGACCTGAAGACGAGAAACTATACGGACGGCGGCAGCCCCGTTCAGCTCTTATCTTGCCCCCGCTGCGGCGAAGCGTTGGCGAACGATCGGGGCGTGCCCAATGGGGCGGCCTACACGGTTGATAACGACGCTCAGCGCATTCGGGTGTTCTGCCCGAACTTCCGTTGCGAGATGTCGGCGAAGAAGTCTCAGGGCGAAGGCGTGCCGGTCGTCGTGGTCGATGAGGAACTCTACAGAACCTGTCCCTCGATCGTCATCGCTACCGTGGACAAATTCGCGCGCATGACCTTTGAGGGTCGTACCCAGGCGTTGTTCGGAATCCGCGATCGATACAGCCCGACCCTGGGGCACATCACCCCGGCGCATGGCAACAAGCCAGGCGGCAAGCAATGTAAGGATGCGAAGAAGGCAGCGCGTCTGCTCCCGCCAGAACTCATCATCCAGGACGAGCTGCACCTGATCTCTGGTCCGCTGGGGACCATGGTGGGGCTCTATGAGACGGCCGTCGATTTCCTCAGCCGTGTGCAGAAGGAATCTGGCGCGACCGTGCCATCGAAGGTGATTGCATCGACGGCGACGATCCGTCGCGCCGCCCAGCAGGTTCGCCAGCTCTATAATCGTGACCTTCAGGTGTTCCCCCCGAGCGGCCTGAGTTCCAAGGATTCGTTCTTCGCGCGTGAAGTCGCGACACAGGATGAAAACAACCAGACCAGCGATGTCACCGCTGGACGGCTGTATGTGGGTGTGAATGCGAGCGGCTCGAGCTCAAAGACACTGCTTGTCCGCGTGTATGCCGCCTTATTACATGCGGGTCTCGACTACCTGGTCGATCCTGCCATTGCCCAGTCCGGCGATCCTTATGGCACCCTGGTTGGCTATTTCAATAGTCTGCGCGCCCTCGGAGGCGCCAAGCGGCTGGTCGAAGACGACGTTGCCTTGCGGCGACTCTTCTACCTCGCCCAACGCGATAAGGTTGCGCTGCATCGTGAGCGCCGGCATAAGCGCTACCTGAGTGAACCCAAAGAGCTCACCAGCCGATTGCGGTCCTGGGAGATTCCACCGCTTCTGAAACGTATGGATGTGACCTTTCCGCGGCCGGCGAAGGGCGAGAAGGGCAAGCCCTATCCGGTCGATGTCCTGCTGGCGACCAACATGATCTCGGTGGGTGTCGATATCGATCGGCTCGGTCTGATGGTGTGTACCGGGCAGCCCAAGACCACGTCCGAATACATCCAAGCGACAAGCCGTGTTGGGCGTCAGCATCCCGGCCTGGTGGTGACCATGTACAACTGGGTGTCGCCGCGCGACATCTCGCACTATGAACGCTTCAAGAGCTATCACGCGGCCTTCTACCGCTACGTCGAACCCATCAGCGTCACGCCCTTTTCTTCGCGTGCCCTGGACCGCGGTCTACACGCCATGTTCGGTGCGACACAGCGGCTTGGCCAGACACAGGCTTCTGAGGAATTCTCTGCCAACAAGTTCGTGCCGACGGCGCCTTGGGCCAAGGACACAATCAAGGCCATTGCGGATCGCGCGACGGCACTGACGGCGTTAGCCGCGCAGGGTGATCATGTCCGCAGCATCTTGAATGAACAAAGCGATAGCTGGAGCCAGCTCAAGAACGCCTCGGTCTCTTACTCGAAGAAGAAATCGAGCAAGCAGGCTGACGCGGATGTCGCGCACCACCGCTTGTTCCGCAATCTCGGCGAGGCGAAAGGGGGGAAATGGGCTGCTCCCAATTCGCTCCGCGATGTTGAACCGACAGCCACCTTCTTCTTGGCGGATGATGAGGAGTCGTTGTCGTGAGCAAGAAACCCGTTGGCGAGGTACGGCCGAGCCAGGTCATCACCACCTTTGGGCCAGGCGCGATTGTTGATCTGCAGACCTTGTCCGTCGTCGTCGCAGGGGTGGACGAGTGGCAGAAGGCCGATGAGCAGCGCATCCAGGAGCCGCGACTAGAGCGCAATCTGAAGGTCAAGTGCTTTTATTCGGCCCCACCGGCGTTCGGTGAATACAACAAAAAGCCAGGCACACTGCCGGCCTATCTGTTTCCTCGCTATCAAGTCTGTTCAAACCCACAGTGCGGGACGCTCTCTGAGCCCTCTGAACAGATGTTCAAGCGACATGAGAAGCGGCCAGTCTTCTTATGCGAGCTTTGCGGTGGGAAGTCTCCGGTCAACCCGGCACCGTTCATCGTGGCCTGTCCAAGCGGGCATATGGACGATTTTCCGTGGCGGGAGTTTGCCCATCGCGGTCCGACGAGCTGTAAGCAGCCGATGCAGCTGAAGTCGATGGGCAAAACCGGAACCGTGCGCGATCTGATGGTGCACTGCAAGTGCGGCGAAAAGCGCAGTGTCGGGGATGCCTTCGGGGAGAAGAAGCACGAGGTCGTCGGTACCTGTCGCCGGAGGCGGCCGTGGCTCGGGCCAAAGGATGTCGACAAGGCCTGTGAGCACGCTGATCTCGCTGAAACACTTCAGCGTGGCGCGACGAACTCTTGGTTTCCTGTGGTGCGCAGTGCCTTGTCCATTAAGGACGCCGCCACACCGATTGGGAAGCTACTGAATAAAGCGGACCCTGACATCCTAGAGTTGATCAACAATGCTGACGATTTGGATAAGTTCTGGACTCTACTCGCAAAGAAGATTCCTGAGCTGGAAGACTACGCGGGTGCACGGGATGCGATTTTGGAGTCCATTCTCAAGAGCCGCGGTGAGTGCGAGACAGACGAGATTGATCTCCTTCTTCCGGAATGGGAGGCGTTGAGAGATCCAGATGGATACAGTCAGGGCGAGCGTTCAGACTTCTTTTCGCAAAAGGCCGAGGTCCCGGAGAAGTTGCACGACGTCCTAGCGTCCGTGATCCAGGTCAGGAAGCTGCTCGAGGTGCGTGCACTGACCGGCTTTACCCGTCTCGAATCGAAAGGCGGACCCTTTGGCGGAGATGGGGAGGAGGTCGACATCGCGCCGATCTCCCGGAACCCGGTACTCGACTGGTTACCAGCGGTTGAGGTTCGTGGCGAAGGGCTCTTTTTCGAGTTTCGCAGTGCCGTTCTGGATGCTTGGTCGACAACGCCGGCTGTGGGGATTCGTGTCAGAGCCATGCTGGAGGCTCACGCAAACAGGGAGGAAGACCAGGAAACGATCAGTCCACCGACTGAGCGCGAGATCCGCGAGAAATCCCGCTTCATCGTCCTCCACACCTTCGCACACGCGGTCATGCGAGCCCTCGCGCTCGACTGTGGTTATTCGGGGGCTTCGATTCGTGAGCGCATCTACTCGTCGATCGAAGACGGTCGCGAAATGAGTGGCGTCTTGTTGTACACCGCGAGCCCCGATTCCGAAGGGAGCCTTGGCGGACTGATCGATCTTGGTACGCCTGAGCGTCTTGGCGGTCTCCTGCAAGATGCCCTGCGTGATGTGACGCGCTGCTCCTCTGATCCGCTCTGTGCCAGCCATGATCCGGAGCGTCATCAAAGCAGCAATGGCGCGGCTTGCCACGCCTGCGTACTGGTCCCCGAGACCAGCTGCGAAACCTACAATGCTTGGCTCGATCGGTCGCTGCTTGTGCCGACGGTCGCCACCCAGAACCTGGCCTTCTTCACGCCAAAGCACCTTGGTTGGGAATGACCACAACCGCCCCGGATGCCTTTGCACAGGCATGCGCCAAGCTGGTTGGCCAAATTGCTGCCAATCCATCCGTTGCGGACGCGATTCTAGCGGCGCTCGCATCGGGCCTGCTGACCGCCGACAGTGGCCCGATCGCGATTGGTGCCGTACTGAAGGGGTCACCCGGCACCCACCATCTTGCAGCGTTCCTGAAGGCGTGGGGTTCGAGCGCGCCTCATCTTGGCGCCTTGGACGTGACTGCAATGATGAACGCGAGTCTCGCCTGTTATCGGCTCGCACAAAGCCGCGCCCACTTGGTTGATACCGTGTGGACAGGGCCAGAAGTGGCTGGCTCTGCGGTCCGCCGGACCGAGGCCGTTGTGAACGAGATCGTGGCCGGTGCAGAGACGGAGCTGCTCATCGTCGGCTATTGGTTGGTGACGAGCACAATCCAGGTCAAGGCGTTGATTGAACGCTTGGTTCAGAAAGCGATGGATGGGGTCAGCGTTCGCTTTGTGTTTGATCCGGGTGAAAAATCTGGTGGTCTGGATAACTTCGCTGCCCTCGATGAACGTTGGCCAGCAGGCCTCGAGGAAGCAACGCGTGAGGTCTATAGTTGGAGCGAAACGCTCACCAAGGTCAAAGACAAGAGCGGGTACCGCTACGACCGAAAGCTCCATGCGAAAGTCATCGTCGCAGACCACCACGATGCCCTCGTGACATCAGCAAATCTTACCCAAGCGGGGCTTCTTGAGAATCTTGAGATGGGGCTGCGCGTTCAAGGTCCGATGGCGAGTGCTGTGGTGCGCCATTTCGATCTCTTGATTGAAGAGGGCGTCTTGGAGCGGCGATCCTAAGTGCTAATGCCGCCTCGGGTCCCGTCAACTCACCCTAGTGCTGGCAGACTGTCGAAGAGATTGGATTGACGCTCCGACTTAGACCGAACGCTTTTCTTGGTGCTCCTTCGCTCTCCGGGGTGATCTGGATGCTCACCGATCAAGTGATGATACTTTTCCGCCAGCGGCAGGACGGTCTCTGGCTTTGGGACAGGCGTTCGCACTGGGGGCAGCAGCTTGAGGGTCTCTCGGGCCGTTCGGTCACCAAGGAGTTGGTGGCGAATCTCACGCGCAAGCACCTCGGCCAGCAGTGACGGAACCGCATTGCCGATCATCTTCTGGATGTCGGTTCGGCCACAGTCAAAGTGCAATCCGTCCGGGAACGTTTGGATTCGGCACATCTCCTCGGCCGTGAGCTTCCTGTTGCTCCAATGAAAAGGGCCGATGGATGAGCCGGGCTGAGCCTGAATCGTCCATGAAGGCAGGCGCTTGGACAGCTTGAGCATGAAGCTCCAGTAGCGCGTCCGCCAGCCAAACAGCGGCTCACCGCCACCTCGGTTTGTATGCCAGAGGTAGTTGCGCCCCTCCGGGATGGAAGGCAGCAGATCAGCCCATTTTCCGCCTGCTTGCAGGGATGGATCGTTCGGGTTGCTTGGCAGATCGCCAATCGCGTCCCAGGCTGTTCGATATGGCGACAGCCCTTCGGCGAGCAGCGCCTCGTTGTCAGCTGCGCAGTGGGTTGGCGTCGGGAACTTGAATACGGTGCCGTCACGGCTTCCGACCAAGAAGAACCGTTCACGAAGCTGAGGGACACCGAACTGCGCGGCGTTGAGCATCTCAGAGGTGACTTGGTAGCAGGTACCGGTTTCTCGGTTGATCTTTTCAATACCTTGGAGCAGGTAGCGCAGGCCTTCGTCCTTGTCCTTGTAAGCCAACCCATAGACATTCTCGAGGAGAAAAGCGCTTGGTCGTGCGTCACGAAGCACACGCAGAAAAGCGGTGAGGGTGTCTGCGCGAGGATCATCGAGTCGCAGCGCATCGCCTCTTGCCCAGTAGCCTGATTTCGAGAACGGTTGGCAGGGTGGCCCAGCAATCAGAATGTCGGCGTCACCGGGCTTGATGCCTGCTGCGCTCAGGATCGCTTCCGAGCTAAAGCCATGGATGTCACCTTCGAGCACGGTCCAGCTTCGGTTTAGGCGCAAAGTTGAGCATGCGGTACTATCGAGTTCCAGCGCAGCTATGGTCTCAAATCCTGCGGCCTCGAACCCGAAATCAAGGCCTCCGACGCCGGTGTAGAGACTGATTGCTTTAAGGGTTGTCGGAGAAGATCGCATCGAGTTCGAGATCCGGACATGGGCGGGACGGTTAGGCGTTTTTGTCGACATCCGACGATACCGCCTGGTACGCTCTGATGCCATCTCTTCAGCTTTCAGCGACTTTTGTTGCCGCTTAAGGCACTGTTCGTCCGCCCAGCAGCCAACTAAACCGATCGACGATGAACACCGCTGTCAAACCAGCTACCAGCCAGTTGGCCGTCGACCTCCAAGCCCGCTACGACCGCGCTATGGAGAACTACTGCCGTTGGCGCCGCAGCGAGCAAGACCCGTACCGTCTCGCCGAAAATGCCGAATACCTGCGCCAGATTGACAGGCTGCGCCGTCAGATGGTCGCAGCCAATGCCGAACCTGAAGATCTGGTCTCCCGTATGCGCTTGCTCGACAACTGGAGCGATCCCAGTGAAAACGGCACCCGCTATGAGTTCGATACGTCTCAGGGGACCTATTGCATCGAGCAGAACGACGTTACCTATGTCTGGCTCGTGCATACGCCAGATGGCGCGCTAGAAGGCCCGTTCCAAGATGCACAGGAAGCTGCCGACTGGGCAGCCGACGAATGGCCCATGACTGTCAGCGATTCTATCGACTGACGTGCCGATCATAGAGGCTGATCACGGAGCGATTTTGGCTCTGCTGAGTTGCACGCGAACTCAAAGAGCCAGACAAACCCATGTCGGCAGCCCTACACCCGATTGTGCGCAATCCCCGCCCAAAAGGCCTCGATATTCGTTGCGATCTCCTCCACCACGCGCTGCCGTGCCTCGCGGCTGGCCCAGGCGATATGCGGCGTGACGATCAGGTTGGGGATGCCCGGCGTCAGCAGCGGATTGCCCCCACGCGGCGGCTCGGTGCTCAGCACATCGACGCCGGCGCCACCGATGGCGCCAAGGCGTAGGGCCTCGGCCAGCGCCGATTCATCGACAATGGCGCCGCGAGCGGTATTGATCAGCAGGGCGTCGCGACGCATCAGCCCCAGCTCGCGCGCGCCGATCAGGCCGCGTGTGGTGTCGGTGAGCGGGCAGTGCAGGCTCAACACATCGACCTGCGGCAACAGCTGCTCGAGCACCACTCGGCCCTCGCGCGTCTCGCCACCGGGGCGCTGAGCGACAAGCACCTGCATCCCGAAGGCCTCAGCCACCCGGGCAACGGCCTGACCCAACTCGCCATAGCCGAGAATGCCGAGGGTCCGTCCGGCCAGTTCGCGAATGGGGTAGTCCATCAGGCAGAAGCGATCATGCTGCTGCCAGGCGCCGCTGGCGACCGCGCGGTGATACTCGGGAAGGCGTGTCGTCAGCGCCAGGATGAGCGCGAACACATGCTGCACCACCGCCGGGGTGGCATAGCGCACCATGTTCGCCACCGCGATGCCTTGCTCGCGCGCCGCGTTCAGGTCGACATGGTTGGTGCCGGTTGCGGCAATGCAGATCAGTCGCAGGGAGGGAGCCGAGGTCAGCGCAGCGCGATCCAAGGCCACCTTGTTGGTCACCGCAATCTGCGCATCGCCGAGGTGATCCAGGATCTGGGGCGGTTCCGTCTGCGGATAGCGTCGCCAAGCGCCGCACACGCGGTCCAACGGGGACAGATCAAGGTCGCCTTGGTCGATGGTGGCCAGATCCAGCAAAACGCCGTTCAGCGGTGACATCAGGGGACTCGGTGGGGGAATTCAGGACGCAATGATCGCATGGTCAAACAGATTACAGCCATCCATCGCGATGATAGGTTGTCGCAACTGCTCGTCTGCAGATCACTGCTTGACGCTGAATCCGGACAACGAGAGGACGCCGCACGAGGTCGAAGCGGAAACCGCCGCCTATCTGGTCGCCAAGCGCACCGGCCTATTGCCGCGTAGCGAGGGTTACCTGGATGGGTATCAGTGTGCCTTGGGCTGTCTTGATCTTCATCGCATCCTGAAGGTGGCCAGCAAGGTTGAAAAGCATCTCGGCCTTCCGGTTCCCGCCTACCGGATATTCGCATGACGCCGATGCAGTATCCACAGTTCTTCGTCGTCCGCGCAGAGTGCGAGCAGGCGGCCGGGCAACACGGCTTTCGGCGCGAACCGGTGCGCCGGGACGGCATTTTACCGGCATCATCTTGCTGGTTGACTCGCATACCATCCCACGGGCGGACTGCGCCAGTGATGTCGAGCGGATCGATGTGTTGTACAGCAGCGGGAGGACATCCCGGAGCGATTTAATGAGGGGGCGGCGATGGCCGAGTTCGAGGGTTGGCTGTCGCTTTCGGAGTCACACCAAGAGGTGTGAGGTGGCTGGGGCAAGCAGGCTGTATGCTAAAAAGATCGCCAAGCTATGCGATTCTAAGTTGGGAGATGAGTTGCTGCAGGTCTGAGCAGCTTTGCCAAAAAAACCCTTACAATCCAATTTCGTTTGTGGGTAGCTTTGTGGGTACAGCACAGAGGAGGCTTCCTTTTCTCCTTTAGATTCAGTGCCTTGACTTTCTAAAATGGTGGAGGCGGCGGGAATCGAACCCGCGTCCGCAAGCCCTCCGCCGTTGGTACTACATGCTTAGCCCGTTCTACTGTTTTTAGCCTTCCACCGCCCGAAGGGCAGGGCGATTGGTCAGCGATCCCGAATTAGGTTTTAGCGATCTCGGTCCAGGCCCCCGTTATCGCGATCCTGTGTGATGTTACCCCACGAATCCGCCGCCCACAGGCAAGTGACGGTGTGAGGCCCACTGGGTTTAAGCAGCGAGAGCGTAGTTGTCGTCGTTGGCAACTATAGATTTGCGGTTGGATTTACGAGGTAACCCGCACCTCGGCATGCACCTCGGGTTTTGTGACCCACGTCGAAGCCATGTCGCCCCCTAGTGACTAGTAGACACGCTATCACCCTGTGGGTTCCGTGGCAATGCCACAATAGCAATCGGGCCGACCATCGGTGTGGTTGGCCCGGTTGCTTGACAGGCCTCCAAACGGGTTTGTTGGAAGGTTTACTCGGCGGCGGTGCTAAAGGTGTCGACGGTCTGAACCTCGATGACCTGTGTTTGGTCGGTCTTGGCAACGTCTCCATCCGAGACGACCAGAGCGGCCTGGGTGCCACCGATCAACAGTGCGACGATTGCGAGTGGTGCTAACATATTGAACCTCCTGTTGGTTCGCGTTACAGCTGAAGATTGAGTATGAGTATATAAGCAAACTCTAATTCGTCAAGGGTATCTCGACGAATTTTGACGCAGGTCAGGCGTTTCGTGGCGACGCTTGCTGTAGCACAAGCAGCCGTCTCGACCCGGTTTCGATCACCTCGACGTTTTATGCGCAGGCAGAATTCATGGCGACGAAAAGCATCCCTAAGGTGGGATTCATCAGTCTCGGCTGCCCCAAGGCAACGGTCGATTCCGAGCGCATCCTGACGCGCTTGCGGGCCGATGGGTATGAGATCGCGGCGGATTACGCCGGGGCTGATCTGGTGGTGGTCAACACCTGTGGCTTCATCGATGCGGCAATCGAGGAGTCGCTCGACGCGATCAGCGAGGCGCTGGACGAGCACGGACGGGTGGTGGTGACTGGCTGCCTGGGTGCCCGTGGCGACATGATCCGCGAGGCACATCCGGATGTCTTGGCGGTGACCGGGCCACATGCTGAGGATGCGGTGCTAGAGGCCGTTCACGCCCATCTGCCGGCACCCGACTACAATCCCTTCGTCGACCTGATGCCGCCCCAAGGCATCAAGCTGACTCCGGATCACTTTGCCTATATCAAGATCAGCGAGGGCTGCAATCATCGCTGCAGCTTCTGCATCATCCCCAGCTTGCGCGGCGACCTGGTCAGCCGGCCGATCGGCAGTGTGCTGGATGAGGCGCATCGCTTAGTCGAGGCCGGGGTTCGCGAGTTGCTGGTGATCTCCCAAGACACCAGCGCTTATGGGGTCGATTTGCGCTATCAGGCCGACTTTTGGAACGGCAAACGGCTAACGACCGATATCGAGAGCCTGGCCCGTAGCTTGGGCGAGCTGCAGGCCTGGATCAGGTTACACTATGTGTATCCTTATCCGCAGGTGGATCGGCTGATTCCGTTGATGGCCGACGAGCTGATCTTGCCGTATCTGGATATGCCGCTGCAGCACGGCAATCCGTCTGTGCTGAAGGCGATGCGACGACCGGCGGCGACCGAAAAGGTGCTCGATCGGCTTGCGGAGTGGCGCCGCATCTGCCCCGAGCTCGCGCTGCGCAGCACCTTCATCGTTGGCTTCCCCGGCGAGACCGATGCCGATTTCGAGCAATTGCTGGCGTTCTTGAGCGAAGCGCAGCTGGACCGGGTCGGCTGTTTCAGCTACTCGGCGGTTGCCGGTGCTGCGGCCAATGCACTCGCCGATCCGGTGCCAGAGGCGCTGAAGGAAGAACGCCGGCAACGCTTCATGGCCCTGCAGGCGGAGATCAGTCGCGACAAGCTTGCGCAGCGTGTCGGCAGCCGCGAGATCGTGCTCGTCGATGAGGTTCACGAAGAGCAGGTGATCGCGCGCAGCTATGCCGATGCCCCGGAGATCGATGGCACCGTCATCATCGATGGCGCCTGGGAGCTTGAGCCGGGTAACTTCATTGAGGTTGAGTTCATGGCGAGTGGTGAGCACGACCTGTTTGCAGCACCGGTCACTTAGGCGTCAACCTTTACGTCAACCTTTACGTCAACCTTGTCCAAGCAGGCCAGTCGTGCCGACTGAGCGATGGATTGGAGGCGCTCGATGACGATTCGACGCGCTGTGCTGACCGTCTTGATATTGCTCGGCACAACCCTGTTGCTGTTATCAGCCGGGGCACTGACGCTGAACGAGCTGCGTCGCAGTCAGCCGCTAGATCTCGCGCTTGAGACCTCGGCGGTGGTGCTGGACCGCAACGGCCAGCTACTGCGTGCGTTTACGGTGGACGATGGACGCTGGCGACTGCCGGTGAGTTTGGGCGAGGTTGATCCTCTGTATCTGCGAATGTTGCTCGGTTATGAAGACCAGCGTTTCTGGCAGCATGCGGGCGTGGATCTGCGTGCTTTGCTGCGGGCGGCCTGGCAGGCGCTGCGCCAGGGCCGGATTGTCTCCGGGGGCTCGACGCTGACCATGCAGGTGGTGCGGCTGCGGTTGGGGCTGGCGACGGGCTCACTTGAAGATAAGTGGCGACAACTCGGCGGGGCGCTAGCGCTGGAGCGCGTGAAGGATAAGCATCAGGTGCTCGAGGCCTATCTGAACCTGGCCCCGTTCGGCGGCAACCTCGAGGGCGTGCGTGCGGCGTCGCTGGCCTGGCTTGGCCGCGAGCCGCGGCGGCTCACGCCGGCGCAGGCGGCGTTGCTCGTGGCCTTGCCGCAAGCGCCGGAGCAGCGTCGGCCGGATCGCTCTCCGGAGGCCGCGCGGCTTGGGCGCGATCGTGTCTTGTCACGGGCTGAAGCACTGGGTCTGATCGATGCCGATACCGCAGCCGCGGCGCGACGCGAGCCGATCCCGATCCAGCGGCGGGCGTTTCCGATGCTGGCGCCGCATCTGGCGCGCCGTGCGCTGACGCTGTCGCCAGCGGCTGGCGTGCATCGGCTCACCCTGGATGCTCGCTTGCAAGCGCGTCTGCAGAGGCTCGCCGCTGAGCACGCCGCGCGGCTGCCGGATGCGGTCTCGGTCGCGATCTTGGTTGTCGATCATGGCAGCGGCGAGGTCTTGGCCAGTGTCGGCTCGGCGGGGCTACTCGAGCGCGAGCGCGATGGCTTTGTCGACATGACTGGCGCCCTGCGTTCGCCAGGCTCGACGCTGAAGCCGCTGATCTATGGGCTGGCGTTCGAGCTGGGTCTGGCGCATCCGGAGAGCCTGATCGAGGATCGCCCGCGCGCCTTTGGTGGCTATGTGCCGGAGAATTTCGATCGCGGCTTTCAAGGCACGGTGACCGTTCGCGCGGCGCTGCAGCAGTCGCTGAATGTTCCCGCCGTGACGCTGCTGGAACGGGTGGGACCGGCGCGGCTGCTGGCGCGCTTGCGTCGGGCGGGGGCCGAGCCGCACCTGCCGAAGGCGGCGGCTGGCGCTGGGCTTGCGATTGGGCTCGGTGGGGTGGGCCTCAGCTTGACCGATCTGGTGAGCATTTATGCGGCGATTGCCCGCGGCGGCGATCCGGTGACGCTGACGCTGCGCGATGGGCTTCGGCTGCCGGAGAGCGCTGATCGCTTTTCCGCCTTTGCCGATACTACGGCCTCTGTGGCCTCAACGGACTCTACGCGCCCGACCGACTTTGCGGGTCCGACCGGCCATACCGGCCTGAGCACCCGAACGGGCACGACGGCTGAACGCAACCCGGTACTGCCGCCACGCGCGGCCTGGTACCTCGCCTCGATCCTGTCCGGGGCGGAGCGCCTTGATCAGATCGGTGGCGCGATCGCGCTGAAGACGGGTACATCTTATGGTTATCGAGATGCTTGGGCGCTCGGCTTTGACGGCAAGCAGGTGATCGGTGTCTGGAGCGGCCGACCGGACGGCGCCGCAGTACCGGGTCTGACCGGCACTGAGGCTGCGGTGCCGATTCTGCGCGATGCCTTCGCGCGTCTCGATGACCGGGTGCCGCTGCCGGGGCCGCCATTCGATGTGCTGATGGCCTCGAGTGCCGAGCTGCCCCCGCCGCTACGTCGCGTCGACGGCAATGCCTCAGGCGCGCCGGTTGATCGGCTCGAGATCGCCTTTCCGCCGGATGGCGCGGTGGTGGATCTCGGGCTCGGACTTGGGCTCGGACTGGGTGGCGGAGCGGAGCTGGCGCTGAAGGTGCGCAATGGCTCGCCACCGTTTCAGTGGCTGGCGAATGGCAGGCCGATCGCGCACGCGCCCCATGCGCGCAGTGTCCAATGGCGCCCCGAGGGGCCTGGCTTCGCCACCATTGCTGTGATCGATGGGCAGGGCCAGTCCAGCCGCGTCAGCGTTAGCTTGCAATGAAACGCTAAAATGCGCTGCCACCGGATGGGCTGATCCCGTTGCTCTGCAGGCTCAATGAGCACCTTACTCGCCCGACTTGTCGTCCTCCGGCCGCATCGGCACCTGACAGGCATCGAAGAACCGATAATGCTCGATCGCCTCCAAGATACCGGCCGCGAAAGGCTTTTCGGCGAAGTAGATGCTCTCGGTATCGGTGAGCTGCGAGAGCTCCTCGTGATGCCGGTTGGCGACGACCACCGCCAGCGTGTTGCCGCGCATCATGTCCTCATCGGCACCCGAGCCACCGGCGGTGAGACAGTGCTCGATCGGGATGCCGAACTGGTCGGCGACATAGCGCAGGGCCAAGCCCTTTGAAGCGCGCGCCGGAACCACATCGAGGAACTGGCCGAACGACAGATTGAGATGCACGTTCAGGTCGGCCTGATGCAGGCTGCTGCCGATCTCCTCGAGGCAGGGTGCGTGTTCGGGGTCGATGTAGAAGCTGACCTTGAACCGGCTCTGTTCCGACTTTGGTTGGCGCTCGATGCCGGGCAGGTCGTTGAGCACGTCGCGCACCCGGCGCGGATACCAGAGGTGGTCGATGTGGCGCGCCCAAGCATCATCGGCGGTCAGCTGCGGCGCGTAGTAGATCTCGGTGCCTAGGGCGGTGATCAGCACGTCTGGGCGCGGGATACCGTAGCGACGCATCACCGCGAGTGCGGAGTCCAGCCGCCGCCCGGTGGCGATGCCGAAGCTGGTGCAACGATGGTTCTCACGCATGATGCGCAGGAAGTCGGCGAGCGAATCTGGATCGCCGAGCAGATTTTGGTCAAGATCGGTGAAGATGGCGCGGTCGTGGTAGAGCATCGGCCGCCGGGCGACCGGTGCCGTTGGCGGTGGCTCGACCTGCTCGAGCAGCGGCTTGATCGCTGCCATGTAGCTCTCGGCGTGCGCTTCCCAGGAGTAGTGCTGCTTGACCCCTGAGAGACCGTTCTTGACCATGGTGCGCCAGCGTGAGGCATCGCTCACGACCTTCAGCAAAGCCTTGGTGATGTCTTGCTTGTCGAGCGGGTCGATCAGGATGCCATTCTTGCAATGGCCGATGATATCGATGGGGCCACCATCTTCGGTGGCGACAATCGGTAGGCCACTGGCGGCGGCCTCGATCAGCGTCAGCCCGAACGGCTCGGTGAGCGCCGGGTTGACGAACACGCCGCGCGAGGCTGCCGCAAGCTGATAGAGGATCGGCACCTCATCGGCCCGATGATGTTTGGGGTAGGCGACCTTGCCGTAGAGGTCATAGAGATCGATCAGGATCAGGATGTCGGTCAATACCTGCTGGGCGCCGCTGTCGAGATCGCGGATGTCATCGCGGTTGCCGGCGATGATCACCAGGTTGGCGTTGCGCTGCAGCTCCTCGGACTCACCGAAGGCATCGACCAAGGTGGCGATGTTCTTGCGCTCATCCGGGCGCGACAGGGCCAGGATGATCGGCTTCTTGGGATCACGCAGAAAGCGCGCCAGCTCCTTCTTGATCGGCGCCTTTTGCTCGCTGCCGTCCGGTGGATGGAAGCGGGTCAGGTCGGTGCCGGGGGCGATGACCGACATGCGCTCGGGCTGATAGTGGTCGTAGAGACCGTATTGCTCTTGGATCTCCTGGCTGGTGCTGGTGACGACCAGGCTAGCAGCGCCGAGCGTCTCTTCCTCGGCATCGATGCGTCGATCCATGCGATAGCGTTTATCGATGATCTCCTGCTTGACGCCCGAGGCGAGCAGGCGGCGGCGCTTGACGCGTCCGAGCGAATGTCCGGTATGCACGAGCGGAACACCGAGCTGGCTCGAGACCCGGGTGCCGACATAGCCGGCGTCAGCGTAGTGGCTGTGGATCAGGGTCGGCGCGATGTCCTGATCACGCAGAAAACCGAGCATGTTGTCGGCGAAGGTGTCGAGATAATCCCAGAGCTGCTCTTTCGGCAGATACTCCGCTGGACCGGCCTCGATGCGCACGATGCGCGCTTTGGGGTCAATGTCTTCGATGGGCTGCTGATAGTCTGTGCTGACATGCGAATCATCGACCAGTCGCGTGAACAGATCGACTCTGTCGACGTCCTCACGTTGGGCGAGGGCGCGGGCGAGCTCGACGACATAGAGCGTCTGTCCGCCGGTGTCGGCATCGCGACCGAGCTCGAGGTCATGGCCGCGGATAAGACCGTGGACGCTGATCAGGACGATGTAGCGGGAGTCTGGTTGTGGTGTCATACGGCTGACTGCTGCTATCGATGTGGCGGCGTTATTGCCAGTGAGAATATCTGATCCGCGATCACCTTGCCTGAAGCGATCACCGTTACTTGCCCGAAGCGTTAATGCTTATCGGAGCCGCTGCATGCGAAAACCTGCTGTCAACAGCGACCAGATTTCACGTAGAATCCCTACCCCATGGACCTGAACTTTCTCGAATTTGAACAACCGGTCGCCGAGCTTGAGGCGAAGATCGAAGAGCTTCGGCATCTCGGTGCGACCTTGGGCGCGCGTCATCTTGGCCGACATGGCCCGGGTGATGAAGAAGACGGCATCAACATCGCCGACGAGATCGAGCATCTCGAGACCAAGAGTCGCGCACTAACCGAGCAGATCTTCTCGTCGCTGACGCCCTGGCAGATCTCGCAGCTGTCGCGGCATCCGCTGCGGCCGTATTTCCTCGACTATGTCGACCGCATCTTCGACGGCTTCCAAGAATTGCATGGTGATCGAGCCTTTGCCGACGACCGGGCCATCGTTGGTGGTCTGGCGCGGCTTGATGGCCAATCAGTCATGGTGATCGGCCATCAGAAGGGGCGCGACACAAAGGAAAAGATCCAGCGCAATTTCGGCATGCCGCGACCTGAGGGCTATCGTAAGGCGCTGCGCTTGATGCAGATGGCCGAGCGCTTCGGGCTGCCGATCCTCACCTTCATCGACACCCCTGGCGCCTATCCGGGCGTGGGGGCTGAAGAGCGCGGTCAGAGCGAGGCGATTGCTCGCAATCTGCAGGTGATGGCAGGACTGCGGGTGCCGATCATCGTTACTGTAACCGGTGAGGGCGGTTCTGGAGGGGCCTTGGCCATCGGTGTTGGCGACCGCCTGATCATGCTCCAGTTCAGCACCTACTCGGTGATCTCGCCGGAGGGCTGTGCATCGATCCTGTGGAAGAGTGCGGAGAAGGCCCAACTCGCTGCTGAGGCGATGGCGATCACCTCGGATCGTCTCCACGAGCTTGGCTTGGTCGATGCAGTGGTGCCCGAGCCGCGCGGTGGTGCGCATCGCAACGTCGACGACACGGCCTCGTCGCTGAAGATGGTGCTGGTGGATGAGCTGGCACGGGTCGCGAGCCAGCCCGTCGATCAGATCGTCGAGGCGCGCTATCAGCGCCTGCGCGGCTACGGTCATTTCAAGAGCTGAGACGCCGCCGCTGGCAGCCGGTATCGAGCGACGTCCATCGCTGCGACTTCGCATTGCCCTCCTTGCCTGACGCCGCTTTTTCCGCTGATCGACTGAGGCTGCTGCTGGCGGCCGCGTTGGCGCAATCGCCGCGGCCTCAGCGGCTCTGGGTCGCCTTTAGCGGTGGTTGCGATTCCCATGTTCTCCTGCATGCTTGTGTTGAGCTGCGCGCTGGGCTTGATCTGACGCTGAGCGCCATCCACGTCGACCATGGCCTTCATCCAGACTCCGGTGCTTGGGCGCGCCACTGCCGTCGCGTCTGCGAGCAGCTTGGTGTCGATTTCCAGGCGCGGCGGGCGCAGATCGAGCGTCGTCCGGGCCAGAGCCTAGAGGCGCTGGCACGTGCGGCGCGCCGGCGCCTCTTTGCCGATTGCCTTGGCCCTGGCGACTGGCTCGCGACCGCGCAGCATCGCGACGATCAGGCCGAGACCCTGCTGCTCGCGTTGCTCCGCGGCAGCGGCGTGCACGGACTGGCTGCAATGCCAGCGCGCGCAGCGCTGGGGGCAGGGATCCTGATGCGGCCGCTGCTCGAGTTCGCGCAGGCCGATTTACGTGCCTACGCCGAGCGGCATCGGTTGAGCTGGCTCGAAGATCCGTCGAATCAGGATCTCGGCTTCGATCGCAATCTGCTGCGCCACCAGATCATGCCGGTCTTGCGCCAGCGCTGGCCGGCTGCTGCCACCACTATCGCCCGTTCCGCGGCCCACTGCGCTGAGGCCGCAGCGCTGATCGACGCGAGCGCCGATGAGCAACTGCCAACGGTTGCCGGCTCACGGCTGGATACGTTATCGGCAGCCCGCTTATCGGCGCTCGCGCCGGAGCGTGCCCGGATCTTGCTGCGGCGCTGGCTGGCCCAGCAAGGGTTTAGACCGCCGAGTCTGCTGCGGTTGCAGGCGATCCTGACCGATGTCCTCTCGGCTCGGGCCGATGCCAGGCCTTTGGTCGCTTGGGAGGGCTGTGAGCTGCGCCGTTATCGTGATGATCTGTTCGCGCTCCTGCCCTTGCCACCGCGCCCTGAGGTTGAGCTGCGTTGGGATGGGCAGCAGCCACTCCAGCTGCCGATGGGATTGGGCAAGCTCAGCTTCGAGGGCGAGGGCGAGGGCGAGGGCGAGGGCGAGGGCGAGGGCGAGGGCGAGGGCGATGACTCGGGGCGCTTCGAGTTAAGCGAGGGGCCGCCGATAACCCTCTGCTTCGGACGGTCTGGCTTGTGCTGCGGGCAATCGAAGCGGCCGAGTCGTCCACTGAAGAAGCTGTTCCAGCAGGCCGCTGTTCCCTCCTGGCTACGTCCCTATGTGCCGCTGCTGCTCGATGCTCAAGGCGAACTGCTCGCGGTTGCTGGTGTCGCGGGCTGCAGGTCAGGGGCAGCGCTGGATCAACAGTTGCTGAGACTGCGCTGGGAGGGGCATCCCTGGACGCGTTTCGGCTGCTTGACCGAGTTGGTTGAGACCAAGGCAGCGGGCCTGGTCGTCATTCCAAGCGCATCATCTTCCGGAGTAAAACCGCGCCATGAACTTTAATATAGGCTACTCAACATCTTTGCCCGATAACGCGATACCAGCTCACCACTGCCACCGAGCAGATCGAAGATCGCGACCATCCCCTTGCGCGCTGCATCATCGCCATACTGCCGGTCCCGTTTCAACAGCGTCAGTAGGTTCTCCAGCGCCGCCTCGTTGTCGCCCGCCAACACCTGATGGGCCGCTAACTGATAGCGCGCGTCATTGTCTCCTGGATTGGCTTTTAGCGTCGTCTGGAGCGCCTCGGCAGCCGGCGCATCAGCCACCGCTGCGCTGAATGCTAGCCGCCCGCGGATTGCCGCGAGCTCTGGATCAGCTGCTAGATCGAGCGGGGTGTGCTCTAACAATTCGAGCGCGCCCGCGGCATCGCCCTCAACCGCCTTCAACTGGACCTGTGCTATGAACACCCGGCTGTTGTCCGGATCATCCTGTTTCGCGCGTTCGATCAGCGCCGACGCTGCGTTCAAATCGCCGTCGGCCATCGCCTGCCGGGCTTGGTCCAGTAGCTGATCGGAGGCGCGGCTAATATGACGCGAGAGAAATTCTCGGATCTGCCCCTCTGGTAGTGCACCCATAAACTGGTCGACTGCTTGGCCGTTCTTGAACAGCTGCACTGTCGGTAGGCTGCGGATGCCGAATTGCGCAGCCAGTGCTTGCTCAGCCTCGGTATCGACCTTGGCGAGGAAGAATTGGCCTTTGAATTCTTCGGCCAGTCTCGACAAGATTGGCATCAGTTGCCGGCAAGGTGCGCACCAATCGGCCCAGAAGTCGACTAGCACCGGTCGTTCGAACGAGCCTTGAATAACGATCTGCTCGAAGTCGGTAGCAGTGACGGCGGCAATATGGGCAGAATCGGTCATGGTGTCTCTCTCGTTGGTCGGGAGCGCGCAAGGGCTTGTCGGCTCGGTCGCTCAGGCAGCGAACTCGGCCGCTCAGGCGCCAGGGCTGCTCAGGCGTTAACATTCAGTCGCCAACGCGAACTCGCATTGGCACTTGGTCTTGCCTTGGAAAATAATTGTCGTAGCGGCCTCAATCAAGCGGGAGCCTGCTCGAATAGACGTCGGTAGGCGCCGGATTTTTGATCGCCGGACCACTGATCGCGGACCTCTGATCGCTGAGGCCAAGCATCTCGGAACATCACTGGAGGCATGCTGATGACAACGCCCATTCACGTCGTCTGTCCACATTGCGATGCGGTCAACCGACTCCCGCCCCAGCGTCTTGCAGACGGCGGACGTTGCGGTCAGTGCCATCGCGCCTTGTTCGACGGCTACCCGTTCGCCCTGGGCCAGGCGAGCTTTGAGCGTCATGCGGCGCGTAGTGACATCCCACTGGTTGTGGATTTCTGGGCGTCTTGGTGCGGGCCCTGCAAGATGATGGCACCGGCCTTTGAGGCGGCAGCGTCACGGCTCGAGCCACGCGCTCGGCTGGCTAAGGTTAACACCGAAGAAGAGCAGGGGCTGGCGATGCGTTTTGGCATCCGCAGCATCCCGACCCTGGCGATCTTCGTCGGCGGTCAAGAGCGCGGGCGGCAAGCAGGGGCCATGGATACCAACGGCATTGTGCGCTGGGTCGAAGCCAATCTATAGTCGAAGCTAATCGATTACGTCGTTCGCGCCACCGAAGCTGCGAGCTTGCGATTGAATCGTCCCCGAGGCTGCGCCTTGACGAAGTGAGGATCGGCTGCTCAGGCCTTGTGCCTAGACAACCAGTCGACATTGCGCCGCAATTTTGTGACGCAGTTGCTGCGCTGCAGCACTAAGCATGGACAGCGGCGGAGGGTTTCGCTAACATCCGGCCCGTTTTGGATAGATGCAGCCAGGCGGCTGTGACGAGCGGACTGTGGTCTCCGGTGCGAGGATGCTTAAGGGCCCTTCGCTTTGTTTGGTCACATGCGCCGTTTGCCTGAGTGGGTGCGCGGCTGCCGCCGCCTGCTGACGTTGCTTGGCTGCATTTGCCGCCGCAACTAGGGTCGCCTTAGGCGGCCATCTGATGGTCGGGCATTTCGCTCGGCACCACCGACTGCCTCGGAGACTGCGTTGACTATTCCTGCGGTTTTGGTCCTGCAAGACGGCTCGGTCTTTCGCGGGACGTCTATTGGCGCCCGCGGCCAAAGCGTCGGTGAAGTCGTGTTCAACACGGCCATGTCGGGCTATCAAGAGATCCTGACCGATCCGTCCTATCGGCGGCAGCTGGTCACCCTGACCTATCCACACATCGGCAATACCGGCACCAACGATGAGGATGAGGAGTCGCCCGCGATCCAGGCTGCTGGTCTGATCATTCGCGATCTGCCGGTGCTGGCGAGCAACTTCCGCCGCAACGAGACCCTCAGTGCGTATCTTGAGCGTCACGGGGTGGTCGGAATCGCTGACATCGATACTCGCCGTCTGACCCGTCTGCTGCGCGAGAAGGGCGCGCAAAATGGATGTTTGGTCGCGGGCGATGATCCGGACGAGCAGGGCGCCTTGGTCGCGGCCACCGCCTTTCCTGGGCTCAAGGGCATGGACCTTGCCCGTGAGGCCGGCGTCAGCAGCGCCTATCGCTGGACCCAGGGCACTTGGAGCCTGGAGCAGGGACTGACCGATCCGCTCGCCTGGGATGATGAGCGTTTCCGGCACCATGTCGTCGCCTACGACTTCGGCATCAAGCGCAATATCCTGCGGCTGTTGGTCGACCATGGCTGTCGGGTCACGGTGGTGCCGCCGCGGACCCCGGTTGCCGAGGTGTTGGAGCTAGCGCCAGCCGGTGTTTTCTTGAGTAATGGCCCTGGCGACCCCGAGCCCTGCGGCTACGCGATTGAGGCCATTCGTGAGCTGCTGGCGCGTGATGTGCCGCTGTTCGGCATCTGTCTCGGGCATCAGCTGCTCGGTCTCGCCTGTGGTGCGCAGAGCGTGAAGATGAAGTTTGGTCACCACGGTGCCAACCATCCGGTGCAGGACCTGGCGACCGGACAGGTGATGATCAGCAGCCAGAATCACGGCTTTGCCATCGATGAGCAGAGCCTGCCGGCTGAGGTCGAGGCGACCCATCGCTCGCTCTTCGACGGCTCGCTGCAGGGACTGCGCCACCGCGAACATCCGGCTTTTAGCTTCCAGGGCCATCCGGAGGCAAGCCCAGGGCCGCGCGACGTTGAGCCCTTGTTTGCTCATTTCGTCAGGATGATGGATGCCTGCTCGGGCGGGCAGTGAGGAGAGTGGCGAGTGGTGAGTGGAGAGTGGTGAGTGGAGAGTGGAGAGTGGAGAGTGGAGAGTGGAGAGTGGAGAGTGGAGAGTGGATAGAGAGTAGGTGGCGGGGGGTTGATCGCGGATCAGCGGTCGATGTCGGTGCTGGCCTTGGTTCTCGCCAGATCGGCGCCGCATTGCGGCTCATGCGCATGGCGGCGCGCCACTCCGGAAGATGAATCGCGCGAGATTCACGTTAAACAAACACGACCTTTTTCAGCAGCAGACTTCGGACGCCTCATCAGCCCATGCCCAAGCGCACAGATATCCAGAGCATCCTGATCATCGGCGCGGGCCCGATCGTGATCGGGCAGGCCTGCGAATTCGATTACTCCGGCGCCCAGGCCTGCAAGGCGCTGCGCGAGGAGGGGTTCCGCGTGGTGCTGGTGAACTCGAATCCGGCGACGATCATGACCGACCCGGAGATGGCCGATGCGACCTATATCGAGCCGATCAACTGGCGGGTTGTGGAGCGCATCATCGCCCACGAGCGCCCGGATGCTTTGCTGCCGACCATGGGCGGGCAGACGGCGCTGAACTGTGCTCTGGATCTGGTCACCGAGGGCGTGCTGGAGCGTTACGGCGTGGAGATGATCGGCGCCTCGCGCGAGGCGATCGATAAGGCCGAGGACCGCGATCTGTTCCGTCAGGCGATGCGCCGCATCGGTCTCGACATGCCGCGCTCGGCGATCGCCCACAGTCTGGAAGAAGCGATCCAGGTCCAAGCGCAGATTGGCTTCCCGACCATCATCCGGCCCTCGTTCACCATGGGCGGCAGCGGCGGTGGCATCGCCTACAACCATGAGGAATTCGAGGAGATTTGCATCCGCGGTCTGGATCTCTCGCCGGTCAATGAGCTGCTGATCGAAGAATCAGCGCTGGGCTGGAAAGAGTACGAGATGGAGGTGGTGCGCGATCACAAGGACAACTGCATCATCATCTGCTCGATCGAGAACCTGGACCCGATGGGTGTGCACACCGGCGACTCGATCACCGTCGCCCCGGCGCAGACGCTGACCGATAAGGAATATCAGCGCATGCGCGATGCCTCGCTCGCCGTGCTGCGTGAGATCGGCGTCGACACCGGCGGCTCGAACGTCCAGTTTGCGATCCATCCCGACGATGGGCGCATGATCATCATCGAGATGAACCCGCGTGTCTCGCGCTCCTCGGCGTTGGCCTCGAAGGCCACCGGCTTTCCGATCGCCAAGGTCGCCGCCAAGCTTGCGGTCGGCTACACCCTTGATGAGCTGCGCAACGAGATCACCGGCGGTGCAACGCCAGCCTCGTTCGAGCCAGCGATCGACTACGTGGTCACCAAGATCCCGCGCTTCGCGTTCGAGAAGTTCCCGCTTGCCGATGCCCATCTGACCACCCAGATGAAGTCGGTGGGCGAGGTGATGGCGATCGGCCGCACCTTCCAGGAGTCGCTGCAGAAGGCGCTGCGTGGGCTCGAGACGGATAAAGACGGTCTCAACGGGATGCTCAACCTGGCCGATCCGCAGTCCCTGAGCCGGTTGCGCACCGAGCTGCGCCAGCCGGGCGCCGAACGCATCTTTTACCTGGCCGATGCGTTACGTGCCGGAATGACGCAGGACGAGGTGCAGGGCCTGACCGGGATCGACCCCTGGTTCCTGGCGCAGATCGACGAGCTGGTCGCGATCGAGCATGAGGTTCGGGTGCAAGGACTCGCGGGTTTGGATGCGGAGCGATTACGCTGGCTCAAGCGGCGCGGGTTCTCGGACCGGCGGCTCGCCACGCTCACCAGCGAGGCCGAGGAGGTGATTCGCGAGCGCCGCCGCGAGCTGGGCATCCGGCCGGTGTTCAAGCGTGTCGATACCTGCGCCGCTGAGTTCGCGACCAGTACCGCCTACCTGTATTCCACCTACGAGGAAGAATGCGAGGCGAAGCCGACCGACGCCAAGAAGATCATGGTGCTCGGCGGCGGCCCGAACCGCATCGGGCAGGGCATCGAGTTCGATTACTGCTGCGTGCATGCGGCCTTCGCGCTGCGCGATGATGGCTTCGAGACCATCATGGTCAACTGCAATCCGGAGACCGTCTCGACTGACTACGACACCTCCGATCGGCTCTATTTCGAGCCATTGACGGTTGAGGACGTGCTCGCCATCGTTGAAACGGAACGCCCGTATGGCGTGATCGTGCAATACGGTGGCCAGACACCGCTGAAGCTGGCGCGCGATCTGGAAGCGGCCGGGGTGCCGATTATCGGGACCTCGCCGGACAGTATCGACCATGCCGAGGACCGCGAGCGTTTTCAGCGCCTGATTACGGAGCTTGGTCTGAAGCAGCCACCGAATGCGACCGCGCGCAGCGAGAGCGAGGCGGTGGAGCGGGCGGCTGAGATTGGCTATCCGCTGGTGGTGCGGCCCTCCTACGTGCTGGGCGGTCGAGCCATGGAGCTGGTCTATGACGAGCAGGATCTGCGCCGATACATCCGCACCGCGGTCAGCGTCTCGAACGCCGCGCCGGTGCTGTTGGATCGCTTCCTCGAGGATGCGATCGAGGTCGATGTCGATGCCGTCTGCGACGGCGAATCGGTGCTGATCGGCGGCATCATGGAGCACATCGAGCAGGCTGGCGTGCACTCCGGTGATTCAGCCTGCTCGCTGCCGCCCTATACTCTGAGCGCCGAGCTGCAGGACCGGATGCGCGAGCAGATGGCGGCCATGGGACTGGCGCTCGGCGTCCGTGGGCTGATGAATGCGCAGTTCGCGATCAAGGGGGAGGATATCTATATCCTTGAGGTGAACCCGCGTGCGTCACGCACCGTGCCCTTCGTGTCCAAGGCCGTCGGAGTGCCACTGGCCAAGGTCGGTGCACGCTGCATGGCCGGTCGCTCTTTGGCCGAGCAGGGCATGCTGCTGGAGGTGGCCCCGACGCGCTATTGTGTCAAGGAGGCGGTGTTCCCCTTCGTCAAGTTCCCCGGTGTCGATACCCTGCTTGGGCCAGAGATGAAGTCGACCGGCGAGGTGATGGGGATCGGTAAGACCTTTGCCGAGGCCTTCGGCAAGGCGGTGGAGGCAGCCGGGATGGCGTTGCCGCGTCCTGGAAAGGCCTTGCTCAGCATCCGCGATGCGGATAAGGCGCGGATGCTAGCGGTCGCTCGTAAGCTCCTCGAGCTTGGCTTTACGCTCTACGGCACCCATGGCACGGCGCGAGCGATCCGGGATGCCGGGTTGGACTGTGTTGGGGTCAACAAGGTCAAGGAAGGGCGCCCACACATCGTCGATATGATCAAGAATGGTGAGGTGCGCTTTATCGTCAATACTACGGAGGGGGCTGAGGCGATCGCCGATTCGGCAGCGATCCGGCGCGCGGCCTTGCAACACAAGGTCAGCTACACCACGACCATCTCTGGTGCTGAGGCCACCTGCCTCGCCTTGCAAGCAGGTGACCTTTTGGAGATTACCCAGTTACAGACGCTTTACTGAGCGCTTGCGCGCGGTTAGTCTCTGCGATGTTGTCTCGTCCCGCTTGGCGCGGGACCTCTCCATAATAATCCCTACGCGTTGATCGATCGGTGGCTCCCCCATCGAGCGAACCGCTCCCTAACCCGACCTTCGACAACAACGCTATCCAAGATGGCGCGCGTTCGCCCACTGTTGCGGCAACGCGTGCTGACCGACGTATTCAGTGGGCGCGCGATGGTGCGCCCAAGTGTAAGAGGATGCCCGCATGAATAGAGTCCCTCTCACGGCTAGAGGCGCCGAGCAGTTACGTGCAGAGCTCGAGCAGCTAAAGCGCGTTGAGCGCCCGCGCGTGATCGAGGCCATCGCCGAGGCGCGCGCACACGGTGATCTGAAGGAGAATGCCGAGTATCACGCGGCCAGGGAGCAGCAGGGCTTCATCGAAGGCCGCATTCAGGAGATCGAGGGCAAGCTCTCGAATGCCGAGATCATCGACGTCACCAAGCTCAATCCTGGTGGTCGTGTGGTCTTTGGCGCGACCGTGGATGTGCTCGAGATCGACAAGGATGAAGAGCACAGCTTCATCATCGTCGGCGACGACGAGGCCGATATCAAGCAGGGCAAGATCTCGGTCGGCTCGCCGATCGCGCGCGGCCTGATCGGCAAGAGCGAGGGCGATACCGCGCTGGTCGAGGCGCCCGGTGGCAAACGTGAGTTCGAGATCCTCGAAGTGCGTTATGAATGAAGGCGTTGCATGCCGTAGCGCAAACAGCGCTGGAGGGGGTGTCGAGTGCCTCAAGATGCCATCAAGAGAGTACCTCAAGAGTGCGATCACGGCGCGACCAGGTTGCGATCAGGCCGCGATCAGGGGCGCGCGATGATAGGTGCGCTGAGAATCGGCCTATAATCCCTGACGGGCCGACAGCGAAGACTCGCTTTCGCTCGGCACGATAAGCCCTGGAGAGGAGATATCCATGCGCCATCTGGTTCTGATCGGTTGTCTGCTGCTTGCGGCGGCTCCTGCTCACGCACTGCGCTGTGGCAACAGCGTGATCTCGGAAGGTGACAGCAGCTTGCGGCTGAAGCGGTTTTGCGGCGAGCCGGCGCAAGTCGAGCAGCGCGAGGATCGGGTCGCAGTGGAACGTTACGATTCGTCGCGGCAGCATTACTACACAGACTATGTGGTTAAGCCGTATGAGATCTGGACCTACAACTTCGGTCCGCGCCGCTTTATCAACCGGATCGAGGTTCGTGACGGTGTGATCAAGCAGATCACCACGGGCGGTTACGGCTATTAATGACGATCTTGATGGTCATGCACTGTCGGTGATGGGGCTGCGGGTGAAGAACGAGCTGGGGTTGCTGCGGGCGTCATGGCTGTTCACCTGCCTGCTGCTCGTCTCTGTGTTGTTTGCCAGCAGCGCGCCGGCTGCTGAGGAGTCACCGGCTGCTCCCGCTGGAGCAATAGAGGCACCGACACGTGAACTGCGGCTGTTGACCTGGCCGGATTATCTCGATCCAGGCCTCGTCGAGGCGTTTGAGCGGGAATTCAAGACGCGCGTCAGGTTCGACTATTTCGATAGTGACGATGCCCGTGATCGCTTCGTCGTGCAGAGCGATGGTCAAGGATTCGATGTCGCGGTGCTCGATAGCAGTGCTGTTGCGAGCTATCGGCGACGGGGCTGGATTCGCCCCATCGACGCGGCACAGGTTCCCAACCTGCGCCATATCGATGAGGCCATCGATCAGGCCTACCCGCAGACCAGCGGTTACGCCGTGCCATACTTTTGGGGCACCACCGGCATTGCCTACCGGGCGGACTTGGTGCCGGAGCCGCCACGGCGTTGGATGGATCTGTTTCGCCCCGATGCGGCCTTGGTTGGGCGTATCATGATGATCGCCGACAGTTATGATTTGATCGGCATGGCCCTGAAGGCGCTGGGGTTCTCGATGAATAGCGCCGATCCCGAGCAGATCGAGCAAGCCACGGCCCTGCTGTTGGAGCAACAGCCCGCGTTGCGCGGCTATGGCACCTTAGAACTGGGTCCTGAATCGCCACTGATCACTGGTGAGTTGGTGGCGGCCATGAGCTACAGCGGCGATGCGGCGATGCTGATGGAGCAGCATGACGCGATCCGCTATCGGGTGCCAGAAGAAGGTGGGCCGATTTGGATCGACTATCTGACCATTGGCGCGCAGGGCCAGTCTGATTTGGCCCTAGCCTTCATCGACTTTCTCAATCGTTCCGAGGTGGCGGCGCAGAATGCCCGCTATCTTCACTATGCAACGCCCAATCGGGCTGCCGAGGCACTGTTGCCGGCCGAGTTTCTCAGCGATCCATTGATCTACCCTCCACCGGAGACCCTCGCCCGCTGCGAGCACTACAAGCCGCTGTCACCCGAGGCGGTGCGCCAGCGCGTCGAAGTCTACTCAGCGATCGTCCACGGTCGCTAATCCGTGCGTCTGCAAGCGAAATTAGCCTTAGCGCTGGTGCCCTTGATTGCGCTGCCGCTTCTGGCCTCAGGCTGGCTGAGCTGGAGCTATTCGGGCGCTGATCTGCAGCGCAAGGCCGAGCAAAGCCTCGATACGGCGCTGCACCGCGTTGAGCAGGCGACCGAAGCGCTGCTCGAGAATGCGAACGCGAGCCTTGATCTGCTCGCGATCGCCCCGGAAACCGAGCGCTACGCGCGCAGCAACAATCCAGAGGATCGCTACTCGCTGTTCCAGTCGCCGCTGCTGAAGCTCTTTCAAGACTATCGGCGGACCTATCCTGAGTATCTGATGGTTCGCTTTCTGATGCCAGACGGCCGCGAGGACGCGCGCGCAGCGGGGGTGGTGAGCGGTGTGATCGGGGTCGACTCAGCGGTCGAAGCGGCCTTGTTGAAACAGGCCCCGACCCCAGAATCCCAACTGCTCGACCAGGAGAACGACAGCCTCATCTTCTATCGTCCGGTTCGGCTTTCGCTCGGCTATAGCGATGCCACTGAGGGGCCTTATCGCTTGCGCGGATTCATCGCGCTGACGGTCTCGCTCGCCGGGCTCTATGCACAGGTCAGCGAGCTGCGACCGAACCTCGGCTGGCTGTTCTTGGTGTCTCGCGATGGTCAGCTGCTCTTCGGCGCTGGTGATGCGGCTGCGGCTGGTCATGCGGCGGTTGCGGATGACGCGCTCCTAGCGCGGATCTTGGAGATCGCCACGAGCGCAGAGGCGCCGCAGCTTGACCCGATCAAGATCGATTGGGATGGCGGCCATCGGCTGCTGCAGGCGCGTCCCGTCGGGGCCGGCTTGACCGCCGTTGCGCTCTTGCCCGCTGATGCCTTACTGGAGCCACTGCAAGAGCTGGCGCTCAAGATTGTGGCCATCACGCTGGCTTCGGGTCTGTTGTTGACGCTGGTCCTGTACCTCTCGTTGCGTCGGCTCGTGCTGACACCACTCGCGCAGTTGCGCAAGGCGGCACAGGCGATTGGTGCGGGCAGCCTGACCCCAGCGATTGATGTGCGCTCCAATGACGAAATGGGCCTCCTCGCCGACGATGTGCGCGAGATGGGCCAGCGCCTGAGTACCTATCGCAAGCAGATCGAAGATTTGGCATTCAATGATCAGTTGACCGGTCTTCCCAATCGGCACCTGATTCGGGAACTACTGCAAACCCATCTGCAGCACTGTCAAGCCGCTGGCGAGGGCCTCGCCGTGCTCTTGTTCGACCTGGATAACTTCAAGCAGATCAACGACAACCTCGGCCATGCGAGCGGCGATCGGCTGCTGCGGATCTTGGCCGAGCGGTTTAGGACCGAGCTCGATGTCGAGGCCTTGCGGGGCCGATCGCAGCTGGCGCGGTTTGGCGGTGATCAACTGTTGCTCTTGATCGGCGGGCTGCTCGACAGCGACGAGTCGGCGCGCGTGGCTGAGCGGATCTTGACGGAAACCGCAAAGCCGTTCGATTTGGGCGTTGGCCATTACGTGGTCACCGCCAGCGTTGGTGTCGCCGAGTTTCCGCGCGATGCCAATAATGCCGAGGGCCTGATCCGTTGTGCGGACCTGGCGATGTATCGTGCCAAGGCGGATGGTCGCAATACCTATCGGTTCTTCTCGCCCGATCTCGATACCAAGGCCTCGGAACGCCTCCTGCTCGAACATCGCCTGCGGTTGGCTGTGGCCGAGCGCGCCTTTCAGGTCTACTACCAACCGCTGTTTACCATCGAAGGGATGCAGATCGCCGGATTCGAGGCCTTGCTGCGCTGGACCGATCCTGAGCTCGGGGCGATCTCGCCGGCGCGCTTCATCCCGATTGCCGAGCATACCGGGCTGATCGAGGAGCTTGGCGACTGGGTCATGCGTGAGGTCTGCGCGCAGCTCGCGCGCTGGGCGGCGGTGGGGCTGAAGACGGTGCCCGTGGCCATCAACATCTCGCCGCTGCAACTGCTGCGCGGTTCCTTGATCGAGCGCCTTGAAGGCTATCTGCAGCAATTCCAGCTGGCGCCGAGCCAACTCCATGTCGAGATCACCGAGTCGGTGCTGATGGACATCAGCCCGATCAATAGCGCGCGTCTCGAGGCCCTGGCCGAGCTTGGGATTGCGCTGCACATCGATGACTTTGGCACCGGCTACTCGTCGATCAACTATCTGCGGCGTTTCAAGATCGATTGCATCAAGATCGATCGGAGCTTCGTCTCCGACATGTGCACCTGCGACGAAGATCGCGCCCTGGTAGCGGCGATGATCGCGATGGCCAAGGCCTTGGGGATGCACGTGGTCGCCGAGGGCATCGAGACCCAAGCGCAGCGGGATCTGCTGCACGAGCTCGGCTGCGATATCGGCCAAGGCTACCTGTTTGCCCGCCCTTGCGGGGCTGCCGAGGCCCTGCGTTTCTTGGCGCGGCGTGCAGAGGCCACTGAACCCGTCGTGCTTGCTGCAGAAGGTGCGGAAGGTGCGGAAGCGGATGAGGCCGTCGATTAGGCGTGAATCGCTAGTGCGCCATCCGTTGGCGCAAGTGGGTCGGACTGTCGATTAAGCGGCCTCGCCGACCAAGTCACGATAGGCATACCAGCTCGCGTAGCCGAGCAGCGGGAAGATCACGACCATGCCGACGAAGGCGGTCAGCGCACCGATGATCATCAGGCCGAGGATCAAGCCCGCCCAGCGCAACATCGGCGCCGGGTTGAGGGTGACGGCGCGCCAGCTGGCTTGAACACCGGCGATCGGGCCGGCATCGCGATCGACGATCAAAGGCACCGCGATCACACTGGCTGCGAACACCGCCGCGCCCAGCAAGGCACTGCTGACCAAGGTGAAGAGCATCATCAATGGGTCCATGCCGCCGCCCAGCAGGGTGACATAGCCGCTGGAGGTGGGCGCCAGGGTCGTCACCTTAATCGCAAAGATCACCACCGAGGCCAACGTCCAAAAGGCGACGACGAACATCAGTAAGAGCCCGAACAAGGCCAGGCTGGAGCGCCGCTGGCCAAAGAGCGCCAGGCTGGCACGAATCCCGATCCGCTCGCCGGCCAGATGCTGACGCGCGGCGACATAGAGCCCCGCGGCCAGGAAGGGCCCCAGCAGCAGGAGCACGATCAGGAACTTCAGTGTCAAGCCCGGCATCGCGCGGCTCATGGTCAGCGCCGCGAAGCCGGCGAGCGCGCAGAGCGTGCCGTAGAACAGACTGATCAAGGGCGTCTTGGTCAGGGTGCCCCAGCCTTGCGCGAGCCACTGCAGGGGCGCGTTGACCGCAACCTGCTGGATCTTGATCGTATCTCCTTGCACGATGTCCCGATGAGTATCGGTTGAGGTCAAGGTCATCGATTCTGTATTCATTGTGAAAACTCCGAAGGGGTGGGCGCGACTAGACGACACATCGGTGGTGCCCAGCATCGAGCCACTGACCCTGGAAAGGCATTTAAATGTAGCTAAGTAAGAATATAAGACTTTTCTGATATACGATCAAGCCTTCGATTGAGAATTGTTCGGTGAGGATCGAGTTGCGGCCATGACCCGCACGCCCTTAGCATGATCGACCTTTTCGATCGCTACAGCTCTCGGAGTCCAGCACTATGCCGTTCGATCATCAGCAGCCGCCACTCGTCTTCGGCGAGGCCCTGTTTGACTGTTTTCCCGATGGCGCCGAGGTGCTGGGTGGCGCGCCCTTCAACGTCGCCTGGCATCTGGCCGGGTTCGGGCTGAATCCGGTGTTCTTGAGCCGAGTGGGCGAAGATGCCCTCGGCGAGCGGATTGATGCGGCGATGCGCGAGCAAGGGATGACCACCCTGGGGCTGCAGCGTGATCCTGAGCATGCCACTGGTACCGTGCAGGTTTCGCTCGTCGGCGGTGAACCGAGCTACGAGATCGTTCCTGATCGCGCCTACGACCATATCGATGCGGCAGCGCTGCCGCCATTGCCGCAGCAGACGCTGCTGTATCACGGCAGTCTGGCATTGCGGCACTCGGTGTCGGCGGATGCGCTGCGGATGCTGCGGGGGCGGCTCAGCCCGTCGGTCTTTCTGGACGTGAATCTGCGTGATCCCTGGTGGCAGAAAGAGCGGCTGATCGAGCTGCTGGAGGGTGCGACCTGGGTCAAGCTCAACGCCGATGAGCTCGCGCTGCTAGCACCCGAGGGCGACGATGTCGAGGCTCGAGCGCAGCGGTTGCGCGAACGCTATGAGCTTGAGGCCGTATTTGCCACCCTCGGCGCCGCGGGCGCCTTTGCAGTGGATGCCGATGGGACGGTCAGCCGCGTGGCGCCGGCCGGCGCGATCGAAGTGGTCGATGCGGTGGGCGCCGGCGACGGCTTCGCCTCAGTGCTGATCCTTGGACTGATCCGCAGCTGGCCTGTGCAGCAGACACTGAATCGTGCGCAGGCCTTTGCCTCGGCGATCGTCGGCCAGCGGGGAGCGACAGTGCGTGATCCTGGATTCTACACACCGTTCCTCGACGAGTGGCGCTTGGGC
>NZ_NRRY01000044.1 GCF_016583905.1 Lamprobacter modestohalophilus | reverse complement strand
CGCCCAAGCATGCCTCTTGGCTGAACCAGATCGAGATGTGGTTCTCCATCTTGGCGCGCAAAGTGATCCGCCGCGGTAACTTCCTCTCGGTCGATGATCTTCATGAGAAACTCGCCAACTTCATTGATTTCTTCAACGACAAGCTGGCCAAGCCGTTTCGCTGGACCTATACCGGGAAGCCACTCGCGGCTTGATTGGCTGGTCGGTATTAGGATTTTCACAGCAGAGCACTAGCTGCTGGTTCAGCGCGAAACGGAGTGGCTGGGCGAGTAGGCTCGTTAATACTTCTTCATCAAAACCTTCTTGCTCATCCTTATCTGAATATGATTAAAAAAGCTTCCTCAGCGGAGCGGCGATTTTTGGGCGACCTGAAGAAGACCTATCGAATTTATTAAGTTTTATGAAGATTCGGAGGTGACCTGAAGAGGGCCCATCGGATTTATTAAGATTTATAAAGATTTGGAGAATAAGCGCTACACACTTCTTTAATATTTTCACAAGAGTTGTTGCACCAAAACCGAGTAGGCACAGCGCATAATGCAGTCAGTGTCCTACTATGAATCTCCGGTTTGTGCAGCAACTCATCCATTCTGCACGGTCCATGAGAAGACGGTAGTACAACCGTAACGCTCACCTTATTTAAGGATGTGACACCGATGCAGAATCTAAACATTGCACTAGGTGCATTCGCGGCTGCTGGCACCAGCCTGACTGTCATCTATGCGCTGCACCCGCTGGCTCCGCGCCTCGGGCTGATCGATCACCCCGGCAGTTGGCGTAAGCTCCACCAGCGCGCGATCCCCACCATCGGCGGTTTGAGTATTGCCGCCGGTCTACTGGCCGCCTACATGCTCATCGCGCCTGCATCCGAGCCGAGCGGTATTGCCCTCTTGGGCGCCGCGTTGTTGGTCGTCGTCGGCGGCCTCGACGACCGCTTCAACCTCGATTACCAGCTCAGATTCCTCGCCCAGGCCGCGGCCGCCCTCATCCTCGTGTTGGGCGCCGGCGTCAAGGTCACCAACCTCGGCGACTTGCTCGGCCTCGGTCCCATCGACCTGGGCGCATTCTCGTTGCCGTTTTCAGTCATCGCCGTCGTCGGCCTCATCAACGCCTTCAACATGATCGACGGCATCGATGGCCTCTCAGGCGGACTCGCCTTGATCGCGCTGGTCAGCTTGTGTATCGCCGACCCGACTTGCTCCACGGGCGGCGCCTTCCTGCTGCCCATCGTCTGCGCCGCACTGCTGCCATACCTGGCGTGCAACCTCGGCATTGGCAGATTGCGCCAGAAAAAGATATTCCTGGGCGACGCAGGCAGCATGCTCCTCGGCTACCTCGTTGCTTGGGCCTTGATTAGCGCCACTCAGCCAGCAGAGGCCGCCGCAGTAGGCGATACCGCTGCAGCATCCAGGCTGGCACCGGTCATCGCCCTATGGCTGGTTGCCATCCCCCTGCTCGATGTCTTCAACGTCATGAGCTGGCGCATGCTGCGCAAGCGCTCCCCGTTCAAGGCCGACCGCAGCCATTTGCATCACAAGCTCACCCGCGTCCTCGGCCACTCCCGGGTTGCCCTAGCCGTCATCCTGGCAATAGCCAGTCTATTCGCGACCGTCGCCCTCGTGGTCTGGCATCTGGGCGTGCCAGAACCGGTGCTGTTCTACGCCGCACTGCTCGTCTTCGCCGGCTATGTGCTGATGCAGACCCGTGTCCCCCGCGTCTACAGCGTGCGTTATCGCCGCCGCCTCCAGCGGCGCCTTGCGCTGCAAACAGTGCTGTGATCCGCAAAGACAAGACGAGCCTTCATCCCATGCACATGTCTCCGCATCATCAACCGCGTTGGTACATCGTCCAGAGCAAGCCGCGTCAGGCCGAGCGCGCCCAGAGCTGCCTCGAGCAGCAGGGTTACCAGGTGTTTCTGCCGCGCATCACCGTCGAGCGCATCCGGCGCAAGCAGCGCTGCTTCGTCGAGGAGCCGCTGTTCCCGAACTATCTCTTCATCCGCCTACAGCGCTGGGTGGACAACTGGGCCCCGGTGCGCTCCACCCGCGGCGTAACGCGCCTAGTCGCCTTTGGTGGTGAGCCGGTCCCGGTCGGTGACCACCTCATCGACGCCATCGCCCAGCGCTGTGCATCGAACGCCGACCCCAGCGAGCTACAGGCCGGCCAAGAGGTACGCATCCTCGACGGCCCCTTCGCCGGCCTCAACGCCATCTTTCAGGCGCCGCAGGGTGAGCAACGTGCCAACCTGCTCATCGAGCTACTCCATCGCAAGGTCACCGTCAGCGTTCCCCAGCGCCAGATCAGCGCCTGCTATGGCTAGTGTGATTGGCCTGGCCGCAGCGGCGCACTCCCGAACGCCGCGCCGGCCAGGAACAGATAAGCCAGCACCACCGCCGGCATCTGCATGCTGAAATCCGCCAGCGAGTGCAGGCCCACCTGCACCGTTGCGGCCACGAACAACAGCGCCAGCTCGAACTCCTGGCGCTGCGCGCTCATCACCAATGCCGTGCCCAACAACAGCCCGAACGCCCCCAGCAACGCAATGGTGGCAGGCCAGCCGAGCTCCATCACCAGCTCCAGGTAATCGTTATGGCCGCGTCGAAGGATCGCCGGAATGGTCTCGTCACGTACCAGCCGGAATGCCGACTCGAAGCTCCCCAGCCCATAGCCGAGCAGCGGCCGCTCATCGATCGCCTCCTGCATCAGCGCATACCCTTCGAAGCGCAGGTCGCCGTTCTCGAACAGATGCGCAAAGCGCGCCATGGTCTGATCCCCACTCAGTAACAGGTTCAGCGCCAGCAACATCAGCGGCAGGCTCACCAGCGCCAGCCCGAGTGTCCGCGTGCGACCCGCCGGCAAGCGCAGACTCCAACCCAGCAACAGCACTGTCAGCCCGGCCAGGAAGGCCACCAACCCCATGCGCGACTCGCTCAGCAACAGCGCCAGAAAGCAGACCACAGTGGCAATCACCAGCAGCCAACCAGTGGTGCTTACATCCTCGATGAAGCTTCGCAACCGCGCACGCTGATCCGTCTCGCGGCTGGCCAATTGGCGCAGATAGCGCAGGATCAACGCCAGCGCCGCCAAGGTGCCGAGCCCAACATAGGTTGCATAGTTATTCCGGTTGATGAAGGTGGAGCGCACCAGATTGGCAGCGCCGATGTCATCGAACCAGAGAAAGGACCCGAACCCGGAGAAATAGACCACCAGCCCATAGACCGCATAGCTAGTCTGCGCCGCGATGAACAAGCGCAGCAATAACTCCCGGTTGCGGCCGCGCCGACACAACCAGAACGCCAGCCATGCGAACACCAGGAAGGTCAGGAAGTGAGTCGCCACCTGCAGCGAGCGCTCCGGCACCAGCGACAACGCCCCGGCCAGCTCCGGGTATTCCAGCAGCCCGCGCGTCTGCGCCCAGGCCGGATGCTCGAGCCCCGGGAACAGCCCCGGCAAGCTCTGCACGATGCCCCACAGAATCACCCCTAGCGCCAGCGCACTGGCCGCTACCACCGACGGTTGTGGCAGGGTGATGCCGCGCTCGCGGTGCCAGCGCTGCAGCACGAAGGACGCCACAGCCAGCGCCACCACCACCCCGTAGAGCGCCGGCCACACGGCATAGACACTGCCGAAGGGCAGCGGGCTGAATACCAGCAGCGCCGCCAACAGCCAAAACGACAAACCGCGTGTCGGCGCCTGCCGACGGCGCGGGGGGGGGAAGGACAAGACAGCGGGGCTAAGCATTGAACGACTCCTTATAACGGAATAACTGACCCTGAATGATGACTGATTCCTGAATGATTGACCCTGAATCACGCAGGCATCTTCATCGTTCTTCATTTTTATCGGAGCGCCTTCCATTAGATAATGCAGCCACTTTGACACTCCCGGTCACCGCAAGAACCAAGGTGCCTCAATGAAGAACCCCCGCATCGCAGTTCCGCTTCTGAGCACGCTGATGTCCTTTGGCGCTTACACCAGCGCCCAAGTCCAGCCCATGCTCGAAACAGAGTCACCAAGCGCTGCATCTGTCAGCACCCAGGCCGAAGCTGCTGGAACTGAGCAGGCCCTGGTCGGCCTCATTACGCCCGAGATCCTGAGCCAGGCCATCGCCGATGGAAACCTAGAGGAGGTCCTCGCCGAGGCCCTAGGTGAGAACCCAGGACCGGAGCAGATCAACGCTCTGCAAGGAGCGCTCGATGGACTGGCGGTGAACGTACCCGCCGATGCCGCCGTTGCCGCACGTGCCGTGGTCGCCCGCGCGCTAGCACTGGCTATCGACAACCCGCAGGCGGCGGTCGACCTCTCTCAGGCAGCGAGCCGCGTACTGACCTATCCCGGGGTTGCTGAAGCCGATCCCGCTGGCGTTGGGCAGGCCCTGGCGGATGTGGTGGGCGTGGTCACGCTAGCGAAGCGCTCGGCCGAGAGCCAAGGCCTCACCCTCACAGGGACCGAGGTCGCCGAGCAGGCGGTCCAGTTCGCCCAGACCAACGACGCCGTCAGTGCCGCAGTGCCGGACTTCAACGAGCGCGTCGCCGAGGCCGAAGAGCTGGCCAACATCCAAGCTGATCTGGCCGATGTCATCCCTGCCGCTGGAGACGATGAGGCGGACGACGCAGCGGGCGATGAAGACGGGGTAGGGGACGACACCGGCCTTGGAGAAGCCGCTGACCAGGTCAGCACGCTGGCCATCACCGGCGACCAAGGCGGCGGTGGCAGCTCGATCATCAGCACCGCAGCCCCCCGCTAACGTAATCACGCGAGACGATACCGATGCGAGCCCTCATCTCAACCTCGATCGTCATGGCTGTTGCGGTGCAAGGCCTGAGCATCTCTGCCGCCCAGGCACAAGACTCAGCCGGCGACATCGCCTTTGACGTCAGCGACGCGCTGCGCCCGCTGGAGGCCCGGGGCATCGGCTCTCTGCGCCTAGGCGCCTGGCTGATGACGCCAGTCGTCAACATCGGCCAGACCTACGACGACAACATCTTCGCCACGCCCGATGACAAGGTCGATGATTTCATCACCGACATCGACCCGGCCATCACCCTAGCCTCGGATTGGAACCGTCATCAGACCGCGTTCAAGCTCGACGGCAGCTTCGGTTTCTACCAAGAGAACCCAGACGAGAACCGGCGCGACTACTCCATCGCCAATACCACCGTGTTCGATGTCTGGGCCGGCACCCGGCTCACCACCGACCTGCTGTATCGCCATGCACAGACGCCACGGACTTCGCCCGATAACCTCGATGCCTCGGCCGAGCCGCTGAGGTTCGACCAACGCCAGGCCGGCCTCGTGCTCTCGCGCGACCTCAGCATCTTCACCCTCAGCCTGAGCGGCACGATGAAGCGCCTGACCTACTCGAATAGCGAGGCTGTCGGTGGCGGCACCATCAACAATTCCGATCGCGACCGTACCGACAGCGGCTATGCGATCACCCTCGGCTACCAGCCGTTCCCGCAGACCAGCGCCTCGCTCAGCCTCGGCTATGAGGACACCGACTACGACGACGCCGCCCAATTCGGCGGGCCGGACCGCGACAACAACGGCCTGACCATCGACCTCAACGCCAGCAAGACCATCAGCGAACTCTGGGTCATCGGCCTGAACCTGGGCTACCACCAGCGCAACTTTGCCGACCCCAGCCTGGACGACCTCAGCGGTAGCAAGGCCATCATCCTGGGCGCCGACGTCCAATGGAACCCGACGCGCCTCACCTCGGTCACGGCCACCCTGCTGCGCCGCTCCTACGAGACCACCGAGGCCGGCGCCTCGTCCATCGTCAGCACCTTCGGCACGCTCGGTCTGGAGCACCAACTGCTCAGCCAACTTGTGGTCAGCGCTGGGCTCGATTACAACCTCAGCGATTACGAAGGCGCCACCCGCGAGGACCACGATTACGGCCTCAGCCTGGGGCTCGAGTACGCGCTGATGCGGTTCCTGGCCATCGAGGCCGAATACAGCTATCGCCAGCGTGACAGCAACGTCGACAGCGCCGGCTACGACAAAAACACCGCCTACCTCGGCCTGCGGCTGAGCTTTTGATCACCGAATATCATGGAGAGACAGAACGCATGACCATTCCAGCATGCCCTAAGCACCGATTGCAGCGACTCGGCCTCGTGCTGTGGCTCGGGCTGCTGCTGCTCGCAATGCCCCAACTGCTGCCGGCCCAAGGCGCGGACTACCAGCTGGGCCCCGGCGACAAGCTGCGCATCACCGTCTTCGCTGAGCCCTATCTCTCGGGCGAATACATCGTCAGCGCCAACGGTTCGGTCTCGATGCCGCTCATCGAGCCAGTCAAGGTCGGCGGCCGCACCCTGCCTGAGGCCGAAGACCTGGTAGAGCAGGGCCTGCGTGCCGGCTTCATCGGCGACCCGAACGTCGCCATCGAGATCCTCGGCTACCGCCCCTTCTTCATCATCGGCGAGGTCAAGAGTCCGGGCAGCTATCCCTACGTTGCCGATATGTCCGTGCTGCATGCGGTCGCCATCGCCGGCGGCTTCACCGCGCGGGCGGCCAAGCAAAAGATCGAGATCCAGCGCAACGGCAAGGTCATGCGCTCGATCCAAAACACCACCCCGGTCTTCCCAGACGACATCATCACCGTCAAGCAGCGCTTCTTCTAGGCATCGCATGGATAAATCGCATGGATAATGGACGCAACGCGCTGCCTCCAGGGAGTCAGCCCTATCCCGCCTACCAGATCCCGGTGGGCCCGAACACCACCCTGAGCCCAACCGAAGAGGACGAAGGCCTCGACCTACGCGCACTGCTGAGTGTCCTCTGGCGCCGCCGCTACGTCATCCTCGGCACGGCCCTGTTCATCTACCTGCTGGCGTTCATCTATCAGATCCAGCTCACGCCCCGGTACACCGCCTCGACCCTGCTGACGCTCCAGTTCCGCAGCGAGGCCGTCGTCGACATCCAGGCGGTGATCTCCGGACTCTCGGCCAACGAGAGCGTCATTCAGACCGAGATTGAGGTCATCTCATCGCGCCGGCTGATCAGCCAGCTCGTCGACCGGCTGAACCTAACGCGCGACCCCGAGTTCAACCCGGCCCTGCGCGAGGACAGCTCCCTGCTGCGACTGATCGACCCGCGCACCTATCTCTCCTCGGATTGGCTCATGGCGCTGGGGCTGCAAGAACCGCCCGAGCCGCTGAGCGAAGCCGAGCGCGAACAACGCCAGCGCGCTGGTGTCATCGGCCGGGTCAGCAGTGCGCTGCGCGTCAGCAGCCCGCGCATGGCGTACACCATCAAGATCGCGTTCGAGTCCGAGAACCCGCAAACCGCCGCGCGGCTCGCCAACACCCTGGCGCAGGTCTATCTGGACGACCAGCTCGAGGCCAAGTTCGAGGCCACCCAGCGCGCCACCGACTGGCTCAGTATTCGTATCACCGAGCTGCGCCAACGCGTGGTCGCCGCCGAGCGCGCGGTCCAGGCCTATCGCGAGGAGCATTCGATCATCGAGTCCGGCGGCCAAGGCACCATCAGCGAGCAGCAGCTCTCCAAGCTCAACACCGACCTGGTCGCCGCCAAGACCCAACTGGCCGATGCCAAGGCCCGCTACCGCCAGATCCAGACCAGTGGCCCAGCCGACATTGGAGCCCTGGGCGAGGTCATGAGCGCGCCCATGATCCAACGTCTGAGCGAGCAGGAGGCCGACATCCGACGCAAGGCCGCCGAGCTCTCCGAGCGCTACGGCAGCAGGCATCCAGAGGTGATCAACGTCCGCACCGAGCTGCGCGACATTCGCCGCTCCATCAGCACCGAGATCGACAAGATCGCCAAGAGCGTCGAGAGCGAGGTCGAGCTGTCCCAGGCACGGGTCGAAGGTCTGAGCGCCACCCTGCAAGAACTGCAGGCCAAGAAGGCCGAATTGGAAGGCTCGCGCATCGAGCTGCGCGAGCTCGAGCGCGAGGCCGAATCCAGCCGCCTGCTGCTCGAGACCTTCATCAACCGCTTCAAGGAGGTCAGCACTCAGGATGGTCTGCAAAAGCCCGACGCCCGTATCCTCTCCGATGCGCAGCCCGGCGCCCAGACCTTCCCGAACAGTCGGCGGTCACTGATCATCGCCTTGATCCTCTCGCTGGGCGCCGGCATTGGCCTCGCGTTCCTGCTGGAGAAGCTGGACAACGGCTATCGCACCCCGGAGCAGCTGGAACGGGCACTGCGCATGCGCAGCCTGGGCATGGTGCCCAAGCTCAGCTCCCTAAAGCTGCGCGGTCGCACACCCTCGCAATACGTGCTGAAGAAGCCCGCGTCCTCCTACGGCGAGGCCCTGCGCACGGTCTACACCGCCATCACCCACGCCAGCGCCAGCGGCGACAAGCCCAAACGGCTGCTGGTGACCTCATCGATCAGCGGCGAAGGCAAGACCACCTTCTGCCTCAGCATGGCGCGCCTGCTGGCCCTAGCCGGCAACAACCGCATCCTGCTGCTGGAGGCTGACCTGCGCCGCGGGCGTATCCACAAGACGCTGTACAGCAATGATGCGACGGCTGAGGTTCCGCCCATCTCGGACTACCTCACGGGCGAGGTCGCGGACTGGCGCCGCTGCGTGTACACCGAGCCGGACAGCGGCCTGGACCTGATCACCGCCGGCGGCAAGGTAGAGCACCCACAGACCTTGCTGCAATCCGAAAACATGCAGCGCCTGCTGCACGAGGCCACTGACAGCTACGACCTCATCCTCATCGACACACCACCGCTGCTGGCGGTGGCCGATGCCCTGGTGCTGACTCGCTATGTGGACGCCGCCATCCTCCTCGTGCAATGGGAATCGACACCGCGCGATGCCGTCAAGAGCAGTCTGGACCTATTGCGCAAGGCGCATGCACCGGAGGGTGGGGTGGTGCTGACCCAAGTGGACGTAAAGAAGCACGCCTACTACGGCTACGGCGACTACGCGAGCTACTACGGCCGCTATGGCACCTATTACACCAATTGACCCTGAGCGCATCGATGCGCCTGCACCGGGCCGCGCCGCCAGCTGGACCGGGCGCGACAGCCTGGTCACTGCGCTCGCGCTCATCACCGCCCTTGCATTGCTGCTACTGGCCGGCAACCAACTGCTTAACCAACTGAGCCGCATCCCAGCCAACAGCTACTACGAAAAACGCCAATCACAGTTCCGTGCGCCCGAGCACGGCCAGGGCTACCTGCGCGAGGCCATCCAGCGCCTGAAGCAGATCCCGCCCGAGCGCCGCGGTGCGCAGGAATGGCGCCGCCTGGCCGCCGCCTGGCTGCTGCGCCGGGTGCCGCCGGACGACCCAGAGCAGCGCACGCAGCGCGATCGCGCCATCCGCCAAGCCATCACTGCCAGTCTGATCCAAGAACCGGTTCAGGCACACGGCTGGGCCTATCTAGCCGACCTCCAGCAGACCCCGCCCGGCGACTGTTCCGCAGCCATGGCCGCCCTGACGCAATCCTTCCGCGTGGCGCCGGTCGAGCCAACCTTGGCCGTTTACCGCCTAGCGCTAGCCGTGCGCTGCCCGATGCAATGGACCCCCGAACTGCTCAGCGCACTGCGCACCAACCTGCTGATCCCCTATGCAGACAACCGCGCCATTAGCGCCTGGGCGGCCGAACGCCCGCGCGTGCAAGCCATGATTCGCCGCCTGCTGCAACCGCACCCGCAGGCCCTAGCGCGCTTCGAGCGCGCGCTAAAAGCCGCGACCGGCTGAGCACGCTTTAAGGGCCATAGCCCCTTGCCATCAGCGGGCGGAGATGGTCAAATAACGCAGTGCGTTCATTAATGAACCCACTCGGCAATACAATCTAGCCAAGGTGCCCAAGCACCGGCCAATGTCCCAAAAAGATCAATCGGGGCAGTGCGGCAGCTATGGCTCATCAAGGAACCAGTCCCATGGACCCGACCTACGCGTACCTTACTGACCCAAGCACCCCCATCGCCATCATCGGCCTGGGCTACGTCGGCCTTCCGCTGGCGGTCGAATTCGGTAAACAGCGCCCGGTCATCGGCTTCGACATCAACCCCGGCCGCGTCGCCGAGCTGCAAGCCGGCACCGACAGCACCCGCGAGACCACCCCAGAGGACCTCGCCGAAGCACAACAGCTCCAATACACCAGCGACCCCGAGGCCCTGCGCGCCTGCAGAATCTTCATCGTCACCGTGCCCACGCCGATCGACGCCTACAAGCGGCCGGACCTAAACCCGCTGCTCAAGGCCAGCGCCAGCGTCGGCCAGGCGCTCAAGCCCGGCGACCTGGTCATCTACGAATCCACCGTCTACCCCGGCTGCACCGAGGAAGACTGCGTACCGGTGCTCGAGCACCATTCTGGCCTGACCTACAACCGCGACTTCTTCTGCGGCTACAGCCCAGAGCGCATCAACCCCGGTGACAAGGCACACCGCCTAACCACCATCAAAAAAGTCACCGCTGGTTCCACGCCCGCCATTGCCGAGCAGGTCGACGCCCTCTACCGCGCGATCATCACCGCCGGTACCCACAAGGCCGAGAGCATCGCGGTAGCCGAAGCCGCCAAGGTCATCGAAAACACCCAGCGGGATCTCAACATCGCGCTGATCAACGAGCTCGCGATCATCTTCAACCGCCTCAACATCGACACCCAGGCGGTGCTCGAAGCCGCCGGCAGCAAATGGAACTTCCTCCCGTTCCGCCCCGGCCTGGTCGGCGGCCACTGCATCGGCGTCGATCCCTACTACCTGACGCACAAGGCCCAGGCCATCGGCTACCATCCCGAGATCATCCTCGCCGGGCGGCGCCTCAACGACGCCATGGGCGCCTACGTGGTCGGGCAACTGATCAAGGCCATGACACGCCGGCGCATTCCCATTGGCGACAGCCGGCTGCTCGTACTCGGCCTCACCTTCAAGGAAAACTGCCCGGACCTGCGCAACACGCGGGTAGTAGACATCATCGACGAGCTGAAAGACTATCAGTGCCAAGTCGATGTCCACGACCCCTGGGCCTCAGCAGAGGAGGCGCGGGATGAGTATGGAATCGAGTTGACCGCGCAGCCCGCACAGGGGGCTTACGACGCCGTCATCGTTGCCGTCGCGCATGATCAGTTCAAGGCGCTAGGCCAACAAGGGCTAAGAGCCTTCGGCAAAGCCGAGCATGTACTTTACGACCTGAAATATGTGCTGCCAGCAGACGGGGCGGATGTGCGGCTCTAAGCACTAAGCGCTAAGAACGCTGTCCTCCCGTGGTCCAAGCCAGACCGCCCAAAATCTTCGCCCGCAATTCCCGATGCTCCGTCATTCCGGCCGGGAAGCCGGAAACCAGTCCAGGGAAAGCAACCTCGCAGCAAAAACAAAGTGCGAAACAGAGGCGAAACAGCGAAGACCACGCTTTTGGCGCAACACCCCCTTGCCAACAGCAAGCAGAAATGCTTTAATCACGCAGTGCGTTCATTGATGAACCCACTCGCCAACACAATCCAGCCAAGGTGCCCAAGCACCGGCCAATGTCCCAAAAAAGATCAATCGGGGCACTGCGGCAGCTATGGCCTAACAGAACGCTTCCCCAACGCAGCATGCGACTGACAAGCAGAGCAGGGCGGCAGCGTGCCTGACGCAAACAAGCACACTGCAAAAGCGCTCACCGACGACCTCACCTTCCAGGCCCTGCGCCAGCTGCAAGCCAACCCACGCCTGAGCCAACGCCAACTGGCGCGCGCGCTCGGCATCAGCCTGGGCAAGACCAACTACTGCCTGCGCGCCCTCATCGCGCGTGGCCTAGTCAAGGCCGAGAACTTTCGCACCAGCAAGAACAAGCTGGCCTACGCCTATCTGCTCACCCCAGAAGGCATCGACGCCAAGGCCCGCATCACCGCGCGCTTCCTCAAGCGCAAACAGGCCGAATACGACGCCCTCAAGGTCGAGCTAGAGCAGCTGCTTGCCGAGGCGCAAGCCGACGGCCTGATCGACTGACCGCTCAATAGCTCAGTTCAATTGCTGAAAGAGAAGCTACCGGTGCTGCAAAAGCACGCCTGGCCTCGCTGAAAAGCAAACCACATCATCGCTATCAAAACAGTACCCGCCCGGTGATCGCCGAACGGGCGATGCCTGCTGCTGCGCGATTAGCACCGCCAGACGAAAACAACGGTTGTCGTCTTCGTTTTGCAAAACAAAACGCAGAAATGAGCCGAGCCCTATGATCAATGCCACTGCGTTCATTCATGACAAAGCCTTAGTCGATAAAGGCGCCAGTATTGTCGGCAGAGTGAAGGGCGAATCATGACCGCTAACCAGCTGCCGACACAGCTCCCGAAGATCCAAAAGGCACAGCAGGTCAAGGGGAAAACGCTCGTATTTCGAGACGCTAACGCCGAAGACGCCGCCTTCATCCTCTCACTACGCACGGATGAAAAGAAATCACGCTACCTCAGCACGACGTCATCGGATCTGAGCGCACAGCAGAAATGGTTACAAAGCTATTCGCAAGCGACCGATCAAGCCTATTTCATCATCGAGTATCAGAGTGAGCCTATCGGCACCGTTCGTCTATACGACGCAATAGACAACAGTTTCTGCTGGGGTTCCTGGATCCTGAAAGATGGCCGGCCATCACAGGCAGCCATGGAATCCGCGCTCATGGTCTACGCCTACGCCGTCGACCATCTCGGCTTTACCGCCGCCCATTTCGATGTCCGCAAGGGCAATGAGCGCGTCTGGCAGTTCCACGAACGCTTCGGCGCCAAGCGCACCGCAGAAACAACGCTCGACTACTTCTACACGCTGAGTCTGGAAGCCATCCAGGCCTCAAGGACGTGCTACGCCAAATTTCTCCCGGCTGGCGTAACAGTCACCAACTGAATCGATCTAGCAAAATAAAGCAGCGACTATGTCTATCAGTGACTGCAAAATCATCGACTTACCCAAGATCGCCAATCCCCAGGGCAACCTCACCTTCATCGAAGGTGAAAACCATATCCCCTTTGAGATCCAACGCGTCTACTACCTCTACGACGTGCCAGGAGGAGGCGAGCGCGGCGGGCATGCACACAAAGAGCTGCAGCAACTCATTATCGCCATGTCGGGCAGCTTCGACATCGTCCTCGATGACGGTAAAGACAAGATCCGTTACCACCTCAACCGGTCTTACAACGGCCTCTATGTCTGTCCAATGATCTGGCGTGAATTGGATAACTTTTCTTCCGGATCGGTCTGCATGGTGCTGGCCTCCAATCGCTACGACGAAATCGACTACTACCGTGACTACGCCGAGTTCATGCGTGCACGCTGGGGCGCTGAATGAGTGTTCCTTTCCTTGACCTCGGCGCGGCCTACCAGGAGCTCAAAGACGAGCTTGACGCCGCCTATCAGCGCGTCATGGCCTCCGGCTGGTACATCCTCGGTGAAGAAGTCGAGCGCTTCGAGACCGAGTTTGCAGCCTACTGCGAGGCGGCCCACGGCATCGGGGTCGCCAGTGGGCTCGATGCCTTGCATCTGGCCTTGCGTGCCTGCGACATCGGCCCTGGCGACGAGGTCATCGTCCCTTCGCATACCTTCATCGCCACCTGGCACGCCGTCTCCCACGCCGGTGCCACGCCGGTGCCGGTGGAGCCGATCGAGGCCACCTACACCATCGACCCGGCACGCATCGAGGCGGCCATCACAGCACGCACCCGCGCCATCACCCCGGTGCACCTCTACGGCCAGCCCGCGGATCTCGACCCGATCCTAGCGATTGCCCGGCGGCACGGGCTCAAGGTCATCGAAGACGCCGCACAGGCCCACGGCGCCCGCTACAAGGGCAAGCGCATCGGCGCGCACGGCGATGCCGTCGCCTGGAGCTTCTACCCAGGTAAGAACCTGGGTGCCTTCGGCGATGGCGGCGCCGTCACCACCAACAACGCCGACCTGGCCGAACGCCTGCGGCTGCTGCGCAACTACGGCTCGCGCGAGAAATACGTCAACCAGGCGCAGGGCTACAACAGCCGGCTCGACCCGCTGCAGGCCGCCTTTCTCGGCGTCAAGCTGCGGCATCTGGATGCCTGGAACGACCGCCGCCGCGGCCTTGCCCAAGCCTACCTGCAAGGCCTGGCCGACAGCCCGCTGACCCTGCCGGTCGTGCCCGAGTGGGCCGAACCCGTCTGGCACCTGTTCGTGATCCGACACCCGCAACGCGACACCCTGCAGCGCCAACTGACCGAGGCCGGCATTGGCAGCCTGATCCATTACCCCATCCCGCCGCACCGGCAGCCCTGTTACGCCGATGCCGGGTACGATGATCGCCGCTATCCCATCGCAACGCGCATGGCGGGCGAGGTGCTGAGTCTGCCGATGGGGCCACACCTCTCGCGCGAACAGTTCGGCTGCGTCTTGGCGTACATGAGTGAAAACGATCGGACAGGCTTCGAAAGTAGTATAGGGAAGCGATAGATGCGCTCGTCGTGCTTCTCCTTTCGCTTTGAATAAGCTTTCACAAAATGAAATATCTAGAAAAATTTCTCAAGAGAAAGTTGAACAAGGATGGTTCGCTCTATTTTTGCCTTTCCGTTGTTCGCTCGCGGCCTTTGGCTTTCATAACGACGTGTCTCTATTCTTCCTACTATACAAAAAGATTGACCGGCAAGTTGTGGCCGATCGTGGTCCGATTTCGTGGTAAGTTGGTTCCGCTAACGATCTCAGTCAAATCGGCTAATGTTGTAACTGAAGGGAACTTGATAATTGAATCATGGCAAAACGGAACAGCCCCGATTTCAATTGCTCTTGGAAGAGGTTCAAAATTCGCCATTGAAGGTGACTTCATTATTGGGCAGGGTGTGAAAATCGCAGTGTCGGATGGCGCGACCCTGTCTTTAGGTGGAAGGAAACATTCTACTGGTTCAGGAATCACCTGCGACAGTATCATCATGGTCAGAAGTAGAGTCGAGATAGGTGCTGACGTCATAATTTCCTGGGGTGTATTCATCACCGACTCTGACTGGCATAAGATAAATGGTGCCGAGGACGTACTGCCTGTACAGATCGGCGATAACGTATGGATCAGCCATGATGCATCTATATTGAAGGGGGTTAAGATTGGTGCAGGTAGCATTGTTGGTGCTAAGAGCTTAGTGATTGGGTCAGTACCCGAGCGCTGTCTGGTGGGAGGCGCTCCGGCAAAGATCATACGGGAAAATGTATCCTGGAGTCGTTGATTGGAATTATGAACATAGCGAATTATTTGTAATTTGGGAGTTCAAGAAGATAATTTGGGTTCTGTCGCGTGCAACAAAAATCATACACTCAAATACTAAAGTCCTCCTCTATCATTGGTGGTGCTCAAGGCATTAATCTGCTGCTGAGTATGGTTCGGGTCAAGTTTGCTGCCGTCCTGATTGGTCCCGTTGGCATCGGTTTGCTAGGTAATTACTCAGCCATACAGGGTTTGATTGGAACCATCGCTGGTTTGGGCATTCAGTCGAGTGCGGTACGGGATGTTGCCCAGGCGGTGGGCAGGGACGACCAAGAAGCCATTGGTCGGACGGTGCTTTCCCTGCGTCGGGTCTGTTGGCTAACCGGATTAATGGGTGCGGTCGCAATGGCTCTGCTCAGCCCGCTCTTGAGCCAATGGACCTTTGGCTCGGACGATTATGTGCTGGAGATTGCACTGCTGGGACTTGTCATCCTCTTTGGCAATCTAGCGGGCGGTCAGATGGCGCTGATCCAGGGAATGCGGCGTATCGGCGATCTAGCCCGACTCAACATCATCGGCGCCGCGGCGGGCACATTGATTGCTATTTGGGCCTACGCATGGCTTGGTTTGGGGGGGATCGTTCCAGCGCTGCTGCTGATGTCGGCGATTCAACTGCTGGCCTCTGGATATTTCGCGCGACGAGTAGCAGTACCCTCTGTCCGCATGACTTGGCTTGCAAGTCTCCGGGCGACCGGTGGGATGCTTCGGCTGGGTATGGTTTTTATGTGGACCAGCCTGATCGCAGCTTTGGTCGCATTCGCGACGCGCGCCCTTATCACCCAACAGATTGATCTGTCGGCGGTGGGCATCTTTAGCGCGGCTTTTGCCCTGTCGGGAATGTTCGTCGGTTTTGTGCTTAGCGCCATGGGCGCGGATTACTATCCGCGGCTGACTGCAGCCTCCCACGACCCAGCCGCTATGAATCGATTAGTTAACGAACAGACCGAGATCGGGTTACTGCTAGCTGTACCAGGGCTGCTTGCAACCCTTAGCCTTGCTGGTTGGATCATCCGAATCTTTTATACCGGAGAATTTCTACCTGCGGCTGACCTGCTGCAATGGTTCGTCCTCGGCTGTCTTGGGCGCGTCATCTCCTGGCCATTAGGATTCGTGATGCTGGCGCTAGGTAAAGGAGTTTGGTACTTCGTCGCGGAAACTCTTTGGAATTTTTTGCATCTGTCCCTCATTTGGATCGGCCTTGCCGTCGTAGGCCTTAAAGGCGTGTCGATCGCTTTCTTCATACTTTACATCGTTGTTACGATTAGCGCATATTTCATTGCTCAACGCCTAACCGGCTTCGCTTGGTCTGACGCCACCCGGAAACTGCTCTTGTTACTGCTCCCAGTCACCTTGCTAGCGTTCTTAGGCGCGCGACTGCTACCGCTCTGGCCCTCGACACTCATTGGTCTGGCCGTCACCCTTGTCGCATCGATCATCTGCTTGCGTGGATTGGTCACTCGTATCGGCCAAGAACATCGTATCGTCCGCAGTGCCTGCCGCATCCCCGGCATGCGCTGGGCCTGTGGTTTGCCAGCATCCTGAGAACTCCTGAGAACGGGGGAGTTTTTCGATCGTGTACCCCCTGACGCGTTGGTCCTACGAACAACTCAGCGCCCGCTTGGACCACCTGGCCGCGCACCAACTCTATCCGGAATTGGTCGTGGTCAGTTGCCAGGTGATCGAGCAGGTCATCCGCCGGCACCTGGCGCGAGAAATCAATCTGCAGCGCCTAATCTGGGTCACCGGGGAATCGGGTGGCTGGCGACCATTGACAACCCCTGCGGAACGCGACCAGGCGCTGCGATCCCTTCAAGGACCTGAGGCCTGGAAGCCTGTCTGGCGGAAGCAGCTTCACGAACATCGCCGTCTGCCGCCATTGGATCAGGCCTTCAATCAGGCGGTCGGCTCCAATGCCTGGAATATCCTGATGCGCAACGCCAAGCTGCCCTTGCTGCCGTGCCAGTCTGCCAAAGACGCCCCCTTGCGTTTCGGCCTGCGCCATTGCCGGCACAAGTTGGTGCATGGCATGCAGTCACCGCCCCAACGCGAGCTGGAACTGCTCGCGCCTTGAGGCGCCGAGGCGGTCAAGCGCCTCCTACATCAGGAAACTGGCTGGCCGAAGATCCTGGGCAGCGGATTCCACCGCCATGTGCTCGGTGACAGAGTCCGATGCGATCACCGAGAGGTGTTGTGGGACTGGCATGCCCTGATTGACGCGACGGCAGAGCGCATGCAGGTGGCGTGTCCAAGTCTGGAACAGCCGCCCGTACTGCGATGGGAAACGCTCCTCGGCCGGGCAATACAGGAAGGATTCCGTGAACCGGACGGCTGCTGGCAACCGCAGCAAGAGATGCAGGCTAATCGGGTCGAATCCGGCGCCAAAGCCCGCCTGGCTGAGGTATTGCGGGTTGCAAGCCGGGACTACCCACCTTCCACACGCGCAAAGATACCGCTCGATGATCGCTGGGGCTGCGTGATTTCGTTGAACTTCGATCACGCCTGGCGGCCGGGTATCACCCGCAAACACCGATGCCGCGTTCCCTCGCCGAAACCAACCGGTTCGGCGGCACCGAGTCTAAGCCGAGACTGGATCCGGACGGAATGTTCAGTGGAATGTTCGGCAGGCCCCGGACAAACACCATGTCCTCGCCTCTGGTTTCCGAACGGGTCCGTTTTGCGACCAGACAGCATCCGCATGGGGTTGCACGACGATGGCAGCGCGCCGGCGTCGATCCGCAGCACATTCAATCGACTCAAGGCTTGGGAGCGGCGGTCGCTCGATGCAATCGATCCGCGCTCACCAGTCGGGTTCAGTGCGATCGTCGCCGCGCTGCGGGCCGCCAGTGAGCAGGTCCCCAATCTGTCCGCCTGGCTTGGCAAGCCGCCAATGCCGCTTACCTGGATTGCAGAGTTCCTATACCGGCCACTGTACTTCGCCGGTGTGGGACTCTCGGATCAAGAATCGGGCCTCTGGTGGCTGCTGGCGCAGCGCGCACGAAACCATGCACGGGTGGGAGAGGCAGCGAATGCCCTGGTGTGCATCCTGCTTGGGCGTGACAATCGCCCGGCCTTCTGGCGCACCCGCGCGTTCGGGATCGAACCCGTGCTGTGTGATGACTGGGATGCGGGGTGGGCGAGATTGTTGGAACTGTCAGACAGATCGGACAAGCGGAAATGTTAGAAACACAAGATGAGCGTTCTGAAGATCGGCCGTTGGTCACCTTCGCGCTGTTTGCCTATAACCAGGAAAAATATATTCGAGAAGCAGTTGAGGGGGCGCTGGCACAGACATATTCACCGCTGGAAATTATTTTGTCGGATGATTGTTCCGCAGACAGTACCTTCGCAGTAATGAAGGACTGCAGCGAAAAATATAAGGGGCCGCACAAGATTGTACTGAACCGGAATGAGCGTAACCTTGGCATTGGTGCTCATGTGAACAAAATCATAAATCTTGCAACCGGTCACTGGGTCATCATGGCGGCCGGAGATGATGTTTCATTTCCGCATAGAACGCGCACAGTTATGGCGTTAGTGAGCAACGAAGGGGACTCTCTCGGGATCGTTCATTCCAGTGCGACCCTGGTCAGCGACGTGGGTGAAGTAATACAAGACACCAATGCTGGTTGTTGGTATGGAAACCCGCACGATCCCGTTGATTTTGTGGTGAAAACTCGCACCGTGTTAGGTGCTTCGCAATGCATAAGTAAAACTGTAGCTAATTACTTCGGTGATTTTGATCCCGCCATTTGGGCAGAGGACAAGATTTACCCATTGCGTGCGATGCTGTTGGGTAAAAGAATTCATTTCATTGAAGAACCTCTGTTGAGGTATAGAGTTGGTGTCGGCGTATCTAGCTCGTGGTCACGGAGAACTGGAACCAAAAGACAGAGGCTTGATGCAGCGATAAAGTCTCTGCGTAGAACGGAAACCTTGTTAAAACAGTATTTGAAAGACAGTGAAATAGCCACAAGCAAGCCCCTAGAGCTAGAGGCTTCGATACAGAAGAAGTTGGTGGCGATAAATCATAGGATATCTGTATTTGGATCAACGACGACCCCGTGGTTATGCACAAAACCCAGTGCGATTATTGAGCATTACAAATCCGTTTTTAAGCGAGCGATTATATAGGTACAATTTATGAGAGTTTTCGGTGCAGTTCTGCGGACGCTAACACCTCACGGCATCGTCCGGCTACAGGATTGGGCTTCTCGATTCGAGCGACTTGGAGCGCCCCGATACTATGCTTTCGATTCGAAAAAACGGCAGGCGCTGCTGCAATGTCGTGCCGAACTGTTGCCATATCAATTTGGACAGAAACTTTCTCAGGTCATTGACGTTGGCGCAAACCAGGGAAGCTGGACTAGGTCAATTGGCCAGTTTTTTAGTGTCGGATCATTCGATTTAGTTGAACCAAACCCCTATCTCATTGAGGACTTTTTGTTTCCCATTCGAGATTCTCTGAATAATGTAACGGTTCATCAGTGTGCCTTGGGGAGCTCAGAGGGTTCAGCGAAGCTCAATATCACAAAAGGCTCTGCTCTTTCTTCATTGCTCCCTGTGCTTGACATCCAGCAGCGATGGCACGGCGACAGTGCCGCAGTGATGGAAGAAGTGGAGGTGCCTGTCAAGACGCTGGACGCATTATTCGCCAATAAGACCACCTGTGATCTTCTGAAGGTCGATGTCCAGGGACTGGAGAAGCAGGTGTTGGAGGGGGGGGGGAGGCTGCTGTCCAGAACACGATGCTTGCTGTTGGAATTGGACTTTGAGCGGCATTATGCAGGTGATACGAGTTGGTATGAGTTAGCTCGGTACTTGATCGAAGACCTTGGTTTCCAATTTTGGGATATGTCTCCTCCAGAGCGTCGCGCAGATGGGCGTGCGCTGTGGGCGGACGTCTGTTTTGTACGGGACGTGATGGAAGTCTAAATGAACAAACGCAATCTTCTCGTCAAGTTGATCAGACTGAAGCCCCACCTCCACGGTCGTTTGTATGGCTGGCTGTGGGAGATCGTTTGGCCCTTGGTCAGGGAGCCCGATGGACTACCAAGCCGCTATCGTTTGCATATTCCGGTGCCATGGCGAACGTGGACTAGGCGAAGCCGCGAAGAGGCTGAAGCAGTTATCGGCCTGGAGCAGACAAACAGAATTCGAATAATCTGGGCATCGCGTTCGGTCTTTTTCAAAAGACCATGGGTGTTTTTTAACCTTATCAGAGCCTTTCTCCCATGGTCTTCCGAGTATGAATTTGTTGTTGTAACCAATCACCTTGAACAGCAAAAAAAGAAGTTTGAAGATTGCTGCGAAGGTCTGAATATCAAGTGGTTTGATATGTTTGATAACCCTGAAGGTTACGAAGCAGCATTTCAGGCGTCTGATCTGGCCATCTTCCCTGCTGCCGGCAGTGTGACTGGATTGATGTTCAAGGAGTGCGTGGCCAACGGTATTCCTGCAGCCTGTACGGTCGCACCAGAGGATATTATCCTACATACGCTTTTTGAAAAAAATAAAGACTTCTTGGAGATAGATGAAACAGATTTTACGGAATCGGCCGAAAGGATTCGAAAAGCTGTCTCCGATAAAAGCCATGTAAAGATAGCAGAGCGTGCTTTGGAAAGGATCAGGACAACGCAGCCAAGTCAAGATGAGTTTGGTGGCGTTTGTAGTGATTTTCTTGTAAACCTCGTCGATAGGTGAACTCTTCAGTTTTTATAGGGTTTATCTTGGGTGGGCGCGAGTTATCAATAAAAGAGTTGAGTGTTATGGTGACAAAAAGTATAGTTTCGAAATTCGGGTTTTTGGAGAAAATTGCATCTTTGCTTCCAAAGGTTTCATCGGACTCGACGGGCTTCGTTTCTCGGAGAAACTTGGAGACTGCGGCGCTTAGTGATTTGCATCACTGGTTGCTAGCGCAATGCAACAATGATTATGCGAGAAGATACCTGGAAGGTGGTCTACGGCATTGGTCCCGAAAATGGGAATACCCGTATATTCTTGGTCAAGTAGCCAAATTCGTGATTGCGGGCGGGGGGGGGTACACGTATTTTCGACAACGCGTGCGGTGTCAATGCGACCGCCTTTCTGCTCGCGAGCGCCGGCTTGGATCTGACGGGTACTGACCTGAATGATCAGGCCTCACCCGACGGCGAACTCCCCTCAGAGGCATGGAGCCATGTGGATACAAAAAAATTTCAGGGGTCCATGCGATTCCAAACTGCTGATTCCTTGGCTTTGCCGTTCAGTGACGGAGAATTTGATGCTTCATACTCCATATCTTCGCTTGAACACATGCCCGATCCCGTACAAGCAGTGAAAGAGATGATTCGGGTCACGCGGTCTGGTGGATTGATTACCTTCACGATGGATGTGTCCCCGCTGAGCAGTCCAGTTGAAGGTGAATCGAATGTGAATCTAACCAATTTTTCCGACATTCAGGATGTTCTTCAGGCCACATGTAGCTTTTTTGCGCCGCCCAGATTTGATGTGCCCGATGATGTTTTGTCGTGGCATGGGAGTCAGCGAGACAGAACGGCACTTCATGGATTGCTCAAACTAATTCGCAGGCATTTTGCTGATTCAAAAAAAGACAGGAATTTCTATATCTTTTGCGGTTCATATATCAAACGATAAACAAGCGAGTTAGGAATGAGTAGACGCAATCTTCTTACTAAGCTGATCCGACTGAAGCCCCACCTCCACGGTCGTTTGTATGGCTGGCTTTGGGAGATGGTTTGGCCCCTGGTCAGGGAGCCAGATGGCTATGTGCCGGCTCAGTTGGGCGCCATCGAGATGCGACTGGATCTCCGTGAAGACGCAGAGCGTTCGATCTATCTTGATGCCTATGATCCAGCATTGCGCAAGTTCATCAGGTCGCATTTGCGTGATGGCGACCGGATGGTGGATATCGGCGCGAATGTCGGGGCGCTGAGCGTGACTGCGGCGAATGTGGTCGGTGCCGGGGGGGGGTGCTCTTGGTGGAGCCTAATCCGACCTTGGCGAAACGGCTGCAGGCCCTTTCTGCGCGCAATCCCATGGGGAACACCCAGGTACTCGATGTGGCGGTTGGCGATGTTGCCGGGCAGGCAGAGTTCTTTCTCTCGAGCTCCCATCCGTACTCGAGCCTTGATCGCTCCGAACTACCTGATTATCCCCTGCGCGGAACGGTGAAAGTGCAGGTTCGCACACTGGACGACATTTGGATGAATGAGCTTGCTCGACAGCCGATCCAGTTGCTCAAGATCGATGTGCAGGGCTTTGAGGCCAAGGTGATTGCCGGAGGCAGACAGTGCCTGACGGAATGTCCGCCAGAATGGATCGTGCTCGAACTCATGGGTGAAGGCCTTGATCAGGTCCGGGAAGAACTGCGGTCACTCGGCTATGCCGAGTCCGGGTTGGATGAGACCGGAGCACTGACCGGCTCCGTCGATGGGTTGAAGCCGGGCGCGAATCTGGTACTGCACCGAGAACCATGACCCTACACATCCTCTTCTCCCCCAAGGCCGAGGGCTGTCCGCGCCTGGCGCTGGATCTGATCCATCAGGAACGGCTGCAGACCGGTCAGCGGCCTTCGGTGGCCTTCCTGACGGTCGAGCCCGATGATCTGTTGTCGGAGTTCGAGGCGCGCTGCGCCGGCGTCTATCACCTCGGCTGGTCTAGAAAGGGTTTCATCGGTCTGGCGTGGCGCGCCTGGACGCTGTTACGGCGGGTCAAGCCGGATGGGGTGGTGGTGTATACGCTCGGCCAGCATCTTTCCATTGGGGTGGCGGCCAGGTTGCAAGGTATCCCAGTCGTCGTTCATGTTGGTTGTCGGCCCCCATTCCGTAACTCGACTGCGTCGAAGAAGTTAGTATTTGTAATGCGGATTGGTGCATTTTTTGTAGGAAATCATATCGCTTGTTCTGATGTTGTTGCAGATGATTGCCGTAATTATTATGGTCTCCGAAATGTTGTCGCCGTTCCTAATGGGACCAATCTAAGCAAATGGCTTGGGCTTAGAAAAAGACAATATAACGAAGATGCAAAGTTAGACGAAAATATGCCATTTAAGTTCGCGATGGTCGGAAGCCTGGAGCCAAGTAAAAACCATGAGGTACTGATACGCGCACTACCGAGGATTTTGATAAAAGGTGGAAATCCAGAACTGCATTTGATCGGTGAGGGCTCGATGCGCAGACCTCTCGAAGAACTGGCCAAGGCGCTTGGTGTTCATCAATTGATTGTCTGGCATGGAACGTTGTCAGATGTGGGTAAAGCATTGGCGTTGGTCGATTTGTTCGTCTACGCCGCGAAGGAAGAGGAGGGCCTCGGCATTGCGCTGGTTGAAGCCTTGGCCGCTGGTTTGCCGGTCGTCGCTTCTGATGTGCCCGCATGCCGCGAGGTGCTGGAGGGCGGACGCCGGGGCCGTTTGGTGCCGGGTGATGACCCAGAAGCCTGGGCAGATGCGTTGCTGTGTAAAGAGCCTATTGCGATACCGCCGGTCGATGCACTCGCTCGCTACGATATCGCCGCTACCTGGGGGCAGTATCGTCGGAGTCTGGATTTGGATGCCGCCTCGGTGAAGGATGGTTGATTGATGAAGCTGCGTTTTGGGATCTTAAATCGCATGAAGTCCGTGGGTTCATCGCTCCATCAAACACGAATTGGGGGGGGGGTTGCACGACTGGAAAATGCTTATCTGATGGGGTTTTGGAACCGGTCGAATTTTGACCTTGAGTCGAATGGCGAAGGGTTCTTGCTGGACCAGATTGCAGCGCTAGTTGAGTCCATGCAGTCAATAAATGCTCCTATCATCTTTGATATTGGTGCCAACGTCGGCGATTGGAGCCACGCCGCGGCGAGGCGTGTTGGGTCTGCGCGCATCTTTGCTTTTGAGCTCGATCCTGACACGGCTGCGGTGTGTGAGCAGAACTGTGCCGTGCTGCCTGGGCACCAGACGCACGCATTCGGGCTATCGGATCATAGCGGTGATGTCGATTTCTGGTCGCTGGGTGACTGTGCCAGCGGCTCCAGCATCGAGCGATTAAATTCTGCTTCCGCTGCAGTAAAGCGAGGTCAGGTTACAACAGGCGATGCCTTCTGCGAGAAATATGGGGTTGACCATATTGACCTACTGAAGATCGACGCCGAAGGCCATGATTTAGCGGTTCTTCGCGGATTCTCTGGCTTGCTGAAAGCAGGATCAATTCCCTGCATACAGTTTGAGTATGGCATTACCTCCCTCGGCGCAAAGGTCATGCTGCGAGATTTCTATGACTTGCTCGAACCATTCGGCTATCGGATCGGTCGCCTGTACCGCGATGGCGTTGAGTTCAAGTCGTACGATCATGTGGAAGATGAAGGACACATCATGGGCAACTGTGTTGCTGTGTTGAAGCCGGGAGAGCTGGGCAAGCCGCTATTTGATCGCCTCGCTATCCTGAAATATGGCCACAACACGATTTGAACCCCTCTCTGAGGTCACTCGGGTGAGTATCCTCCACGTCCTCGGCGGCGATGCTATGGGTGGCTGTGAGCGGTTGTCGATTGATCTGGCAGCAGCCTATGCCGCGCAGGGGTTGACCCAGGCGGTGCTGTTTTACGGTGCGGCGGGCTCGGGTCCGGCCTGGCGGGCGTTCGAGGCGCTGGGTGTCACGCCTTACCGGATTGGCTACGACGGCAAGCCGTTTCACTTTGTCTGGGCGTTAGCGCGCCTGTGTCGCCAGCTGGGCGTGCAGGCGGTCCTCACCCATGGCTTCGGCATGCATCTGCTGATTGCCGCCGGCGCGCGTCTCGGCGGTGCGGGGCGGGTGCTGGCGCTGGTCGGCAATCCGCCGCCTGCGGAACCAGCCCTGCTGCGGCGCGTGCGATGGCGGGCGCATCTGGCCCGGCCGTTGGTGACGCGCGAGATCGCCTGCTCCCGGTATGTCCGGGAACGCATGCTGCGCGAATACCGGCTCCCGCCTGATCGGGTGGTGGTGGTGCCCAACTGGGTGCGGGTTAATGAGATCGCGCGTCGAGCAGATGAGGCGAGGTCGGCGCGCCAGGCGGCGATCGGGCGGGGCGACGAATCGGCCGACCCGGTCATGCTGATGGTCGCCCGGCTGGATCCGATCAAGGATCACGCCACCGTTATCCGGGCCATGGCACTGCTGCAAGGCACCAACCCGGAGCTGCGCCTGCGGCTGGTTGGCGACGGCAGCATTCGAAAAGCGCTTGAAGCCTTGGCGGCGGAGCTCGGGCTGGCGGATCGGGTGGAGTTCCTCGGCGCGCGGGAAGACATCCCCGAGCAGTTGGGCCGCGCCGATCTGTTCGTGTATGGCACCACGGTGGATGAAGGCTTTGGCATCGTCCTGGCCGAGGCCATGGCTGCGGGCCTGCCGATTGTTTGTACCGATGAAGGGCCTTGTGCCGAGGTGCTGGACGATGGGCGGGCTGGGCTGCTGGTCCAGCCGGGTTCAGCCGAGGCCATGGCGGAAGGTTTGCGGCTAACGTTGAGTGATCCGCATAGTGCAGAACAGATGGTGGCTGTGGCGCTCGCGGTGTCACGCGAGCGCTATGATGTGAAACGTGCGGGTGACGAGATCAGACGTATCGTTCAAACATGATTTTTGGAGCAACTATTGACATGACGGATTCTGATTTGACGTTAATCTCGCAACCGCCAAAGCTCAGTTTTCGTAAGAAAATAAGAGTCCTCTTGCGTGCCTTGCGTCAATTTTCCGGGTGGTATCAGCGCCTTTTGGCGGAGGAAGTTTGGCAGCAGATGAAATGGCATGGTGCAAGAATTTTAGTGCCTGCGGGGGGGGGGCATTTTGCGATTTTCACTCCAGTCGCCGAAGGCGATGAGCAGGGAATGATTCAGCGGACGCACCGTATCTTTGATCACCATACCTATGCGCCTTACACGCAAGCAGAGAATCACATGTTTATTCAGGCTGCTCGCGGTAAGAAAAGGTTTCTCGATATTGGTGCGGCGGAAGGATATTATTCAGCGCTTTTCTCTGCAATTGCTGGCAGTGACGCTGAAATTATTTCAGTTGACCCGATGGATCCGGGTTGGGTGGGTGAGGGGCATCTGGAGTCGGTGCGGACACAAAATCGCAAGTTTCACAAAAATAAACGATGGGAGATTGTTCGTGCTTACCTGACGGATAACACAAACGCTATTGATCCGGCGGCGCAGGTCGAATCCGAATGCGAGGTAATGACGCTTGTGCAGTTATGTGACAAATTTGATTTTAGGCCAGACTTTATAAAATTAGATATCGAGTCCTGGGAGTGGGAGGTTTTATTGAGTTCAATCGACTTTTTGCGTGAAATAAAGCCCACTATTATTTTGGAACTGCATGGTTCCATTTTGAGGGACCGCGGTCTATCTCCTTCTGAATTGGTTGAGCGTATCAAGTCTGTCGCTGGTTACAAGGTTGCATTCCAGGAAGCACGGAGTCTTGAAAACGCTGATAACAGCCATTTAGTTTTGCAGCCGGTTACAGCTAAGACTGAGCCGCTCTCAGACGCTGCCCGAAGTCGTCATACAACCGCATGATCACTGTTATTCATCTGCCCGTTTCTTATCTCCCTTGGACCGTCGGTGGAAAAGAAATTTTTACGCATAGCCTCGCAAAGGCACAGGCCAGCCAGGTGATAGAACCAACCATCGCTATCCACCAGGACCGTAACGGTACCCAATCCATCGGTACCCATCAGTATGAGGGTATCCCGGTTGAGGTCATGCCCAGTCTGATGGGGACGACAACCCGACGAGCGGTCTACGGCTGTCTGCCTGATGCGGCGCCGGGTTTCGAGCAGTTGCTGCAACAAAAACATCCGAACATTGTCCACTTCCAAGACTTTTCCGTTGGGGCAAATCTGCTCCATATGCGCGCAGCCAAGGCGGCGGGTTGCGGGATTGTGCTGACCTATCACTCGCCCGGCCAGGTCTGCACGCAGCGCTCACTGTTGTACCGCGGGCAATCGGTCTGCGATGGTCGCTTGGACGAACAGCGCTGCACCCGCTGCCGCCTCGGGGTGTTGGGCGTGCCTGAGTGGCTGGTTTCGGGGATCGGCCGAATCGGCAGCCTGGGCTTTCCTGTTGACACCAAGAATCGCTTGGGGCGTGCCATGACGGTCCGGGCGACGGTCCAGCTGTTTCAGCAGGCTTGGGAAGAATGTATCTCGCTAGTCGATCGCTTTACCGTGCATGCCGATTGGTGTGCGGAGTTGTTGCTGACCAATGGTGTGCCACCCGAAAAGCTGGTGATGGTGCGCTCGGGTTGGCATGGAACGGCGGCGCCTGTTGCTGATCAAGAGGGCAGTAGGCAGAGCCACGGCGAGCCGCTCCGGGTGGCCTTTGTGGGTCGCGCCGACCCAGTGAAGGGCTTGCATGTGCTGATAGATGCGGTGCGCTCGCTGCCGCAGTCTTTACCGATCGAAGTAGGTTTTTTCGGGCCTTATTGGTCCGAGGCCTACGGTGTTGGACTGGCGCGGCAGGTTCGGGGTGACGGCCGGTTTCAGACGCCGGAGCAACTGGCGCCCACCGACCTGATGCAGCGTCTCGCAGCTTACGATGTGTGCGTTGTTCCCTCGCTATGGCTGGAAACCGGCCCGCTGGTGGTGTTGGAAGCCTTTGCCGCCGGGCTGCCGGTGGTGGGCAGCCGCTTGGGTGGTATTGCCGAGCTGGTCTCTGACGGTCAGGACGGGCTGTTGTTCGAGCCCGGCAACGCGGCGGAGTTAGCCACCTGCCTGCGTCACCTGGCCGATGAACCGGCCTTGCTGGAACGTCTGCGCAGCGGCATCCGTCAGCCGCGCACCATGGCGGATGTAGCCCGGGAGATGGCTGATCTCTACCGGGAACTGATCGACGAGGGGACACAAACGGCATGACGCAGACCTTTTTGGCCGCTGTTGGAGATGCAAACGACCCAAGCGCATTTGGGGGGACCCCGTTTCATTTGCTGCAAGAAGGAATGTGTCAAGGCTTCCTAACCGAGGGCTTGCCATTAGGGGCTGATAGCTTGCTTTGGAAAAGTCGACGATATTTTTGGAATTTGCTATCAGTTGTTTGGGGGCGTGGATTGGGCGGTTATCAATTCTCAGATATATTTATGGAGAAGCTCTGGGGGCCTTATCGATCGAAGCTGGTCGGGAATAAAGTAATTAATCTCAATCAGCTCTATCCTTCAACTGTTTGTCAGGACCGGGCAGTCGAAAAATGGTTTTTTATCGACCAGACACTAAAGCAACTCTTCGATACCTATGGTATTCGGAGTGGCATCAGTAAATATATTGCCGAAGATGCGTTGGCTCGTGAGGCTGATGGCTATCAACGAGCCAAAGGGGTTGTTGTCATCAGTCATTTTGCCGCACAAAGTTTGTATCTCGATTATGGTGTAAGCCCGGATAAGGTGTTTGTTGTGCCGCGCGGCGCCAACCTAGATCGCGAGGCTTATCCTTTATGGGCACAAACAAAAAGTAATACCAAGCTAAAAGAGCGATACCCCTTGCGGCTGGTGTTCGTTGGCAAGCATCCTGAGCGTAAGGGCTTGGACCGCCTGCTTCGGGGGCTGACGCTGGCCCGCGCCGAGGGTGCCAACTGCACGCTTCGGATCATCGGCTGCACGCCGGATGACCTGGCGCCCGAACTCAGGGATACCCAGGGTGTTGAGTGGATCGGCTTCATCGACAAGCGGCGCGATGGCGTGACCTACCTGAATGCGGTGGGTGAATGCGACATCGGCTGCCTCCTCTCTCGCGCGGAGGCGGGCGGGATCGGCCTGCGGGAGTACCATGCCCTCGGTCTGGCGGTGATCGGGCCGGACGTGGGGGGCTCGCCGGACCATGTCATTCCGGAGGCGGCACGATTGGTCTCGCCACTGGCAAGCGATGAGGACATTGCGGCATTGATTCTGGAATTGGATGGGGACCGTGACGCGGTGCAGCGGATGCGCGAGGTTTCCTGGAAGCGTCGGCGAGAAGTGACCTGGGAGGCCAGTGTGGAAAAGCTTGCAGCGGTCATGGCGCGCGCGGGCGCATGAACAGGACTGCGCAAACGGCCGTTCAGCCGGCCTGGTTGCAGCAGGGGGCGATGCCGGCGCGCGCGCACGCGAGGCTGCCGCCTTCCTACGTGCCGCTCTTGGGAGTCGCGACCATCATCAGTGTGGTTGCGGCGCTCACAGACTCGATGGCCATGGTGATCTTGGCGACTTGGGTCAGCGTGGCGGTTGGGCTTTACGTGCTGGTGGGAGATTCCTTGCTGATGTGGCGCCGAGGCGGCATCGTCGGTCGCTTGGCGGTGAACTTCGGCATCTTTTACTGGTTCTGGCTCGGGGCTTGGCAATCAGCGGGTCTTGATCCTGCCTTTCCGTCACCGGATTTGCTTTATCCAGGATTCGGGGCGCTGGTGCCGCCGCGTGTGGTGGCGATCAGCCTGGTTGGCGTCAATCTGTTCGCGCTGACCGCGATGTTGGGCTGGAGGCACCTGCCGCAGCCACATCGGTTGATCGCGCGGTTGGCGGACCGGCTGGATCCCCAACCGGCGAATTGGCTAGACCTGGTGGCACTGGGATTGGCTTCGTTGGCCTGGGTCAGCGTGTTCCTCGCCTATCAGGGGAATCTGGTCGCCGCTGTGCAGGACCTGCTGCTGATGCGCGCGGGCGGCAAGACCGGTCCGAGCGCTGATGTGGGGCTGCTGCATCATCTGCATCTGTTGGGCGTCTTTGGCGCGGCCCTGGGCCTGGCGCGCATCGTGCTGAAGTCACCGGGATTACGCTGGGCACGGTATCTTGCGGTCGGTTTGATGTTTCCGCTGCTGTTCTTTGGCCAGGGTAGCCGGTTCAATCTTGGCTATTTGCTGTTGCCGGCCATGCTGATCCTGATGGCGCCAGCCCGCCATCGGCTGAAGTGGAGCAAGCGACGGACAACGGTGGTTGTTTTTGTGGCTGTCGGGGCGCTGCTGATCCTCTACCAAGGGGCGATCCGAACGGTAGGCATCGATGCGGCGCGTCAGACAAACGTCGATCTGACGGCAGGGCTCTATGGTCATGATCATTTCGGGGCCATGATGGTCGCCGTTGATCTAGCGGATGCCAACGGGTTCTACATGGAGCCGATGACACCCTTTTTTATTACCCACTTTATCCCGCGTCAATTTTGGCCCAGTAAGCCTTACCCCCAATCCTGGCTCGACTATAACTTCGCATGGACTCAGGGGAACGCCTTTAATGTCACGCCCTCCATTACCGGTCAGTATTATCTCAACTGGGGATATGCCGGTGTACTCTATATCGGGTTCTTCATTGGTTGGTTAGCGCGATTCTGCGAGACTTGGTTTTCCCGGTTGGACATCCGACGGCAATTGATGAGTGCGACGGTTGCGGGGTTGTTGCTCGGATTTCTCTTCCTGTCATTTCGGTTTTTTTACCCCTTGTATTTCGCTTATCCGCTGTTTGGCTTTTTGGCCTATCGGATTTTGTCGCGCCGCATGCCTCGGCAACGGCAGGGGCCTGGTGGTTCCGGACGATGAATATCGATTTGCGAATCAGTCCGGCCGACAGCTTACGCGTCCTGCTGATCTACCAATTTTTCGGTCCTTACCATCTGGCTCGCTGGCAGCACTGGCGTGGTGTGGCGACGGCGCTGGGCTGGACACCGCTGGCATTGCAACTGTTTCGCAAGCCCGACCTTTACCAGTGGCAACCCTCAGGGGACCAGGAGCATTGCTTCGTCGATCTGGGTCTTGAGACGGCGGGGCGGGACCGCTTGGCTTGGCGGGATGTTCCGCGCCTCATTGGGGCGCTACAGCGATTGCGGCCGGATGTTGTGGTCGTCAATGGCTGGGGGATGCGTGATGCGATACTCGCGCATCTCTGGTGCCGGCTGTCGCGGATGTCGCGGGTTGTGGTCAGCGACAGCCAAGCGATCGATTTTTCGCGCTCAGCGCTCAAGGAGGGCATCAAGCGCACCATTCTCAGCGGGACGGGGAGCGCCTTCGTGGCAGGCGAGCCACATCGCCGTTATGCGATGGCGCTCGGGGTGCCGGCATCTCGGATCACCTTCGGCTGCGATGTGGTCGATAACGCACATTTCAGGCCTGCCCGGCTCGCGCGTCAGCTTGGCTGGTATCGACTGCTTTCGGTCGCTCGACTTGCGGAGCAAAAGAATCTGCTATCGGCCGGGAGCGCCTTCCTGGCCTTCGTCGCCAATCGACCGGCCGCCGAGCCCTGGCAGTGGTCGATCGCCGGCTACGGCCCACTGCAAGCGGAGATCCAAGCCATGGCCAACTCGAGCGGCGGTCGGATTCGATTGCTCGGCGCCGTCGATTATGCCGATCTGCCCGCAACCTATGCCGCCGCCGATCTTTTTTGGCAGCCCAGTCGTTGGGAACCTTGGGGTTTGGCGGTGAATGAGGCCATGGCGTCCGGCCTGCCCGTGCTGGTCTCGGCGCGTTGTGGATGCCAGGAGGATCTGGTCACCGATGCGACGGGCTGGACCTTTGATCCCTTGGACGAGGACGACATGACGCGAGCACTGAACCGCGCCGCTGACGCGCATGCTGCATGGCCCGCGATGGGACGCGCAGCCGCTGAACTGATCGGGGACTGGGACTTACCGCGATTTTCCGAGGGGCTTGCACAAGCGGTTCGCTTGGCAATGGCATCGGCGGAGAAGCGCTGACGATGGGCCTACGCGTCTTGCATGTGGTGCCGGGGCTGGATCCGGCGGCCGGCGGTCCGTCGCGCAGCGTGCTCGGATTGGCCCGTGCGCAGGCGGCGATCGGTGCCTCGGTGACGTTGGTGGCATGCGGCACAGGGCAGGTCTCCGCCAGCGAGATGACGGGGTCGGGGGACGCGGCTGTTGGCGCGCCCAATGCCTTGTTGATCCGCCTGGGGCCCTTCCTGACCCAGCGGTTTGCCATCCCTGGGCCGCGTTTGATGTCCATCCTGCATCGGTCTATCCAAAGGGCCGATATCGTCCACCTGCATAGCCTTTGGAACGGCGTCATCACCCAAGCGGGCTGGTTCGGGCGTTTTTGTCGCAAGCCGATGGTGTTGAGTCCGCGGGGCATGCTCGACGCGCATAACATGCGGCGGCGTGAAGGGTTCAAGCAGTGGTATCTGCGCCTGGTGGAGCAGCGCAATCTGGAGGCGCTGGCCGCGTTCCACTTTCTCGACGAGACCGAGCGTGCCGGCTGTGATTGGCTGGCACCCGCGCGCGAGCGGCCCTGTGTGATCCAGCCGAATGGACTCGACCTGGAGGGTCTGCGGCAGCGGCTCGCGTCGGTGCCCGCGGATCTGCCGTCGCGCGCGGTTCCTGACCCGGCGGCGCGGCATCTGGTCTTCCTGGGGCGCTTGAACGTCATCAAGGGGCTGGAGCTGCAACTCGAAATCCTGGCCCAGCTGCGCGCGGCGGGCGAGCCTGCGCACCTGCATTGGATCGGTCCGGACGACGGCGAATGGCCCAAGTTACGTGAGCTGGCCACCCGGCTCGGGGTGTCGGATGTGCTGCATTGGCATGGCCCGGTGTATGGAGATGAGCGCCTCGGCTGGTTGCGCGCGGCCGATGCGGTGCTGCTGACCTCGCATTACGAGTGCAACTCGAACATGGCGGCCGAGACCCTGGCGGTGGGTGGCGCGCTGGTTGCTACCGATACCTGCCATCTGGATCGAGCGGCCTTGGCTGGCGCGGCGCGGGTGGTGCCGCGCCAGCCTGGCGCGCTCAGTGCGGCGCTGCTCGAGCTGTTTCATGATGCGTCGGCCACCGCCGCGCTGCGGGGTGCGGGCATCGCCTTTGCGCGAGCGGAACTGGATTGGGCGCCCCTCGCGGCGCGGATGCTGATCTTCTATCAAGGGTTGCTGGACGGGAGCCGGACATGTGCGGCATAGCCGGTATCGTCGGGCCCGATGCGCCCTGGCTGGAGCCCGCGTTGGCGCGCATGACGCGGGTGCAGCAGCATCGGGGGCCGGACGACGAGGGGTTGGCCTGGTCCGCCATCGGCGCGGCACGGATCGGTCTGGGTCACCGACGGCTCTCCATCCAGGACCTGTCGGCAGCTGGTCATCAGCCCATGGCGCACCCGGAGACTGGCGATCGCTTGGTCTTTAACGGTGAGATCTACAACGCGCCCGCCTTGGCCCGCGAGCTCCGGGCGGAGGGTGTGCGCTTTCGCGGACACAGCGACACCGAGGTCTTGCTACATGGCCTGCGTCGATGGGGCACCGATTGTCTCAGCCGGCTTGAGGGTATGTATGCCTTCGCCTGGCTCGATCAGGTCAGCGGCAGCTTGGTCTTGGGGCGTGATCCGCTGGGCATCAAGCCGCTTTATGTCAGCCAGGCTGGTGGCCGTTTGCTGTTCGCCAGCGAGGTGCGGGCACTGTTGTCGACGGGTCAGGTGGACGACGCGCTGGATGATCGAGGCTTGCTCAGCCTGTTGGCTTACGGCTCGACACAGGCGCCCTGGACGCTATTCCGGTCCATTGAGGTCTTTCCTGCGGGCCATTGGCAGCGAGTTGATCTGAATCCAAGTGGCCAGGCCGTTTGCCATCAGCCTGTGCCGCATTGGCGCTTCCCCGTTCCACACGCCGGCATGTCGCATGAGGATGCGGCGCAGGCTGTGCGTGCGCAGCTGACGCGCTCTGTGCAAAGCCATTTGCTAAGCGATGTGCCGGTCGGGGTGTTCCTGTCGTCTGGCTTGGATAGCACCTTGGTGGCGGGGCTCGCGGCGCAACAGGGCACGGACCTGCGCGCCTGTACGGTTGGCTTTGCTGACGCGCCGGATCAGAGCGAGGCGACCCTGGCGGCCGAGACAGCGCACGCCTTTGGTTTGCCTCACGATGTCCTGTGGCTAGAGCAGAAGGATGCGCTGGCGGCGGTGGTACCTTGGCTGGATGCCCTGGATCAACCATCGATGGATGGGCTCAACATCTTTGTGATCGCGCGTCGCGTGCGTGCGGCGGGGCTCCTGGTCGCGCTCTCTGGGCAAGGCGGGGATGAGTTGTTTGGAGGCTATCCGTCGTTTGCCGATGTACCAGCCCTGATGCGCTGGCTGCGCTGGCTGGACTGGGCACCGGCAGGGCTGCGCGCACGGCTCGCGGCGCCCCTTTCGATGGGCAGGGGCCTGGCGTTTCGCGAAAAGCTCGCCGATGTGCTGCGTGCTGGCGCCGATCTTGTCGCCTTGGGCTTGCAACGGCGTCGCTGTTTCAGCAATGCACAGATTCAGGCCTTGCTGGGCGGTCGGGATGTTTCCGTGGCTTCGGGTGCTGGGTTTATCGACCAGTCACAATTGTTGGACCTGCCAATCGAGCGACACGATCCCGTGCATGCCATCAGCCTGCTCGAATCACGGTTTTATCTGGGCAATACGCTACTGCCGGTGGGCGACAGCACGGGCATGGCGCATGGGCTCGAGATCCGCGTGCCCATGCTCGATCGGCCTTTGCTGGATTTGGCGCTGAGTCTGCCCGGTGCGGTCCGCCTGCCTGAAGGGACAGCAGACAAGTCGCTGCTGCGCAAAGCGTTTCCGGACCTGTTACGTCCAGCCCTGTTGCGGCAGTCGAAGCGCGGGTTTGTCATCCCTGTCAGGCGTTGGATGCAGGGCGAATTGCGGCCGGTCTGTGAGACGGCGCTTGGTGTCTTGAAGACACATCCGCAATTCGATGCTAATGCCATCACGGCAAGCTGGGATCAATTTCTCAAAGCCCCGGAATCGCCGCTATGGTCTCGGGTTTGGCTGCTGGTTGCATTGGGGTGGTATTTACACCAGGCCCCCTCCTTTGGCGTGCAACCCATTGCGGATGCCTGATCGCTGTTGAGCCTTTTGCGATCGATCGTCTGATGCTGACTGATGTCGTGGGGCGCTAACTCATTTTCGGAGAGGAATTGCTATGTCCGCCATTCTCGGTTTCAACGCCTTTCATGCCGACTCGGCCGCTTGCCTAGTCGTTGATGGTCAACTGGTCGGTGCCGTTGCGGAAGAGCGCCTCGGCGATCGTCAGAAGCACAGCCCCGCCTTCCCGGCAAATGCCATCCGGCGGTTGCTTTCGGATGCGGGGCTGCGACTGCGCGATATCACCCACGTCGCCATGGCGCGCGACCCTTCCGCAAATCGTGCAGCCAAGGCGGCCTATGTCGCGAAGAACCCCTTCAAGGCGGCCGGCGCGGTCGTGGAGCATCTCGGCCGCAACCGTCGCACCCAGAGTACGCTGGAGCAATTGGCTGAAGTCTGCGGCGAAGATCCAGCGCAGGTGCGCTTCGAGACCGTTGGCGTAGAACATCATTTAGCGCACATTGCTAGCGCCTACTACCTGTCGCCCTTCGAGGAGCTGACTGCCGGATTCTCCTACGATGCCTCGGGCGACTTCGCGAGCATGATGGCGGCGCGCTGCGAGGGCACGCGCATCGAGGTGCTGGACAAGGTCACGCTGCCGCATAGCCTGGGCTTTTTCTATACCGCCCTTTGCCAGTTCATCGGCTTCGATGAATTCGGCGAAGAGTACAAGGTGATGGGCCTGGCGCCTTATGGCGAAGACCAATATGGCGAGCTGATGCGTGAGCTAGTAAGGCTCGACGACAGTCACTGGTATCGGCTGGCGACGGACTACTTTGGCATGCACGAGGGCGGTGAGAGTGGAGCAGTGGACGATACCCAGCGCATCATCATGGGCCGTTTTTTTACTGATCGCCTGATCAAGGCGCTGGGCACGCCCCGCCGGCGTAACGATCCGCTCACGCAGCGCGAGAAGGACATCGCGCGCTCAACCCAAGTGCGGTTCGAGGAGGCGGCAATCCACTGCATGACGCGGCTGCAGGGGCTGGTGCCGACGTCGCGGTTGGCGATGGCCGGCGGCTGCGCGCTCAATGGCGTGGCCAATGCGCGGATTCATCGGGAGACTCCGTTTAAGGATCACTATCTGCAGGCGGCGGCCTCGGACGATGGCATCTGCCTGGGCGCGGCCTTCTGGTGCTGGCATAACGTGCTGGGTCGCTCGGAGCGCTTCCACATGCAGCATGCCTTTTGGGGGCCTGAGTATCCGGACGAGCGCATGCGTGCGGTCGCCGAGGGGAGCGGTTTCAAGGTGCATGCCTGCGCTGACGACGGAGAGCTGGTGGAGGTGGCGGCCAACCTGATCGCTGATGGCCTGGTCACCGGCTGGTACCAGGGGCGCAGCGAGTGGGGTCCGCGTGCCCTGGGCAATCGCTCGATCCTGGCCAACCCGGCGATCCCGACCATGAAGAACACTATCAACGCCAAGATCAAGCGCCGCGAGTCCTTCCGGCCCTTTGCGCCGAGCGTGCTGACGGAGGAAGTCCCGACCTACTTCGAACAGACGGTCGATAGCCCCTTCATGCAGCATGTGGTGAAGATTCGCCCCGAGTGGCGGGAGCGCCTACCAGCAGTGACCCATGTGGATGGCACCGGCCGCCTGCAGACGGTCGACAAGCAGAGCAACCCGCTCTATCACGCCCTGATCAGCGCCTTCCAGCGGCGCACTGGGGTGGGCTTGGTACTGAATACCAGTTTCAACGAGAACGAGCCGATCGTGGATACGCCGGAGCAGGCGCTGGATTGCTTCGCGCGGACGGATATGGATGCCTTGTGCTTGGGACGGTATGTGCTGACGAAAACGCAAGGGGACGCCTGAAGACCATGGAGACGGATATCTCGGGCTATCGGTACGCGACCGCACAGGCGGGTCACCATCATGCCTACTTGTTGCCGACTGTGCTCAAGGCGCTCGAGGGGCTGAATCTGCCAAAAGGCGAGCGACGCTTGTTCGAGCTTGGCTGCGGTAACGGCAGCATGGCCAATGCGCTAACCGAGTTCGGCTGGGACGTGACGGGCGTCGATCCGTCCGCCGAAGGGGTCGCACAGGCTCAAGCCGCCTATCCGCACTTGAAGCTCGAGCCCGGGTCTGCCTACGACGATCTGGCCGCGCGTTATGGACGCTTTCCGATCGTGCTCAGCCTCGAGGTGGTGGAGCACGTCTACGCACCCCGGGACTATGCCCGGTCGGTCTTTGATCTGCTTGAAGGGGGGGGGGGGTGGCGATCCTCTCGACCCCGTATCACGGCTACTGGAAGAACCTAGCGCTTGCGCTTGCCGGGAAGATGGACGCGCACTTCACCGCGCTCTGGGATCACGGCCACATCAAGTTCTGGTCGATCAAGACCCTGGGCGAACTGCTGCACGAGGCGGGCTTCGTCGACATCCGCTTCGAGCGCGTCGGGCGGGTTCCGCCGTTGGCAAAATCCATGGCTGCGATAGCGCGCAAACCATGAATTGAGCCACCGCTCTCCTCAGCACTTGTGTGTCGCAACGGACTTCGCTCGATCCAGCGTATCGCGGCGCAACGTGAGCAAACTCATGGACAGTCTAAGCGCTTGGGCAACGGCTTGCATCTGCTGGTGTCGGTGGAGGACTAGGAGGATGAATCTTGATCCGGCTCTCTAAACAGAATGACCAGCTGCTGCTGGAATATCACTCTGTAAGAGATAGCGCTCTTTGGGTAGACGATAAGCTGCAGCAGGATGGAAGTATAACTCTGCGCCGTACATTTACCTTTACATCCCCTGATTTGATTGTCCAACAAGAATCATCTGAAGATGAGCGTGTGTTTTTGCTGGGCGTTTTAGAAGACCGCTACTACAAAATCAGCAAGGACATTCTCGGTATCAAGCACGACCTAAGGCTCGATGCCAACATGAGAATTATTCTGGGAACGTTCATCGCACAACGGGATATCTCGGTATTCAGAAAAATTGATGATCTGATTGATGAACCCATCACCATAGGTGGAGAAAGCGAAAATGCTATCTCGTTGGCTGAATTCAATTTACTCCTGAAGACCTTCCCGACCAGCACCGAGCTAACACATTACGCGAGATCCCGGATTGCAAGGGTGCTCAAAGACTATTTCGGGACGATCTCAGATGCCGAGGGGAAATTAAACCAGTACTTGAATCGCAAGAATAAACTGCCTGCTCAATCCCGCGAAAGCATTGTTTCGAGCTTCGAAGTACAAAAGTTCGAGTATGTCTATGCGGAACTAGAGGACATGCTATCCGATGTTGATAGTTACGTTGAAAAAAATTGGCAGAAAAAGATATTAGGCTTGCTGTTGTTTGTTTTTCCTAAGTATGTTGCCGTTCTTGAGAATGTTCATATCAAGGATTTCTACTCGAATCAATCCAAAGTCATCGACCGATATATTGACCTGACGCTGGTTGATTACAGTGGCAGCATAGATATCATTGAGCTTAAAAAGCCGTTTTCGAATGCGCTGGTGTCTCGCTCTACATACCGCGACAACCACACGCCGCGGAAGGAACTGGCTGGATCTGTGATGCAGGCAGAAAAATACCTATTCCACCTCAACAAGTGGGGCCGTGCTGGAGAGCTGGAAATCTACAACAAGCGCAAAGCCGAACTTCCCGCAGGAATCGAACTGAAGATTACCAACCCAAAAGCAATGATCCTGCTTGGGCGGGACAATGATTTCGCGGGTCAACAGCATTTTGACTTTGAAATCATTCGGCGCAAATACGCCAACATGCTCGACATTATGACCTATGACGATCTGCTGCGCCGAGTATCAAACATCATCGAAATGATGAAACGCGAAAGTTCATCAAGTTCAAGCAGGCGCTGAAGCGACTGCGCGCGCTTTGAATTCAAATGATGCAAGAGCCTTCGAAACTCCCTGTCACGATCCTGCTCGCCGCCAAGAATGAGGCAGTGAACCTGCCGCGTTGCCTGGGAGCGCTCGGGCCAGCACAGCGGGTCATCGTGCTGGATTCTCACAGTACGGATGCCACCGCCGAGATCGCGCGGGCGCATGGCGCGGAGGTGGTGCAGTTCGACTATCACGGAGGCTATCCGAAAAAGCGCCAGTGGGCGTTGGAGCAGCTGCCGATCGAGACGCCTTGGGTGTTCTTCCTGGATGCGGATGAGGTGGTGCCCGATGCGCTGTGGCAGGAGATTGCGACAGTGGTTTGGCAGCCGGACGGCTGCGAGGCCTATCTGATCCGCAAAGGATTCCATTTTCTGGGTCGGCGCCTGCGCTATGGCGGCTTCTCGCATGCGGCGGTGTTGCTATTGCGCACCGGCAAGGGGCACTTCGAGCATCTTTTCGATGATGCGGCGGATAGCTTGGATATGGAGATCCATGAGCGGGTGGTGGTGCAGGGGCGCGTCGGCTCGCTGAAGACGTCGCTGATCCATGAGGACTTTAAGGGGCTGGAGGCCTACATCACGCGCCATAACAAGTATTCGACTTGGGAAGCGCGGGTCCGCCACCGTTATCTGACCACGGGCCGCTATGGCGAGACGACGATTGCGCCACGGCTGTTGGGCAATGCGCAGGAGCGTCGTCGGTTTCTGAAGGCGCTGATCATCCGGCTGCCGTTTGAGCAGCACCTCTGGTTCCTCTATCACTATGTCGCAAGGCTGGGCTTTCTTGAGGGCCAGCCGGGGTTGATCGCCTGTCAAATCCGGTCCAGCTATATCGCCCAGGTGCGCGCGAAGATGGTTGAGCTGAAGTTGCAGGCCGCGCAAGCGCAGCGCCAAGCGCTAACCCGCTGACCAACCCCATTCCTCAAACCAACCCATTCCCCAAACCCTTCGCCCTCCAGTCAGGACGCTCACTGATGAATTACGCTTTGAGAAAACGGATTCTGGTCACCGGCGGCGCCGGCTTTCTCGGCTCGCATCTGTGCGAGCGCCTGCTGGCCGATGGCCATGACGTGATCTGTGTCGATAACTTCTTCACCGGCACCAAGGACAACATCGCACCGCTGCTCGATAACCCCTACTTCGAGCTGATGCGCCACGATGTGACCTTCCCGCTCTATGTGGAAGTGGACGAGATCTACAACCTGGCCTGCCCGGCCTCTCCGGTGCACTACCAGCACGACCCGGTGCAGACCACCAAGACCAGCGTGCATGGCGCGATCAACATGCTCGGCCTGGCCAAGCGGGTGAAGGCGAAACTCTTCCAGGCCTCGACCAGCGAGGTCTATGGCGACCCGAGCATTCACCCGCAGACCGAGGACTACTGGGGCAACGTCAACCCCATCGGCCCGCGTTCCTGCTACGACGAAGGCAAGCGCTGCGCCGAGACGCTGTGCTTCGACTATCGCCGCCAGCACGGCCTGCGCATCAAGGTGGCGCGCATCTTCAACACCTACGGACCGCGCATGCATCCCAACGACGGACGGGTGGTCTCGAACTTCATCGTCCAGGCGCTGTGCAATGAGCCGATCACGCTCTATGGCGAAGGCACCCAGACGCGCTCGTTCTGCTATGTCGATGATCTGATCGAGGGCTTCGTGCGGCTGATGAACAGCCCGGATGCGCTGGCCGGCCCGGTGAATCTCGGCAATCCGGGCGAATTCACCATGATCGAGCTGGCCGAGGCGGTGAAAGAGCTGACCGGCTCGCGCTCCGAGCTGGTGCACCAACCGCTGCCCCAGGACGACCCGCGCCAACGCCAGCCGGAGATCAGCCTCGCGCGCGAGCAGCTGGGCTGGGAGCCAAAGGTGGCGCTGCGCGAGGGGCTGCGGCCGACGATTGCGTATTTTGACGCGTTGCTCTCGGCTTCCGCCGGATAATCCGGCCACCTCTCCCTCCGTCATCGCAGTCATGCCCTCCGTGATTCCGGCCGGGAAGCCGGAATCCAGCGCAGGGAAAGCAACCTCGCGGCAGGCATCAAAGCTCAGCAGTCAACCGCCCGTTCACCATCCCTGGCCTGGGTCCCGGCTTCCCGGCCGGGACGACGGGGCCATGGGCCGGGACGATGGGTGCCAGCGACGACATCTGTCCGACGAAAGCGAGCCCTTATGGCGTTATTGTCTCTTTCGTTTATTTCGGTTATAAGCCGCCCTAGTGCTGGTTGAAATTTCGAAGAGGCTGTTATGACCACCTTGTTACCCACCCGCCAGCTACCGACGGCAGAAGAGATCGCGCTTGCCCGGGAGAGCGGCCGGGTTCTGTCAGCCCATCTGCAAACCCGTGCCGAGACGCAGCAGATTGAGATCTTCGACAACAAGGGCTCATCCCACGCGGTTCGCATGCCGGTGTCGGCGCTGCGTTTGCTTGTGGATGTCCTGACCGAAATTGGCGAGGGCAACGCGGTCAGCATCATCCCGATCCATGCAGAGCTCACGACCCAGGAAGCGGCGGACGTACTCAATGTTTCGCGCCCGTTCCTTGTCCAGCTGCTGGAATGCGGCGAGATCCCGTTTCACAGGGTTGGCACACATCGACGCGTCCGCTACCAGGACGTGGTCGACTATAAAGCGCGCATCGACGCCGAGCGCAGCAAGGCGCTCGATGTTCTGACTGAGCAGGCCCAGGAGCTTGACATGGGGTATGAATGAGCTCCCACTTCACCGTCGTCTACGATGCATGTGTGCTCTACCCGGCACCCCTGCGCGATTTTCTGATGCGCTTGGCGCTGACGGATCTGTTCCGGGCGCGCTGGTCTGACATGATTCATGACGAGTGGACAAGAAACGTCCTCGCGCAGCGGCCAGACCTGAAGCCAGAGAACCTGACGCGCACCCGCACGCTGATGAATGCCCATGTGCGGGACTGTCTCGTGACCGATTTCGACCATCTGATCGCGTCCGTAGAACTGCCGGATGAGGACGATCGCCACGTCGTAGCAGCCGCCATTCACAGTGGTGCGAGTCTGATCGTGACGTTCAATTTGAAGGACTTCCCGCTTGAGGAGCTCAGGCGCTATCACCTAGCTGCACAGCATCCTGACGATTTCATCGTCGACCTGCTCGACCTGCACCCGGGTCGAGTGTGCGAGGCAGCCGCCAAGCACCGCCGATCGCTCAAGAACCCGCAGAAGACAGCAGATGAATACCTCGATACGCTGCGTACGCAGGGTCTTACGCAGACCGTTGGTCTGTTGCGGGAGTGGAAGGTGGCGATCTGACGCCTGGCTGGCCAAGCATTGAGCAGTCCCTTTGGTTTCTCGGTCAAAATGCTCCAAGGCTGGGCCTTCTCTTCCAGGCCTCGACCAGCGAGGTCTAGGGCAACCCGAGCATTCACCCGCAGACCGAGGACTACTGGGGCAACGTCAACCCCATCGGCCCGCGCTCCTGCGACGACGAGGACAAGCGCTACTGCGACGATGAGGACAAGCGCTCCTGCGACGACGAGGGCAAGCGCTGCGCCGAGACGCTGTGTTTCGACGATCGCCGCCAGCACGGCCTGCGCATCAAGGTGGCGCGCATCTTCAACACCGACGGACCGCGCATGCATCCCAACGACGGGCGGGTGGTGTCGAACTTCATCGTCCAGGCCCTGCGCAACGAGCCGATCACGCTCTATGGCGACGGCACCCAGACGCTCTCGTTCTGCTATGTCGATGATCTGATCGAGGGCTTCGTGCGGCTGATGAACAGCCCGGATGACCTGACCGGCCCGGTGAATCTCGGCAATCCAGGCGAGTTCACCATGATCGAGCTGGCCGAGGCGGTGAAAGAGCTGACCGGCTCAGGCTCCAAGCTGGTGCACCAGCCGCTGCCCCAGGATGATCCGCGCCAACGCCAGCCGGAGATCACCCTCGCCCGCGAGCAGTTGGGCTGGGAGCCAAAGGTGGCGCTGCGCGAGGGGCTGCGGCCGACGATTGCGTATTTTGAGGACTTGCTCCGTGGCGGGCTATCCAATGGTTGAGCCTTCTCATCGACCAGGGCTGTAAGCGTTTTCCAACCTAAGGCGTCTGGTTTGATCGATTGGCTCGACATGCAACGCTTCGCGACGGCCTTGGTCATGCCGCTGTCGCTGGGGTTGCTGCTCGGGTTGGCTGGTCTCGTCTTGGTGTGGCGGGTGCGGTGGCTCGGTGTCTTCGTTGCTGGGCTGGGTTTGGGGCTGATCGGGGCTTGCTCGTTGCCGGCGGTGGCGACGGCTTTGATGAGTCAGCTCGAGCGGGATTATCCGCCGCAGGCCGCAGCGGATTGTGAGCCGGCTGATGCCATCCTGGTGCTGGGTGGTGCCGTACAGCCGCTGTTGATTGGGGATCTGCGGCCGCGACTGCATCGGGGTTCAGATCGGGTCTGGGAGGCCGCGCGGCTGTATCACGCTGGTTGTGCGTCGCAGGTGGTGGTCAGCGCAGGCGGCAAGCTCGAGCCGCCGATCGCTGCGCCGGAGGCTGAGGCAATTGCCGAGCTACTGACCGCTCTGGGGGTGCCGCGTTCTGCGCTGCGCCTTGAGACGGAAAGCCGCAATACGCTCGGTAATGCGCGCTCAAGTCGCGAGGTGCTTGACTCATCCGGAACGCGGCGGGTGCTGCTGGTGACCTCTGCCTGGCATTTGCGTCGAGCGGTGGCGATTTTCGAGCAGGCGGGGTTTGATGTGGTGCCGGTTGGTGCGGATTATCGGTCCATCAGCAGCTGTCGCGGCCTTCAGTGCTGGCTGCCGAGCGCTGGTGCGCTTGAGGCGAGCGGGCTGGCGCTGAAGGAGTTCTTGGGGTACTTGGTGCAGGTGCAGTTGCGCAAGCGTTCAAGGGGACGGACCACGTTTTTGTCTCTATCCGAGCGCGTTGGTCTTCGTCTATCCTGCCGATCATGAAGACCGACCACCCGATCTATCTGTTTCTGCGCAGCGGCCCCGAGGCCTTTCGGGTGCTCACCGGCGGACTGCGGCTTGAAGGCGCCTACAAGGTCTGCTCGCTGACCCTCAAAAGCCTCGAGCGCCGCCTCGATGGCTTGGTCGCGCCCGACGGCCACTCAGGCCCCGCCTATGTGGTCGAATTCCAGGCCCAGCCCAAGGCTAAGTCCCTCTACAACCTCGCCGCCAAGATCGGGCTCTATGGCGAGGAGAACCCCGAGCATGAAGTCCTCGGCATGGCCGTGTTCCTGCGCGCGGCGGATATTCCCGAGCGACCGCACTGGGTGCATGCCCCAGGCTCGCCGATCCGCTGCATCAGTCTCGACAGCTTCCTGCGCGAGTGGCTCGCGCGCGAGCCCGACAATCCCTATGTTGCGGTGTTCGCCCCGCTGATTATCGAGACGGATGCCGAACTGACGCAACGCGCCCCGCTGCTCTGGCAGACGATCCAACAAGCGCCGCTTGGCGCAGAAACCCGCGAGACGTTGTCAGAAGTGTTGGAATTCTGGTTTTTTGAACGCTTCAGCCGCTATACCGATG
>NZ_NRRY01000043.1 GCF_016583905.1 Lamprobacter modestohalophilus | reverse complement strand
CGGCGGCAGAATCGCCACCAGCACATTCACGCAACACCAGTTCTGACAGGAATAACTCATAGTCATATCGTTTATCCCACCATGCTGAGGTTATTTGTTGGTGAGCGGCACCGATAATGGTTTTACTTGGCCGCGAAGTCAAATAACTGATGACGGAAGTTTCAAGATAAACTTTGCGCTTCAATGAGCTTACTCCAACTCCGTTGTTCACCCGCTAACGACACGCATCACCGGCAGCAAAAAGCAGAGCGACGAGGAACGAGGAGCGGCGCTTTTTGCTGTCCGAGTGCATGCGATTGTTAGGCGATTTAGAACTGGCGGCCATGAATTGAAACCATTGGTGCAGCCTTCAATCTTTCCTCAACAAAAGACTTATCACGAATAAACAAGGTATTCCCTGAATTTAAGTTCTTGCCTTCTAAATTGATGAGCGTTCGATCCATTGGATTGTATGAATAAGTCTTGAAATTGTAGTCCGACATCATGTCCAGGATCTTCGATTCATCATAACCGTAGCGATTTCCACTACCGTTAAGCTCCATGATTACGGAATATATTGATTGGTTTCTTAGAATTTCTTGCGCCCCCTCCAGTACCGGCGTTTCATATCCTTCTACATCAATCTTTACCAATGCTGGAGATTCGCTATGTAAAACGGTATCCAAGGATGTCACTTCGACATTAACGACCTTTTCGCAATGTTCGCCGTCTGCAAGCGCATGATTTGTGGTATCAGTGTCGCTAGTAAATGTAATGTTTTCTTCTTCTGCCCCTACACCTTTATTAAGGCAGGTGACTCTTTCTTCCAAATTATTAAGACGCATGTTTTCAATAAGCCGATTGAAAGTGTTTGGCACTGGTTCAAATGCAATACCTCTAGCTCCAACAGCAGAACAGGCCAGAATGCTGTATGAACCTACATTCGCTCCAACATCGACAAAAAGGTCTTCCTCGCGTAGGAAATGCAGCAAATAACCCATATCCGGGAATTCATGTAGGCCGGTGTAAATATTTCCTGTTAATCCTGTTTCTCCAGTTCGGACTAGAAATTTGGAGCCGTTGATCCAATCGAAAACGATTGCACCCGGAGCTAGTCTGCTGGCAATTTGCCATTTAGCAAAACGTACAAGTGAGCCTAGTTTTCGGTCTCGATTAAGAGGATGGCCGATAATGAATCTTAATGTATTGAGATGCGACATATTGGTTCCATTTTACGCCTAACCGTTAATTAGACAGCATGTGGATCAGGTGTGCTGAGTAGATTCCGTGCTAACAGAGATAGGCAGAATCCATCTACTCAGCTCAGAGCCTCGGCAAAACCACACGCGCACGCACAAGCACCCCGTTACAAACTGCAGATGCAGAACAGGTGCCGTTGTTGCTATACAGAAATCCGACCGGTCCCCACCGATCAGCGATGACGATACATCCACGGTTGTTGGCGCTCCCCTACCATTATCCAGATCCCCTGACCCTGGGCGCGTGCAGCGCCTGCGCCGAGTCTAGCGGTTATAGCTGGCAGGAATAAACACCAACAGGTGTTTGATCCAGTCAGAATTACAGAGAGTTGATCTGGATCACCGTTCGCCTCAGCCGTGGTGATCCACTCGCCCAATGCTATTTGCTGCCAGGTCTCTGCGTCCGCGTCCTGATAAGACCGGGTCAGCGACGCCGCCATTCCTAAGGCCGTTGATGGTCGCCCGGCTTGCTCCAGATCCCCAGCCCCGCAACTTTGGCGCTGGCCTCGGCGCTGCTATAACTGCGATCGGAACAATAGCGCCGATACACCGCTGCTTTCCCTGCCTCGACCATCGACCGGTTGATGAGGGTGCCACTGGTCGGATCGATGACCTCAGCAACCTTAGCCCTTGGTCATCATTTCGCACCAACTGTGGCTGACCCAGCCAGCGATCAGGGCGAGCGCGTAGCCACCCGGCAGCAGCCACCAGGCGAGCAGGCCGGCGATGCCCTGCAGCAGCAATGAATGGGTGAAGGTGCGGTGGCCGACATAGCGCTCGAGCGTGCCCGAGTTCAGGCGCAGCACCCGCCCGATGTAACTGGTGCGCGTGTCGAGATCCGGGCTCAAGCCGCCGAGCAGCGCAACGGAGGGGGCGGCGCGCTCAAGCGCATCCCGGAGCCGTTTTAAACCCCGCTTCGGTCTGGAGAATGACGCTTAAGCCTGATCCTCCAAAGCGGTTTTAGACCAGATCGCCAAGCTCCAACTCCAAGCCATCCAGCATCGACGGCCTGATTCGGTACGGCGCCTCAAGCTGAACGCTTGTTTGGTAGGTACCGTTCTCGGGTTGCCGATACACCCAGATGGCCTGCGCGGGGATGTCGATCAGCCAGGCCTCGGGGATGCCGAATCGGGCATACAGCGGCAGCTTGCACTCCCGGTCATAACGAACGCTGCTGTCGGCGATCTCGATCACGAGTAAGGCATCGTCGGCCCGCGGATGCTCGGCGGTGTAGAAATCGTCCCGCGGCTTGAGCACGGCGATGTCGGGCTGGGGTGCGCTGAGATCCCCGAGCAGGATCGGATCTTGGGTAGAGACGATGGCGCGCCTGCCGATGGCTTCGATGAGCAAACAGGTCAGCCTAGTGCGCTCCCTCAGTCTCGGCAAACAACCAATCGCCGTTCTCTGCGACAATGTCGGCTGTCACAGTCAACATAGGAAGAGTATGAGTACCTACGACGTCTACGCCCTCGGCAACGCACTGGTGGATATGGAGTACGAGATCAGCCCCGGCGATCTCCAACACCTGAATATCGACAAGGGCGTCATGACCCTTGTCGATGAGGCACATCAGCTGCGCATCATGGACCACCTCCGCGAACATCATCACCAACGCGGCTCGGGTGGCTCGGCGGCGAACTCGGTGATCGCGCTCAGCCAGCTCGGTGGCCGTGGCTACTACGCCTGCAAGGTCGCTGACGACGATCTCGGCCACTTTTACATGAAAGACCTGCACGAGGGCGGCGTCGAGACCCTCGACGGCGGCTTTCTGGACAAGGGCGATACCGGCCGCTGTGTCGTCTTGGTCACGCCTGACTCGGACCGGACCATGTGCACCTATCTGGGCATCAGCGGCAATCTATCGGTGCATGAGGTCGAGGTGCGGTCCCTGCACGCGGCCAAATGGTTCTACACCGAGGGCTATCTGGTCACCTCCGATACGGCCCGAGTCGCGGCCATCGAGGCCCGCCGCGCGGCAGAGCATGGCGGCGTGCGCACCGCGCTCTCGCTCTCCGACCCAAACATGGTCAAGTTCTTCAAGGCTGGGCTGAAGGAGATGATCGGCGACGGCGTCGACCTGATCTTTGCCAATGAAGAAGAGGCCATGGGCATGGCCGAGACCACTGATCTCAACGAGGCGGTCGAGTATCTGAAGACGCTGAGCAAGGAATTCGCGATCACCCGCGGCCCCAAGGGCGCGCTGGTCTTCGATGGCCAGGAGCTGATCGACATCGATCCGGTGCCGGTCAAGCCGGTGGATACGGTCGGCGCTGGCGATATGTTTGCCGGCGCTTTCCTCTACGGCTTGACCCAAGGTTGGAGCCACAAGCGCGCTGGCGACCTGGCCTCGGCGGCCTCGGCGAAACTGGTCACCAGTCTTGGACCGCGGCTGAGCAAGGAAGACACCCAAGCGATCCTCAAGTCCTTCGGCTCATAACCAGCCAATCGCGAGGACTGACCAAGCGTTACGGATGATCAGCACCACAGATCCACAGACCTTCACACCGATCCTTCCGCCATCGATCGGTGTTGGTCTGTGTTGGCCTGTGTCCATCTGTTCGTCAGCGCCTCGCCCAGAGGCTTGACAGGATCAACCCGCAAAGGCCTGCTGGCAAAGTGAGAACAGCGCGGCGGGATACATCCCAAGCAGCAAGATCGCGGCGCCATTGAAGGTGATGGCGACCCGCGCGCTGGCATTGGTGACCACTGGCACCTCGGTGATCGGCTTATCGAAGTAGATCATCTTGATCACGCGCAGATAGTAGAAGGCGCCGATGATCGAGAAGATCACCGCTATGATCGCCAGCCAGACCATCCCTTGCGCAATAATCGCCTCCAACACCAGCAGCTTGGCGACGAAGCCAACCATCGGCGGCACGCCGGCCATCGAGAACATGATCAGCGCCATCATCGCGGCCAACCAGGGGTCGCGATCCGACAGGCCCTTGAGATCGTCCAGTTCCTGCACGTCTTGACCCTTATTCGAGATCAGCAGCAGCACGCCAAAGGCCCCCGCCGACATCAACGCATAGACCACCGAATAGAACATCGCAGACGCATAGCCCTGCTCGCTGCCAGCAAGCAGCCCTAGGAAGATGAAGCCGACATGGGAGATGGTCGAGTAGGCGAGCATGCGTTTGATGTTGGTCTGCGCGATCGCGACGACGTTGCCGAGCGCCAGAGAGAGCACGGAGAGGATCACCAGGATCTCGCCCCAGTCGGACTGCAGGCCGCCCAGCGCCTCGATCAGGATGCGCGCCGCCATCGCAAAGGCGGCGATCTTGGGCGCACTAGAGAGAAACAGCACGATCGGGGTCGGCGCGCCCTGGTACACGTCCGGCATCCACATGTGGAAAGGGACGGCACCGAACTTGAACGCGATGCCGATCAGCGCGAACACCAGCCCGAAGACCAGGATCTTGTCATTCACGGCATCGCTGGCCACGGCCGCGGCGACATCGGCGAAGGCGAAGCCGCCGGAGGCGCCATACAGCATCGAGATACCGTAGAGCAGCATGCCGGAGCCCAGGGCGCCGAGCACGAAGTACTTCATCGCCGCCTCAGCGCCGGCCTTGGAGTCGCGGTCGAAGGCGACCAGCGCATAGAGGCAGAGCGAGAGCAGCTCAAGGCCGAGGTACAGGGTCAGGAAGCCGTTTGCCGAGACCATGATCAGCATCCCCAGCACCGCGAATAGCAGCAGTACGTGGTACTCGCCGACCCACATGTCACGATCGCGCATGTAGTCCTTGGCATAGACGAAGGTCAGCAAGGACACGACCAGGATGGCACCCTTGAGCAGGTCGCTCATCGGATCACGGACAAAGCTCTCGCTAAAGGCGGCCGTCGGCACTGAGCCACCGACGAAGCCAACCGCGAGCAGCGCGCCCAGCAGCCCGATCAGCGTCAGGGTATGGTTGCTCTGCTTCTGATCAGCGCGGGTGTAGAGATCGGCGATCAGCACCGTACAGGCGGTGATCAAGATCACTAGCTCGGGCAGGATCGCCAGCAGCGAAGCGGAAATCGAGGGCGTGAGCGTCGTCATGACAGGGGTCCGTTAGGGCTGGAGACGGGCGATCGGCGGGGTGACCAAGTCAGACCCCTCGGGCAACTTGCTGACCTGGATCTGCTGTACCAGGTTGGCGATGGTCGGCTCCATCACGTCGATCAACGGCTTGGGCCAGATGCCGATCGCAAGCGTAGCGGCGGCCAGCACGCTCAGGTTCAGGGTCTCGCGCCGATTCAGATCCTTGAGCGCGGCGACATTGTCGTTACCGATATCGCCGAAGATGACGCGCTTGACCAGCCAGAGGGTGAAGGCGGCCGCCAGCACCAGCGTGGTCGCGGCGAGGAAGGCAAACCAGAAGTCGGCGCGGAAGGCAGCGAGGATGACCATGAACTCACCGACGAACCCAGAGGTGCCGGGCAGACCCGCGTTGGCCATGGCAAAAAAGACGACGAAGGCCCCGAACCAGGGCATGCGGTTGATCACCCCGCCGTAGGCCGAGATCTCGCGGGTGTGCATGCGGTCATAGAGCACGCCAACGCAGAGGAACAGGGCGCCGGAGATGAACCCGTGCGAGATCATCTGCACCATTCCGCCTTCGATGCCCATCACGGCACCCGCTGTCTCGGCGCGTTGGAAGATCGCGAAGACGATGAAAAAGCCTAGGGTCACGAAGCCCATGTGTGCGATCGACGAATAGGCGATCAGCTTCTTCATGTCCTGCTGCACCAGCGCCACCAGGCCGATATAGATGACCGCGATCAGCGACATGGTGATGATCAGCCAGTCGAGCTGTGCGCTGGCATCGGGCGCGATCGGCAGGCTGAAGCGCAGGAAGCCATAGCCGCCGATCTTCAGCATGATCGCCGCCAGGATCACCGAGCCGCCGGTCGGTGCCTCGACGTGCGCATCCGGCAGCCAGGTATGCACCGGAAACATCGGCACCTTGACCGCGAATGCGAGCAGGAAGGCGAAGAAGATCAGGATCTGCGCGGTCAGTCCCAGCGGCGCCGCATGGAAGCCGAGGATGTCGAAGCTGCCGGTCTGGAAGTACAGATAGATCAGCGCGACCAGCATGAACACCGAGCCGAAGAAGGTGTACAGGAAGAATTTGATGGTCGCGTAGACGCGGTTCGGCCCGCCCCAGACCCCGATGATGATGAACATCGGGATCAGCATCGCCTCCCAGAAGAAATAGAACAGGATCGCGTCCAGGGCAGAGAACACCCCGACCATGATCCCTTCCATGATCAGGAAGGCCGCCATGTACTGCGACGGCTTGTAGCTGATGACGTCCCAGCCGGCGATGATCACGAAGATGGTGATAAAGGTGGTGAGCAAGATCAGCGGCATCGAGATGCCATCGACGCCCAGGTAATAGTCGACGCCCAGCGCCGGCAGCCAGGGCGATCGCTCGACGAACTGCATCGCCGCCGTCGAGGCATCGAAGCCAAACCAGAGCGGCAGGCTCATGACAAAGGTCAGCAGCGCGAAGCCCAGCGCGATCCGTTTGGTCAGCTCAGCGTTCTGCTCACCACTTGCAATGACCGCAATGCCGCCGATGATCGGCAGCCAGATCACGAGCGAGAGCCAGGGGAATTCCAATAACATCAGCCGCCTCTCCCGCGTCTTAGAAGGTCACGAACAGGGTCAATAGGACCACGAGCCCGAGGATCATGGCAAAGGCATAGTGGTAGAGCATGCCACTCTGAAGGTGACGAGCACGCGCCGCGATCCAGCCGACGGCCTTTGCCGAGCCATTGACCACCGCGCCATCGATCAAGCGCTGATCACTGCGCTTCCAAAGAAAGCGCCCGATCAGCTGCCCACCACCCGCGAAGACACGCTGATTGAAGTCGTCAAAGCCGTACTTGTCTTGCAATAGGCGCGTGAACCGACCGCCTCGCTCCTGCAGCTCAGCATCGATCCCCGGGTTGCGTTGATGCAAGTACCACCAGTAATAGGCCGCCATCAGCAGGCCGCCCATCGAGAGCCAGAACGGCAGCGTCTGCATGCCATGGCGGATGAACTCGCGCTGCCCGTGCCAATGCGCGGCGAGATGATGCAGGGTGTCGTGCTCATGCAGCACCGTGATCGCATCGCCGAGCCAGTTCTCGACTAACAGCGGCTCGATCGCATACCAGCCGATGAAGACGGAGGGGATCGCCAGGGCAATCAACGGCCCCGTGACCACCCAGGGCGTCTCATGCAGATGCGAGCGGGTGTGATGGTCCATCCGCGGCTCGCCGTGGAAGACCAAGAAATAGAGTCGGAAGGAATAGAGCGCGGTGACGAAGGCACCCAGGATGAGCAGCAGGTTGGCCAGACCAGCGCCGGCGATCTGCGAATGCCCCACGGCCTCGATGATGGCATCCTTGGAGAAGAAGCCGGAAAAGCCCGGAAAGGCGATCAGCGCCAGAGAGCCGGCCAACGCGGTGATCCAAGTGATCGGCATGTAGCGCTTCAGCCCACCCATATTGCGAATATCCTGATCATGGTGCATCGCAATGATCACCGAGCCCGCGGCCAGGAACAGCAGCGCCTTGAAGAAGGCATGGGTCATCAGGTGGAAGATGCCCGCGGCATAGGCCGAGGCCCCCAGGGCTGCGATCATATAGCCGAGCTGAGACAGGGTCGAGTAGGCGATCACGCGCTTGATGTCGTTCTGCACCAAGCCAATCAGTCCCATCAGGAAGGCCGTCAAGGCGCCGATCACCAGCACGAACGACAGCGCGGTCGTCGACAGCTCGAACAGCGGGGACATCCGGGTCACCATGAAGACGCCGGCAGTGACCATGGTGGCCGCATGGATCAGCGCCGAGATCGGCGTTGGACCTTCCATGGAATCCGGCAGCCAAACATGCAGCGGCATCTGGGCCGACTTACCCATCGCACCAATGAACAGCAGGATGCAGATCAAGGTCATTAGCGAGACGCCGCCGAAGACCGCGACCTGGGTCTCGGCATGCGCCGGCGCCTGCGCAAAGACCTCGGCGTAATCCAACGAGTTGAAGTACATCACTACCGCAGCGATGCCGAGGATGAAGCCGAAATCACCCACGCGGTTGACCAGGAAGGCCTTCAGGTTGGCCGAGATCGCCGACTCGCGCGTTGTGTAGAAACCAATCAGCAGGTAGGACACCAGACCCACCGCTTCCCAGCCGAAGAACAACTGCATGAAGTTGTTGGCCATCACCAACATCAGCATCGAGAAGGTGAACAGCGAGATATAGCTGAAGAAACGCTGATAGCTATTCTTGCCAACGAGGGAGTTTTCAGGCCAGTTGTGGGCATCGTCGGCCATGTAGCCGATGGTATAGATGTGCACCATCAACGAGACGAAGGTCACCACCGCCATCATCAGCGCGGTCAGGCGGTCGACCAGGAAGCCGATCTCGAAACGGATGCCATCGGCGACCATCCAGGTATAGAGGGAGCCATTGAAGGCCGGCTCATCGTGCCAGATGAAGCGCGACAGCACCCAGAGGGAGAGTACAGCCGAGAGGCCGACGCCAGCGATGGCGACCGAGTGAGCGCCGGCACGGCCGATCTTGCCGCCGAAGAAGCCGGCGACAATGGCACCAAACAGTGGCGCCAGCACGATGATCAGATAGACGGTCTCCATTGAAGGATTCTCCGAGCGGTGTCCGGTGGGCTCAGCCTTTGAGCATGTCCAGATCGTCGACGTTAATGGTGCGCCGGTTGCGGAACAGGACCACCAGGATGGCGAGCCCGATTGCCGCCTCGGCGGCCGCAACCGTCAAGATGAAGAAGACGAAGATCTGCCCATCCAGATTGCCAAGGAAATGCGAGAAGGCGATGAAGTTCATGTTCACTGCGAGCAGCATCAGCTCGATGCACATCAGCAGGATGATCACGTTCTTCCGATTCAGAAACACGCCGGCCACAGAGATCGAGAACAGCAAGGCGCCGAGCAGCAGATAGTCAGATAGGGCGATCATTCGGAGTCCTCCTTCAGTGCCGGGGCCGGCGCACTGGCACCCAGACGGGGTGCGGCCGGCATCGACACCAGTCGGATACGATCTGGCCCCTTCTTCACCCGGACCTGCTTGGAGGCATCCTGATACTTGGTCTCAGGCCGACGGCGCAGCGTCAGGCGAATCGCGGCGACGATGGCGACGAGTAGGATCACCGCGGCGATCTCGAACGGATAGAGGTAGGTGGTGTAGAGCTCGAGACCCAGCTCGACCGTATTGCTATAGCTGGCCGGCTGCGCCTCGGGCTTCGCGAACAGCTCGAGCCCGAAGTGAGATGGCCCAAGCACCAAGAACAGGTTCAGCACCATCACCACCGCAATCATCAGGCCGACCGGCAGATAGCGAATGAACTGACCGTGCAGCGCGGCGATGTCGATATCCAACATCATCACCACGAACAGGAACAGCACCATCACCGCGCCGACATAGACCAGCACCAGGACGATGCCGAGGAACTCCGCCTCCAGCAGCAGCCAGAGCGCCGCGCTCGAGACGAAGGCAAGCACCAGAAACAGCACCGCGTGCACTGGGTTGCGGCGTGTCACCACCATCCCTGCAGCGACTACGGTTATGGCCGCGAACACATAGAAGAGAAATTTTTCGAAGCCCATGGGATTTCCAGCTGGCTTGGCTGCGTCGGAGAACGGCTCTCAAGAGCAGCTCTCAGCGATGCAGTCAGGCGTTGACATTCGACCTACGACGGCCCTGGCACTCAGTGCAGTCGGTCCGATGGGCGACAACAGCGCCCTGATCTAACGTAAATAGCGCGTCGCCATCCCGGACGATCAAGCGCTTGTTTCACGGTAACTCGTTATTGCTCTATTGCCGAGACCGGCGCTCAACGATAACGCGCGTCCGCGCTCCGCGCCGCCGCGATCCGCGACTCGTATTTATCTCCGATCGCGAGCAATTTGTCTTTGGTCATGATGTTCTCGCCGCGATTCTCGAAGTGATATTCATAGACATCGGTCTCGACGATCGAATCGACCGGGCATGACTCCTCGCAAAAGCCGCAGTAGATGCACTTGAACAGATCGATATCGTAGCGCGTCGTGCGTCGCGAGCCGTCTTCGCGCGGTTCGGCCTCAATGGTGATCGCTAGCGCCGGACAGGTCGCCTCGCACAGCTTGCAGGCGATGCAGCGCTCTTCGCCGTTGGGATAACGGCGCAGCGCATGCAGACCACGGAAACGCGGCGAGACCGGCGCCTTCTCTTCTGGATACTGCACCGTGAATTTGCGCTTGAACAGGTAGCGCCCGGTCAGGCTCATTCCACGGAAAAGCTCCAGGAGCAGGAGGCTATTGAGATAAGTGCGAGCGGCTTGAAGCATGGTTCACTCTATCGGCTATCGACTGGCGCGGGGGTCGCGGTCACTCGGCATCACCATATCGGCTAGGCAGACGCTGCCGACCACCAAGGTGGCAACTGCGCGAGCACGGCCACGGCGACCACAAGAATCCAGACGATTGTGATCGGAATGAACACCTTCCAGCCCAGACGCATGATCTGGTCATAGCGGTAGCGCGGAAAGGTCGCGCGCAGCCAGAGGAAGACGAACATGAAGAAGAAGGTCTTGAGCAGCAGCCAGATCATCCCCGGCACCCAGGCTGTAGCCTCGTCGAGCATCGGGATGCCCTGGAACGGCGAGAGCCAGCCGCCGAAGAACAAGAGCGTCGCCAGCATCGCGATCAGCACCATGTTCGCGTATTCAGCGAGGAAGAAGATCGCGAACGCCATGCCGGAATATTCGACGTGGAAACCGGCGACGATCTCAGACTCGCCCTCGGCGACATCGAAGGGCGCACGGTTGGTCTCAGCAACACCAGAGATGAAATAGACCCCGAACAGCGGCAGCAATGGCAGCCAGAACCAGGTCAGCAGACTGCCGGATTGCGCCTCGACGATGGCACTCAGATTCAGGCTACCAGCGGCGACCAGCACGCCAACCAGCGCAAAGCCCATCGCGATCTCGTAGGCGACGATCTGCGCCGCCGCGCGCATCGCACCCAGCAGCGCATACTTCGAGTTCGAGGCCCATCCGGCGATAATGATGCCGTAGACGCCCAGCGAGGTCAGCGCCAGCACATAGAGCAGGCCGGCGTTGATGTCGGCCAGCACCAGACCGGCGTCGAACGGGATCACCGCCCAGGCCGCCAGCGCCGGCACGATCGCAATCAGCGGCGCGAGCAGGAACAGGCCCTTGCTGGCCTTGGTCGGGATAATGATCTCCTTGACCATGAGCTTGAGCGCATCGGCGATGGGCTGCAGCAGACCGCGCCAACCGACCCGATTCGGCCCGATCCGGACCTGCATGTAGCCGATCACCTTGCGCTCGGCATAGGTGTACCAGGCCACCACCGCCAGTAAAGGCGCGATGATCGCGACAATGGCGATCAGGCTTTGGAGGGGGAGCGGCAGCCACTGCCACAAATCCATCATCTGCGTGCTCCTAAGCGCCGGCCTTGCTGATTTGCACTGGGCCCATGATTGGACCCAACTCACCACTACCCTCGACCCCAGCCGGGATGCGAGCGCATCCAACCGCGATGCGGTCGTCGATCACGACCGGGGCGTTAACCTCGGTGCGCTCGCCGTTGATCGCAACCTGCGCCACCCGTGCCAGTTGCCCATCGGCCAGACCGAGCGCGGCCGCGTCGTCGGGATGCAGCGACACCGCAAGCTGCTCGGCAAGCGGCGTGCGCTGCAAGGCAGGGGCGCGCCGAACGAGCGGATCGGTCGCATAGATCGGCACGTTGCCGATCCGGAACAGCTCCGCCGCCTGGGGCGTGGCTGATGACAGGTCGGGCGCGGGCATCGCCTCCCGCATCTGGTTATCTGGCGTCAGATCGCGACATTGGCTGGCAAGCTCATCATGGACCTCGCGGGCGCTATTCTGAGCAAAGCCCGGCAGTTCCATCATGGTGCCGAGAACGCGCAAGACCTTCCAGCCTGGGCGAGCATCGCCGGGTGGCGGAACTGCGCCCTGGAACCGTTGCCAGCGGGCCTCGGTATTGACGAAGGTCCCGGCAGTCTCGGCAAACGCCGAGATCGGCAGCAGCACATCGGCCACCGTATCGAGCGCTGGGCTCCTGAAGGCGGTGCAGGCGACAACCTGCTTTGCTGCGCGCAGCGCGGACATTGCCAGCGTCGGGTCGGCGAGGTCTCTATCCGGCTCCAGCCCCCAGAGTAGATAGCCCTGCCGAGGATCAGTGAGCATGGCACCAGCATCCAAGCCCGGCCGTGCCGGTGCAGCGCCGCCAGGCAGCCTGTGCGGGAGAGAACCGGCGCACCAGCTGCCGACACTATTCGCGGCCGGCGCCAAGAAGCCGAGTCGGCATCCGGCCGCGGCAGCGACCTCAGCCGCTAGGGCACGGACCAGCCCAAAGGCGGGAGCGCTCTCGGCCAGGGTGCCCAGCAGCACCAGCCCCTTGCCGTCCTGACCGGCGCGGGTCAGCGCATCAGCGATCCGCTGATGGCGCTCATCGGGCTCCGCTGCCGGCCCCTCTGTGGGCTTGCCCAGCAACCGCAGCAGCGCCCGAAGGTCGCTACCTGGGACCGATGGGCTCGGCGCAATTTGGATGCTGGGATGATTGAGGTCGACTGCGTAAGGATTCAGCAGCGCGATCGTCGCTCCGGACAACGCCGCCTTGCGGAGACGATGCGCCAGCAGCGGCTGCTCTTGTCGAATATCGCTACCGATCAGGAGCACCGTCTGCTGCGTTTCAAGCTCAGCGATCGGAACCCCAAGCCACGGCAGCTGTGGATCAGCAGCCGCGGCGCTGAAGTCGAGCTGCCGCAGTCGGGTATCGATATGATCGCTCCCGAGCGCTCGCACCAGCCGCTGCAGCAGGAACTGCTCTTCCAGGGTCGCAGTCGGCGAGACCAGAACGCCCAGCTGATCGGGGCCCGGAGCCTTCAACAGGTCAACCGCGGCATGCAGTGCCTCTTGCCAGTCGACTTCCTGCCAGTCGCCATCGCGCTTGAGCATCGGCGCCTTCAGCCGCTCGGGGCTGTTCAGGCCCTCGTAGCTGAAGCGGTCGCGATCCGAGATCCAGCACTCGTTGACGGCCTCATTGTCGCGCGGATGCACGCGCATAACCTTGCCGTCACGGATGTGCAGCTGAAGGTTGGAGCCAACGCCGTCATGCGGCGCGATGCCCTCGTCCGAGGTCAGCTCCCAGGCGCGGGCGGTGAATCGATAGGGCTTCGAGGTCAGCGCACCGACCGGACAGAGATCGATGATGTTGCCCGAGAGCTCATGCGCCATCGACTGCCCGACGAAGGTGCCGATGCGCATGTCCTCACCACGGCCGGTCGCCCCCAGCTCACGCAGGCCGGCGATCTCGGCGCCGAAGCGCACGCAGCGGGTGCAATGGATGCAGCGGGTCATCTCGGTGGCGATCAGCGGCCCGAGGTCTTCATCCTTGACCACGCGCTTGCGCTCGCTGAAGCGCGAGACGTCCTCGCCGTAGCCCATGGAGACGTCTTGCAGCTCACACTCACCGCCCTGATCGCAGATCGGGCAATCCAGCGGATGGTTGATGAGCAGGAACTCCATGGTGCCGCGCTGGGCATCGAGCGCCTTCTTCGAGCGCGTGAGCACCTTCATGCCCTCGCCGACCGGGGTCGCGCAGGCCGGTATCGGCTTCGGGAACGGTCGCCCGCCCTGCTCCGCTTCCACCAGGCACATGCGGCAGTTGGCCGCGATCGAGAGCTTCTCGTGATAGCAGAAACGCGGGATCACGATGCCCTCGCGATCGGCCACCGCGATGATCATCTCACCGGGCGCCGCCGTGCAGAAACGGCCGTCGATCTCGAGGGTAATCTTGTCGTCCGACATCGATGTAGATCTACCTGCTGAGGTTGCGCCGCAGCGTCATAGGGATTGCGCAAGAACGCCGAGCCAAGGCACGGCGCTCAGGCCGCCTCGACCAGCGAACGGCCGTGCTCGACCAGATGCTCGAACTCGGAACGGTAATGCTTGAGGAAGCTCTGCACCGGCATCGCCGCCGCATCGCCGAGCGCGCAGATGGTGCGCCCGCCAATTCGGCCGGCCACATTGTCGAGCAGATCCAGATCCTGCGGCCGCCCGTTGCCAGCGAGGATGCGATCGAGCACCCGCGCCAGCCAACCCGTGCCCTCGCGGCAAGGCGTGCACTGACCACAGGACTCATGCGCGTAGAAGTGGGCCAGGTTAGCGAGCACCTTCACCATGCAGGTGCCCTCGGCGATGATAATGACCGCGCCGGAGCCGAGCATCGATCCGGCCTTGGCGATGGAGTCATAGTCCATATCGGTGCGCATCATCACATCGCCCGGGACCACTGGGACCGATGAGCCACCGGGGATCACCGCCTTCAGCGCCCGACCGCCGCTGACCCCACCCGCCATCTCGAGCACGTCCTTAAACGGGGTGCCCAACGGGATCTCGAGGTTACAAGGCCGCTCGACGTGACCGGTGATCGAGAACAGCTTGGGTCCGCCATTGTTGGGCTTGCCCTGCTCCAAGAACCATTTGCCGCTCTTCTCCAGGATCACCGGCACCGAGGCCAGGGTCTCGGTATTGTTGATCGTCGTCGGCATGCCATAGAGCCCGGCCTGGGCCGGGAACGGCGGCTTGAAGCGCGGCTGGCCCTTCTTGCCTTCGAGCGATTCGAGCAGCGCCGTTTCTTCGCCGCAGATGTAGGCTCCGGCGCCAAGATGCGTGTAGAGATCGAAATCGACGCCCGAGCCGAGCAGGTTCTTGCCCAGCAGCCCGGCGGCGTAGGCCTCTTCGAGCGCCCCATCGAAACGCGCGGTCGGCTCGTAGAACTCGCCGCGAATGTAGTTGTAACCAACCGTCGCACCGATGCAATAACCGGCGATCGCCATCCCCTCGATCAGCTGATGGGGGTTGTAGCGCATGATATCGCGGTCCTTGCAGGTGCCAGGCTCACCTTCGTCCGAGTTGCAGACGATGTACTTCTGACCCGGCTTGGTGCGGGGCATGAAGCTCCACTTCAGCCCGGTTGGAAAACCGGCGCCACCACGACCGCGCAGGGCCGAGGTCTTGAGTTCATCGATCAGCTGGTCTGGATCGGGCTTCTCGCGCAGGATGCGCTCCCATTGCACATAGCCGCCGACGCTGCGATAGCTCTCAAGCGTATAGCGCACAGTCGCATCAAGATGCATGGTGCGGAAGCAAACGGTATTCTGGTTCTCTGCCATAGGTCGCACGCGCTCAGTCGAGGTCGTCGATGATCTTGTCGATGGCTTCCGGGGTCACGCACTCATGGTAGACCTTGTCGACCATCACCGCAGGCGCGTGCCGGCAGGCACCGAGGCATTCGAACTCCTTGAACGTGAGCTTGCCGTCAGCGGTGGTGCCGCCGGGCGCTACGTTGTATTTCTTTTCGATATGGTGCATCAGCTCCTCGGCACCACCGAGCCTGCAGGAGACGCTGTTGCAGACGCAGACCTTGTGCCGACCAACCGGCTCCAGATCGTACATCGCATAGAAGGTCGCGACCTCATAGACAGCGGTCTCGGGCATGTCCAGATAGGCGGCCACCTGATCCATCAACTCACGGCTCAGCCAGCCGCCGTTGTGATCCTGCACCAACGTCAGCGCCGGCATCACTGCAGACTGCTTCCATTCCGGCGGATACTTGGCAACATGCTTGTCGATCTCGGCGCGCAGCTCGGGCGTGAGCAGCGTCGCCTTGTCGACATCATGGATGACCGCGAGCGGTGTATTACGGAAACTCATCAGCGGTCGATCTCCCCAAACACGATATCCATGGTGCCGATGATGGCGACCACATCAGCGAGCATGTGGCCCTTGGCCATCTCATCCATCGCCGCGAGATGTGGGAAGCCGGGCGCCCGGACCTTCAACCGATACGGCTTGTTGGCGCCATCGGAAACGATGTAGCAGCCGAACTCACCCTTGGGTGCCTCAACCGCGGCATAGACCTGGCCAGGCGGTGGGCAATAGCCCTCGGTGAAGAGCTTAAAGTGATGGATCAGTGCTTCCATGTCGTCCTTCATGCCGACGCGTGTCGGCGGCACCACCTTGTGATCATCGACCATCACCGGACCGGGATTGGCGCGCAGCCAGTCGATGCATTGCTTGATGATGCGATTGGACTGGCGCATCTCCTCGATGCGCACCAGATAACGGTCGTAGCAATCGCCGTTCTGGCCCACCGGGATATCGAAGTCGACCTGATCATAGGCCGCGTAGGGCTGCATCTTGCGCAGATCCCAGGCGATCCCGGAGCCGCGCAGCATCGGGCCGGTGAAGCCGAGGTTTTTGGCCCGATCGGCATCGACCACGCCGATGCCAACGGTGCGCTGCTTCCAGATACGGTTATCGGTGAGCAGGGTCTCGTACTCATCGACCAGCTTCGGGAAACGCTCGCTGAAGTCCTCGATGAAATCGAGCAAGGAGCCACTGCGGGGCTTGTTGAGCCTGCGCATGGTGCCCTTGCCGTGCCACTTGGAGCTTTCCTCGGCGAAGCGCGGCATCTGCTCCGGCAGATCGCGATAGACCCCACCCGGACGATAGTAGGTCGCATGCAGGCGCGCACCCGAGACCGCCTCATAGCAGTCCATCAGGTCCTCGCGCTCACGGAAGCAATAGAGGAAGACGCTCATCGCGCCGACATCGAGCGCATGCGCCCCGAGCCACATCAGGTGGTTGAGGATTCGGGTGATCTCGTCGAACAGGGTGCGGATGTACTGGGCGCGGATCGGCGCCTCGATGCCGAGCAACTTCTCGATCGCACGCACATAGCCGTGCTCATTGCACATCATCGAGACATAGTCGAGCCGATCCATGTAGCCGATCGACTGGTTGTACGGCTTCGACTCGGCGAGCTTTTCGGTCGCGCGATGCAGCAGACCAATATGCGGGTCGGCGCGATCGATGACCTCACCGTCCATCTCAAGCACCAAGCGCAGCACCCCGTGCGCGGCCGGATGCTGCGGACCGAAGTTCAGCGTGTAGTTACGAATCTCAGGCATTGGCTGCGTCCTTGGCACCGGTCACGGCCGGATGCTCGTCACCGAGGTAGCGGCTGTCGTCGCGGATGACCTTGGGTACCAGCACCCGCGGCTCAATCTCGACCGGCTCGTAGACCACGCGCGCCTGCTCCGGGTCGTAGCGCATCGCCACATGGCCGCTGAGCGGGAAGTCCTTGCGGAACGGATGGCCGACGAAGCCGTAGTCGGTGAGGATGCGGCGCAGGTCCGGATGGCCGTCGAACAGGATGCCGAACAGATCGAAGGCCTCGCGCTCGAACCAGTCGGCGACGGACCAGATCGAAACTACTGACGGTACCAGCGGCTGAGCCCCGCCCGTGCGCACCACCAGTCGCAGCCGCCAGTTGTGCGCCAGCGACAGCAGGTGGTAAACCACAGCGAACCGCTCTAGATGATCGATCTCGAGCTCAAGGTCACGATCAACGCCGCGACCGAAGCCGAAGTGGGATGCCTCGGTGGTCGCCCACTCCGAGAGGCCATAGGCGGCATAGTCGACCGCGCAGAGGTCGATCAACTGTTCAAAGCCAAAGTCACGGTGGTCCCGCAGTCGGGTAGCAGCTTCGATCAGCGCTGCTGCCGGGAGCTTGAGTGTCAGCTCGCCGCGATCGGCGCTGAGCTCGCCGCCAACCGCCGCAAAGTCCTCGTTCAGCCGAGTTGCCAGGGCGTCGAGACGCGAGTCGCCAGTGGTGATGGTCGGATCAGACATGAATATCTTGAGTGAAGCCTCGCCAGGCGTTGAGGATCAGCGCGCAATCGTGTTGGTGCGACGAATCTTGTTTTGCAACTGCAGGATACCGTACAGCAGCGCCTCCGCCGTTGGCGGACAGCCTGGCACGTAGACATCCACCGGCACAATGCGATCACATCCGCGCACGACAGAATACGAGTAGTGGTAGTAGCCACCACCATTGGCGCAAGAGCCCATCGAGATCACCCAGCGTGGCTCGGCCATCTGGTCATAGACCTTGCGCAAGGCGGGCGCCATCTTGTTGACCAAGGTGCCGGCAACAATCATGACGTCGGACTGACGCGGGCTCGGACGGAAGATGATGCCGAACCGATCCAGGTCGTAGCGCGCTGCACCCGCATGCATCATCTCGACCGCACAGCAGGCAAGCCCAAAGGTCATGGGCCAAAGCGAGCCAGTGCGCGCCCAGTTGATGAGCTTGTCGGCGGTCGTGGTGACCACGCCCTCTTCGAGAATACCTTCGATGCCCATGATAGCCCCCTAAGTCAGCTGATCGAGTGTCGCGACAACATGACAGCTACAAGCGCTCATTCCCAGTCCAGCGCACCCTTGCGCCACTCGTAGATGAAGCCGACGACGAGCACACCCAGGAACACAGACATAGCGACCAATCCAGCCGTTCCCAGTTCTTCAAGCACCACGGCCCAAGGAAACAGGAATGCGATCTCGAGATCGAACAAGATGAAGAGAATAGCGACCAGGTAGTAGCGCACGTCGAACTTCATACGCGCACTCTCGAAGGCCTCGAACCCGCACTCGTACGGAGCATCTTTCTCCGGGTCAGGTCGCCTAGGCCCGAGGACCATGCCGAGCACGCGCGGTGCGAAGCCGATAAGAATCGCCACGACCAGGAAAATCAAGATATGAAGATAGTCTTCTAGCATCCGGCGGCGACTCCAAGAAGCAGGTCGTTTTGGGCGACGAAAAGCCGCTGTATGCTAGTTCAGGCGCCCTTCAATGTCAAGTATAAGACATTGGGCAATACGATGAGATTCAATAGCTTAGAGGCGGCCTGGAGAAACCAGCGCCTAGCGAAACAAAAGGCGGTCCCGCTTGCGGGTACCGCCTTATCATATTGGTGCCGACGGCCGGACTCGAACCGGCACGGCTTGCGCCACTGCCCCCTCAAGACAGCGTGTCTACCAATTCCACCACGTCGGCAAGTTGAACAGTATTATTGCAGGTTTTCCAGCTTAGCGGTGGGGTCATAATCCCGCTAAAGCTGTCGCTGGTCAGAGCATTCACATGCTCGATCAGACTGTCGCTGCCATCATCCTCACTCTCTTCAGAATGCTCGCTCGGGTAGTTCGCGAGACTTACTCATCCACAGCGGGCGGAAGATCGCCACCCGAGGCCGAACCTGCCGACGAGGGCGGCGCCGAGGCGCCATCACTCGTTGTAGCTTGATCAACCGCTGGTGGCGGTAGATCGCTGCCAGCGCCCGGCGCATCATCACTTGCGGGCATACCGGGCACTGAGGGGAGTTCTCCACTCTCAGCCGCGCCGGCCGCAGGAACATCCCCCGAATCCCGAGCCGGGGCGACCGGCACTGACACATCGATGCCTTCCATCAAGCCGCCTGGCTCACCGACCCGGGCAGCGAAGTAGGCAAGCGCGATACTGGTCACAAAGAACAGCGTCGCGATGATCGCGGTCGATCTCGACAAGAATGAGCCGGAGCCCTGGGCGCCAAAGACCGTCGACGAGGCACCACTACCAAAGGCGGCACCGGCATCGGCACCCTTGCCGTGCTGGAGCAGCACGAGCGCGATCAGGCCGATCGCGAGAACCAGATGGAGGACGGTCAGAATGAGCTGCATTGGGTGTCTCGGTCTGCCGCGTGACCCTGCGGGGCCACGCCGGCTGTCAGTTAGACGTTAGCGTCGCCGGCCTTACAGATCGCTAGGAAATCAGCTGCCTTGAGCGCCGCACCGCCGATGAGACCGCCGTCGATATCGGCCTGTGCCATCAGCTCCAGGGCATTTCCGGGCTTCATGCTGCCGCCGTAAAGGATGCGCACACCGGCCGCCACCTCAGCGCTCTTCTTGGCGATCCTTTCGCGCAGAAAGGCATGCACCTCTTGCGCCTGTTCTGGAGTCGCCGTCACCCCAGTGCCGATCGCCCAGACTGGCTCATAGGCGATCACACCCTTGGCCAGGGCCTCGGCGCCAGCGGATTCGAGCACCGCATCGAGATGACGGGCGACGACCTCTTCAGTCTTGCCCTGCTCGCGCTCCTCGAGGGTCTCGCCGACACAGAGGATCGGCGTCAGCCCGTGGGACACCACAACAGCATACTTGCGAGCGATGATCGCATCGGTTTCTGCGTTGAAGAGGCGGCGCTCCGAATGGCCAAGGATGGCGTAGGTGCAGCCAAAGTCCTGCAGCATCGCCGCCGAGACCTGTCCAGTAAAGGCACCGGATTCCTCTCGCGAGCAGTCTTGCGAGCCGTAGCGGATCGCGGTGCCTTTGAGCATATCCTCGGCCAAATACAGGTAGGGAAACGGCGGACAGACGGCGACTTCGGAGGCCGTGACCTCGCCAATGCCGGCCTTGATGCCGTTCAACAGCTCGACCGTTTCGGCCTTGCTGCCATTCATCTTCCAGTTACCCGCGATCAGGGGCTGACGCATGACTGTCTCCCGAAGAAAAGAGCCGATCATCTTAGCGGCCTACATCCACTCATGCAAGCCAGCATGCGAGAAAGATGCTTCCGTCCCGTTGGCCTGTGGCTTAGACTGTCGCTATGGCAAAAGGCAAAAAGAAACCCGGCACCCCCAGCAGCACCATTGCGCTGAACAAGAAGGCCAAGCATGAGTATCACATCGAGCAACGTCTCGAGGCCGGGCTCGTGCTCGAAGGCTGGGAGGTCAAGAGCATGCGCGCCGGGCGCGTCCAGCTCAAAGAAGCCTACGTCAAGATCCTGCATGGTGAGGGCTTTTTGATCGGCTGTCATCTCTCGCCGCTCCCCTCCGCCTCGACTCACGTCGACCCAGACCCAACGCGGACCCGCAAGCTCTTGCTCAAGCGCACCGAACTCAGCCGTCTGATCGGCCAGACCGAGCGCGCCGGCTACACCCTGGTCCCGCTGGCCATGTACTGGCAGCGCGGCCGCGCCAAGCTCGAGATCGGACTCGCCAAAGGGAAAAAGCTCCATGACAAGCGCGCCGACGAGAAAGACCGCGACTGGCAGCGTGAGAAGGAGCGGATCTTCAAACGTAACTAAAAATCAGTATTTACCCAGCAGCTTCATGATCGCCTGATGAATGCTGTGGTACGACAGGCCCGGCTTCAGATACATCACCGCGCAGGTGCCGGTGCGCAGATTGATCCCCTTCTCGGCCGCAAGCGCTACCGCCTCCGGCGTCTCATGCGCCATGTGGACCCAGACATCCGAGACGCCAATCTCGGCTGCACGCGCGATCCAATCGCGCGTCTCTTGCTTTGGCACCTCGATGATCACCGCCTCGGGCGTTTGCGGCAGCGCATCCAGCGACGCATAGGCCTGATCACCGTCGATGCGCTCGGCACTCACATCAACCGGATACACCGTCTTGCCAAGTCGCTTCAGCCCCTTGTAGCTCAGGATTGGGAACGGCTTGGAGGCACTGTGGCCGATCAGGGCAAAGCGCTCGGCATTGAAGAAGGTTTCGTAGTTCGATGGCACGGAAAGCATCCTCGGGCGATATGGGACGAATGCTGCAAACCATACCTAAGCCACCAGAAAGCGGCCTGGGGATTCATCAACCGCCTCGTTTGACACCAAGCCCATCGCCTCTCGCCCCCTCGATGAAGCCGACGCCATCAAACCATACCGTAAAGATCCGCCCCGATAGCCTCAGACAGCACGCTTATGGCGTTCCCGCACTGCCCTGTTGCACGCGGACCTCGGCCGAGCCGATACCGCGCGGATCGCTCGCCGCCTCCACCGTGCCAGCGGCGCGATCCCAGACAATCAGCTGCATGTTGCCGAAGTCATCGGCCGCGGGCGCCAAGCGATGCCCCCTGTCGATCAGCTCAGATTGGGTCGCTGCCTCGAGCGCATCGGCCTCGAATAGGATCTCATCCGGTAGGTATTGGTGATGGAATCGCGGTGCCGCAACCCAGTCCCGCGGATCACCGCCTTCGATCGCAGCAAGGATGCCGTGCAGCACCATGGTGATGATGCGGCTCCCCCCCGGCGTGCCCAGGATCACCACCGCATCCTCAGAGGTGGCAAAGGTCGGGCTCATGCTCGACAGCATGCGCTTCCCAGGCGCGATCGCGTTGGCCTCTCCGCCAACCAGGCCATAGGCATTGGGCACCCCCGGCTGGGACGAGAAGTCGTCCATCTCATCGTTCAGCAACACCCCTGTCGCAGGCGGCACAAATCCAGAGCCAAACGGGTAATTGATGCTGAGGGTCGCCGCGACCCGGTTGCCCTCGGCATCAAGGATCGAGAAATGGGTGGTATCCGGACCTTCTGGTCCGGTGGCCAACGGTAGGCTTGGGCTGGCCTGTGTCGGATCGATCCCACGTGCCAGACCAGCAGCATAGAAAGGATGCGTCAGACGCTCGACCGGCACCTCGACCTGATCCGGGTCACCAAGATAGAGCGCGCGATCCCGATAAGCGCGTCGCATCACCTCGACCAGGCGATGCACCCGATCGGCAGCGCTCGACGCAGGCCCAAGCCGCGCCTCCAGTGCCTCGAGCATGCCGAGCATCTGCACCAGCGCAACACCGCCTGACGAGGGTGGCGCAGCGCTGACGATCTCCCAGCCCTGATAGCGCCCGACGATCGGATCGCGCTCGACCACCTGATAACTGGACAGATCCTCCAAGCTCCAGATGCCGCCAGCGGCGCGGACGCCCTCAACCAGCGCCTGAGCGACCGGGCCTGCGTAGAAACCGGCACGCCCCTGAGCTGCAATCGCCTCGAGCACTAGCGCCAGATCGGGCTGGCGGATCATGGCGCCGAGCTCGGGAACCTCACCGTCATCGAGAAACTGCGCTGCCGCAGCCGGCGACGCGAGCAGTACGTCCAGCCGCCAAGCGGCCATGCGGCGATAGATCGCATCGACCGGGAAGCCTTCGCGCGCGAGGCGAATCGCCGGCGCCAAGCTCTTGGCCAGTGGAAGCCGGCCGTAATGCTCCGCGATATGGACCAGCGCCGCCGGCTCACCGGGGATACCCGCCGCCAACGGCCCATTCAGCGAAGCCCCCGCCATCAGCTCCCCAGACGCGTCCAGATAGAGGTCGCGATGAGCGGCCAAGGGTGCGCGCTCGCGCCCGTCGATCATCAGGTCCCGGCCGTTACCCGCTTGGTGCAGCAGCCAGAAGCCGCCGCCGCCGATGCCAGAGCTGTAAGGCTCAACCACGGCGAGGACCGCACTCACCGCGACCGCTGCATCAAAGGCATTGCCGCCTGCTGCCATGATCGCAATACCAGCATCCGTGGCTGCCGGATGCGCTGCGGCAACCGCCATCGCCGGCGGATGTGGCGATACCTGGGTTAGCGATGCCTGAGTGTCGAGCGACGCGCCGTCCCCAGAGCGCCCTTCGGCCATCCCCGAGACGGGAGTCAACAGACTGGCAAACAGCAGCATCAACAGCCGCAGCCGCCGAGCCACCAGCAAAAAAAGGCCCCCAGAGGGGGCCGCGAGAGACCGAGTCATCGGGCCAGGATCAGCTGGACTCACCGGTGATGCGCTCGTATTTGGCGCGCAGCTCTTCTTCGGTCTCTTTGTGGTCCGGATCGACGATGATGCAATCAACCGGACAGACCTCGACGCACTGTGAGGTCTCGTAATGACCAACACACTCGGTACAAAGGTCGGGCTCGATCACGTAGATCTCGTCACCTTGCGAGATCGCGCCGTTCGGGCACTCGGGCTCGCAGACATCGCAGTTGATGCATTCGTCGGTGATGATAAGCGCCATAGTTCTACTCCTGCGCGTGCAGATATATCGGAACGGGAAGGTGAAACCGGGAAACCCCGTTGTGGAAGGCGAACGCTTTGATCGCCCTAGCTCAGGTCAACAGCATGGACATGGTCGAGACTATCAGCGTCCACTCGCCGGCGACATTGGGATGGCGCAAAGTTTATCCAAACCGCTGCCGCAATGCAGCATGCACGCTCGGTGCAACGAACGCCGAAACATCGCCACCCAACCGAGCGATCTGTTTGACCAGCGACGACGAGATATAGGCATATTGCTCGGCGGGGGTCAGAAACAGGGTCTCGATATCCGGCGCCATACGTCGGTTCATCCCAGCGAGTTGAAACTCGTACTCAAAGTCAGACACCGCACGCAGACCGCGCATGATGACATGAACCTGCGCGGCATGGGCAAAGTCGACCAGCAGACCCGAGAAGGGCACGACCTCGACGTTGCTCATCCGCTCACACACCGATCGCGCGAGCTCAACCCGCTCGTCCGCCGAGAAGGTGGGGTCCTTTGCACTGTCCCGCGCCACCGCGACCACTACCCGATCGAACAGCCGGGACGCACGGTCGATCAGATCACTGTGACCGTTGGTGATGGGGTCAAACGATCCCGGATAGACGACACTTCGCAAGCCACACGCCCCTACTCGAGGTTTCCACTGGCGCGGAGGATAGCAGAGTCCGCGCCAGCCAACGCGCCTTCGCCACCGCTCGCCTGGCAGCAACCCCCTCCGGCAGGGTCCGCGTCAGCCCAAAGCGACACGATGAGTGAGCGGTTTAGGGATTAGCGCCAGCTTCTGCCAGCGCATAGCGCACCTGCCCGGCGCGTTTGTCGCGCAGCCAACGCCAATCGGCGGGTAGATCAGGCAATGGCGTGGCCTGATCGGTCTCGACATAGACCAACGCGCCAGCAGCCAGCCAGCCGTCCTGAGCCAGCCGCCGCAGGGTCGGCGCCAAGAGATCAGCGGCAAAGGGGGGGTCCAAGAAGCAGACATCAAACGCAACCGGCGACGATGTCGCCAGCCATTCCAGAGCATCAGCACAATAGACCCTCAACTGACGGGCACCCAGCTCGTCGGCGTTGGCCTGCAGCCTGCGCGCCACCGCTGGACTGCGCTCGAGCTGGACGACCGTCGCGGCGCCCCGCGACGCCGCTTCGAGACCGAGAGCGCCGCTGCCGGCAAAGCAATCAAGACAGCGACTGCCTTCGATGGTTGGCGTCAGCCAGTTGAAGAGGGTTTCGCGCACCCGATCCATGGTCGGGCGTAGCCCAGGCTGCGAAGCGACGGGCAGCCGACGCCCACGCCAACAGCCGCCGATGATGCGCAGCCGCCCTGGCTCAGCCCTGGCGCTCTTGGCCCCAGCGCTCTTAGCCCCAGCTCTCGGCGGCATCAGCCCTGGCCACCCGCGGCACCTGACTTGTCGCTCGGCGTAGCATTTGGCGTTGGGCTGGTGCTCGTCCCCGCACTCGATTCGGCGCCTTGGGCTGGAGCAGGGGTCGCGCTCAGATCCTGTGTCGCGCTCAGATTCTGTTCCACGTCCCCAGTCGCCGTCGGTGACACAGGCTGGGGTGCAACAGCCGCACTGTTTTCGACCGATTCGACAGCAGCCCCAACGGCCACCCGTGCGAGTCGTGACGGATCGACACGGCGCTGGAAGGCATCGCGGATCTGCTCGGTGGTCAGGGCACGGATGCGGTCGGGGAAGACCTCAAGGTAATCGAGCGGCAGATCATAGAACCCGATCACCGCCAGATAGCTGACGATCTTACTGTTGCCAGCGATGCGCAGCGGGAAGCCACCGGTGATGTTTTTCACCGCGGCCTCGAGCTGCTGGTCGGTCGGCCCTTGCTCAATGAAGCGCTTCAGGGTGTCTAACAGCACCTCCTGTGCCGCATCGGCCTGAGCGTTTTGGGTCTGCAGCCCCATCATCAGCGGCCCCTTGCGCGCGAGGGGCAGAAAGTAGCTATAAACGCTGTAGGAGAGCCCGCGTTTCTCGCGCACCTCCTCCATCAGCAGCGAGACCAGGCCGCTGCCGCCGAGGATGTGATTGCCGAGATACAGCGCGAAGTAGTCCGGATCGCCGCGGCGCATCCCAGGCTGGCCAAGGTAGAGATGGGTCTGACTCGATGGGAACTCGATCTGTTGAACGCTGGCCTGCTCCAGCTCCGACACAGCTGGCAAAGGCGCTGGTGGCCCCCCGCTGGGTAGCTCAGCCGAGATGCGCGCGGCGATGCGCTCAGCCTGGGCTCGGTCAAGCGCCCCGACCATCGCGATGGTCGCGTTCCCTGCGCCATAAAAGCGGCCGTGAAACGCCCGCAGATCGTCAGTGGTCAGTGCGGCGACAGCCTCAGGGGTGCCACTGGGGTCGGTCGCGTACGGATGATCACCAAAGATCGCCCGATAGAGTGCCTTCCGTCCGACATCGCCCGGATCTTGTTCAGCCAGGCGCAGCGCCGTCAGTTGGTTCTGACGCACGCGCTCGAATTCGCCCGGATCGAAGGTCGGCGCGCTCAAGACCCGAATCAGGGTGTCCACTGCGATCTCGAGCGCATCCGCATCGCTCAGGGAGCGCAAGCTCGCGGAGCTGGTATCGCGGTCGGTACCCGTACTGAGCTTCGCGCCAACCGCCTCGACGCGCTCCGCAATGGCATCCGCATCGAGCCCGCCGGCACCTTCGGTGAGCATGGCCGACGTCTGCGACGCGAGACCCGGCTTGGAGCCATCACGCGCGCTTCCGGCATCGAACACGACCTGAATGTCGACCATCGGCAGCTCGTCAGTGGCGACGAACAGGACCTCGGCACCGGTCGGTGTCTCCCAGGTCTGGATCTGCGGTACCGCCTGAGCCCCCTGTGCCCAAACCACGCCGAGCCCGATCAGCGCAAGCAGCGGACAGCGATAAACGCGCTTCCCAATACGATTAGTGAACATGGCGATCGCCTCCGGTCATGGCCGTTGCCGGCGGCGCATCGGCCGCGTCCATGGCTTGTGGCTCTAACAGCGCAACGGTTCGGTTCTCTTGGATCAAGTAGCGCTGAGCAACACGCCGAATCTGTTCCGGCGTCACCGCCGACAGCTGTTCAACGGTCTCATCGACCAACTCCCAGCCGAGCCCGACGGTCTCCAGCTGCCCGAGTAGCATCGCCTGATAGAACACGCTATCGCGCTCGTAGACCTTCCCGGCAATCAGCTGAGTGCGGATGCGTGCCAGTTCCTGCTCGGTGACAAGCTCGGACTTGAGTCGCTCCAACTGGGCTAGGATCGCCCCCTCGAGGGCATCGACCGAAACGCCTTTAGCCGGCGTGCCATCGATCAGCAGCATGCCCGAGAGCCGGTTGAAGGCGTTGTAGCTGGCGCCCACTGAGGCGGCGACCCGGTCGCCTCGCACCAGGTCACGACTGAAGCGAGAGCTTGCGCCCGCGTCCAACACCGACACCAGCATCTCGAGCGCATAAGGCTCCCAGCCCTGCTCGGCATCGGCGAGGGCGGGCGTCTTCCAACCCATCAATAGGTAAGGCTCCTTCGCGGGGGCCGCGACCGAAAGCCGCTTCTCACCGCGCTGCAAGGGCTCCTCACGCGGACGCGGTTGCAGGGCCGGCCCCGACTCAAGCGGCCCGAAATGCTGCTCGGCGAGCGCAAAGACCTCGCTTGGATCGACGTCGCCGACGACCACCAGTGTGGCGTTATTCGGCGCGTACCACATCTGATACCAATCCCGCAGGGTCTCGATGTTCATCACGTCGAGATCGCTCTGCCAGCCGATGATCGGGTTGCGATACGGCGATGCGGCATAGGCGGTGGCGTTGAATTGCTCGAAGGCGAGCGCTTCTGGGTCATCGTCGGTGCGCAGCCGGCGCTCCTCTTTGACCACCTCGATCTCTTTCGCAAACTCATCCGCAGGCAAGGCGAGGTTGCGCATGCGGTCGGCCTCGAGCTCAAACGCCACCTCGAGCCGGTCTGCCGCTAGGGTCTGGAAGTAGGCGGTATAGTCGCGACCCGTGAAGGCGTTCTCATCGCCACCGTTCTCGGCGATGATGCGCGAGAATTGTCCGGGCGCGAGACGCTCAGTACCTTTGAACATCATGTGCTCCAGCGCATGCGAGACGCCCGTGACGCCACCATGCTCGTAGCTCGAGCCCACCTTGTACCAAACCTGCGAGGCCACGATCGGCGCGCGAGCGTCGCGCTTGACGAGCACCTTGAGACCGTTGTCGAGCACGCGCTCGTGCACCTTGGGGCCATCCGAAAGTGAGCTTTCAGAGAGCGAGTTATCAGAGAGCGAGTTATCAGACAGCGAGCTCTCAAGAAGCGGGCTATCAGAAAGGGCGCCGTTACCGGCAAGATCGCTGCCAGCCTCGGCCGCAAACAGCGGCTGGACGGCGAACGCCGCCATCACAAAGACGAGAGCAGTGGCGAAGAGCGGTTTCATCATTAGAGTCATCCATCGAATCAGCGTAGTCTGGGCGGGAAGTTGGCGACACCCGCGCGTTGTTACAATGCAGCGGCCCGACGGTCTCGCGGCGCGATCGCGCCTTCAGATCCACACGTTCTAGCCAAGAAGTCGTTACAGAACCCATGTTCGGATTCGGAAAGAAGAAACAGCGCCAAGCAGAGGCCAAAGAGGCCGAAAAGCTCGCCGGAAACAATCTCAAGCCCGTTGCACCAGACGCAGCAGCTGAGGCGGCACCGAGCGGATCTCCGCCCGAGCCAACGGCCGCGCCTCAGCCGGACGTCACTACAGCGGCGATCGACCAGCAGCCCGGGTCCCTGCGCCAACGCCCGGACGAGGCCTTCGGCAGTGAGCCAGGTCAAGGTCGTCTCGGCGACGCCATCAGCCGCGCCGCAGCCAAGCGCGAAGAAGACGCGACCCAACAGCGGCGCCTATTCGCCGGTCTCAAGGCCGGACTCGCACGCACGCGTGCGGTCTTGAATGCCGATATCGGCGACCTGGTCGCGGGCCGAACCGAGATCGACGAGGACCTGCTCGAAGAGCTGGAGATGCTCTTGGTCGCGGCCGATGTCGGCGTGCCCGCAACGCGCCGCATCATCGACGACCTCGCCTATCGCGTTAAACGGCGAGAGGCGCTCGAGCCCGATGCCTTTCTTGCCGCGCTCCGGCGCGAGCTGGCCGGCATCCTGGTCAGCAGCCAGGCGCCGGTGCGGCAGCCGACACCCGGGCGGCCGCAGGTAATCCTGATGGTCGGCGTCAACGGCGCCGGCAAGACCACCACCATCGGCAAGCTGGCGCGCCAACTCAAGGACGAAGGCAACAGCGTCATGCTCGCCGCTGGCGATACCTTCCGTGCCGCGGCGGTCGAGCAGCTTCAGAGCTGGGGCGAGCGCAACCAGGTGCCAGTTGTCGCCCAGCACACCGGCGCCGACCCCGCGTCAGTGATCTTCGATGCGCTCCAAGCGGCGACGGCGCGCGGCATCGATGTGCTGATCGCAGACACCGCCGGGCGTCTGCACACCAAGTCGAATCTGATGGAAGAGCTGAAGAAGATCGCCCGGGTGATGAAGAAGATCGACCCCGAGGCACCGCACGAGGTGATGCTGGTGGTCGATGCAACAGCTGGGCAGAATGCCCTGCAGCAGGCGGTGCAGTTCAATGAAACCTTGCCGCTGACCGGGATCACCCTGACCAAGCTCGACGGTACGGCGAAGGGCGGCATCATCTTTGCCATCGCCGATCGCCTCCATGTGCCGTTTCGTTTCATCGGCGTCGGCGAACAGGTCGAGGATCTTCGCCATTTCGACGCTGACAGCTTCCTGAACGCGCTGCTGAGTCCGTGATCCGCTTCGAGCACGTCAATAAACGCTACCCGGAGCGCGGCGAGGCCCTTAAAGACCTCAGCTTTGAGCTCGCCGCCGGCGAGATGGCGTTCCTGACCGGCCATTCGGGCGCGGGTAAGAGCACCTTGCTCAAACTGATCGGCCTGATCGAACGCCCGACCCGTGGCCAGGTGGTCGTCGACGGACGCTCGATCGGAGACCTGCCGCGTCGACGCATCCCCTTCCACCGGCGCCGGATCGGCATGATTTTTCAAGATCACCGGCTGCTGAACGATAGGACTGTCTATGACAACGTCGCCTTGCCCTTGGCGATCACCGGCATGCCGAACCGCGACATCGGCCGCCGCGTGCGCGCGGCGCTCGATCAGGTCGGCCTGCTGGCGTTCGAGCGCGCGCATCCGGTTGCGCTATCCGGCGGCGAGCAGCAACGGGTCGGGATCGCGCGCGCCATCGTCGGCCGGCCACCGATCATCCTTGCCGACGAGCCAACCGGCAATCTCGACCCCGAACTCGCCAGCGAGATCTACGACCTCTTCGAGCGCTTCCACGAGGTTGGCGTCACCTTGATGATCGCCACCCATGACCAAGAGCGGATCAGCCGCATGGCCTATCGCATCCTGCGCTTGCATCAGGGCCGGCTGATCGCCGATTCCGGGAACTGGTAGATGGCTCAACGTCGAACCCGATCTTCAACCAACCGCTCAACTGGGACTGGCGTCTTGGACCGCCGCCGTCTCTCGGCCTGGGGCGAGCAGCATCGCGAGATCGCCGTCACGACGCTGCGCCGGATGCTCCAACAACCACTGAACACGCTCATGACCGTGGCTGCGGTCGCGATCGCCTTGGCATTGCCGGCCGCGCTCGTCGTCGCCCTCGACAATGTGAAGCGTCTCGGCGGCGACTGGCAGCGCAGCGCCACCGTCTCGGTCTTCCTCGGGTCCAGGGTCGATGAGGCGCAGGGGGCTCAGCTGCGCCAGCGCCTAGCACAACTCCCAGAGGTCGAGACGGTCGCGCTGATCTCACGCGCTGAAGGGCTCAGCGAGTTTCGCGACTACAGCGGCCTGAGCAGCGCGCTGGATCAGCTCACCGAGAACCCGCTACCCGTGGTGCTCGAACTGCAGTTGTACCCCGCAGCCTTGAAACCGGCGCAGCTCGAACCCTTCATCGATCGCATCGAACAGCTACCCGAGGTCGACTTTCTGCGCGAGGACGCGCGTTGGGCGCAGCGTTTTCAGGCCATCCTCGCCTTGCTGCGAGCCGGGGTCAGCCTGCTCGCGCTGCTGCTCGGGCTCGGTGTACTGCTGGTCATCGGCAACAGCATCCGGCTCGAGATCGAGAGCCGCCGCGATGAGATTCGCATCATGGGCCTGGTCGGAGCCACCGCTCGCTTTGCCCGTCGACGGTTTCTCTACATTGGCGCCTGGTATGGGTTGTTTGGAGGCGCCCTCGCCGCTGTGCTGGTGACGCTGATGGTCTGGCTGCTGGCGGCCCAGGCCGCACCGCTCGAGGCGCTCTACCACAGAACCTTTGATATCCACGGGTTAGGCCCCGCCGGGATCGGTGCGCTGCTCCTCGGCAGTAGCCTGCTCGGCATCGCTGGCAGCTGGATCGCCGTCGGCCGACACCTAGATCTCTGCGACGACCGTTGAGTACAAGCGCGCTCTGGCCGAGCCGGCGCTAGCCCCTGCATCAAGCTGAAGCGTCGACGGTACCTCAACAAGCCCCGGCCTCGCATCGCCAGGCTGCGCATCGCTAGGCCGCGCGCATCATCAGGCATCCCGGCGAACTTGTTCGCGCACATCGCATCAAACGCAGTGACAGCATTTCGGTGGATCAGTGGGGCCATCTCCGGTACTGTCTAGCCTTTGCCACAGGAACTTTCCGTTCAAAGCCTGCTCGAAAACCCTGTCACGACTATTGTCAAACGTCGGCAAGACTGCTAGCATTATTCCCGAGCAAAACACTAGGGTATTCCATCATGACCAACGACATCGCGGCCATTGGAACGTTATCGACTGGCACCATCGATAGTTACATCTCGAGCGCCTACCAGATTCCTGTCCTAACCGCCGAGGAGGAGCGCTCGCTCGCCATCAGACTGCGCGACAACGAGGACATGATGGCAGCGCGGCGTTTAGTGCTGTCACACCTGCGTTTCGTGATCCGAATCGCACGCGGCTACCTCGGCTACGGCCTTCCGCTGCCAGACCTCATCCAAGAAGGAACCGTCGGCCTGATGAAGGCGGTGCGTCGGTTCGACGCTGACGTTGGCGTTCGACTGGTCTCCTTCGCCGTGCACTGGATTCGCGCCGAGATCCACGAGTACATCCTGCGCAATTGGCGCATTGTGAAGGTCGCGACCACCAAAGCGCAGCGTAAACTCTTCTTCAACCTACGTAGCTCGAAGAAGCGTCTCGGCTGGTTCACCAAGCAGGAGGTGGATGACGTCGCCGCCGACCTCGGCGTCAAGCCCGAGACCGTTCTCGAGATGGAGTCGCGGCTCTCGAGTCACGACATGTCATTCGATGGCCATGACGATGATGACGACGACTCGCCCTCAGCACCATCAACCTATCTGCCCGATATCCGAATGGAGCCCGCAGCTGCCCTTGAGCGTGAGGACAACGACGGCTGGCAGCGTGAGCGACTGTTCGCTGCGCTCGAGCAGCTCGATGAGCGCAGCAAGGTCATCTTACGCGAACGCTGGCTGAGCGAGCGAAAGCAGACGCTGCATGAGTTGGCCCAGCAGTTCAACGTGTCGGCCGAGCGCATCCGACAAATCGAAAAGAATGCGATGACCAAGCTCCGCGTTCAGCTCGAACTCTAACCGCACATTCGCTGTCAGCATGGACAGCGCCCGGCGGATAGACCGAGGTTCCAGCCGTCAGGTTGGAACCTCGCTTCGTCAAGGCGCTACCCTGATGGCTTATTGCAAGTCACCCGAGACTTATCGCTTTGCCAATACCAATTTAGGCGGCAGATGCCCTTATTCGCAGGCATCTGGCGTCCAGATAGGGCAAGCCTGGACAAAAAGCCCATCCTGAGTCGAACCTCCTGCGGCGAAGCCTCTTCACCGTGAAACACGCGCCGCATCGTCCGGGGTGGAGATGTGCTACCTCCGTTAGAAACTCGTCTCTATGCTGATGCTCGTCTTGACGCTGATACTCGTCTCTGCACTCGCGACCAGCTCAAACGACTCCATCTTCCCCTCCCCGTTGTAGGCCTCCTTCGGCAGCGGATTAGCGTGCGCCTGCCTGAAGTCTTCCGAGCCGACCCAGGCCTCGAAGGCTGCCCGGTCCTGCCACAGGGTCTCCACCACGTAGGGCGTATCCTCGCTCATGGGCCGTAGCACCGCCATTCGCACGAAGCCCGCCTGCAGTTCCACCTGCCCTGCACGTCGCCTAAAGCGCTCTTCGAAAGCGTGCCGCCATTCAGGCGCCACAGGCACTCGGTTCATCACGCAAAACATCACTGCCTCTCCTCGATTGGAAAACATTGAGCCACTCAGTACATACTTGGCTCCAGATCGTACACTGCCGAGATCCACAGCGCTGATGTCCCGCAACCGCTCCGCCTCCGCCTGCCTGATTGCCCTAGCTGCCTTAATGCCGTTGCTAGGCTCCTGTGCATTAACGCCCTCAAACCCGACCTTTCTGCAGGCAGCCGAACCCGAACAGGCCATATCGGAACAGAGCGACGCCAGGATCTATGGCACCATTTCCTCCTCAATCACGCACAGCACCCGATGATGCCGATGATTACTGCCTTCGCTCAATCAGGCGTCCGCGCCGGTCTTACCGGGCTACTCGCCACCGCGCTCCTTGGTTTACCGATGTTGGCCGGTGCCGCCGTGCCTGCGACACCGGTGATGACGATCTACAAGTTCAATGGACCCTTGGAGACCCCGTATTACAACATCGGCGCCAACGGCCCAGGTAGCCGTGCTGGCAGCTTGCCGCAGGGCACCTCGGTGATTCCCTGCTTGGTGATCCGCAACGGACGCGCACTCACCGATGCCAAGGGCACCCCTTACGTCGGCTTCGAGGTGGTCGTGAATCCGTCCAAGGACAAAGGCCAGGCCGCCACGCGCAAGTTCGAGCGGACTTTCGCCGAGCGCGAGGCGCTGAAGGTCAAGAACCATCATTGCGACAGCAGCGTCCGTCACGTGCTCAACGTGCGCGATCTCTACGTCCTCAAGAAGCCGCCCTTCTTCGATCCGTCCGGCAAGGGTGATCCAGCGGCCGCCGAGCGCGAAGGCAAGACCGAGCTGGACAAGATCGTCCGCGTCTTTCACAACTCACCGGAATGCGCTGCGGTCGACCAAGACGCCATCGGCCGCCGCGCCCGGCTCGAACGCGCCTGGGACCGCTTCATCGCCAAACACGACGGACGCTGGGACGCCACCACCCTCGCCCGCGCCAAGCACCTCGACTACGCCATGCGCACCGCGATCTTTGAAGGGCATCTCGACCGCGGCTGCACTGCCTATGGAGCCTGCGAGCGCAACGTCGTCGTGCTCTCGATCCGTAATCGCGGAGTCGGACAGTGCCTGAAGCGACAGGGCTGCTCATTCCCGGGCGATTTTCAAGGCATCGCCTCGGATGTCGGTCAATACAACATCTGGGATGCCTACCTGACCCAGATCTCGGGTCTCACCTCTTGCTACCTGCGCACCGATCTGGCCAAACAGGGTGATTATGATCTCTACCAAGGCATCTACAGCCAGAGTGTCGGCGACGCCGAGACCATCCTCTACGGTGGCACACCAGCGCTAGCAACCGTGTTTCCCGGCACCAATCTGAACGAACTGACCGAGCTTCGCCACTACTACCATCCGCCAGCGATGGGCAAATGCTTTCCGCAGCATGATCGCGTCGAATATATGTCAGGGGCGGTGGCCGAGAACGGTGCCGATCATGTGTTGATCGCAAATGCGCGGATCAAGGTTGGCGACCGGGTCGGCAGTGGCTATCGCTTCAAAGAATTCCGCTTCGACCAAGAAGGGCCTCTCGACGCGGTCCGCATCGAGGATAATTATCCGGGCTTCATCGTCGACGGCCGTAAGGTCAGCCTTGGTGGTGGCGGCGGCTGCACGCCTTATGGCGTCTCCAGTGGCTGCCGCTTCTCAAACGTCGGCCGCTATCGCCGCACGCCAAGCTGGCTCACCGCCGGCAAGCCGCTTGCGCTCAATTGCCGCATCAACGATCGCGGAGCCTCCTGCAGCGGCAGCGGCCGCGAACAGTCGGTCACTGTCGGCGGCGCTTGCGACATCGACATGATGCCGGTGTCACGCGTGCATTGATCCCTGCTACTCCGGACTCTCACCCAGGGTCTGGTAATACTGCTTGATGTCTTCGCCGATGGTGGCGGTGATCTGATAAAAGACCTCGTGCGAAACGCGCACCGGCTCATCATCGACCTGATCGGCCTGAGCACAGGTCTCGGCGATGAGCCGATAGAGGTAATTGAGCACGAAGCGCGGCTGACGCAGCTTGTCGAGGGCGCCGAGGATCTCTCGCTGTGGAATCACCGACGCGAACAGCTGGTCGAGCGGATAGGGGTCGGTCGGGTCGGCCCGACAGATTCGCAGGCGCGCTGACATCATATCAAACAGCTGCTTGTCGCCCCAGCGGAACGGATAGATGATCTTCTGCTTGTCGAAGCGTGCTTCATTGGCCTTCTCCGAGCCGGCCTTGCGCACCGCCTCATAGAGCTGTCGCGGTAGCAACATCTTGAAGCTCAGGTTCGGATGCAGCTGCAGGATACGATTGTTCCAGAGCGGCCAGACGAAGGCCTCCATCCGCTCGCGGTCACCATTGATCAACGAGGGCTCGTCGACCTTATCCATCACGACGACGATCTGCTGGTAGCCAAGGCTCAGCGCGACATCAATAAACTTGGTCGCAAACAGCCGACGCACATCATCGTCATCACGCCAACCGGTGCGTTTGACATCCTGATCCTTGAGATACCCCTGGGGAATCGAGCGCAGTGCATGCTCGACATCCCGGGCATTGCGGTCCCGGACCAAGATCTCACGCTCGGCCGAGCGCGCAACGCCACGATAAAAGGCACTTCGGACCAGCGGCAAAATACCCAAGGAGAGCAGCGCAGCACTGGATTCCTTGAGGCTGCTGAAAAATCCCCCGATCAGCCCGCGCGGCAACAAACGCTTGGACAGCGACGCCATGATGCGGTTGTAGCGATCCGGGGGCCCGCTGACATAGAAGGCCATGAGCATCATCAGATCGTGACGCTGATATTGCTCTAGTCGCTCCAACGGCAGGTCAGCGACTTTGATCTCCTTGAGCAAGGACTCCATACCACAGACCAGGATCGCGTCCAGATGCTGAGCGAGGCCAAAATCCTTCAGCGTTACTGCCACCTCACGGCGCCGATCCTGATCGCTCTTACGCTTGAACGCCTCAAGGAAGCCGTTGAAGTCGTCATAGTGCAGCAGCAGGATGCGGTCCTGGTGGTGGCTATTGAAGTGCTCGATGTTCTTTTCCAAGGCCAGGCGAAGCGCTGACTTGCCACTGCCCTTGACGCCGAAGATCATCGAGGTGCCGCGGCCAGGTGGGTCACCGAAAAACTTGTCCCATGCCTGGTGATTAAAGGTGTACCCGGCCTCGTTGACGAGATCCTCGAAGACCTTGTCGTTTTGCGCCTCTTCCTCGATGAACGGGTTACGAACCAGTCCATGAGACTTGAGAAACTGAGCCATCGCAATGGACATGGGCAGAAATACCTTTTTCGAAGGATAGCGGCCGCGCCTGTCGTTCTAGCCCAGTCGCCTCGTAGACAAGACAACAGGCACAGGCTGGCCCTCGGGGATCAGGAATGGACGCGACCGATACTCGGATGGGCAGCAAGCGCCGATCAAAGCTTCGGCGAGTGCTCGATCACGATGAACGCGAGTACGCCGAACGAAATGACCAGCATAATCACGCGCGGAACCAGCGACTGCGAGGCATAGCCACCGAGTTTGCGCTTGAGCTCGCAGATAAAGCCGCCTTCCGGTGCCTTGCGCATTTGGCAAACGCGCAGCGCAAAACGAGCAAGCAGGCGGCGCGCGATATCGAAGGTGAAGTACAGGAAGACGACGAGCGCGACAAAGGTCCCAATGCCGATAAACCAGTTTTCAAGATAGCCCATGATGATATTCCAAGGTTTTGGTCTTGGACAGAGGTCGAACTGTATAACCTCCACCAGTTAGGGTCTATCCTGCCACAGCATCCCGACGCTGTCTTTGCGATCTTCAGGGCACTTGAGTGTTTGATCCTGGCTGCAGCCAGCTAGAGCGCGGGCCGTGTCAACGATTGGTGACATCAGGCCTCGGTTGGCATCAGGTTTCAATCCGGAGACAACGGGCGCTATGAGTCTTGCTGAGCTGAACTGGTTGCGGGTAAGTCAGCGCACAGTCGGCGATGGCCTGCGGGCAGCGTGGATGAAAATGGCAGCCCGTCGGCGGTGCGGCGGGTGACGGCATGTCGCCCTCGAGCCGAATGATCTGACGGCGCTCGGCCTTGTCCATCATCGGCACCGCTGACAGCAGGGCTTGGGTATAGGGATGGCGCGGCTCATCCAGTACCTCGGCGGCTGTGCCCTGCTCGACGATGCGGCCCAGGTACATCACCGCCACCTCATGCGCGAGATAAGCGACCACCGAGATATCGTGCGTGATGAACAGATAGCTGAGCCCCAGGTCATCCTGAAGCCGCTTGAGTAGATTCAGGATCTGCGCCTGCACTGAGACGTCCAGCGCACTGGTCGGCTCATCGCAGACGATCAGCTTGGGCTCGACCGCCAACGCCCGCGCGATACAGATACGCTGGCGCTGGCCACCAGAGAACTCGTGCGGATAGCGGTTCATCGCCTGCTCGCCGATGCCGACCTGCTCCAGCAGCGCCGCGACTCGGCGTCGCTGTGCCGCACGGCCCTTTTCGAGCCCAAGCGATTGCAGCCCCTCACCGACGATGTCGCCAACCAGCATGCGCGGATTCATCGAGGCGAAGGGGTCTTGGAAGATGATCTGCAGATCCTTGCGATAGCGGCGCATCTGCCCGGCCCGGATCGACGCCAGATCGACACCGTTGTAGCGCACCTGGCCGCCAGTCGGCAGCTCGAGCCGCAGGATCGCCTTGCCGACGGTGGTCTTGCCGCAGCCCGACTCACCGACGAGGGCCAGAGTCTGCCCGGCCTTCAGGCACAGATCGACCCCATCGACGGCCTTCACATGACCGACCGTGCTGCGAAACAGACCACGCTGGATCGGAAAGTGCACCTGTAGGCCAGCGGTGGCCAGCAAGGTCTGCCCCTCTGCCGTAGGCGCAGTCGCTGATCGGGCTGGAGCCGAGGCGGCCTTGGCTTCGAGTCTGGTAGCCCCTGAAGCTTCCGCCTGCGCTTTGACACCGGCTGCCGCAAGCTCCACAGCGGCCGTCTCTGGCTGCGCCGAGCTGAGGCTCGGCTCCACAGTGCCAACAGCCGCACTCGCTTCGCCCTCCCGGAACTGGGCTGGCCCCTCGGCCCAGAGCAGACAGCGCACCTGCTGTCCCGGGTTCGGTTGAAACCAAGCGATCGGCGCTTCACGACAGGCCGGCATCACCTGGCTGCAGCGATCGGCAAAGCGACAGCCGCTGAAGGGCTGATCAAGCGGCGGCACCCGGCCGGGGATCACCGCCAGCTCGCCACGGCGCTTGCTCGCGCTGGGCACGCTCTCCAGCAGCTTGCGACTATAGGGATGGGCCGGAGCGGCAAAGAAGGCGTCGACGCTCGCCTCCTCGACGATCTGCCCGGCATACATCACCGCCAGCCGATCCGCGGTCTCGGCGACCACGCCCAGGTCATGGGTGATGAGCAGCACCGCCATCCCGGTCTGCGCTTGCAGCCCCTTGAGCAGCTGCAGCACCTGGGCCTGGATGGTCACATCAAGCGCGGTCGTCGGCTCATCGGCGATCAGTAGCTCGGGATCGCCGGCCAGCGCCATCGCGATCATCACGCGCTGCTTCATCCCTCCCGAGAGCTGATGCGGAAACTCACCGGCACGCCGCGCCGGGTCCGGGATGCCGACCGCGCGCAGCAGCTCGACGACCCGTTCGGCGACCTCGGCCTTCGCAAGCCGCTTGTGGAGACGCACCGCCTCGGCAATCTGATCGCCAACCTTCAAGACGGGATTGAGCGAGGTTTGTGGCTCTTGGAAGATCATCGCCATGCGCCCGCCACGGACGCCACGCATCTCGCGCTCGGTGAGGCTCAATAGCTCAGTATCATCGAGCTGAACCGAGCCGCCAGCGATACGCCCGGACAACGGTAGCAGCCGCATCAGCGTCAGGGCGGTCATCGACTTGCCGCAACCCGATTCACCGAGCAGCGCGAGCGTCTCACCGCGACGGATCGAGAAGCCGACGCCATCGCAGACGCGCACGGGTCGCTCGCTGTTACCCAGCTCCGCGGTCAGATTGGAGACATGAAGCAAGACGTCGCTCATCGAGACAGGCCCAGGCAGCGGATCTTCATTAAGCAGGTCACGCGCGCGGTCGTCCCGCGAGCACGGTGAAGCAGATCAGGCCAGCTCACGAGGCGCTCCGAAGCCGAGGGTCGAAGGCATCTCTGACCACATCCGCAAGCAGATTGGCGGCGAGCACGAGGGTGAACATGAAGACGAAAGCGGCAGCCAGCGACCACCAGACGACGGGGTCGCGTGCCAGCTCGAGCCGAGCGCTATTGATCATATTGCCCCAGCTGTTCATGGTCGGATCGACGCCGATGTTGACGTAAGAGAGCACCGCCTCGGCCAGCACCAGGCCGCTGAAATCCAGAACCACCGTGATCATCACGATATGCAGCACATTGGGCAGGATGTGGCGCCCGATCACCGTCGAGCTGCGCACGCCCAGTGAGCGCGCGGCCTGCACGTAATCGGCCTCGCGCAGCTTCAGCGACTCGCCCCGTAGCAGCCGACAGAGCCCGGTCCAGCTGGTCACGCCGAGGATGATGCAGAGGAACAGCAGGCGCAGATCGGCACGCTCGACCAGGCTCTGGAACTGTTCCGCGTTGTTGGTCATATAGACCTGCAGCATCAGGATCGCAGCAGCGATCAGCAGCACACCTGGGATCGAGCTCAGGGTCGTGTAGAGGTACTGGATCACATCATCGGTACGACCGCCGAAATAGCCGGCCATGATGCCCAAGATCACCGCCGCTGGCAGCATCACCAGGGTGGTCAGGGTGCCGATCACCAGCCCGGTGCGGATGCTCTTCAGGCTCTGATAGAACACATCCTCGCCGACCTTGTCGGTGCCAAGGATGTGGTAGCTCGCCGCCAGCTCCGCAGCAACGAAGCTGAGCACCAGCATTAGTGCGAGCGCGCTCAAGGCGACACGCCAAGGCGTCTCGGTCTCGCCACGCCAGATCGCGCTCGCGCGGTCATTGAACGACTGGCGCCCGCGCCAGGCGAGCACTGCGATGAGCGTCACCATCAGCGCAGTCCAGGCGATTAGGCCCTTCACCAGCCCAAACAGCCCGCGCAGCAGGATATCGACACCGCGCTGGGATGGATCATCCAGGTGTGCTCCGCCATGCTCCAGGCGCGGATAGCCGCGGATCACGCTGCCATCCGGCTGCTCGATCGCCTCCTTGACGAACAACTGCGTCGCGAACGGTGCCGAGAAGGTCTTCTCCTGGCGCTCGCGCAGGCCGCTGAGCCAGAGGTCCAAGACCGAGATGATCTGGGTTGAATAGGTGGGCTCTGCCAGCACCGATGCCGGTGTCGCAGCAAACGAATCTTGCTCATCGGCGGTCGCATCCTGCCCGGACATTGCTTGGTCTGAGGTGCTAGTCGCCGCGACCGGCTGAGCAACAGCGTCGGTCTTCTCATCAGCACTCTGATCCGCTTGGGCACTCGAGGCAGCGGGTGCCGCCGGAGCAACCGGCTCGATGAGCGGATGAAAGTGCAGCGAATCCAGCAGCCCAACGCCAACATAGAAGACGATCACCACCAGCGCAGCAACGCCAACCGGCGATCGCCCGACCTGGCGCCAAGGACCGCGCAGGTGCTCATGCCGCGCGGCATAGAGACCGAAGCCGATGCCGACGGCGATCAGCACGAAGATGAGGGCGTCGGTGATCAGAATGACGGGCACGCGATGAGCCTCAAGACAGCCTGACCCTGGGGTCGACCAGGGTATAGGAGATGTCGGTCATGATCAGACCGATGATGTAGAGCACCGAGCCGAGGAAGACCATCGCGCGCACGATCGAGAAATCCTGGCGATTGATCGCATCGATGGTGTAGCTGCCGAGCCCAGGCACGCCAAAGAAGGATTCGATGATCAGCGCCCCCATGAACAGCAGCGGCAACACGGCGACCACACCGGTGAGGATCGGGATCAGTGCGTTGCGCAGCACATGGCGGAACAACACCGCACGCTCGCGCAGCCCCTTGGCTCGCGCAGTCCGCACATAGTCACGGTTGATCTCCTCGAGAAAGAAGGTGCGATAGAGCCGGGTACTGCTGCCGATACCGGCGACGACGCCTACCACCACCGGCAAGATCAGGAACTTCAGCGCCTCGAGGCCATGGTCGTAGCCGGAGATCGGCACCAGATGGAACAGCTTACCGATCAGGAACTGGCCGCCGATGATATAGAAGAGTCCGGAGATCGACATCATCGCCACCAGCAGCACCACGCTTCCAAAGTCGATATAGGTGGCACGGAAGAACACGATCATCAATGCATAGCTGATGCTGATTGCCAACCCTACCAGCAAGGTCGGGATCGCGATCGCCAGACTCGGCCACATGCGCTGACGGATGTCGTAGCCGATATCGCGACCGCTGTCGGACTGCCCGAAGTTGAACGCAAAGAGCTTCAGCGATTTCTCGAAAAAGATCGTGTCCGTCAACGATGGCAGTCCGCCAACCTCTGCGTTGTAGAGCAGCGGCTTGTCATAGCCATGCTCACCCTTCCAGGTATCGATCGCCTCCTGCGTCACCCGCTTATCGCCGAGCTGCATCCGCGCCATGTCGTCAGGCGAGTTGACGACGAAGAACAAGAGGAAGGTAATCAGGTTAACGCCGACGAGGATCGGCAGTGCATAAAGCAGTCGGCGCAGTATATAGGCACTCATCGCGCACGACTCCGCTCACGCCGACGCGCCACGACCAAGGCCGGGATCGCCCCAACGACAAGGATCACGACCAGCGCCCCGATCGGCCAGAGCACCGGCGGATTCCAGCGCTCGCGCAGCTGCTCGCGGATGCTGGGCTCGAGCCGTCGATACTTGAGCGTGTTATTGGCCATTAAGTTTGGGCTCACATTCTTCAGCCATTGATGATGCAGACTGAAGGACTGAGGGAAGAAGCCGAACGACCAGGGCGCGTCATGGCGCAGGATCTCGGTCATGCGGTCGATCACCGCCTGTCGCTCGGGACCATCATCCATGTTCTTCATCTGCTCGAAGAGCGTATCGAACTCGGCATTCTGATAGTTGGCCGCATTCTCGCCGCCCTCAACCTTTTGGTTCGGCCCGTAGAGCAGGAAGAAGAAGTTCTCGGGGTCCGGGTAGTCCGCATTCCAACCCCACATGAAGACCTGCCCGGTGCCTTCACGCATCTTCTCCTGAAAGCGGTTGTAGTCGGTCGCGCGCACCACCAGCTCGATGCCCAGCTTGGCGAACTGCTTGCGCATCCAGTTCAGACGCGCCTTGCCGTCGGGCCCGGCGTCCATCGCCTCGTAGTAGAGGGTCAACGGACGGCCGGTCTCGGGATCACGCCCGTTCGGATAACCGGCCTCAGCGAGCAGTGCCTTCGCCTCTTGCAAGGGTTTGCGCACCGCACGCCCGTCGCGCCAATCGAAGACATAGGGATTGATACCCGCCTCGCCTTCACGATGGCCGAAGATGCCGGGCGGGATCGGCCCCTGACCCTCGACACCGCGGCCATTGGCAAAGATCGACACATATTCGCCAAAATCGACCGCGATGCTGAGGGCTTGTCGCAAGAGCCTCGACCGCTCTGAATCGCCACCGAGCAGCGGGTCGAGCATATTGAAGCCCATGTACCAGATCGAGGTTTGAACCGCGGTGACCAGCTCGATGCCCTTCTCGCGCATGTCGTCGGTAAGGCCAGCCTCGCCCGCCGCATCAAACTGGACTGCCTGATCGAAGGCGTCAGAGCTAATCCCGGAGCTGTCATAGAAGCCCTGGAGAAACTTGTTCCAATACGGGATGCTTTCCTGTTCCAGACTATAGATGGCGGCGTCGAGAAAGGGCAGTGGCTTGCCGGCATCGGCAAGCAGCCCAGCCGCCTGGTCCTCAGGCATGCCGTCCGCGGGATACTGCTCGCCGTGGAAGTTTGGGTTCCTGGTCAGCACCATGCGCAGATTTGGATTGTTCTCACTGAGCATGAAGGGTCCGGTGCCGACCGGATACCAGTCCAGCGTGAGGTTGTTTTGCTTCATCCCGAGCTGGCCGTAGAGGGCCTCGGCCTCCCAGGGCATCGGCGCGAAGAACGGCATGGCCAGCCAGTAGGCAAACTGCGGGTAGCGACCCTCGAGCCGGATTCGATAGCGATAACGATCCACGACCTCGGCGCCCTCGAACGCAACCTGGCGCAGATCGAAGAATAACCGCTCGCCCTCCACGGGGGCCGGCGCGGCGGCCTCGATACGCTCGGTCAGTTCCTTGAATCCAAGGATGTGATCACCCATCAGGCCGGCGATCGGTGAATGCAGCCAGGGCGTGGCGAGCCGCTTGATCTGGTAGACGTAGTCTTCGGCGATCAGCTCGCGCGTGCCGGTCTCGGGGAGATCATCAAGGGTATTGATGCGACCGACGGTCTTGGCGTCGAGCTGGTGATAGCGATAAGCACCTGCCTCGTCCTTGGCGAAGGCCGGATGGGGCTGATAGCGGATGCCCGGTGTGATCTCGATCAGGTACTCACTGATGGCAATCTGGCTAGGATCGGCATCCTTTGGCAAGGGCGACCCGTTCGCGTCCAGATAGCGAACCTCGGGCAGCGCAACCGCGGTGAGTGGAACCAGCTCGTACGGCCGCTTCAGAAAATGGTACTGCAGCGGCGGCTCGTAGACCTGAGCAATGAAGGCATATTCGTTCGAGCTGTAAGAGCGCACCGGGTCGAGGTGCTTAGGCCTCTCGGTGAAGGCGCCGTAGAGGATATTCTCACCGGACTGCGACTCTGGATAGGGATTGTTCCAGGGTGGCTGACCACAGGCACTGAGGGACAGCAGAACCACCACTAGCAGAGGCAAGGAGCAGCACGCTCGCGACATAGATGCTTTCCGCGCAGGCTGAGTTTCGGTAACGTTAAGGGCCGCTTCGACCCTGGGCGGATTCAAACGCCGCCTGAGCAGGGGGCTAACGTCCATAGCGCGTCGCCACCCCGGACGATGAAGCGTTTGTTTCACGGTAAGGGCGCCCGCCTATCCTACACATGATCACATGATCCAAACGATCCACATGGAGAGACTATATGGGCTTTTTGTCCGATAAACGTATCCTGATTACCGGCGTTGCCAGTAATCGCTCGATCGCCTGGGGCGTCGCCCAGGCCATGCATCGCGAGGGCGCGACCCTGGCCTTCACCTACCAAGGCGAGAAGCTCAAGGGCCGCGTCGAGGATCTGGCATCGCAATGCGATGCCGAGTTCGTGATCCCGCTCGATGTCTCCAACGATGAGCAGATCGACAACTGTTTCTCCGCGCTCGGCGAGCATTGGGACGGCCTCGATGGGATCGTGCATTCGATCGCGTTCGCACCCAAGGACCAGCTCGAGGGTGATTACGTCGGCTGCGTCACGCGCGAGGGGTTCGCTGCAGCACACGATATCAGCTCCTACAGCCTGGCGGCGCTGGCCAAGGCCGGGCGGCCGCTGATGCAGGGGCGCAATGGCGCCATCCTGACCATGAGCTACCTCGGCGCCGTCCGCGCCGTGCCCAACTACAATGTCATGGGCATCGCGAAGGCCAGCTTAGAGGCCAACGTGCGCTATCTGGCAGCATCGCTCGGGCCTGAGGGCACGCGGGTCAACGCGGTCTCGGCAGGCCCCATTCGCACCTTGGCCGCAGCCGGCATCGCCGATTTCCGCTCGATGTTGAAACAGGTCGAAGAGCGTACGCCGCTGCGGCGCAACGTCACCATTGACGAGGTCGGGAATGCCGGCGCCTTCCTCTGCTCCGATCTCGCGTCTGGGATTACCGGCGACGTGCTCTACGTCGACACCGGCTACCACATCCTCGGCCTCGGCTGAGGACCAAGAAGGACTGAGCGAACTCGGCCGGCTTTGGCCGGTCGGTGCGCCCAGAGCAAGCTGCTCAGTCAGGGCGAGCGCGTATAAATCCTCAGCCAAAGACGACCTTAGCGCGGTAGTCATCGTTCCACGTGGCCTTGCGGCGCTTCTTGACCATGCGTTGCTTGGAGGGTTCGCGTTCGAGCAAATTCATGCA
>NZ_NRRY01000042.1 GCF_016583905.1 Lamprobacter modestohalophilus | reverse complement strand
CGCGCGGATTCCATCAGGGCGCGAGGAGCGATCACGCCACCTCATCACGACGCCGGATATATGGCCGCAACGTTTCCTTCTGCTGAACAGTCAAGTGGCTCTTGCATCGCGGGGCGGACCATATATGCGGATGCCGTAGCGATCGGCGCGCACATCGCGCATAAGCTGAGGAGTTGTCCTGAACAGAGCGCCGAGGGATTGATTCGTGACGGTGCTGCGCAGTTGTCGATAACCTGGGCCGCTGGCGCAGAGGAAGTCGATATCGACTGATTCGCGGTATTCGTCGAGCAGCAGCGCAGCGCAGGTGCCACCGCCGAAACAGCAGCCGGCGTCGGCCAGGAAGCGATCATCCATCATCTCGAGCAGTTGAAGGATGCGGCGATGGTGCGGGCGTTCAAACATTCATGACACCCTGCCCGTAGCAAGCGGTGAGGTGCTCGATCAGGGCTTGCTCGTCGGCGGTCAGGTTGGCGGTATCAACGTGCCGCCATTCTCGTTCGTACAGCGAGAATGCCTCGTCCTCGGGCATCCAGTCTTGATGGAGCTGCCAGGCGAGTAGGCGGAGATTGGGGTAGCGCTTCAGTTCAATCGTCGGGATCGCTCGCTGCCCGCTGGGGTGTTCGCTGTGGATCATGGCGTTGCCGGGAAGCCTTGCTGTAAAACGATCACGCTAGCATGCTGTGGCCTGCGATGCGATTGGATGAACGGAACGGGGCCTCTGGTGTGGTTTTTACAGAGTGTCCCACAGGCTGCGGGTGACTTGACGAATGCGGGGATGGTTTTCACATCAGCGAAAGCTGACAAGGTTGACAAGGCTAGCTATGACGGACGCTGTGACAAAAATTATTGCGATCGATGACGACCCCACGGGCTCGCAGACGGTGCATGGCTGTCTGCTGCTGACGCGCTGGGATGTGGAGACGCTGCTGGAGGGGCTGCGGGACGCATCGCCGCTGTTCTTTGTGCTGAGCAACACGCGCGGCATGGATGCCGAGTCGGCGGCGCGAATCACCCGGGAGATCTGCGTCAATCTGCGCACCGCCTTGACGCGCATGGACGAGAGCGGAGCGCCGATCCAGCCGCTACTGTTGAGCCGTTCGGATAGTACCCTGCGCGGTCATTATCCGGTCGAAACCGATGTGATCGCCGAAGAGCTCGGCCCCTTCGATGCCCACTTCCTGGTGCCTGCCTTCTTCGAAGGTGGGCGCGTGACCCGCGATGGCATCCATTATCTGATCGTCGATGGCGAGCCGGTGCCGGTGCATGAGACCGAGTTTGCGCGCGATTCGGTGTTCGGCTTCAGCACTGCATTCTTGCCCGACTATGTGCAGGAGAAGACCAGCGGACGGATCAGCGCGGCGGAGGTCGAGCGATTCTCGCTCGCCGATGTGCGCGGCGATTTAACGGATCGCTTAATGAACCTGGACGGCAATCGCTGCTGCGTGGTGGATGCCGAGCAGCAGTCCGACCTAGACGGCTTCGCGCGGCAACTCGTGGCGGCGGCGGGGCAGGGCAAGCGGTTTCTGTTTCGCAGCGCGGCGAGCCTGTTGACTGCCCTAGCCGCCCTGCCACCGCAGCCGGTGCCGGCGGCCGAGATGGCGACCTTTGTGCGCGGTGGCCGGCCGGGTGTGGTGCTGATGGGCTCGCATGTCGGCAAGTCGACGCGGCAGTTGCAGCATCTGCTGGCGGAGACCGATGCGGTGGGCTTGGAGATCGATCTCGATCACCTTGACGAGACCGACGGGCCTTACCCTTTAGTGGCCGACTTGATCGCATCCGTTGAAGCGGCACTGCAGCAAGGCCGCGGCGCGGTGCTCTACACCAGCCGTGGCGAGCGGCAGTTTGCGACCAAGGCAGAGCGCTTGGCCTTTGGTGATCAGGTCGCGGATCTGCTGGTGCGGATTGGTCAGCAATTGCCAGCCGACATCGGCTTTTTGATCAGCAAAGGCGGCATCACCTCGAACGACACCCTGAGTAAGGCCTTGGCATTGCGCACCGCGCGCGTGCTCGGGCAGGTGCATGCCGGCTGCTCGGTGGTGCGCTGCCCCGAGGATCATCCGCGTTTCCCAAATCTGCCGGTGGTGATCTTTCCGGGCAATGTGGGTGGCGATGAGACCTTGACCGAGGTGTATCAGACGCTGACCACTCGGGCTGCTGCTTGAATCGCCGAGACCATTCATGTCCAGAATCCCTGACGAACGCCCGCTAAACCCGAAACCTGAGGTCATCACGGAGCTGCGTCGGCTGTTGCCCGCGGCAAGTGTGCTCGCGACCGAGGCCGAGCTAGCGCCTTACGAGTGCGATGGACTAAGCGCTTTCCAGCAGCGGCCGCTGGTGGTGGCGCTGCCGGAGACGGTGGAGCAGGTACAGCAGATCATGCGTCTCTGTCATCGCCTGGAGGTGCCAGTGGTCGCGCGTGGCGCGGGCACTGGGTTGTCCGGCGGTGCGCTGCCGCTCGCCGATGGGGTGCTGCTGTCGCTGGCGAAATTCAATCGGATCATCGATATCGATCCTGCAAACCGCAGCGCGAAGGTGCAGCCAGGTGTGCGCAATCTCGCTATTAGCGAGGCGGTGGCTTCGCATGGGCTTTATTACGCGCCGGACCCTTCATCGCAGATCGCCTGTTCGATCGGTGGCAATGTGGCCGAGAACTCAGGTGGCGTGCATTGCCTGAAGTATGGGTTGACGGTGCACAACATTCTCAAGCTGAAGCTGGTCAGTGTTGAGGGTGAGCTGTTCGAGGTGGGCTCCGAGGCGCTGGATTCGCCGGGGCTGGATCTGTTGGCCTTGATGACCGGCTCGGAGGGGATGCTAGGCATCATCGTCGAGGTGACGGTGAAGCTGTTGCCGAAGCCAGAGCGGGCGCAGGCCCTGTTGGCGTCGTTTGATAGCGTCGAGCGGGCCGGGGCGGCGGTGGCCGAAATCATTGGGGCCGGAATCATCCCGGCCGGTTTGGAGATGATGGACAATCCTGCGATCCGGGCGGCCGAGGCCTTTGTCCATGCCGATTATCCGGTCGATGCGGCGGCGATCCTGATCTGTGAGCTGGATGGCTTCAACGCCGAGGTCTCTGTGGATGTGATGCGGGTGCGCAAGCTGTTGCTCGATGCGGGGGCGACCGATGTGCGCACCGCGGCGGATGATGCCGAGCGCCTGCGATTCTGGAAGGGACGCAAGGCGGCGTTTCCGGCGGTCGGCCGGATCTCGCCCGACTACTACTGCATGGATGGCACCATTCCGCGCCGGCAGTTGGGGCCGGTGCTGAACCGTATTGCTGAGCTGTCGGCTGAATCTGGGCTGGCGGTGGCGAATGTGTTCCACGCCGGCGATGGCAATCTGCATCCATTGATCCTCTACGATGCGAACAACCCCGGCGAGCTGGAGAAGGCGGAGGAGCTCGGCGGCGCCATCCTTGAGTTATGCGTGGCGGTGGGCGGCACGGTGACGGGCGAGCACGGCGTGGGCGTGGAGAAGCTGAATCAGATGTGCGTGCAATTCAATAGCGCGGAATTGACGCAAATGCACGCGGTCAAGGCGGCCTTTGATCCGAAAGGGCTGTTGAATCCGGGAAAGGCGGTGCCGACCTTGCATCGCTGCGCGGAATTCGGCGCCATGCACGTCCATCACGGTGAGCTCAAGTTTCCCGAGCTGCCAAGGTTTTGAGTTCGAGGCGCTGCAGTGAAAGAGATCGACGTCGTTGAAGGAGTTCAGCAGATGGGTCACTGGCTGGATTCAGTTGCGGTTGAGACCATTCCTGCGCTGAGCGATGACGTGCATCTCTGAAATGCTCGATTTCGATTGATGGGAAGAGTTGACAGAAACATGGCGCATGAATTCGATGGCTGAACAATTAGATGCGAACACTGAGCAGGCGATCGTCGAGCAGGTCACTGCCTCGCGCTCGGCGGGAACTGCGCTGACGATTCATGGCGGCAAGACCAAGGCCTTCTACGGCAATCCGGTGTCGGCTGATGCTGAGCTGGATTGCTCGATTCACCGCGGTGTCATGGCCTATGAGCCGACTGAGCTAGCGATCACCGTTCGAGCTGGCACGCCGCTGGCCGAGGTCGAGGCGCTGCTTGCCGAGCAGGGACAGGAGTTTCCGTTTGAGCCGCCGCATTTTGGCGATCAGGCGACGATCGGCGGGATGGTGGCGGCGGGGCTTTCAGGGCCGCGGCGGCCCTATGCAGCGAGTGTCCGCGATGCGGTGCTTGGCGTTCGGGTGCTGAATGGCAAGGGCGAGGTGATGGACTTCGGCGGGCGGGTGATGAAGAACGTCGCCGGCTACGATCTGTCGCGCTTGATGGTGGGCTCGCTCGGGGTGTTAGGCGTGTTGCTGGAGGTGTCGATCAAGGTGATGCCGCGGCCGTTAGGGCGAATCACCCTGGTACAGGAACAAGATCAGCCGAGTGCGCTGGCGTTGATGCAGCGCTGGGCTGGGCAGGCGCTGCCGATCACGGGCACGGCCTGGCTGAATGGTTGGCTGTATGTGCGGGTGGCCGGGAGTGAGGAGGCGCTGAGCGAGACGCAGCGCATCCTCGGCGGTACCCCGATGGCGAATCAAGAGGCCGATGCCTTCTGGACTGCGATCCGCGAGCAGCAGTTGGATTGCTTTGTCGGTGAGCGAGCGTTGTGGCGGGTCTCGGTGCCGCCGGCAACGGCAGCGGATGCGATTCCGGGCGCTGACCTGATCGAATGGGGCGGCGCCTTGCGCTGGTTGCGCAGCGAGGTTGGCACGGCGGTTGATGCTGATCATGCCAGTACTGTAGGTGCCATCAGTGATGCTGGAGCGAGAATTGGCTCGGAATCGGAATCGGAATCGGAATCGGAATCGGAATCGGAAGCCGGAGCCGGAGCCGGACGCGGAACTGTCTCCAGTGCAAGGGCCTGTGTTGCAACCGGCGGCGACGTTGGGGCTGATGGCGTATCGGCAGAAGCGGTTCGGGCCTTAGCCGCAGCGGCCGGTGGGCATGCGACGCTGTTCCGCGCGGCGGCAAGCATCCCACTGCCGAGTGACGGCGTTTTCGCGCCGCTGAGTCCTGTCGCATTGCGGCTACATCAGAATCTGAAGCAGGCCTTTGATCCAGACGGCCTCTTCAATCCCGGCCGGCTGTACCAGTGAGCCAAGCATGCAGACCCGACTGATCCCTGAGCTACTGGCGACCTCTGACGGACGTGAGGCTGATCGCATCCTGCGTAGCTGCGTGCACTGTGGTTTCTGCACTGCCACTTGCCCAACTTATCAGTTACTGGGCGATGAACTGGACGGCCCGCGCGGGCGCATCTATCAGCTGAAGCTGGCGCTCGAGGGCGAGACGCCGACGCGGAGCACGCAGCAGCATCTTGATCGCTGCTTGACCTGTCTGAACTGCGAGACCAGCTGTCCGTCGGGGGTCGAGTATCACAAGCTGGTCGAGATCGGCCGCGAGCGGATTGAGCGTATGGTGCCGCGACCCATTCATGAGCGGCTCATGCGCTGGGGCCTGCGTAAGGTTTTGCCTTATCCGAGCCGGTTCGTGCCGCTGCTGCGCATTGGGCAATGGCTGAGGCCGTTGCTGCCGCAGCGATTGCGTAGCAAGGTTCCGGTTGCGTTGTCGCGACGGCCGCGCACTGTGGTAGGCGCCGCAGCGAGAGAAGCGACACCGGTAGGCCTCGCACCCCGGCGGGTGCTGATGCTTGATAACTGCGTCGAGCCAGCGCTGACGCCGGCAACGGTTTCGGCGGCGAGACGCGTGCTTGCAGCGCTCGGTATCGAGGTTGTTCAGCCTACCGGTGGCGGCTGCTGCGGTGCGATCAGCCAGCATCTGGCCGCGCCAGACGAGGCCAAGCGCTTCATGCGCCGCAACATCGATGCCTGGTGGTCGGAGATCGAGCCGAGCGATCCTAAGCAAACACCGGCTGGGGCCATTCTGATCACGGCGAGCGGCTGCGGAGCGGTCGTTAAGGATTACGGGTGGCATCTCCGCGATGATGCAGCCTACGCCAAGAAGGCTGCTCGTGTATCAGCCCTTGCGCGCGATCTGAGCGAGCTGCTCAGCGCTGAGGATCTAGCCCGGCTGCCGAGTCCATTCGCGCGTGACGTGCCGCGGCGGATTGCCTTCCATCCGCCGTGCACGCTGCAACACGGCCAGCGGCTGATGGGCCGGGTTGAGGCGCTGCTCAGAGGCGTCGGTTTCGAGCTAACTCCGGTGCGGGATGCACATAGCTGCTGTGGCTCGGCCGGTACCTATTCGATCCTGCAGGCCGAGTTATCGAAGCGGCTGCAGGCCGATCGTCTTGATGCCTTGCAGGCGGGCGCGCCAGCGCTGATCGCGACGGCCAATGTTGGCTGTCAGACGCACCTGGCCGCGGCAGCCGATAGACCGGTTTTGCACTGGATCGAGCTCTTCGATCCGCAGCGCGGATCGGTGCTCGGATGAGCGATAGCAGATCCTGAATAGCCCATTCTGTTCATGGCTCTTTTGATCGATGGCTACCCCGAAAACGTTGCTCACAACGCTGCGATCCGTTCCCGCTGCTGGCTGAGGTTGGCAAGCGCGCCCTGTTGCTCGGCAGATCGGTCGCGCTCTTTCTGAACGACCGCTGCTGGGGCCTTGTCGACGAAGCTTGGGTTGGCGAGCTTGGTCTCGATGCGCTCGATATCGGCGCGCAGCTTGGTGATCTCTTTGTCGAGGCGTTTGATCTCGGCGTCTTTGTCGATCAGGCCGGCCATGGGGATCAGGATCTTCATGGCGCCGACGAGGGCCATGGCTGACTCGGGCGCTTCTGCTTCGTCGTTGAGCAGGCGGACCGACTCGGTGCGGGCGAGGAAGTCGAGGTAGGGGCGGGCCTGTTCGAGCCATTGCAGATCGCGCTCCTGGGCGTTGGCGATCAGCACGGGGAGCTGCTTGGAGGGCGCGATGTTCATCTCGCCTTTGATGCGGCGCACGCCAAGGATGAACTGCTGCACCCAGCGGATCTCGGCCTCGGCCTCGGCATCGTCAAGGGCGCTGTCGGTCGTCGGGTAGGGCGCGAGCATAATGGTCGCGGCTCCAGTATCCACATCGGCAGTCGCAGCGACTGGGCTGGCCAGTGGTCGTACCTTCTGCCAGATCTCTTCGGTGATGAACGGCATGAAGGGGTGGGTCAGGCGCAAGAGTCCTTCCAGCGTCTGCACGAGGGTCCAGCGGGTGCCGCGCTTGGCCGCGTCTGAGGCGGTTTCGCTGGTTAAGACCGGCTTCGCAAGCTCGAGGTACCAGTCGCAGAACTCGCTCCAGGTGAACTCGTAGATGGCTTGGGCGGCGAGGTCGAAACGGTAGGCGTCGAGCGCCTCGCGCACGTTGCCGATGGTCTGGTTCAATCGACTCCGAATCCATCGGTCGGCGGCGCTCAGCTCCAACGGCTGTCGTTGGCCATCTTGGCCGAGTGCCTGATTCGTTGCAGTATGAGCGCCTGCCGTGTCAGTGCTCGATCCACGGCTATCGAGGCCAGCATCGGGCTCTTCGCTCTGAGCCGGCTCGGCTTGGCTGAGTAACGCGATCTCTGGGCCAGCCCCACAATCTTGCCCCTCGGTGTTCATCAGGACATAGCGCGAGGCGTTCCAGAGCTTATTGCAGAAGTTGCGGTAGCCCTCGACGCGGCCGAGGTCGAGCTTGATGTCGCGGCCGGTGGTGGCGAGCGCGGCGAAGGTGAAGCGCAGCGCATCGGTGCCGAAGGCGGGGATGCCTTCGGGGAACTCCTTGCGGGTCTGCTTGGCAATCTTGTCGGCGAGCTGCGGCTGCATCATGCCCTTGGTGCGTTTAGCGACCAGGGGCTCGAGCTCGATGCCATCGATCAGATCAATGGGGTCAAGCACGTTGCCCTTGGACTTGGACATCTTGTTGCCCTGGGCATCGCGCACCAGGCCGTGGATGTAGACGTCGCGGAACGGCACATCGTCCATGAATTTGAGCCCCATCATGATCATCCGGGCGACCCAGAAGAAGATGATGTCGAAGCCGGTGATGAGCACGGAGGTGGGGTAGAAGGTGGCAAGGCGATCGAGCTGTTCGGCGTGCCGGCGCTCGCTGTCCTGTCTCTGCTGATTGTTCTGTGCCTGCTGGCTGTCCTGCGCCTGCCGGTTGTCCTGCGTCTGCTCGGCGTTGTCCTCAGGCGGCCAGCCCAGCGTACTAAAGGGCCAGAGTGCGGAGCTGAACCAGGTGTCGAGCACATCCTCGTCTTGGCGCAGCGGGTAGTCGGCGCTCAGGCCATGCTTGTCGCGGACTTCGGCTTCGGAGCGCCCGACGTAGATGTTGCCTTGGTCGTCGTACCAGGCCGGGATGCGATGGCCCCACCAAAGCTGGCGGCTGATGCACCAATCTTGGATGTTGCGCATCCATTCGAAATAGGTGTTCTTCCAGTTGTCGGGGACGAAACGGATCTGGCCCTTTTCGACCGCTTCGATGGCGGGCTTGGCGAGCGGCTCGATGTGCACGTACCACTGATCGGTGAGGTAGGGCTCGACCACGGCGTTGGAACGGTCACCGCGCGGCACCGGCAGGCGATGATCGCGCACCTGCACCAGCAGGCCCTGGGCCTTGAGGTCGCCGAGGATGCGCTCGCGCGCAACGAAGCGGTCGAGGCCGCAGTAGGCGCTGGGGATCAGCTCGCCTTCCTCAGGTGTATTGGCGCGGATGGCGGCATCGATGGTGAAGAGGTTGATCAGGCCGCCATGGGGTTGATCGGCGATCGGCGTCTCGTCGCGATGGCGCAGCCAGACCGCGTGGTCGTTGAAGTCGTGCGCTGGGGTGATCTTGACGCAACCGGTACCGAGCTCGGGGTCAGCATGCTCGTCGGCGATGATCGGGATGCGCCGGCCAGTCAGCGGTAGCTCCACGGTCTCGCCGATCAGGTGTTTGTAGCGTTCGTCTTCAGGGTTTACGGCCACCGCGCAGTCGCCGAGCAGAGTCTCCGGGCGGGTGGTGGAGACGATCATGGCGCCGGTGCCGTTGGTCAGTGGGTATTTGAGATCCCACATATGGCCGGCCTCTTCCTCGGCGATCACCTCCAGGTCCGAGATCGCGGTGTGCAGCACCGGGTCCCAGTTCACCAGCCGCTTGCCGCGGTAGATCAGTCCCTCCTCGAACAAGCGCACGAAGACCTCGCGCACGGCGTTGGAGAGGCCTTCGTCCATGGTGAAACGCTCGTGCTGCCAGTCGAGCGATGAGCCGAGCCGGCGCAGTTGCTGGGTGATGGTGCCGCCGGATTCGGCCTTCCACTCCCAGATGCGCTCGATGAAGGCCTCGCGGCCCAGATCGTGACGCGTCTGGCCCTCGGCCTCGAGCTGGCGCTCGACCACCATCTGGGTGGCGATACCGGCGTGGTCGGTGCCCGGCTGCCAGAGCGTCGGCTCGCCGCGCATGCGGTGGTAGCGCACTAGGGCGTCCATGATGGCGTTATTGAAGCCGTGGCCCATGTGCAGGCTGCCGGTGACATTGGGCGGCGGGATCATGATGCAGAACGGCGGTGCGGTGTCGTTTTGGCCGCGCTCGCCGCCACCACCGCGGACATCGGACTCGGCTCCAGCGCCTAGGTCTGGTGCAAACCAGCCGGCTTGCTCCCAGCGCTGATACCAGAGGGTTTCAATGGTTTTGGGGTCGTAGGTCTTATCCAACATGGCGGAGATCCTGCGCGTCTAGAGGTGGCGCTGATGCGGTGTCGATGTCTTTGTCGGCCTGGTAGCATGACAAGGGGGTTACCAGGCCTGAAGCGAAGGCCTGCAGTATAAACGGCTCGACGCCCCTAGTCGGGGTTTGCGCTGTGATAGCCGTTCCACCTGGTTGGCTGATAAAACGCGCTAAAAATATCAGGATTGATCGGCTCAGCCTGTGTGGAAGTCAGGGCGAATGGCCATAGGAAGTCGGCGATGGCGATGGCGATCAAGGGTGAAGGGTTCAGGATAGGAGACTTCTACCAAAAGGGGCAGAGTAAACCTATTTTTTCAATGGTGTCTGACTCCCTTATGTCAGTCAATATCAGAATATGGCATGTTACTCTGTGACCAATTGATTTCGGACACTTCCCAACTGCAGCTGTGCTCGTTCAAATACACAGCATTGATCACCCTGACCCTACCTCTATCCCTAACCCGAGGACTGAAAACATGACCGAGACGACCAAGTGGGTGTTCGCCTTTGATGAAGGCGATGGCAAGAACAAGAAGCTGCTCGGCGGCAAGGGCGCGAATCTGTGCGAGATGACGCAGATCGGCCTGAATGTACCGCCGGGCTTTGTGATCACCACCGACGCCTGTCTCGCGTATCTGGAGACGCCCGATCGGCAGCTGCCGGCCGGTGTGATGGACCAGGTGCGCGATCAGATGGCGGCGTTGGAGCGCAAGACCGGCAAGGGCTTTGGCAATCCGGAAAACCCGTTGCTGGTCTCGGTGCGCTCTGGGTCGGCGATGTCGATGCCGGGCATGATGGACACCATCCTCAACCTGGGGCTGAACGAAGAGACGCTGCAGGGCGAGATCAAGGCGACCGGCGACGACCGCTTCGGCTACGACTCCTATCGCCGCTTCATCCAGCTGTTCGGCAAGGTCGCGCTAGGGGTCTCCGACGAGGCCTTCGACAAGGAGTTCAACGCGGTCAAAGAGGCTGCCCACGCCAAGCAAGACGTCGACCTCTCCGCCGCTGATCTCAAGGAGATGAGCGAGCGCTTCCTGAAGGTGGTCGAAGAGCACACCGGCAAGCCGTTCCCGGCGGACCCGATGATCCAGCTCGAGATTGCCGTGAAGGCGGTCTTCAACAGTTGGATGGGGCGGCGTGCCGTCGACTACCGCAAGCAATTCCACATCACGCCGGAGATGGCCAACGGCACCGCGGTGAACATCTGCACCATGGTGTTCGGTAACCGCGGTAACGATTCCGCCACCGGCGTTGGCTTCACCCGTAACCCAGGCACCGGCGAGAACAAGCTCTACGGCGAGTATCTGATCAACGCCCAGGGCGAGGACGTGGTCGCCGGTATCCGCACCCCGAAGCCGCTCGATCGGCTGACGGTCGAGATGCCGCAGATGGCCGAAGAACTGGCCGAGCTGCGCGCCAAGCTTGAGACGCATTACCGCGAGGTGCAAGACTTCGAATTCACCATCGAGCGCGGTGTGCTCTATTGCCTGCAGACGCGCAACGGCAAGATGAACGCGCACGGCATGGTGCGCACCTCGGTGGAGATGGAGCAAGAGGGGTTGATCAGTAAGGAGCAAGCCTTGCAGCGCATCGATCCGATCAGCCTCGAGCAGATGTTGTTCCCGCGCCTGGACCCGAGCTCGAAGGTGGAGCCGGTCGCTCAGGGGCTGCCGGCCTCGCCCGGTGCCGCGGCTGGTATCGCGGTGTTCGATGCCGATCGTGCCCATCAGCTTGGTCATGATCTCGGCCAGAAGGTGATCCTGGTGCGTGAGGAGACCAAGCCTGAGGATATCCACGGCTTCTTTGCCTCCGAGGGCATCCTGACCGCGCGCGGTGGTAAGACCTCGCACGCGGCGGTGGTGGCGCGCGGCATGGGTAAGCCCTGTGTCGCCGGTGCCGAGGGCATCAGCGTCGATGTCTCGCGGCGTGTGGCCATCGTTGGTGCGACCAGCTTCAAGGAGGGTGACACCATCACCATCGACGGCTCCTCGGGGCGTGTCTATCTGGGCGAGATTGCAACTGTCGAGCCGGACTTCACGCCCGAGCTCTCGACCCTGCTGCAATGGGCCGATGAGGTCGCGCGGCTGAAAGTGATGGCCAACGCCGATACGCCAGAGGATGCTCGCAACGCGCGCAAGTATGGCGCGGTCGGCATCGGTCTGGCGCGCACCGAGCGCATGTTCAACGCCACCGATCGTCTGCCGTTGGTGATCGAGATGATCGTCGCGGAGACCCCAGAAAAGCGCGATGAGGCGCTCGAGGCGTTGCTGCCACTGCAGCGGCAGGACTTCCGCGAGCTGTTCGAGGTCATGGCGCCGAATCCGGTGACTATTCGTCTGCTCGATCCGCCGATCCATGAGTTCCTGCCTGATGAGCATCAGCTGGAGCAAGATCTGGCCGATCTGCGGGCACTGGCTGGCGCGACCCGTGGTATGACCGCCTTGGCCGGCTCGATGGGCCTGCTGCATACGCCCGATAAGGCACGCGACGAGTTCGATGCGGTGCGTCGGGTGATGGACCCGATGATGGTCGAGGAGGCGATCGCGAAGAAGGAAGCGATGCTGCGCAAGGTCCGCGCGCTGCACGAGACCAACCCGATGCTCGGGCATCGCGGCGTGCGTCTCGGTATCTCCTTCCCGGAGATCTACAAGATGCAGGTGCGCGCGATCCTGGAAGCGGCGGCCGAGTGCGCGCAAGCGGGCATCGAGATCCAGCCGCAGATCAAGGTGCCGCAGGTCTGTACCGTGCAGGAGCTCAAGCGCGTCAAGGTCTATGTCGATGAGGCCCATGCCGAGGTGCAGGCCAAGCATGGCCAGCCGGTCAAGTTCAAGTTCGGCACCATGATCGAGGTGGTGCGCGCCTGCATGCGCGCCGAGTCCTTGGCCGCCGAGGCCGAGTTCTTCTCCTTCGGTACCAATGACCTGACCCAGGCTGTGTTCTCGTTCTCACGCGAGGATGCCGAGAACAAGTTCCTGCCGCTCTACAACCAGTCGAACGTCTTGCAAGACAACCCGTTCGAGGTGCTCGACGAGAGGGGCGTTGGCAAGCTGATGCAGTTGGCCGTGGATTGGGGCCGCGGTGTGCGCGCCGATCTGCATGTTGGCATCTGCGGTGAGCATGGTGGCCATCCGGCGTCGATCGCGTTCTGCGACCAGGCGGGACTCGACTATGTCAGCTGCTCGGGTCCGCGGGTTCCTGTCGCGCGACTGGCAGCGGCACAGGCGGCGCTGAAGCACCGGCCACAGTAGTCGTTTCCTGATCAAGACGGTCGGGCCGGCTTATGCCGGCCGATCGTCGCGCCTCGAGGGCTCGACCGAAGCGATTCGGCGGGCCCTTTTTTATGTCCGCTGCTTGGCCTTGTTGCCTTGCCTTGCCTTGCCTGCCCTTGCCTTGCGTCTTGCCTTGCCTGTCCTTGCCCTGCGCCTTGCCCTGCGTCTTGCCTTGCCTTGCGCCTTGCCTTGCCTGATCTGCTCTGGTCTGGCTTGTGCGCGTTTCTGGGGACTCAGCGCCGCCGGTGTTGACTGCTGAGGCTGATGAGCAAGATGAGGATGAAGAGAGCGAACAGGAGTCCGACAAGCAGATCCATCCCGCCGGGCAGCAGCTCGATGGTCGGTGAGAGTGCAAAGTAGATGAAAAACAGGGCTGCAAAGAGCAGTATCACCAGCGCTAGCGGCCGGAAAAAATTCGATAAGCGTGACCAGATCGACATCGTCGTCATCCTCGAGTCTCTGACAGCAGGGCGTTTATGATCGCCCACCGATACCTAGGCTAAGAAGGAGCGGCCCTAGGCGAACCGGCTCATGCTGGATAAGCCCAGTGCATACTGGATGAGCCAGCCGCAGGTTAGGCCTTCTCGAGCGGCAGGCTGATGGCGACGGCCGCTTCGGCTGCGCTGGGATCAAAGGCGAGATCCAGCAGCCGATCGGCGATGAAGGCGGGTGAGCTAAAGCCCTCGTTGGCCTTGAGGTCGAGAAACTTTTGCACGCGAGGAAACTGCTCCGGCGAGCAGTTGCGGATCATCGCCTGCATGTCGGTGTCGATAATGCCGGGCGCCACCGCATGCACCCGCAGTCCAGTATCAGACTCTTCGAGCGCGATCGACTCGCTCATCCGGTCCACCGCAGCCTTGCCGGCGCAGTAGGCGGACCAGCCAGCATAGGCATTGCGGGCCGCGCCTGAGCTGATGTTTAGCAGTACCCCATCGCCGCCGCGCTGGCGCAGATGGCGAATGAAGGCGCGGCTGCCATTGAACACGCCGACCACATTGACCTGGATGTGGCGGGCGAATTCGGCAGGGTCGTTATCACGCAGTGGGCCGATGGGCGCCAGCAGCCCAGCATTGTTGATCCAGAGATCAATGCGACCAAAGCGGTCGACGGCCGTATCACAGAGTTGTTGCATGGCCTCGGCGTCGGTGACATCAGCGGCGACGCTGAGGATCTTGGCGCTGTCACCCTCGATCTTGGGCTGGGTGCGGGCGCAGACCGCGACCCGCAGGCCGTGCTCGATGAAGCGTTCGGCGAGGCCAGCGCCGAGGCCGCGGCTGGCGCCAGTGATCAGGGCGACCTTATTGGCGAGATCGATCATTCAGGAACCTTCTCGGTTTAACGTGAATCTCACGCGATTCATTTTCCAGGGTGGCGCCGCGCCATGCGCGTCAGGCGCAGTGGGGGTGAGCAGCGTCTCAGCGCGGTTCGCCATCAGACTCAGCTGGGCTCGTCAGCCAGCCAGCCCTGCAGCGCGTCGACCAGTGCTTGCGCCTGGGCTCGGCTGGAGATATTGAACTTTGACTGCTGCCGGTACTCGCCACCGCGCTTCTGGTAGCGTCGGATGGTGTAACGCTCGGGTCCGTAGATCTCCTTGGCCCGATCCCAGTCTTGGTAGCGAAAGAGCACTGTGGCCCAACTGCCCTTGGACAGGATGACCTTATCAAGCTCCTTGACCGTCTCGAGGTCTCCCTCGGTGTAGGTCACGGTCAGATCTTCCACCTTTTCGGCCATGCTGGGCTCCTTGTCGTTGGTTCTCTGGTTATCGAGTGTGGTCAGTGCGCGGGGTATCGCAACACTGCTGTGCCTGATCGTTGATGGCTATGTCGATCATCACGCCGATCATCGCGGCGATGGCGGATGCGCTTTGCTTGGCGCCAGGCTGCGCTGCAGCATCTGCCCCAATCTGCGCTTGACGACAGGTTGGCATCTCAGCATCAGCGCTCAGCCCCATACTGTTCGAGCAGGGTGACCAGGGTCGGCTCGCCTTGCTCCTCGGCGATTTCGAGGGCGGTCTTGCCGCTGTTGTCGGCCAGGTTGACCTTGGCGCCTGCGCTGATCAGCTGCTTGGCGAGCTTCAGATTAGCAGCCGCGACGGCAAGATGCAGCGGTGTCTGGCCCTTGGAGTTGGCGGCATTGAGATCGACGCCACGGGCCGACAGCAGCTCGATGCTATCGCGGTCGAGGGCCTGCGCGTTGGCCAGGTCCAGCAGCAAGGCTTGCAGGTCATCGTCAGCACCCCGCTCCAACAGCAGCTGGGCTGCCTGGATCTTGCCGTTGGCCAGTGCGACATGCAGCGGCGTGCGGCCGAGCGCATCGCGGGCATCGATGCGTGCGCCATGGCTGAGCAACTCACGCGCAATGACGACGCGACCCTGGCTGACGGCGACATGCAGGGGATGATCGCCATCGGGGCCGGGCTGATTGATGTCTGTCTTCCAGAACAGATGCCGCTTGATCTGATCTAGGTCACCGGAATGCACTGCTCGGTACAGATTGACCGTCGGCTGCGGCGGCTCGTCGCAACCCGTCAACAGGCCGATGAGGGCGAGCGCGATGACCAAGGCGCGCAACAATGACCGAGGCGATGACCGAGGCAACGACATAGGCTGGTGGATGGCGGACTCAGCTGGAACGACCGAACAGCGGATGTTAAGCCGCGCCCCCGAGATCGGACAAGGCGTTGTTGTTCGCTGTGCAGGGAATAGGCTGTCAAGCCGATACCGCTCCATCTTTGCCATGACTCCCCGTTGGTGCTCGTGATAGCGTAATCGGATCATGTTGACCAAGCTCCTATTCACCGCCACCGTCATTCTGGTGGCCTGGCTAGTCGTCCGCAACCGCTGGCGGGCTGATGAGGATGAGCGCCTGCGCCCCGGTGCCGAGTCCAGCGCTGAGCCGAGTGCCCGGTCTCCCCAACGCTCAGCCGCCTTGGGGCCGCTGATGCCGCGGGGCGCCGTCAAGCTCGCCGCCTACGGGGTGGTGGTCCTGATGTTGGTTGGCACGGCACTCTACCTGTTTCAGGATTGGCAGCATGCGCGCGAGATCGTTCAGCTGCAGGTGGTGAATGTCTACAGCGGCCAGGTTGAACGCTATGAAGCGCAACGCAGCGAGATCTCGCAGCGCAGCTTTGTCACCCTCGATGGGCGACGGATACAGATCGCCGAGATGGAGCGCCTGATCCAGATCGAGCCCTAATGAGGAACAACAAGAAAAGAACAACGTCCGGCGACGGCTATGCCCTGAAACAGTTTGCCGAGCTGGTGGGGGGCAGCAAGCGCGATTTCGAGCTGGAAGGCGATAGCATTCGGGTTCGGCCACGGAGACCGATACCCCGATCGCGGACCGAGGATGGCTACGGACTCCTGCGGTGCGAATGGCCCGGCGAGCGGCGGTTGGCGGATTTCGATGTCGCCAATTCTCCTCCTCCCGCACCCCTGTTCTGCAATCTGCGCGAGGAACTGGACATAGCGCCCAAGGCGCATCTGGCCGGCGCGCTGAGCGACCTGCCGATGGACCTGCGCGAGAATCTGGACACTGAGTTTCAACCCCAAGCAAAACTAGGGCATTGGGCCAATATTGAAGGCGATCGAGAGTCGCTGGTGAGTGCTGCGGTTGATCTCGACGGAGTGCTCTAGCGCGGGTGCGAACAGCAGCATGAGGCCAGGTCGCGGCCGCACGCGGGTCTCGAAGGGGGCGTCGTGGAAGAGGATGTCGCCTGAGTCTAGCGGGGCGCTGACGTAATAGACCCCGGATAACAGCTCGTCATGCTCTTCGTGACTGTGGCGGCTGGTGCTCTGGCCCGGCTGCATCGCATTGACCCAGAAGCCAACGCGGAGGGGCTGGTCGGCCGTGATTGGCTCGTCGAGCCAATCGGTGCGGCCGCTGCTCAAGAAGACGCGTGCTTGCTCGAGCCCGAAGCGGAGCAGATCCGATAGGCCGGGCAGGCGCTCGGCCTTGAGGTAGAGGTTCTCGAAACGGCCGCCGATGAAATGCGAGCGGCGCTCGAAGTCGCTGTCGCTCAGTTCGGTGAAGGCGCGCTCCAGCGGGCCGTTGATCGCTGCCGCCTGAGGATAGTCGCAGGCGATGATGAGGCTGCTCGCTAGCATGTCGGTTTGATACTCACGTTTACGCCGTGCCGCCACCCGGCATCGGCACCTCGGGATGAGCCTAGAAACGCCAGTTGAACGGCCTCTAGCCTATGCTCCGCACTAGAAGGTCAGCTTGCGACCTGCTCAGAGTGCTGATGTGTTCAGACACGGATACCTGTGACGAGGCGGTCAACTGCCGTTTCTAGGATGAACCGCCTTTGATGGTCACGCTCTGTTGCTGCGGCCGCAGCAGCGGCTACTGAGCGGCTACTGAGCGACTACTGAGCGACTACTGAGCGACTGGAGCCGTCGGCACGGCGCCGAACAGCCGTTCGTGCTCGCTGCGGCTGCGGGTGACGCAGTCCTCGATCGAGACGCCGAGGAACCAGTTGCCGGTGACGGCGATCTGTCCGCTGGCGAGTGCTGAATCAAGCGCCTGAATCCGCTCCATGTGGTCGCGGCGGAGGGCCGGTAGGCGGTTGTGGACCTGAGCCTTGGCGACGATGTCGTCGACGCTTGCATCAATGGCCCGGCAGGCGGCTTGCTCGCGCTCGGTCTCGCTGAGCTGGCCGCCGGGGAAGTGAAAGGCGAACCCGCGGTAGCGATCGTCGGGTAGGAAGTCGCGCGAGACCGCGGAGAGGAAGGCACCATCGACGCTAATCAGTCCGGCGATCTCCTCGACCTTGAGTTTCGAGCGTTCAAAGACCAGCACCAGGGTGTCGATCTCGGCGACGCCGACGCCTGCGATGGCCTTGGCTGCCTCTGGTACGGCCTCGCTGAGCAGCGTTCGCGCCACATCAGGCGGTACCGCGAGCGTGACCCGTTCGCAGCTGAGGTGGGTGCCGTCCTGAAGCTCGACGCGAATGCCCTCGCCCTGGTTGGCCGCGCTGATGCGGTGGACCTGCGCGCCATAGCGGACGTTGAAACCGGGCTGCGTGGCAATCGCGCTTGGGATGTCGGCGAGGCCGCTGGGCATGGTGAAGGCGCGCAGCACATCCTTACGCCGAGGCTTTTTTCGGAACAGGGCTTCAGCGGGGAAGTCATCAGCGTCCTGGCAGACCACGGAGCGGAAGGCCGGGCTGAATAACGCTTGGTAATTCTTTTGGCCGAGGACCTTGCCGTAATACTCGGCGACGGTCTTGCCCGCCTTCTTGACCCGGAACAGACCCGGTAGCGCTGTGATGAGCTCGAAGATGTGGAGCGCGGAGAGGATGCCGCTGCGCTTGCCCTTCGACCACAGCTTGTAACTCTTTTTTTCCTTTGCTGTGGTCAGTTTGAGCAGGTCGATCTGCTCCATGATGCCAAGCAGATTGCCGTAGCTGTTGAAACAGGTGTGTCCGCCGGCCTCGACCCAGAAGTCATTGAGGGCCTCGAAGTGGCTGCTATGGATGCAGCCACCGGGACGTTCGCTGGCCTCGAGTAGGAGGGTATCGACGCCGGCATGCAGCGAGTAGTGCGCGGACGCCAGTCCGCTAATTCCGCCGCCGATGACGATGTGAGCGTGGTCGGCCATGAGTCAGGATTCTCTCTAGAAGCGGTGCAATTAAGCCCCCTATCTTACGCGAGTCATTCTTGCCGTTGGGGTGGATCGATCGGAGCCAGCTCCAAGGCACTGAGATCAAGCTGAGGCGGCGCCGGTGGCGGTGGCGCGCAGTCTTCAAGGCTGGTGGCTTCGCTTGGCGCAAGCCGCAGATGGCTGGTATCTGGCGGTGGCTGGGGCAGCAGCACTTGGTCGTCGATGGGGGTACCAGCGGGTAGGACTTGCATGGGTGTGCTGTCGACGACCTCGGTTGGCGTATTGGCTGTCGTCTTCAGGTCAGCTGCTTTGCCCTCAGCGGATTCTCGAAAATCCTGATCTGCGGAGGACGAGCGTGGCTCAGCGACGGTGTTCATGCTGGCCGGCTCGGGCTGCGCCGGTGGCGGCCTAGGCTGCGCTGGTGGCGGCACGCGCTCTGGCGTTGTGCGGGAGGCTGCTGGCGCCGGCTCGATATCGATCAGCGCACCTGCGGCAGCGAAGGCGCGCTGATAACGCTCAGCGTTCGCCTGATCGATGCCGCGCTTGACCGTTATCCGCTGGCCACTGAACAGATGATCGAGCTGTGTACTGCTGAGCCGGAAGCGTTCCTTGACCGCCTGCTGCGCCTGTTCAGGTAAGACGCCAGCCTGCAGGCGGCCTGAGAAGATGAGCTGATAGCGTGTCTCGGTCATCGACTGAACAATTGTGCCCCTGCTGCAGCAGGTCAACTCAACTGGACAGGTTTGCTGACCTCAAGCCGTTTGAGGCTGGGTTGCATGCTCACTACAGCGGCTTGGTGAGGGTGAAGGCGCCGCGAATATCTCCAGCTGAATAGCCACGCGCCTGATCCTCTGGATAGGCGGCGTCGATCGTGGAAGCTAGCTCAGGATCGAGATCGCTGCCGTGACAGGCCAGGCAGACCTCTTGGGTTGGGATCGCCATCATATATCGGTAGGCCTTCTGGCCATCGGTTTCGACGACTTCGGCATAGCTCATCCCTTTGACCGGTTGGCCGGCTGCCTTGCGAGCCTCGAACTGTTCAAGTGCCCGTTTCTCCCACGCGTCTGGCTTGTTGCTGGCGTTCCGGGTCTTGAGGCTGGTTCGGCCGATCTGCCAGTCTGAGGACTCAGAGAGGCTGGCCTCGATCGCGGGCGCCTTTTCCTGGCAGACCGCGATGGCGTTGGTTGGTCCGCCTGCTTTGATCGCGCTCACCAGCTCAGCCTGCAGACTGGAGGCGTATTGCTGGATGAGCGCATGGGCTTCGTCGTTGGCGCCGGATGTGGTCTCTGCGGCAGAGAGGGCCGGGGCCGCGATGATCAGAGCTGCGGCTGAGTAGAGTGTCATCTTAAGCATCGAGGTAGTCTCCGAAGAAGATCCAAAGTTTCGCGGTGACTAGATCTGGCCGAGATGGCCAGTATCCAACCACGCACAAGGGAAGACTATGGATCAGGAGGCAGGTTCAATGCGATAGAAAAGCGCAACGCTTGCGAGAAGCTTACCGTGAATCTCACGCGATTCATGTTCCAGGTGGCGTCGCGCCATGAGCGATAGGCGCCATGAGCGTTAGGCGCCGCTTCGGCCGGGGACGCTGACGATCTCGACCTTGACCTTGGCAAGGCCCTTCTTGAGCATGCCGAGTTCGGTGGCAGCGCGACGCGAGAGGTCGATGATGCGGCCCTTGACGAACGGGCCCCGATCGTTGACCTCGAGGACGACGCTACGCCCCGATTTAGGTTCGGTCACGCGTACACGTGTGCCGAGCGGCAGCGTCTTATGGGCTGCACTGAGCTTGTTCTTGTTGTAGATCTTGCCGCTGGCGGTCTTATTGCCGTGCAGGCTGTCGTGGTAATAGGAGGCAACGCCGGTCATGACCTGGCCTGGTTGAGCGGCCATCAGTGGGCTGGTAACGCCGGTGAGCAAAAAAAGCCCGATGAAGAGGAATTTGCGTGTGTTCGTCATCGTTAAACCGCTGGTCTGAGGGTGCGAGGGCGCTGAGCCTCGGGCACCTGTTGCGAATCGATGACGGCATTGTACGGGAAATCCCGAATAAGGGAAGTCCCTTATTCGGGTTTTCCCGGGGTCGCGGTGCGGTTAGTCTGGCCAGACCCTCCTTGAGCTCTGATAACCGTCCTGGCGAATGGTCGACTCAGGCTCGGTTGGCCGCGGCTTGGCTCGTGATGCCGGCACCGACGGACGCGGTTTTGAAGCCGCAGGCTTGGCTGGTCTGGATGCCGATGCCGCTGCCGGCACCGACGTGGGCGATGCCTTGCTTGTGGCTGTTTTAGGCTTGGCTCGGGCCGCCGGCTTCGCGGCAACGGTGGCTTGCTCAGCTGTGCTGTCAGGGATGCCGTTGTGGGCCGTCTCGTCGCCGGTTTTGACCTGGCGGATGGAGGCGAGCAAGCGACGCTCGGTGCGGGTCTTGTCAGTCATCAGCAAAGATCTCAGCAATCAAGGATTGGATCTCGGCAGCGGCCTCGGACCCGCGCCGACCGGCTTGGAAGACGGTTCGCCCTTCGAGTACGCAGTGGCGATGGATGGAGCGCCGGCGCAACGCTGTGCTTGCGACCGGCAGGTCCAGCTCCGCGGCGGCCTCCGGCATCAGCCGCGAAAGCGTCGTGCGCGGCTCGATCTGGCTCATCACGATCATCGCCCGCAAGCTCGGGTTTTCCGGCCGCACACGCTCGAGGGTGCGGGCGATATGGGTGGTTGCCCAGAGGTCCATCGGCGACGGCTGGACCGGGATCAGGGCGTGCTCGGCAAGTCGCAGCGCGGCCTCGGTTTGTGGCGCCTTGATCGACGGCGGGCAGTCGACAATCACATGGCGATGGGTCTCGCGCAGGGCTGTGATGGTTTGCTCGAGCCCATGCGCAGCGGCGACGACCGCCGGCAGCCCCGGTCGATCGCCGCCGACCAGGCGCCATTGATAGGCGGACTGCTGCGGATCGGCATCGATCACCACGACAGGGCCACCAGGTAATAGACCAGCGGCCAGGTTCAGCGCCAGCGTTGTCTTTCCGGTCCCGCCCTTGTTGCCGACGACGACAATGATGCTCATTGGGTGCTTGATTAGCGCCTGTTAGTTGACGGTTTGAAGTGAGTTGTTGGTGACAGCGCGCGCGTTTGACAATAGGTCGAAGGGGATCACTCGGGCCGGTTGGGTGGGTCGAGATCCCCGGGCGCAGGGGTGCCTCCGCCCGCTGCGGTTTCGCTGCTGGCCAGCAGGGCCTCGAGACGAGCGATCTGCTCCTGCTGTCGCGTCGCGATGGCGGTCAGCATCTTTTGCGTTGCTGGCGAGGCGACCTGCTCGCAGGCGTTTGCATAGCAGTCGTGCGCGCAGCGCTCACGCCTGAGGACCAGTCGCAGCAGCTCGGCCCCATCGATCTGATGATTGCAGGCGGTTGGCGCGCTGTCGCCGAGACGCATCGCGAGCAGGTCAGGGCAGCGCCAGACCAGCTCCCAAGGTGCGATGCGCGGGAGCTGCTCGGGCGCTGTGAGACCCGGCATCGAGCTTGCCGTGGCGAGCGTCAGCTCGACCACGCGGCCCAACAGATCGGCCGCGGTCTGGTTGTGGTGCGCTTCGAGGCAGGCCTGGAGCTGGGCATAGCGGGAGGCTGAATCGTGGGTCAGCTCCAAGGCGTGCGCTAGCGCCTCGGCCGCGCTGATGGCGCCGATGTCTCGGGGTGCGTTCGAGGGGTCATTCATCAGGTTTAGGCCTCCAACTCCGCTTCGATTGCATCGAGGGCAGCCTGGCGATCTGGGCTGGTGCCCGCCGTCGAGCTTGTCGAGGCCGGGCCGCGGGCAACCTCGTGGAGGATGCCGAGGCCAAGGCCGTCATCCTGAACATGGAGAGCGGGAGTGGCCCCTGGCTTGGTGTCGACAGCGGTCTCCGCGACAGCCTCTGCGGCGGACAGGATGTGCTCACCAAAGGGGTGCACGGCCTGCTTCCAGCTCGACTGGTCATCAGGCCGGTAGGTGCGGCAGGGGCTCAGTACATGGACGAAGGCGAAGCCAGGGTGAAGGATCGCGCGCGTGATGAGCTCGCTCAGCCCGTGCGGATCGCCGCTGAAGCCGCGCGCAATAAAGCTGGCTCCGGACGCCAGCGCGATGGCCGCTGGTCGAAAGGCTGGGATGCCGGTGCCGTGGGGTGTCAGCGCGCTCTGGGTCCAGTCTGGAGGGGTGGTCGGGGAGGCCTGCCCCTTGGTCATGCCATAGACGGCATTGTCCATGACGATGTAGCAGAGGTCGATATCGCGTCGGCAGGCGTGCAGAAAATGATTGCCGCCGATCGAGAAGCCATCGCCATCGCCACCGGTGGCGATCACGGTCAGGTCGGGTCGGGCGGCCTTGAGCCCGGTCGCCAATGGCAGCGCGCGCCCATGCAGGCCGTGGAAACCGTAGCAGTCGAGATAGGCGGGCACGCGCGATGAGCAGCCGATGCCGGAGATCACCGCGATCTCATGCTTGGGGCGCTCGAGATAGGCAAGCGCCTTGGTCAACGCCGAGAGCACGCCGAAATGGCCGCATCCCGGACACCAGATCGGCTTGACATCGGAGAGGTAGTCGCGCGCGCGCAGGCTGGGGATCATTGCCGGGGCCATCAGTATCCTCCTCCAACATCCGCAGCCTGGAGCGACTCGCCGGCATGCTCATCGCCACCGCCCGCGTGGTTTTTGTCGGCATCGGGTTGTAGCCGTTGCAGCTGAGCGATGACCTCAGCAGGGCGCAGCGGAAGCGGCCCCGGTCTCGCGAATGCGCGGGCGCTGGGCGGCAGCACGCGCTCGGCGTTGAGATAGCGGAACAGCTGGCCGGTGGCGTTGATCTCGACGACGAGGACTTGGGTGCCGGCGATCGCGAGGCTCAACTGGTCGTGCTGCAGCGGGGCGAGCAATCGCAGCCCGATGCTTTGTACCTGCAGGCCTTGCTCGCGCAACCTGGTCGTCGCCTCCTGGACCGCGCCCCAGCTCGAGCCCCAGGTCAGCAGACTGATGGCGGTGTCGGCCGGTTCATCGGCAAGGTTGCCGCGATCGATTCGCGCCCAGGCGTCGCCATAGTCATGCGCGGTTAGCTTGTGCATGAGCTTGCTGAGCTGTTCGCGATGATCGCTGGCGCTACTTGACGGCGTACCCTGCGCGTTGTGCGCAAGTCCGTCAGCGGTGTACTCAAAGCCGGGGGTTCCGGGTGACGGCATGGGTGAAATGCCATCGGCGCTGGGTGCGTAGCGTGCGAAGGCGTTGGTCGGCGTCGTGCTATCGGGTTGCAGATCGGGTTGCAGATTGGGTCGCCGATCGGTTAGCCGATCGGTTTGCGCTTGTGTGGACGTCGCACTGGCCCACTTGCGCCCAAGCACCGGGGGGCAGCGTGGCGGCGGATCGATGACCGCATGGGTCTGCCCAAGCGCTTGATCCGATAATAGGATGGCCGCGGTCTGCAGGCGCTCGGCGAGCCGGCTGCCCCATTCGACGGTATAGGCGCAGTCGCCGACGTCGAGCGGCGCGAGCACGAGATGCGGCGCATCGCCGTGCAGACCGTACAGGGCCTGATTCAGGTCCGCCTGCTCGGATTTGGTAGGCAGTCCGGTGCTGGGTCCACCGCGGGCGACGTTGACGACCAGGATCGGTGTCTCGCTAGCGACGGCCAAACCAATCCCTTCGGTCATCAGGCTGAGGCCGGGACCCGAGGTGGCGGTCACGGCGGGCACCCCGCCAAAGCTTGCGCCGATCAGCATGTTGACCGCGGCGAGTTCGTCTTCGGCCTGTAGCAATGTGCCGCCGGCGCGCTCGAGTCGAGGTGCCAGCCATTCCAGCATCTCGCTTGCTGGGGTGATCGGGTAAGCGGCGACGAAGCCGACCTCGGCGCGAAGCGCGCCAAGGCCCGCTGCCGCGTTGCCGCTGAGCCGCCACCGTTGAGCGGCTGCCGGTGCTGTGCTCGGCTCGCTCTCGGTTTTCCCCGCCGTGCCACGATGGGCCGTTGCGATGCAGGCCTTGGCGGCGTCGACGGCGGCCGGCGCCTTTTTGCCGAGCACGGCGTCGGTGGCGTCTAGGAGGGCCTGTAAGGGCAGTCCCATCTCGCCGCCTAAGACCCCAACCGCGATCATGTTTGCACGACCGCCGTTGTGCTCGGCGGCACGGCGGCCGAAATCGATGGGGCGTTGCTCGGCGCCGCTGGCCGCAATCCCGCTCGGAACCGCGCCGGCTTCGTTGTCGTGGAGGATCAGGCTGTTGGCGTCAAGCGCGAGTTCGTCCTGAAATCGCTCGATGTTGCGCCAATCGAGCGCGGCGAGCAGGTCGACTCGATCGCCGATGTTGGTAACCGTGCTCGGGCCGACGCGGAGGATTGCAACCGATTCGCCGCCGCGCACCTGGGGGCCAGCGGAGCGCATCATGAGGCCGTAACGGCCGCAACGTTGGGCTGCGGCGAGGAGGATGAATCCCGCCGTCAGCGCGCCGGAGCCGCCGGAGCCGCTGACGGCGACCGTGATGGATTGTTGATTATGGTTCTGCCAGATCATTCGCCTCTCCGCCGGGACATCGACCTGGCCAGCGCGGCGAGTCGATCAGGGCCGCGGTAGGCGGCCCCAGTCAAAGGATAGCGGATGGAATGCCGACTGCCCGGATTAGATCAGTGCTAATGCTTATTGTGCCCGCTCAGTGTGCGTTGGAGCAGCGGGGCGGACCATCCCATCATGGCGCGTGCTCATGGCGCGTTGCCGCCCCGGAAGATGAATCGCCTGAGATTCAGGGTCATCGAGGCCGTCGGTCGGCGCACAGGCGTCCGCAGTAATCGCCTAGGCGGCCAGCTCGGCGCTGCGGAAGGGCTTGAGGCGCTCGATCATGGCCTGGTGCACCTTGAGACCGCCGGCGACGAGGTTGCAGGTCTCGAAGAACCGGTCGCCGCCGGCGAGGTCGGTGACCGTGCCGCCAGCCTCGGCGACTAGCAGCGCCCCGGCCGCGAAGTCCCAGGGCGAGAGCCCAAGCTCCCAGAAGCCATCGAGCCGGCCAGCCGCGACATAGGCGAAGTCGAGCGCCGCCGAGCCTGGGCGACGGATGCCGGCGGTATCGCGGATCATGGCCGCCATCATGCTCAGGTAGGTGGTGAGATGCGACTGATCGCGAAACGGGATGCCGGTTCCGATCAGGGCGCCGGTCAGCCCGCGCCGATCACTGACGCGGATGCGCCGGTCATTGAGCATGGCGCCGCTGCCGCGGCTGGCGGTGAACAGCTCTTCGCGCAGCGGATCGTAGACCACGGCCTGATCCATTAGCCCGCGATAGCGCAGGCCGATCGAGATCGACCATTGCGGGAAGCCATGCAGGTAATTGGTGGTACCGTCGAGCGGATCGATGATCCACTGGAACTCGTCGCCGCCGTCGCGGCCCTTGCTGCTGCCGCTCTCCTCCGCGAGGATGGCGTGGTTCGGGAATTTGCCGCGCAGCTCGTTGATGATGGCCGCCTCGCAGGCGCGGTCGACCTCGCTGACGTAATCGTTGCGGCCTTTTTCGTTCACCCGGAGGTCGACGCCGCGCTCATAAGAGCGCACGGCGATGCGTCCAGCCTGACGGGCGGCACGTACGGCAATATTTAACATGGCATCCATGGCGCTAACGATAATGCATCTGCGTCATGGATAGTAGATTGACAAGTTAAGAAAAGTCTGAAGAACTGATGTGATGGACGCAAACGAGCAGAATATACCCCAAGATCCCATGGCTGAGACCGCTTTGGTGCCGCGGCCAGCGACTGATCGTCCGATCCCGGAGTCGGCCGCGCTGAACAGCGAGATGGGCCTGAGCGAGGCTAGACTGAACGAGGTTGCGCGGAGCGAGAGTGGCCTGCCCGAGTCTGGCCTGAGCGAGAGCGGCCTGCACCAGACTGGGCTGAGCGAGAGTGGATTGCCCGAGGCTGGCCTGAGCGAGGAACGTCCGAGCAAGATGCGGCTGAGCCGCGTTCGATTCGTGCTCGTCGAGCCCAGTCTCAGCGCCAACATGGGCGCGGTTGCGCGGGCGATGAAGACCATGGGGCTGACGCAACTGGTGCTGGTGCGACCGCAGCAGGCGATCGATGCTGAGGCGCTGGCGCGCGCGGCGGGTGCTGATGATCTCCTGGCTCAGGCCATGGTCTGCGACTCGCTGACCGAGGCGCTGAGCGGTTGTCGCCTGGTCATCGGCTCGAGCGCGCGAGCACGCTCGCTGGCCTGGCCTGAGGTGGACCCGGCCGGCTGCGCAGCGCAGTTGTTGCAGGAGTCAGTGCAGGGTGAGGTGGCCTTGTTGTTGGGCCGAGAGCGCTCAGGATTGACCAACGATGAGCTGTCGCATTGCCATTTCCTAACGCGGATCGCGACCAATCCGGATTACAGTTCGCTGAATATCGCCGCCGCAGCCCAAGTCTTTGCCTATGAGCTTCGGCGCACGGCGCTGCAATGGCAGGCCGAGGCACAGATCCCGGCGAGGGCTCCAGGACGAAATCCGGCTCTCGAGCTGTCACGAGCCGAGAGAGACGAGACAGACGAGACAGACGAGAGAGCGGATCTTGCGACCGCCGATGAGATGGCCGGTTTCTATGGGCATCTGGAGCAGACGTTGGCGCAGATTGGATTCGCTGATCCAGCGCAGTCGGGCACCCTGCGCCTGCGGTTGCGCCGTCTGTTCAACCGCGCCCGCCCGGATCGGACCGAGCTGAATATCCTGCGCGGCATTCTGTCTGCGGCCGCTGGGCGCAAACGACCAGACCGGTTTCGCCGCTGATCGGTGCGCGAATACTGGGCCGGGGCGCTGGGACCGGAACGCTGGGACCGGAACGCTGAGATTTAAGGAGATCGCCTGATGTTTAAGCGGCTGCGAGAAGACATCGCCTGCGTGTTCGAGCGCGATCCAGCCGCGCGCAACGCGTTCGAGGTGCTGACGACCTATCCGGGGCTGCATGCGGTGATGATGCACCGCGTCTCGCATGCACTCTGGCTGCGAGGTTTCAAATGGCTCGCGCGCATGCTGTCGAATCTGGCGCGGCTGTTGACTGGGATCGAGATCCATCCTGGGGCCGAACTCGGTCGACGTTTCTTTATCGACCATGGTATGGGGGTCGTGATCGGCGAGACCGCGGTGGTGGGCGATGATTGCACCCTCTATCACGGGGTCACCCTAGGTGGCACGAGCTGGCAGAAGGGCAAGCGCCATCCAACCCTAGGGCGTGATGTGGTTGTGGGCGCTGGTGCCAAGGTGCTGGGGCCGATCGCAATCGGCGACGGTGCGCGTATCGGCTCGAATGCGGTGGTGGTGAAGCCCGTGCCGGCCGGTGGGACGGTCGTCGGTGTGCCGGGACGTGTGATCGAACATGCCGCCGATGCGGCTAGTCGTCGGCGTGCGGACACCGCCAAGCGGATGGGCTTCGATGCCTACGGTGCCACTCGTGATGCGCCAGACCCGGTCGCGAATGCGGTGAATCGGATGCTCGATCACATCCATATCATGGACCGGCGCATGGAGGCGATGTCGCGGGCGCTCGAGGAGCAGGGCATTACTCGGCATTTCGAGCATCTCAATGATCTCGACGACTGCGTGCTCGATCCGGCCGAGCTGAGTACAGAGCCCGAGAAAAATTGATGGTATTCGTCGGCTATCATAGGATGTCAGGTAGCAAGGCCAGTGAACGAGACTATCAACGGGGGAAGTTGAGGTGAGATTGACAACAAAAGGGCGCTACGCGGTGACGGCCGTGCTCGACCTAGCCATTCATCAGGGCAAAGGACCGATTGCGCTTGCGGATATCGCGCAGCGGCAGGGCATTTCGCTGTCTTACCTGGAGCAATTGTTTGCCAAGTTACGCAAGCGCGGGCTGGTGATCAGCGTGCGTGGCCCGGGCGGTGGCTATAACCTGGCACGGGAGGCGCGCTCCATCTACATCGCTGAGGTGATCACCGCGGTTGATGAAAACGTCGACACCACGCGTTGCGGTGGCGCGCACAACTGCAAGAGCGACGGCCCCTGCCTGACCCATGACCTCTGGATGGATCTCAGCGACCGCATCTACAGCTACCTCAACAACATCAGTTTGCAGGATCTCGTCGAGCGAGGGACCGAGGCTGACTCCGCTCGCCGTGCCAAACGGCCCTTGGGCGCGGCGGCCGTCAAGGGCACCAAGGTCCAGCTCGATTCGCTGCTCCCGGTGGATCAGGTCAACGCCTGAGTTGGCATTGGCTGAGCCGGGGCGTGACTTGGCGCGCCTAACGTACATGGCGTGGCGCCACCCCGGACAATGATTCGCGTGAGATTCACGTTAACACTGCTCCCAAGGCAAACCGTGATACCGCCAGCCGCCGATGGTTGATCGGTGATGTTGATCGTCGAGCTCGCCTTCAAAGCCTTCATCAACGTGAAACACGTTCGGCAGCCCGGCCTCTAGCAATGCCTTGCCGGCTTCGAGCGAACGCTTGCCGCTGCGGCAGATCAGGACCACCGAGGCACAGGTATCGTCCGGGGTACAGACGGCACCGCCGAGTAGCCGCTTGCGGATCTCGGTCAGGAACTGCGGATTGACGGTCCAATCCGGCTCATCGATCCAGGGTACATGCACGGCTCCGGTTGGATGGCCAACAAACAAGAACTCCATGGTTGATCGAATATCAACGAGTAAGCTCTGGGGGTCGTCTTGGAGTAGGCGGTGTGCTTGCTCAGGCGAGAGAGGGGTTGGTAGGCGTTCGCCCATGAGTAGTTCTCCAGCGGTTGGTGGTTGTTGATCTTGATCTGCTGTCCTGCGTTGGTTGTCAGGTTACGATAAACGACCTACGTCCCCACCCGGTATTGGAAACGTATTGGAAGCCACTGTGAAACGCCGTCAGCAAGCGAAGCGCCCCGCAGCTGCGTCCCCTTCGACCCTGACCGCCACACCGGCCCGCGCCCTGAGCTGGCGCGAGCGGGCTGCGCGTGCCTTGGTGCATGCACTGGCGAGAGTGCCGTTGCCGGTGCTGCATCGTCTGGGTGCCGCGGTGGGCTGGGGCATCGCACTGATCCCGAACCGTCAGCGCCGTAATGCGCTCATCAACATTGGCCTTTACGCACCGCAGCGGCCAGCAGTCGAGCTGGTGCGGATGCGCAATCGGAGCCTGCGTGAGTTGGGTAAGACCCTGTTCGAGACGGCGCCGCTTTGGCTGCGGCCTTCGGCGGAGGCGCTGTCACTCATTCGCGAGGTGCGCGGCATCGAACTGCTTGAGCGCGAGCCGGGGCAGGGGCTGATCGTCTTGTCGCCGCATCTAGGCGCTTGGGAGCTGGCCGGGCTCTACCTCTCGACCTGCGGGCCGACGGCGATCTTCTACAAGCCGCAGCGCTTGCTCGATGACCTGATCGTCGAGGCTCGACGACGTGGCGGCGCAACCCTGGCGCCGATCACCGCACGTGGCATTCGGGTTCTGCTCGGGGCGCTGGAGCGCGGCGAAACCGCCGGTATTCTGCCGGATCAGGAGCCGCGCGAGGAAAAGGGTGCGGTGTTCGCGCCGCTATTCGGGGTGTCCGCCTACACGATGCTTTTGGTGAATCGCCTCGCACGCCGTAGCGGCGCGCCGGTGATCTTTATGATCGCGGAGCGATTGCCGCGTGCAAGTGGCTATCGCATCCATTGCCTGAGGGCGCCGGAGGGCATCGATAGTGAGGACGATGTGACCGCCGCAGCGGCGCTCAATCGTGGCATCGAGCAGTGTATCGCGGTGTGCCCAGAGCAGTATCTATGGAGCTATCGGCGCTTTCGTCGCCGCCCTGCTGGCGAGCGGAAGCTCTACACCGGATCTTTGCGGGATGCGTCTGCAATCGAGATTGCGCGCCGCCAGCGTCAGGCCCAATCAGCGGCCTGAGTGAAACCGAAGGGCATAAAAAAAGCCCCGTCAATGACGGGGCTTTCTGATCTTCTAAAGCGGTCGGGCGAACGACCCGACGCTTCCTCAGCAATCAGCTGATCTCAGCGGTGCCGCTCTCGCTTTGCCCCTGATTGTCGACCCAGCTGATCTCGACCGATTCACCCTTCTCGCCGCCGTTGAACTTGAACGACAAATAGGGGTTCTTCGAGACGCCACCACTCCAGAAGGCGGTCATGACGACCTGATCATTCCACTTCCCAGTGACTTCCTGGATGAAATGCGCCGGGATCGGCTCGCCGGTGGCTTTGTCCTTGCGCAGTCCGGTTTCCATCTCGTGGCTCATCAGCGCCTTCACGGTGGTGACACCGTTACTGCTCTTGGCGCGGATCTTGATATTACCTGCCATTGTCTTACCTCAGTTCGTTATCCGATGGTTGAAGCCAGATTGCGTTGGCGTTAGCCGCCACAGCCGCCAATGGTGACCTTCACTGGTTTGGCAGCGCTGAGTAGGCCGCTCTCGGTCTGCACAACGGCAATCACGTCAGCGGTCTTGGCCATCTTGATGCGGGTGGATACGAACGGAATGGCATCCGCTCCCAGATCGAACGAGGCAATCAGCGGGGTTCCGTTACCAGCGGCGATGATCGCGATCGACTTGGCACCTGCGACGTCGCTCTCGACGGTGACCGGAACCACGGCGCCGTTCTCAGCGATGTCGGGAGCCTTGATCTTGACCTGGTCGCTCGTCTCGGTGGACGCGCTACCGAGTAGATCGTTCAGGGCGGCATCGGTCTCGGTAGCCGCGAAGGCGGCCTTGGGCCAGTTCGCGAGCACGGTGCCTGGGGTGAGCAGGCCGGCACTGACGGCAATGCCGATGGCGCTGGCACCAAGGGAGCCCTTGAGTAGGGTTCTACGTTTTGCGTCGATCATGGAACATCTCCTCTATCGAACACGGGGTGGAGCCTTTGGGGCTGGAGGTCGTCAATCTTATTTCTGCGTCGATGGGCGCGCCAAGAATCCGTGCTTTGGCAATCCGTGCTTAGGCGTCCTGCCTGTGGCGATGCCCGATCGAGCGTCTCGCTCCCAGCCGTTGCCTGTGCAATGACGAGAGCGGCCAGACGAGGCGGAAGAGTGCTTAGGTCTTCCAAATCGTCGATCGGCTAAGCTTAGCGTATCCGTCGGACACTGAAAACCGCATTTATGGCCTGGCTGACTGTGGAAAACCCGAAGGATCTGTGACTCGGTGCGCTAGTTGATCGTCAGGTGCTCGCAAGTCGATGCAAGTCGATTGCACTTATTCTCGGCCCTTGCGGGCTCGCTCCATGGCTTGCAGCTCACTCAGGCGAGCCTGCAGCTGGGCGGCGAGATGAAAGTCGATGTCGTCCAGACGCAGTGCGAGCTCGAGCTGTCGGATGGCTGGCTCAAGCTCATCGCTGGCATAGAGATATTCGGCGCGGTAGCGATAGTTCAAGGCTCGCTGCCCCGATTTTCCTGCGGCATCAGCCATCAGCTCGTAGATCGGTGCGATGCCGGGCCGCAGCGCAACAAAGCGTTGTAGCGCAGACAACGCTTCTGCTGGCCGCGAGGCCGCCATCAGTGACTCCGCGTAGGCCTGATTCAGCGGCCAATGACCGGGTGCCAGGCCAACCGGCGCCTTAAGGTCGCGCACGGCTTGTTCGGGGTTGCCGGCACGGCGGTCGATGTCGGCGCCTAGCACCAAGAATTCGGTTTGACTCGGATGCTGCTCGAGTAACGGCGAGAGCTGGCGACGCGCGGCCTCGAGCTGGCCGGCGCGGGTCAATGCCAATGCATAGCCATAGCGCTGTGCGGTCTCGTCGCGGTAGCGGCCTTGCTCGAGCGTCTTCGCGAAGTGATCCACGGCGCGCTGCGGGTTGGATTCGCTGCGCTGGCGCAGGTTGGCGCGTGCCAGGTGGAAACGCAGGCTGTCCGGGCGCTGGCGCAGGCCGTGTTGGCGAGCGCGGTTCATCGCGTCGGCGATGCGGCTGGTCGTTACCGGATGGGTGCGTAGGAACTCTGGGGTCTTGCTGTCTGAGACGCGGGTGGACTTGGCAAGGCGTTGGAAGAAGCCTGGCATCGCATAGGGATTGTGACCTGCACGAGCCAGGGTATCGATACCGATGCGGTCTGCCTCCTCTTCGTTGGCGCGGGTGAAGTTGATCTGCTGCTGGGCCGCTGCGCCCTGGATACCCATCAGGCCGGCGGCGCCGATATTGGCATCGACCGTTGCGCCCAGCACGGCCGCCGCCAACAACAGCGCCGTGGCGGGCAGGGCCATTTGGCGCTGCGCCTCGAAGCTGCGCATCAGGTGGTCTTGGCTCACGTGCGCAAGCTCATGTGCGACCACTGCGGCCAGCTCGCCCTCGGTCTGCGAGGCGAGGATCAGGCCGGCAAAGATCCCAATGCGGCCGTCGGGTCCGGCGAAGGCATTGACCGTAGGCTCTTCGATCAGGAAGAAGTCATAGTGGCCTGGGTTTCCGCTCGAGGCGACCAGCTGCTGGCCGAGGGTCTGGATGTAATCGGTCAGGACGGGGTCGTCGGAGATCGGCAGCGCCTTGCGCACCCATTTCATGAATTCCTGGCCGAGATCGCGCTCTTCGGCACGCGACATGATGGTGTCGGCTGAGCTGCCGAAATCCGGCAGCGCGAAAGGATCAGCGGGTCCGAGGCTGGGCAAGACAACCAGCAAGAGGGCTATGGCTAGTGACCGGGCGCGCAGTCGGGCGAACCAATGTTGGCGGTTCCGATGTTGAGGTCGGGCCGTCTCAAGTTGGCGTCGGCGCCTATCAAAAAGATTCGTCATATCGCCCAAGCATCGGCTTCAGTCGAGAAACAACTCGCCCTCTCCTCATCAAAGCGGCCATGATTTTCACCCTTCACCCTTCACCCTTCATCCTTCATCCTTCACCCTTCATCCTTCACTTCGCTCTTCATTCAATTCAGCTGAACCCGCTGACCCCAAGGGACCGGGCTGCGGCCCTTGACCAGCCAGATGACTGGATAGGCGGGCTCGCGTTCCGGGAAAGCGCCCTCGGCATCCGTGAAGTAGACCAGCAGGTCTGGGCTGAGTCCTTGATCTTCGACCCATTGGAATACCGGCCTAAAGTTCGTGCCGCCTCCGCCCTGAAGCTCGCGCGGACGCTCGAAGCGCTCCCAGGGCTCGAACCGGAAGGGCGAGCCCGGACAGAGCACGCTGTCGCAGGGCAGCAGGGTGACCTGTGCCTGAACCTGGGCCTTGAGCGCGTCGACCTCGTTGATGAACTCTTCCACCTCGGCATCCTTGATCGAGCCCGAGGTGTCGATGGCGACGACCAGGTCGATACGCTGACTGCGCAGGCTCGGGAGGATGTGCTCACCCTCGCGGCGTGACGGTCGCGACCAGCTGTAATCATGGCGCGAGAGGCCATTCATGTAACGCGCCAGGAGCATGCGCCAAGGCAGCTGCGGTTGCAGCAGATGGTCGATCATGCGCTTGAGCTCGCCGCCGAGACGGCCCGCCTGCAGCGCCTGTTGCGCGGCACCGGCCATGCGTTGCTGCCATTGCACCTGCAGGGTTTCTTGCTCGTCCGGGGTTAGCGGCGGGGGCGCGGAGTTTGCTTCTGGGCTGGATTCCGGGTCTGGCGCCTGCTCGCCGTTCGCTCGACCCTGCTGGCGCTGTTCAGCGGACTTCGGCGGACCCTGGCCCTGCTCGCCCTCTTCGGCTTGGCTTTGGCGTTGTTGACGATCGAGGTCGCGCTCATCCATGCCGGATTGTTGGCCCTGGCCATCGGCGTCACGATCATAGGCATGGGTGTCAAGGGTCTCTGACTGATCGTTGTCGTCGATCAGCGGATAGATCTCCTCGGCAGTCATGCCCTTATACATCGGCATCAGCAGGGCATTGGGCGGTGGCTTCAGGCCATCATCGACCAGCAGTGGGTTGATGGCATAGTCGCAGGCCAGATCCCAGCGATGCTTGATGCGATGTTGCCGGCGCGCGAAGTGCGAGAGGGCGCAGTGCAGCGCCTCGTGCGCTAGCATGAACTGGGTCTCATCGAGCGTCAGTGCATCGATATAGGTCGGGTTGTAGTAGAAGGTGCGGGCATCGGTGGCCGTCGTCGGACACCAGTCCTGGCTAGCGGCCTGCATGGGCAGGCGCAGCACGAGCGCGCCCAGGAACGGCTTATCGAGGATCAGCCGGGTGCGCGCGGACGAGAGCTTGGTCTCGATCGCTTGCAGGTCTTGCGCGTCGAGGCTCGGGCTGACCTCGCTCGGGCATTCGCCCTGAGGATGCGCGTGGATGTCGCCGATGAAATCTGCAGCCATAGATGTCCCGGTACAAGCCGTTAAATTCTAGAGGTCTATTCTAAGTGGCTGTCCATTTTCTACTTCCTGATTATCGCCCAACACAGGCCCTCAAATCGGGAAGAAGTTGATAGACGGTTTCTAAAGGTCTAGTTGTAGAGCATGACATCGGCGATGGCATTCGCCCAGTCGGCAAAGGCTGGGACCTCGAACAGGTCGCTGCCGATGGCGCGATGGAGATCAGAGACCAACATGACTCCCATCTCCCGCTGTGGAAAGCGACCGGCGTAGACCAGGATGTTGCCGATGACGGTCTCTTGATCAGCGCTGCCGCGGGCGCGGATTGCTTTGCCGACCAGTGCTGCGGCAATGGCGTACTGAAGATCGATCTCGCTCGGCACGGGCACTGCCTCACCGCGACAGATAGCGTCGAGATCTGGCATCTGATCGATACTCGCAACGAAAGCGGCGAGCTCAATCCCGGCTGCCGGCCCTACACAGGCCTGCAGTGTTCCTTGCAGCAGCTGCGGATCATTCTGAAACTTTTGCAGGGCGCGATGTGCGAATTCCCAGGAGCGCGGCGATGGGAAGGCGACTGGGTTGTGGGCCGGATCGAAATCAAACAGCAGCTCGGGGCGGAAGCGCAGGAAGGCAATGACTCGTTCATCGATGCCGTTCGCATAGGCCCAGGCGACCCAGTCGTCGAGGTGCGTGTCGACCTCGAAATGCGAGAAGCGGTTGGCCAGCGGCGCTGGCATGCTATAGGTGACGCCGCGGTCGCCCTGCCGGTTGCCGGCGGCGAAGATCGCCCAGTGCTTCGGGACTTGGTACTCGCCGAGTCGGCGATCGAGGATCAGCTGGTAGGCTGCGGCCGAAACCGCTGGGGGCGCTGAGGTGATCTCGTCGAGAAAGAGGATTCCGGCTTCTCCGTGACGTTCGACGCTGGGCAACAGCGCGGGTATCGCCCACTCGACGTGCTGATCGACCCGGAACGGGATGCCGCGCAGGTCACTCGGCTCCATCTGCGAGAGTCGGATGTCGATCACTGGCACCTGATGGCGTTCCGCCACCAGCGCAATCATCTGGGATTTTCCGACACCCGGTGGGCCCCAGAGCATGACCGGCGTGTGATGCCCCTCCGCGGCGCTGGTGAGCTCGCGCTCGAGGACGGATAACAACTGGGCGGGACGCATCGTTGGGGGTTCTCCTGTCGTCAATCGGGGGTCAGTGCCGCGAGCAGAGGTCCGGGCAGATGCCGTTGCATCGCCCGGCGCGGCTTCATCCTTGTCAGAGGTTGGGTTGTCCAACGCCTAATCGCAAGCGATTCCGCTTAAGGTGAGCCTTAAGGTGAGCCTTAAGGTGTCTTTGCGGGGATCCGCAGTGCACCGGCCGACGGGCCTCTGGTGCTGGTGCGCATTAGAAATAAGCGGTATTCTTATCCGTTAAGCCAGATTCGGGCGAGCGCGCATTGTGGAGATCCCCTGCGCGCGAGGCGCTTCGGCAACCGGTCCGACGCGCTCCCGTCAAGGGCTTGGATCAGGCGGCAGCCCAGTGTTTAATGGCTGCCGCAACCATAAGATTTGCAACCGAATCTCAACAGCTGACCGGAGAGTGGACGATGAACCAGTTTTACTACGACGCTGTCACCAAGATGGAACAGCTCGGCGTCGATGACGAATACATTCAGGGCTGGCAATGCGGTTTCCTGCAGAATCCGAAGCGTGAGGAGCAGCGATTGACTGAGGCCTATGAAGCTGGTTACAGCGATGGCGAGGAGAAGAGTACCGATAACTTCTCGAAGTGGGCTAAAGGCTGAGCAAACCTCGCCGCGGGCTTGCGGCCGGTCACCGCACACGGGCGACTGGCCCAGGGCCCGGCCCTAAGCGAGCGACGAGGTAAGGCGGGGTTTCCCCGCCTTTTTTCATGTGCTTTTCATGTGCACCGCTCAGTCTTTATCGACGGGCAGCGAGCGACCATGGCAGATAATAGCTACCTCAAAGATCTCATCCTACTGCGCAACGACCCAGCCGCCGTTCTGCGGGTGCGAGAAGCGGCAGCGCGAGGCGAGGTGGACGCCTTCTATGCCCTTGGCCTGATCTATGCCGAAGGGCGTGGCGTTACGATCGACCTGGCACAGGCGCACTATTGGCTGTCGCTTGCGATTGATCAGGGCGACAGGGATGCCGAGCTGCTGCGCAATATCGTTGGCAGCCAGATGACCGATGAAGAGTACGAGGCGGCAAAGCGACTACGCGCTAGGCCCGCACTTCAGGTGGTCGGTCCCGGCTAGGTCTTGGTTCTGCGCTGGTCCAAGCGGTTATTCGCGTCGTCCACCACGGTTGGTGTTCGCTGGCAGGCAGCGGCAGATCCTGCCAAGATTCTCACCCCTGCGGTAGCGGGGTTCATGGGTTGTGGCGTCTGAGCTTGGTCTCATGGCGCCTTTAGTGCTATTTTCGCCTGTTTTCCTGGTGCCGCAGGCACCATGGCTGGAGACTAACAATGCAAGTATCGGTCGAGACTGGGGACGGTCTCACGCGACGTTTGAAGGTCGAGCTCCCTGCTGAGGATATCGAGCAGGAGATCGAAAAACGGCTGCAAAACATCGCTCGCTCTGCGCGCATGCCTGGTTTCAGGCCGGGTAAGGTGCCGCTGCGCGTGTTGCGTCAGCGCTATGGAGACTCGATGCGCCTGGAGGTCTTCGGTGAGCGCGTCGAGGCCAGTTACCCGCAGGCCATCGCTGAATCCGAGCTGCGGCCAGTTGGGCGTCCAGAGATCGAGCCTGACCTCGACCAGGCCGTCGGACGCTACGCCTACGTCGCCGAGTTTGAGGTGCTTCCCGAGGTGACGCTAACGTCACTTGAAGGTCGCACCTTGGCCCGCCCGCAGGTCGAGGTGACCGATACCGACGTCGAGGAGACGATCGAGCGCCTGCGCCAGCAGCGTAAGCGCTGGGAAGCGGTTGAGCGTGCGGCCGAGACCGGCGATCGCCTCACTGTGGATTTCGACGGCCAGGTTGATGGCGAGGCCTTCGAAGGCGGACAGGGCGAGGGCGTGCAGATCGAGATCGGCGCCGGCCGTTTCATTCCTGGCTTCGAAGAGCAATTGGTTGGCGCAAGTGCGGGCGATGAGCGCTCAATTGATGTCACCTTTCCGGAAGCGTATCCGAAGAAAACCCTGGCCGGAAAGCCTGCGCAGTTCAAGGTCAGGGTGAAAACGGTCGAGCAGCCGAGCTTGCCCGAGGTTGATGCGGAGTTTGTCGCTGAGTTCGGCGTCGACGACGGTGATCTCGAGCGCTTCCGCGCCGATGTGCGGGCCAACCTCGAGCGTGAGCGATCGGAGCGGGTTAAGGCTCGGATCAAAAACCAGGTCATGGATCTGCTGCTCGAGGCGAATCCCATCACGGTTCCATCAGCCCTCGTCACTGACGAGATCGAGTCGCTGCGTCGGCAGATGACCCAAAACCTGGGGGCTGGCTCTGAGTTCAAGCTGCCGGATGAGATCTTTGCCGATAATGCGCAGCGTCGGGTTGCGCTTGGTCTGATCGTCGGCGAGGTCGTGAAGGCTAACGAACTGACGCCTGACCCGGAGCGTGTTCGCTCATCGGTTGAAGAAATGGCGGCGACCTACGATGATCCCCAAGCCGTGATCGACTATTACTACGCTGATCGTCAGCGCCTGGCGACGGTTGAGTCCGTCGTCCTCGAGGATCTGGTCGTTGAGCGCGTGCTCGAGCAGATCGAGGTGACCGACGACCCGATCAGCTTCAGCGAGCTGACCTCTCAGCAGTAGCCGGGGCGTCTCCTATTGATTCCCAAACAGTTTCTTCCTAAACCAGCTTAGCTCCTGATTAACATGTACATCGACAATACCGATCGGCGCACCGACCCGCATGCGCTAGGGCTCGTCCCCATTGTGGTTGAGCAGACTGCACGCGGCGAGCGTTCGTTCGATATCTTTTCCCGCCTCCTGAAGGAGCGCGTGGTGTTTCTGGTTGGCCCGGTCGACGACCACGTCGCCAACCTCGTTGTTGCGCAGTTGTTGTTCTTGGAGTCGGAAAATCCAGACAAGGATATCCACTTCTACATCAACTCACCTGGCGGCTCCGTGACCGCAGGGCTGGGTATCTATGACACCATGCAGTTTGTCCGCCCGGAGGTCAGCACCATGTGCATCGGCCAAGCGGCGAGCATGGGCGCGCTGCTTCTCGCCGGCGGAACGGCGGGCAAACGCTATTGCCTACCACACTCGCGGATCATGATCCACCAGCCCTTGGGCGGTTTCCAAGGTCAGGCGAGCGATATCGATATCCACGCGCGCGAGATTCTGCATGCGCGCGAACAGCTGAATCAGATCCTGTCCCACCATACCGGGCAGCCCATCGAGCGCATCGCCGACGATACCGAGCGAGACCGCTTCATGGGCGGCGAGGATGCCGTCGCCTACGGCCTGATCGACCGGGTTTTGGATACGCGGTCTAAGCCCACTGACTGAGGTCGGGGCTGACAGGCTCCTTAGCGTCTTGCTGTAGCGGAAGGACATATTTATCCGCTGCGGCTTGGTGAGGAGTTGGTATCCCGCTTGCAATGACTTATATCGTGACGCAGGTCTAGATGTGCGGTTGCCATCTCCACTTGACGGGTTATGATCGAGTTAAGCGCGGTGGCCGACTCGCTTCAGCCTGATCCATCCCATTACCTTGCCTTCCGGCCCCCGCAGCGCCTAGCCCGGAGAGATGATCTATGAGCAACACCCATGGAAAGAGCGACGAAGGAAAGCTTCTGTACTGCTCGTTCTGCGGTAAAAGTCAGCACGAGGTGCGCAAGCTGATCGCGGGTCCGTCGGTCTTTATCTGCGACGAGTGTGTCGAGCTGTGCAACGATATCATCCGGGAAGAGATGCAAGAAGGTCTCGGTGAGGCGACCAGCCGTCTGCCAAAGCCGCGTGAGATCAACGAGTCGCTTGATGAGTTTGTGATTGGCCAAGAGAAGGCGAAGAAGGTTCTCTCGGTTGCAGTTTACAATCATTACAAACGACTTGAGGTCTCTGACGCCAAGGAAGACATCGAGATCTCGAAGAGCAACATCCTGTTGATCGGTCCGACTGGCTCTGGCAAGACCTTGCTTGCCGAGACCCTGGCGCGGCTGCTCAATGTGCCCTTTACGATTGCCGACGCGACGACCCTCACTGAGGCCGGCTATGTCGGTGAGGATGTCGAGAACATCATTCAGAAACTACTGCAGAAGTGCGACTACGATGTCGAAAAGGCGCAGAGCGGCATCGTCTACATCGACGAGATCGACAAGATATCGCGTAAGTCTGACAATCCCTCGATCACCCGCGATGTGTCTGGCGAGGGCGTGCAACAGGCGCTGCTCAAGCTAATTGAAGGCACCATCGCCTCGGTGCCTCCGCAGGGTGGACGCAAGCATCCGCAGCAGGAGTTTTTGCAGGTTGACACCAGCAACATCCTGTTTATTGTCGGCGGAGCCTTCGCGGGGCTGGATAAGGTGATCCGGGATCGCTCGAAGAAGACCGGGATCGGCTTCTCGGCCGAGGTTCATAGTAAGAATGACGATCGGGCCATCGGTGAGCTGCTGAGCCACGTCGAGCCCGAGGATCTGATTCGCTATGGACTGATCCCTGAGTTCGTCGGCCGACTGCCGGTGATGGCGACGCTCGAAGAGCTTGATCAAGAGGCGCTGATCCGTATCCTGACCGAGCCCAAGCATGCGCTAACGAAGCAGTATGCGCGCCTGTTCGAGATGGAAGGTTGCGAGCTCGAGCTGCGCGATGACGCACTGCGCGCCATTGCCACCAAGGCCATGGAGCGCAAGACCGGCGCGCGCGGGCTGCGGACCATCATGGAGCAGGTGTTGCTCGATACCATGTATGATCTTCCGTCAATCGATGATGTCAGTAAGGTGGTCGTCGACGCCTCGGTCGTCAATGGCGAGACCCCGCCGCTCGTGATCTACGATGGTGGCGAGCAACCCCGTATCGCCGCGTCAGACTGACGAGCGTCGTACTGACGTGGTTAGCGTGAGACCGCCGCCTCATCGTACAGGTGGCGGCGCGCTATCAATGTTGGCATGGAGCAGCCGCTTCATCCACGGGGATGGCGATGCGCGATCAAGGCGAGCGGCGGCGGAGCGGATGCGCTGCGGGCCTGATCCCTCGTCTACTCTGGTGCGTTTGGCCAGCTCGCTGTATCTTGGCCATCTCGGTGCGTTTGCCCGCTGAGTCTGAGCGAGGTCCAACCGCGTCGCTCACGATCACTTTTCGCTCGATGCGCAGTTCCCGGGGTGGCGCCTCGATAGGCGCCCGTTCTGCGCCTGCTGTCTGAGCCGCAGCGATTGAACCGATTGAACGCTGCCCTAACCTCCCTCCCAGTAGGGCGTTTATGCGAAACCCGCCTTCTCGATTCCGCCGCCTCAACGCTGCGGTCGGTTGCCTCGAGGAGCGTTAGATGACGAGCACAGCAATATGGGCAAGACTGATTTGGACTCTCAGGCGCTAGACGCACTGACATCGGGGCAAGTGATCCCGGTGCTACCGCTACGCGACGTCGTGGTGTATCCGCACATGGTGATTCCGCTCTTCGTCGGCCGGGACAAATCCATCAAGGCGCTGGACGCGGCGATGACCAGCGACAAGCAGATCCTGCTGGTCGCCCAGAAGAACGCCGATGTCGATGATCCCTCGGTGAAAGATCTTCACCACATCGGCACGCTTGCTAACGTGTTGCAGTTGCTGAAGCTGCCCGATGGAACCGTCAAGGTCTTGGTTGAGGGGCATCAGCGCGCCAAGGCGAGCCGCTATCTGTCGACTAACGATACCTTCAGCGCGACGGTCACGCCGCTCGGTGAAACGCTTGAAGCCGACGAGCGCGAGCAAGAGGTGCTGATGCGCTCGGCGGTGGCGTTGTTCGATCAATACGTCAAGCTCAACAAGAAGGTGCCGCCGGAGGTGCTGACCTCACTGGCTAGCATCGATGAGCCGAGCCGGCTGGCCGATACCATGGCCGCACATATGTCGCTGAAGCTCGATGAGAAGCAGCGCGTGCTCGAGATGGTCGATGTACAGCAGCGCCTCGAGCATCTGATGGGGCTGATGGAGTCGGAGAACGACATCCTGCAGATGGAGAAGCGCATCCGTGGTCGCGTCAAGCGGCAGATGGAGAAGAATCAGCGCGAGTACTATCTGAACGAGCAGATGAAGGCGATCCAGAAGGAGCTCGGTGAGCTTGAGGATGCGCCGAACGAGCTCGAAGACCTTGGCAAGCGCATCGAAGAGGCCGGGATGCCCAAGGATGTGAAGGACAAGGCGACTCAGGAGCTGAACAAGCTCAAGCTGATGTCGCCGATGTCCGCCGAGGCCACCGTGGTGCGCAACTACGTCGATACCCTGGTCTCGGTGCCCTGGAAGAAGCGCACTCGGATTCGCAACGACGTCAGCGTTGCCGAGAAGGTCCTGGATACGGATCACTATGGGCTTGAGAAGGTCAAGGAGCGCATCACCGAGTATCTCGCCGTGCAGCAGCGCGTGCGTAAGCTGAAGGGACCGATCCTGTGCCTGGTCGGACCGCCTGGCGTGGGCAAGACCTCGCTTGGGCAATCGATCGCCCGGGCGACGAACCGCAAGTTCGTGCGCATGTCGCTAGGTGGGGTGCGCGATGAGGCCGAGATCCGCGGTCACCGACGCACCTATATTGGCGCACTGCCGGGTAAGATCATCCAAAATCTCTCCAAGGCTGGCTCGCGGAACTCGTTCTTCTTGCTCGATGAGATCGACAAGATGGCGATGGACTTCCGCGGTGATCCAGCCTCGGCGCTGCTCGAGGTGCTCGACCCGGAGCAGAACAACACCTTCAACGACCATTACCTCGAGGTCGATTTCGATCTCTCGGAGGTGATGTTCGTCGCTACCGCCAACACGCTGAATATCCCGCCGGCGCTGCTCGATCGCATGGAGGTGATCCGGCTCTCGGGTTACACCGAGGATGAGAAGATCAATATCGCCGAGCGCTATCTGATCCCGAAGCAGATGAAGAACAACGGGCTCAAGAGCGGCGAGTTGGTGATCCGCGAGGCGGCCTTACGCGATCTCGTGCGCTACTACACGCGCGAGGCCGGGGTGCGGAATCTTGAGCGCGAGATCTCGAAGATCTGCCGCAAGGTGGTCAAGGAGATCTTGGTCACCAAGCGCGAGAAGACCATCACCGTCACCGCCAAACTGTTGGACAAGTACCTGGGCGTCCGTCGGTTCCGCTTCGGCCTCGCCGACGAGCACGATCAGATCGGCCAGGTCACCGGTTTGGCCTGGACCGAGGTCGGTGGCGAACTGCTGCGCATCGAGGCGGCACTGGTCCCTGGCAAGGGCAAATTCACCTTTACCGGGCAGCTGGGTGACGTGATGCAGGAGTCGATCCAGGCGGCGATGACGGTGGTGCGCTCGCGCTCCGAGTCGCTGGGTATCGATCTCGACTTCCACCAGAAGTACGACATGCACATTCACGTGCCCGAGGGTGCGACGCCGAAGGATGGGCCGAGCGCGGGCGTTGCCATGTGTACCGCGCTGGTGTCCGCGCTGACCAAGGTGCCGGTGCGCTCCAGTGTGGCGATGACCGGCGAGATCACACTGCGCGGTGAAGTGCTGCCGATCGGCGGGCTCAAGGAAAAGCTGCTCGCGGCGCATCGCGGCGGCATCGAGCAGGTGCTGATTCCGCATGAGAACGAGCGTGATCTGGTTGATATCCCGAAGAATATCAAACAGAGCCTCGATATTCGTCCGGTCCGTTGGATCGATGAGGTGCTTGAGCTCGCGCTTGCCGCGCGTCCTGCGCCGCGGCAGGAAGAAGACGATGCGCCGCAAGAGGCCGCGCCCCCTGTCGAGGACGGCAAGAGTGTCGAATCTGGCGTTCGCACCCACCACTGACCGGCGCTCGAGCGTTTGATGGCGATGCCAAGGGCGTCGCGATGCGTGTTGAGCGTTTGTGTCGATGGTTTGCGCAGGACATTTGCGCCCGACATTTGCACTGAGCATTTGCGCCCGACATTTGCACTGAGCATTTGCGCCGAACATGCGTGGTTGCTGGTTTTCGGGTTGACACCTCTTGGGTGGTCCTTAACAATCGGCGGCTGAGGTCGACGTCTCAGTAGTTTAAACGGTTACGGCTCGGGCCTCAGGCCTGGGTCGTGGCATCTTTGGCAATTTCGCAACATATCTTGGCGCCAAGGCCTGGCGCCAATCAGGGGGAACAATGAATAAATCAGAACTTGTTGACGCGATGGCTGAGGCGGCGGATATCTCGAAGTCGGCAGCAGCGCGTGCATTGGATGCGTTGACAGATTCCGTTGCATCCACCCTGAAGAATGGTGAGACAGTCTCGATCATCGGTTTCGGCACCTTTGCGGTCAAAGAGCGTGCTGCGAGAACCGGCCGCAACCCGCAGACCGGCGCTGCTATCCAGATCGCTGCATCGAAAAACCCGTCTTTTAAGGCTGGTAAAGCGCTCAAGGACGCGATACAATGATCGCTTACTTCGGATGAGTTGCATGCCGTCCTTCGGATGCATGCTTCGATTATCCAAAGTCTCGTCAACTGCCCTGCGATTGGGCTCCTGGTATCGGGAGTGCTTCGTCGGGGGTGCTTAGCTCAGCTGGGAGAGCATCGCCCTTACAAGGCGAGGGTCGCAGGTTCGATCCCTGCAGCACCCACCATCATCGGCACCCCGAGGTCAGTTTGGCGTCACAGTTTCGTGGAGTGGTAGTTCAGTTGGTTAGAATACCGGCCTGTCACGCCGGGGGTCGCGGGTTCGAGTCCCGTCCACTCCGCCATCTCTCCGATACGGGGTATCCACTCTGGGTACCCCGTTTTCGTTTGTCCGGTCATTCCCTCGCACGTTGAGTCCTACGAGCTATGTTGCAGGAGATTCGAGAACGCGCACAGGGTTGGGTCGCCTGGGCCATCATCATCCTGATCTCGATCCCGTTCGCCTTCTGGGGTATCGACTCCTATTTTGGGGGCGGAGCTGAGCCTGTTGTCGCCAGTGTCAACGGCGCCGAAATCACCGAGCGCGCCTTTAATCAGAACGTTAATCGAACGCGCATCCAACTGCGCGATCGGTTGGGCGATGCCTATGATCCGGCGCTATTCGATGATCAGCGAATACGCCAGCAGGTGCTCGAGCGGATGATCCGCGAAACCTTGCTGCTGGAGGATTCGGCGGCGATGGGACTGAGGACCTCAGACCAGGCGATTCGCGCAGCGATTCTCAGCGAGCCGGCATTCCAGCAGGATGGCGCCTTCTCCAATGCGCAGTATGAGCGGGTGCTCCGACTGCAGGGGCTGAGTCCGGCAGCCTATGAGGATTCCTTGCGCAGCGAGTTACTCCTCAGTCAATTGCCGCGGGCGATCCGTGAGACTGCCTTCGTTACCGATGCCTTAGCCGAGCGAAGCGCGAGCTTGGTGCATCAAGAACGCATCGTTGCTTACGCCACTGTGCCGCAGTCGACGTTCACGGAGACGGTCGAGCCGCCGACGGATGAGGCCATTGCTGCTTATTACGACGGGCACCAAGACCAGTTCGCGACCCCGGAGCAGGTGCGGGTCAGTTATCTGTTTTTGGATGCCGCTGACCTTTCCAGACCAGATCAGTCGCTCGATGAGGCCAGCTTACGTGAGCAATATCAGCTCAAGCTCGATGCGTTTACGGCACCCGAGGAGCGTAAGGTCCGGCATATCCTCCTCAGCGTTCCAGTCGATGCCGATCAGAATGCGCTTGATGAGACGCGCGAGCGGTTGCAAGAGGTCCAGCAGCGGATCACTGCGGGTGAGTCGTTCGCTGCCGTCGCCGCCGAGGTCTCGGAGGACCCCGGCAGTGCCGGGCAGGGCGGCGAGCTCGGCTGGGTCGGCCGTGATGCGCTCGATCCTGCCTTCGAGCAGGCGGTCTTCGCCATCCAGCCCGAGACCTTGAGCGAGCCAGTACGCAGCCGCTTCGGCTACCATCTGGTCGAGGTCTTGGAGGTGCGCGGGGGCGAGCCCAAGCCCTTTGAGGCGGTGAAAGAGGAACTGATCGCCGATCTCAACAGCGGCAGTTCAGAGGCCGCGTTCTTCGAGCAGGCCGAGCAGCTCGCTACGCTGACCTATGAGTCTCCGGACAGCCTGATCCCCGCGGCCGAGACCTTAGGCCTAGAGGTCCAACTTAGCGATTGGATCGATCGGAGCGGCGGCGAAGGTCTGTTTGCCAATCCACGCGTGGTTGGCGCCGCATTCAGTGAGGAGGTGCTGGCACTCGGAAACAATAGTGAGCTGCTCGAGCCTGATCCTGAAGCCATGCAGGCGCTGGTGCTGCGCGTCGCCGAGCATCGCGAGCCATCGGTGCGCCCGCTTGAGGAGGTGCGCGACGAGATCGTCACGCTGCTCGAGACGCAGCAGGCGGCCGATGCGGCCAAGGCGGAGGCAGAAGCGATCGTTGCGCGGGTCGAGGGCGGACAGGAACTCGCCGCGGCTGCGGAAGGCTTCGATGTGGTGGATGCCGGCCAGATCGGACGCGTCGCGACCGAGCCTCCGCCCGAGGTGACGCAGCTGGCCTTCTCGCTGCCGCCGCCCGCCGCCGATGCTGCGTTACGGGTCGGCAGTACCACCGCGAGCGACTCCGGGGACGCCTATGTCGTCGTCGTATCTGAGGTCAAGGAGGGTGATCCATCTCAGCTCGACCCGACTGAGCTGGAGGCCGAGGCGCGCATGTTGACGCGGGCGCTAGCGGCGGCTGACGTCGACGCCGTGCTCGCAGCGATGCAGGCGCGGGCGAAGATCGAGCGTAAGCCGATCGTGACCGACGAGCCATTCTAGCGCGGGACCGTCTCGATGCCGTTTGGAGGCACCGTCGCGATTCCGTTTGGAGGCACCGTCTCGATTCCGCTCGGCGTATGAGCGCGAGATCGCGCTTGCCGCATCAGCCCATCAGCCCAATCTGCGGTTCAAATGCGCTGTTTAGGATGACCCATCTGTGCTGGTCAATTCACTGAGCAGCCAGGGCGAGCGCGTATAAAATTTTGCGAATAGAATCAGTTGCGGCAGTCTATCGGGAAACGAACCCTAGGAGTTTCCCATGTCTGCCAGTCTTGTCGAGCACTTTGCTCCCCTCAGCGACCCGCGAG
>NZ_NRRY01000041.1 GCF_016583905.1 Lamprobacter modestohalophilus | reverse complement strand
ACCAAAGGCGAGGCCTACGATCCAAAGCACGCCTTGAGTCAGGCGGTTTAACCGCCGCGAGCACCGATGAGGGATTGAGTCACATCCGAGCGAGCACGATCACCCACACCACGAGTTTCTAACCACGAGTTGCTAAGAGTGACTGTCACTGTGATGGCATGAAAGGCTTGTCCTGCATTCCTGAAACCCTGTAATCCTCACCAGCCGGCATCGCCGAGACTGAAACAGTGATAAGGACAGGAATGCGCGCGGATTCCATCAGGGCGCGAGGAGCGATCACGCCACCTCATCACGACGCCGGATATATGGCCGCAACGTTTCCTTCTGCTGAACAGTCAAGTGGCTCTTGCATCGCGGGGCGGACCATATATGAGGTAGAACATCTGGGTATGCCGCTCAGCCCTGTTCCAGCAGGATACGCAGATCGATCACGGCGGCGTTGATCCGGGCGATGTAGGAGGCCAGCACCAGTGAATGGTTGGCAAGCAGGCCAAAGCCATTGCCGTTGAGCACGATCGGACTGCGCATCCCTTTAAGCGCGCCCTGTAGGTCGCGTTCGATCTGCTCCAGTGCCGGCTGCGCGCGTTTGTCCGCGATCACCGGCGCGAAGTCGATCCGCAGCGCCTCGACAAAGTGCAGCAAGGCCCAGCTGTAACCGCGGGCGCAGTAGAAGACGTCGTCGACCTTATCTGGCGCGGTGCGCTGTTCTGAGGCTTGGCTATCGGCGCCGTCCATCAGCGGCAACTGCTCGATCTCGGCCGATGTTCCGGGCGGGAATAATGACGCGCTCAGCCGCGGGTCGGCACTGCTCGAGCTGAGGCGCAGTCCGAAGTTACCGAGGCGCTTCTCGACCAAGGCCAGATACTCGGCAAGGTTATCGGCGCGGACTGAGAAGCGGCCAAAGTTGAGATTGCCGGTACTCAGCGCATCCAGATAGCGTTCTAGGGCATCGATCCCTTTGCGATATTCGTCCTCAGCGGCGGGCATGATCCAAAACTTAGGGTCCATCGAGAACTGCAGATCCGCGCGTTTTAGATCCAGATTCTCGGCCGATTGCGACTTGGTCCGACTGAAGTCATCACGCAGCGCCCGCAGGGCATCGCGCAGCGCCATGATGGCACCACACTCCCAACTCGGGCAGTTGTCGAGCAGCACGCCGGGCGGGAGTTGATCGTTATGGATGAGGCCACCGGGTTTGGTCAGCAAGGTATCCGCAACACCAATGGTGGCCGCCACGAAGTGGGTTCCAGGCACCGGCTGGCCGCCAAGTGCTGAGGTTTCCTGTTGGGTGAACTGCGCAACGTCGAAGCTGGCGGGCTGTCGGCACCAGTAGATCACCAGCGCAATCTGTAGTACCAGGTAGGCCGCAAGCCCTAGGAGCAGGAGTTTGCCCCAAGGTCGCCGCTGACTGCGGCTGGGATCGGTTTGGGAAGCTTTGCTTGTTTGATGCAGCGGCATGTCCGCTGCGGTCGATGGCTTGGTTTGTGCGCTCATGTCTTCTGCCTCATGATGGGCGCGTCGCTGATGCGGCGCTTGCTCGCTTGATCATGAAGCTACATTAGTGAACGCTAATCTATTGCGATATGAAAAAAGGCAATGTAAAGCCCAAATGCGGTTAGCGGCTGCTGTGGCCAACGCGAGCGAGGCCTCGCCTCAGCCCGTTGAGCCACGATTTTGCTGCGCTGCACACAAACTTGACTCATCTGCAAGCATTTGGAGTCGTCAAGCAATCTAGGGTTGCGGTGGCTTTAAACAGGGGTTGCTCTAAGCTTGCCTTCGGCGCGATGCGCTGCTGCCGGGGCGCGCAGACCCTGATTGCTGGGCGCGCGTTCGCTGGCGACTTCTGCTTCGACGCGATTTCGACCCCGCGCCTTTGCTTGGTAGAGGGCTCGATCAGCTCGATCAATCAGACTCTCGTGGTCCAACGCACCGAGCGTGTTGGTGGCAACGCCGGCGCTGATCGTGACCTTGCCAAAGGGGGCGACTGCGTGTTCGAGATCAAGGCTCGAGATCGATCGACGCAGTTCCTCCGCAATCTTGGCGGCACCTTCGGGCCCCGTGTTTGGCAAGACCACCACGAACTCCTCGCCGCCGTAGCGGGCGCAGAAATCGGTGGCGCGGTGCAGGCCTGCCTTTAACGTGTCGGCCACCGTGCGTAAGCACCGGTCTCCGGCCAGATGGCCATAATGGTCGTTGAAGGGCTTGAAGTAGTCGATATCAAAGATGATGAGCGATAGCGGCATCTGCTCGCGCGCGCCGCGGTGCAGCTCGCGGATCAGCTGTTCAATAAAGTAGCGGCGGTTTGGGATGCTGGTGAGCGCGTCGACCACAGCCTGTCGCCGCAGTTCGTCATAGGCGCTCCTGAGCAGCCAGCCGAGTCCAAGAATCAGTAGCAGGCCAGAGACCGCGATCGCCAGATGGCTGCCAACCAGCCCTGCGATGGGCAACGGCGCCAGGGTTGGCAGCGTGACACTCACCCCACCGCGAACCTCGCCAACCTGATACCCCTGATCGGCGTGGCACTTTAGACAGGCCTGCTCGGTGATGAGGGGCGCCATGTATCGGTAAATCAAGCGCTCGCCATCGCGTGCGATCTCGCCGAATTCTTTGGCGCCGGCTTCAAACTGTTTCAGCGCCTGCTCCTCCCAGGGATAAGGCGCGTTGGCACGGCGAATCGGGTTCAGGCTGGTGATATGGAATTGAACGCTGCTGCGCTCCATGGCCATCTCACTGAGCTGCCGGGTCATGAAGGCTGGGTTGACCTTGGTGAGCATCAGGTCTTCGGAGACACGAATCTCGCGCAGCTCGTCGACAAGGTAAGGGTTTGGCAAGGTGTCATCCGTGACTGGGACATAGACGCCGCCATGCATCGCATTCCAGCGCCGAGTCAGCAGCAGTTGCTCGAAGAAGGCGTTTGCGGTCTCTCGCGCTAGGTTGTCTCGGTTCTGTTTGGCCTGATGGATGTTCCAGGCCAAGGAGGCGCTGACGATGAGCAGCCAGAACCCACAGATCAATAACAATCGGTGATGCAGACGCAGCCCGGCTGTCGGGGATAGATCAGTCATGCTTCAGTCCGGATGAGCTAGGTGCGGTGACGGCAGTCGTTTGAACATGGGTGGCGGTGCCTGCTTGATGCCATGCGCTATTGGCCAGGCGCGGGCTGCTGGAACTTGCCCAGTCGGGTGACCGAGATGTCACTGGTGAAGACCACGCCCATGTGCTTGTTGAAAAACGGCGTCAGGCCTTCGAGGATGGGGCCGGCGAGGTCCTCGGGGACAGCGGTGATGATCATCACCAGCACATCGTCAGCATTGAACATCAGATGGCCTTCGTGGCTGCCGTGGGAGCCCTTGCCAGAGAGGTTGTGCACCAGAGTCCAGCCGCTGACCCCAGCGCGATCGAGCAAATCGACAACAAACTCTTGGTATTCCCCCTGAACAATAATCTCCAGCTTCTTCATCTGGCTCTGTTTGAGCGCTTTCATGGCTGATTGCCTCTAGACATCGATCGTGGGTGAGATCAGGTCGTTGCCCGGCCCGTTGTGCTTGCGGCCGGCTCGATCAGCGACCATCCGCCAGCCTCGAAGCCATGCATGCAAGCGCTTTCCGGGTCGAGTACCAAGAGTCTGATCCAACCATTCTGAACCAGCTCGCGCGGTTTGTAGAGCCGATTCAGCAGACCTTGCACCAACGTCAACGGAGCCTCGATGACGGTGATGAGGCGCATCGGTTTGTGATAGGCCCGATCGCCCTTGAGCACGGTCTGCGCCGGCAGGCCAGTGCGCAGATCGCTGAGGTTGCCGCTCATCACGCCGAAGCGGCCGGTGATGTTGTGGAACACCTTGCTGCCGCTGCCGAAGCCTTCATTGTCGACCACCGAGAAGTAATGCTCGAGGTTGATCCATTGGGCGACGATCAGCGGGCCGGAGAGGATGACTTCGAGCAGACGGCCGTTTGGATCGAGCCGGTAATCGTACGAGTGCAGAAAGGTGCGGCCGTCGAGATCGAGTTCGCGCGTCAGCGCGCGGGCGCCGATGATGAAGCTGGCGTTTTTCGACAGACCCCACTCGGGCCGGACCTGGGTCCAGTCCAGTGCGTGGCGCTTGACACGGCGTGCCGCGGTCTCCGGGGTATCGACGTTGCGCTCGTCGAGTTCCCGGCAGCGTTCAAGCGCGCAGAGTCGACCCGCTGCGGTCAGGTCCTCTTGGATGCGCGTCATGCGCGTGAGCACGGCGGCGGGTAGCTGATCCAGATCGGCGGGCTGGATCTCGTCGGTGGTGGTGTCATGCAGGAGCGGGACGAACCAGGTCTCGTCCGGAATCAGGATGCCATCCTCGGCAAGCAGCTCACGCACCTCGCGCCGGTTGGCCATGGCGGCGAAGATGCGGGCGTTGATCAGGCCCTGATCGCCGCCGCAAGCACCGCAATCCAGCGCCGACTCGTAGGGGTTGTTCTCCGAGGTACTGCCGTGACCAACCACCAGCACAGTGCGGCCAAAGCCTTCGCTGAGGCCGATCGAGCGCAAGGCGGTGCCGACCAACTGCGCCTGGCGCTGGTGACGAAAGCCGATCTTGGCGAGATGCTCGAGTTGGATGCGCGCTTGGTCTGGGTTGACCCGATACTCGGCCTGCAGCGAGCGGATGAAGACCGCTTCGCTGGCGGGCTCGATATCGAAGCGATCGGCAAAGGCAGTGCTGCCTTGGCGTTGTCCGAGTGCGACCTCGCGCAGCTCGCGGATCATTGGGCTGGTGAGGGACTCGCGCTTGATGCCGAAATGCCGCTCGGCGGCGCGGATGATCATCTCGTCTTGTAGATGGGTGATCAGTTCGTGCGCCTCCTCCTCGCCGATCTTGTCGATCAGCAGCCGCAACGGTGGTTTCTGGCTCTCCAGCCGCTGACGCCAGGTGTTGTAGGCACGCGGCGCAAAGGTCTTGCCGACCATATCAAAGCCGAACAGCAGTCCGACCGCTTCAACCGTCACATAGGGCGCGAGCACGGTGTTCTTGAGGTCGTGCACCACCTCGTGGGCCAGCTCGTAGAGCGAGTGCGAGACTTCCGCGTGGGTGAGGGGCATCTCGACGACGACATTGCTGGGCTGCACCACGGCCGGGCAGAGCGCGGTCTCGTGGCCCTTACCGAACTCGATGAAGCTGATCGGGATGCCGAAGAAGCCGGCGATGCCAAAGGTCTCGTAGTCGCCAAGCGCCTCGAGCTGGCGGCGCAGGCGCTCGCTGCGCACATCGATGCAGAACAGGGCTTGGACGCCATCGCCATCGCCTGCGCTTTGGCTTGCGCTATCGCTATGACGCACGCTTGATCCAAGCCGCGGGCCGATCGCGGCGAGTAGACGATCGATGTAGGTCTGCTCGAGCGCGCGCGTCCAGGTCATGCCTTCGCCGTCCTTAAAGGCATAGATGCCATCGATCAGCTGCAACAGGGCATCGTCCGGATAGGCCAGCAATTGCTCGCGGGAGAGACCGGCCCGCTCGGCCATGGCCTGGATGCGGCGCGCGCGGGTGCAGGCCTCTCGCGCAAGTTTGGCGCGCTCATATTCCAAGTAGAGGGCTTCGATGCGGGCTGGGTCGCCACGCTCGACGGCGACCTCGACCCGGTGCGCGAAGTCGGGTAGGACGGTGCCGGCGTTGAGCTCACGTCGCAGCAGGCACTCGCGCGGATTGGATTCGGCGAAAGCCTTCAGCGCTGGCCAGGTCAGCTCGCGCTTAAGGCGGCGGCCGGCATCCTCGAGCAAGGCCAGGGCGAGCACCAGCCGGATGGCAAGGTAGTCGACCAGGTCCGCGGGGTTGCGCTCTTGCCAGTAGTAATGGCGGGCCTGGGCACGCCAGCGCACGAAGCCGGCCCAGCCGTGGAGCTTGCTCAGCTCGACGGTGAAGCTGTCCATCCACAGCGATTCAGGGATGCCAAGCCGGCGCATGACCCGATCGATCATCACTTCGGGCTGGTCGGTCTCGGCGAGGATGGCGCCGACGTCCATACCACGGAGCCGGAGTCGACGGTTGCGGCAAGCGATCCGGCTCCAGCCGCGAAACAGGCCCTGGCGACGGCCGGGCATGCGCCAGATCGATTGGCCTTCATCGAAGAAGTCCATCAGGCCTTTGATCAGCAGCTCGTTGAGGGTCTCGCCGATGCGTGTGCCGAAGAGCTGGTCGACGGCATCGTAGAGGGTCAGCTCCCGGCCCAGCTGGTCGGCGAAATGCTTGGCATCGGCTGTCATCTCGCTGACTCCGGTTTAGTGCCGGCAATAACCCACAGATTGGCGTGATCCAGCGGCTTAGCGTTGGCCGGCAGCTTGATGTCGTTTAGCAGCTTCACGTTGGTCGGTAGCTTGGCGTTGTTCAGCAGCTTGGCGTTTGCCTGACCTTTGGCGCGCACTTGATGTTGAGCGCTGACGTCATGCTGAGGGCTGACTTTGGACTTGGCGCTAGCTGCGTTCATAGCGTCGGACCATCGGATCGCGCAAGCAGGCCAATACCTCTTCGGCACAGGGCGCGCGGTCGCCGGGCGCAGGCTGGTCGAGTGCGGTGAGCATCGCCATCAGCAGGCGCTTGAGCAGGACGCTGTTTTCGGAGGCTGGGTCCTGCTCCAGATCCCGGTTTATGCCTCGCTCTGCCTCCTGGTTTGGCTCCTGGTCTGGCTCCTGCTCTTGGTCTTGCTTTGGCTGCTGCTCGGGCTCCCATTCGGCCTCTTGCTTGGGTTCTTGTGCGGGCTCGGCACCATTGTCACGCAGCCAAGCATCGACCTGGTCACTGACCAAGGATTCAAGGGTGTCGAGGTCGATATCGCCCTCGGCAAGCAGGCGTTGGTACTCGGTGCGGCGCAGCCAGCCGCGGGCGTGGAATAGGCGGCTGGCCTCGGCGACGGCCTGCTCGAACGGCAGATGCTCAAGGCCATGCAGCGGGTTGTGATGGATGAAGTTGCGCATCGGCCAGAAGAACGGCAGGACCTCACCGGCCATGGTCACCATCGAGCGGATCTTGAGGCGTTGGCCGAGGCTTGGCGTCGACAGCGCGCCGGTCGCGGTGTCGCCCGATGAAGTATCCGTCGACGCGCTCTGTAGCGCGCCCGTTGTTGACGCATTCATTGACAAGCCCTCTAGCTCACGCTTTGACAGGTCCACTGATGCGTCATGGACTACGTCTGCGGTCGCCGATTCAGGTGTGGACTTGCGAGCCGAGTCGGCCCCCGCTGCCCGGGCTGATGCAGACTTGGAACTGCTGCTCATAGCGCGCGCTCTACCAAAAAGAGTCCAAAGATCGCCAGCGCGAGCATGCCAGCGCCGTGCGCCGCAGCGCCTGCCGGCTTGAGATCGCGGTAGCGCAGATCGTCGCGCGGGATGCCGAAGACGATGCCGGTCAGCAGGTTGATGCCGGCCCAGGTCCAGAGCAGCCAGGAGATGCCAAGCGGCAGCAGGGTGAACAGCTCGTTCCTGCCGACACCGCCAAAGGCGAGGTCGGCAATGGCGAAGAAGCCGGGCGAGAAGGGCACCGCGACGGCGACCAGCACGGCGATGACGAACAGGGTCGAAAACTGCGGCATGCGCAGGCCGAGCCCTGGGTAGAGACCGACACGGGCGATGCCAAACCGGCGTGCCAGGCTGTCGAACAGGAACAGTAAGGGCAGTAGCGGTAGCGCCAGCCCTAAGGCCGGCAGCAAGGGTGGCACCTCGTGTGCGATGCCGACCCAGATCAGAGCCAGCGCCGATGTATAGAGCTGCGCCAGCCAGATCCGCCCATCGCGCGCGCTCAGCATGCGGAAGGCATAGAAGACCGAGGTCGCGCCGCCCCAGAGCGCGAACGGGGTGATCAAGGCCGAGGGGCTGCCGTCGGTCTTGGCCAGCGCGAGGCCCAAGGCGATCAGGCCGACACCGACCAGCGGCATCAGCAGCATCAGCGCGGCTTGCACCAGGGGCCTACTCAACAGTCCATCGTCCGCATACTGGAGCAACAGGTTGACCCCGATGCTCAGCGGAAACAGCGGCAGCAGCAGACCGGCAAGCAGGAAACAGAGCAAGGTCAGCATCGGCTCAGCATCGTGTCAGCATCGGTTTCATCAGTGCTCAGCTCGCATGCGTCAGACCCAGCGCAACAGCGTATTGACACGCTTCGAGGCCGCTAGGATCGTCTCACCAGCCCGACTGTAGAGGTCGGCGATGTAGAACTCGCGTGACATCAGCGCATAGAGGTTCAGATAGACCCCGCGCCAGCGTCGATTCAGCGGTTGCCGCTCGGCCGTGGAGCGGAACACCATCAGCCAGCCACCGGCGATCAGGGCGATCAGCAGCATGAGCACGAGCAGGAACGAGGTAAAGTTGACCGAGGCGGCCGCATACAGGGCCTCGCGAAACGCCGGATCGGGATAGAGCAGGGCGTCGAAGGCGTGACCGACCAGCACGTAGGTCATGATGACCAAACCAAACGAGAGGATGACGTAGAGCAGCGCCGTAAACGGCCGCTCGCCGCCGATCTTGTAGACGAAGAACAGGGTTTGAGCGCCGGTGATCCAGCCGAACAGCAGCAGGATGAGCGCGCCCTGATGATGCAGGAAGCCTTCGTCAACCAGCTGATGGGCGCCAAAGACGATCAGCAGCGGCACGGTGATGGTGATGCCGGCAAAGATCACCCAAGAGACCGGTGGATGCGGCACCTTGCGCTCGACCATGAACTGATAGATCTCGCCCTCGGGGATATTCGGGTCCTTGCGCGCGTTGCCAATGATGGCGCCGGAGCCGAGGAACAACGTCGCCTTGAACACACCATGCGCAATGAGATGGTAGATCGCCAGCGAGAAGGCGCCCAGCCCGCACTCCATCACCATGTAGCCCATCTGGCCCATGGTCGAGTAGCCCAGCGCCTTCTTGATGTCGCTCTACATCAACATCATCAGCGAGCCCATGATGGTGGTGATGAGACCAACCGCGAAGGCAAGCAGGAGCACGCCCTCGGTATGCACGAAGACCGGCGCGAAGCGGTTGATCAGGAAGCCGCCGGAGTTGACGATGCCGGCATGCATCAATGCCGAGACCGGGGTTGGCCCGTCCATGGTGTAGGGCAGCCAGGTATGCAGCGGGAACTGTGCTGACTTGGCGAAGGCCGCGAGCAGGATCAGCACACCAAGGGTCTCAGCGAGCGGCAGTCCGAGCAGCGTGGTGGTGTTCGGTGCCGCGGCCATCGCTGCGAACACCTCGGGCAGGGTCAGGGTGCCGAAGGCGTGGTAGATGAGCGCCACGGCGGCGAGCAGTGGCAGGTCGCCGAAGCGGTGTGTGAACAGGGTCCAGAAGGCGTAGCGTGTGGCTGCGGGGCGGCGCGTATCGTGGTTGAGCAGGAAATAGAGCAAGACCCCAATCAGATGCCAAGCCAGCAGCAGCGTGAGCAGGTCGCCGGACATTACCATCAGCAGGATGACCGCGACGATGCCATCGAGCAGCATGAAGTAGCGGGTATAGGCCGGGTCATCCTGCATGTAGCGCACCGAGAAGACGTGCACCACCAGGCTGACGCCGCTGACCAAGAGCGCCATCAGGGTGCTCAGCCAGTCGACGTAGAGGGTAAACAGCCCAAGCCCGGTATTGACTAACCGACCGCTCTCAGCGCTCAGTTGGACGCCGAAGAGGATGATTGCAATCGCGAGCGTCATAGCGCTAGCGCCGACGCTAATGCGCGCGATGAATGGACCGAGGCGCGACGCACTGAGCCGAACGGCCAGTGCCGAGGCGAGCATCAGCAGGGGCAGGGCGTAAGCCAACGAGACCATGGTTTAGCGCGGGCGAGGGTGTCGGATTGCGATGGCGTCTGTGCGCTTGCGCATCGGCGCTGCTGACAGATCAACCGAAATTCTATCAGGATCGGTGTCCATCGGCGCCAAAAGGGTGCAGCAAAATCGCGCGAGTCTTATGATAGAGGCTCAAGTCGATACTAAGCCCCGGCGCAGGCCTTGTCCTTCGTCCGCGCAGTTGCGCAGGTCCAACCGTGTACCTTAACTATTTCGGCCTTAGCGAAGCCAGCTTCTCGATCACCCCCGACCCGCAGTACCTGTTTCTCAGCGAGCAGCACCGGGAGGCACTCGCGCACCTGCTCTATGGTGCCGGTGAGAACGGTGGCTTCGTCTTGCTGACGGGCGAGGTCGGTACCGGCAAGACCACCATCTGCCGTGCATTCTTAGAGCAGACCCCGGAGCAGGTTGACGTTGCGCTGGTGTTGAACCCGGCGATGACGGCGATCGAGCTGATGCATGCGATCTGCCAAGAATTTGGCGTTGCGACGCCTGAGCACCATGACTCGGTCAAGGTGCTGGTGGATCGGTTGAACAGCTTTCTGCTTGATGCCCATGCACGGGGTCGTCATCCTGTGGTGGTGATCGATGAGGCGCAGAATCTGCGTCCGCGGGTGCTCGAGCAGGTGCGGCTGCTGACCAACCTCGAGACCTCGAAGCAGAAGCTGCTGCAGATCTTTCTCATCGGCCAGCCCGAGCTGCGCGAGATCCTGGCCTCGCAGGAGCTGCGTCAGCTCAACCAGCGCATCACTGCACGCTTCCATCTGAGCCCGCTGTCGGCGCGCGAGACCGCGAACTATGTCGATCACCGGATTACGGTTGCCGGTGTGCAGCGGCCACTGTTCAGCGCCGCGGCGCTGCGCGAGGTGCATCGGCGATCGCGCGGTGTGCCACGGTTGATCAACCTGATCTGCGACCGCTCCCTGCTTGGTGCCGCGGTGAGTCGGCGCATGCAGGTCACGCCCGCCATTGTGCGTCGAGCCGCGCACGAGCTGCTCGGTGGCGAGCAACCGCGGCAACGCTCGCGCCGCCAGCCGCAATGGGCGATGGCCGCGGCCCTGGTCTTGGCCCTTGGTCTTGGCGGCTGGCTTGGTGCCTCTGGTCTGTTGGAGCGCACACAGCTGCAGCTTGATCGTGTCGCTAAGGTCTGGGCCGAATTGAGCGTCGATGATGAGGCAGCGCAGTTGGCGGACGCTGCCGATGCCGATGCCGACACTGACGGTGACCCGGAGTCGGGCGACACGGCCGATAAGACCGCCGCCGACGGCGCGCTGATGGCGGCAAACGACACCGATTCCGCGAGCCTAGCTGCAGAGGCTGCAGAGACGTCCGAGGCTAACCAGGTCGCGGCGATCGACCCTGAGGCGGTCTCTGCGGAGCAGGCTGGAGCCGAGCTGAGCGCAGCCACTGCGGAATCGGCCGCGACGCCGCTGGCCGAGACCGGTCAGGGTATCCCACGCATCGCGCTCGCGCGGATCACCCCTCAGGTTCCGGAGGCGGAGATCGGCGAGCTGCCAGCGCTGTTATTGGATGAGGGCGAGTCGGTCTCGGCACTGGTGCAGCGCTGGGGCCATACGCCAGAAGAGGCTGCGGATTGCTACGGCATGTCCACCCTGGGACTAGAGTGCGAGCGTTCTCGTGAACGCTGGAGCGACCTGCGGCTGTTCGATCGCCCTGCGGTGCTGCAGCTGCTGATCGATGGTCAAGAGCGATATGCGCTGATCACTGGTATCGATGACGAGTTTGCCGTGCTCCAGCGCGGCGAGACGCTGCGCCGGGTGCCGATCGCGACGCTCGATGAGCGCTGGTCCGGGGATGTGCTGATGCTGTGGCGACTGCCACCAGATGGCGTGCGGATGATCGGCCCGGGTACGTCCGGCGATACGGTGCGCTGGCTCAGAGCGCAGCTCGCGGCGCTGCCTGACGCATCATTGACCGACACGAGCAGTCCGCGCTACGACGCCAATCTGAAGGCGGCGGTGCGGGAGTTTCAGGCCGGTCGTGGACTCGCGGTCGATGGCATCGCCGGGCCGCGCACCCTGATCCTGCTGAACAATGCGCTCGCCGATAGCGAAATCCCGCGTCTCAGCCAGTCTCGAAGTCCCTGATGACACCGATCCCTCCTGGATTGGCTCGTCGCTCTAATGCTCATCGCTCTAATGCTCATCGCGCGGCGCCAGCCTGGAAAACGCATCGCGTGAGATTCACCTAAACGTCCTATGTCGTACATCCTGGAAGCACTGAAGAAATCGCAGCAGGAGCGCGAGATGGGTCAGGTGCCGCGTCTGCAGGCGACGGCGTTCGAAGACCCACTTGAGCCCACCCGTACCCAGCCCTGGGTGTTCACGGCCGTTGGGCTGGCTGCGCTTGCGGTGGTGGTTGCGATCTACGCCGCGCTGCGTCCAACCACGGCTCCCGATGCTTCGTCGCTGCTCAGCGGCGAGCTTGAGCAAGGCATCAGTGCCGGCGTCGGCTTGGGGCAGCGCTCGGCTGCTGGGCCAGACGCTGATTCCGATGGGGGATTGGCTGATGGCAGCAGCAGGCCTGAGGGTGCGGCGCTGCAAGCAGCCTCTGTTCCGGGCGCAGTGGGCGCTGGGGTTGGGGCTGCGACCGCCTCAAGCGCTTCGCCGGCGTCGCCGCTGCGACTCAGTGACCCCGAAGACCTCAGTGTCGAGCCGCAGGTGCTGGTCGTGCCGGCAGCGCCAAAGCCGGGTGAGCGCCTCCCGCGCGGTGCCGATGAGCTGAGACGCGCGGTGCTCGGGCCTGATGCGTCTCCTTCGATCGAGCGCCGTCAACCGAGCGCTGGCAATGCTCAGCCTGAGCGTGACTACGCCCCGGTCCCACCGGAGCTGATCGCCGAGATTGAGGACTTCAAGCGGACATTTCAATCCGGTGGGGCTAGCCCTGCAGCCAGCGCGAGCCGGGATGCAGAGGCGGTGCGTCGCAATGCTGCGGCGCCGAAATCGACCGAACGCAGCATCGGCAATCGCGCCCAGAATGACCGCCAGGTCGCATCGGGCGAGCGGCCGGCGCCGCTGTCTTCCAGCTTGCGTCGCCAGCTTCCGCCGTTCCTAATGACGGTTCATGTCTACGACGATGACCCCGTGCGGCGCTTCGTCTATCTGAATGGCGCTAAGGTGCGTGAGGGCGAGCTGACGCGCGACGGTTTCTTCGTCGAGCAGGTGCTTGCCGATGGCGCCATCGTGCGTTACGACGACTACCGCTTCTTCCAGTCGCCCTGAGCGGCCGATCAACCTTCACATCGGCCTGAGATCAGCGGCGACAAGCGGCTGCAAGCCAGGCTCGGCAAGCGGGCGCTGGCTCGGCTCGGCGCAACAGCCGACGCCGAACGCACAGACGCAAACTCAGATTCAGATTCAGATTCAGATTCAGGCTCAGACTCAGACTCAGACTCAGGCAAAGGCAATGAGGCGCAGGGCATCGAGGCGTAGCCGGCTATTCGCAAGCGTCTCGGCGAGCGCATCGCGCTCGGCCGCCAGGGCCTCGATCTCCGCGGGGCGCACCGCGGGGTTGCGGCGGGCGAGGGCCTGCAGCCGCGCCAGCTCCTGATCGAGCTGATCTCGCATCAGTCTGCCGGCCTGCTCACGCAACGCCCGGCTCTCGCGTGCGGCCTCCTGCTCGGCCAGCGCGACCATCGCCTCGATCACCTTGCTCTTGGCCTTGATGAGCGCGCGTGCTAGCGGTCGCCGTGAGCGCAGGCACTTGCCGCCGAGGGCGTTGATGTCGATCTCGGCGCTGCGTTCCTTGCCCTCTTCGTCGATTAGCATGCGCCGGGCGGTTGGGGGCAGGAAACGCTGCGCGTTGAGGATCGGCGGCGCTGGACATTCGGCCACATAGACCGCCTCCAGCAGCAAGGCACTGGATGCGAAGCGCGGGTCTTGGGTCAGGATGATCGCACTGGTGCCCATGTGCGAGCCGGTCATCAGCTCGAGCGCGGCACGCGTCATGGGATGTTCGCGGGTCAAGAAGCGTCGGTCTTCATGCGCGAGTGCGTGCTTGCGGCTGAAGGTCGCGGTGATGCCTTCGTCCGGTAGTTCGGGAAAGCGCTCTTGCAGCATGTGGGCGCCAGGTCGGACCACGAGACTGCCACCCGGACCAAGCTCGCGCTCGACGCCGAAGGCATCCCAGAGCCCGGTCAAGAAGGTCTCGGTGGTTGGATCATGATCTTCTGCCGCGAGTGCCTCCACCAGGGCGGCGCCTCGCACTGGGCGATGCGAGCTGAGCTCGAGTAAACGATCGCGGCCGGCGGCGAGCTCGGCATCCAGCCGCAGACGCAGCGCCTTGGCCTCGGTGATCAGCGCCTCAACCTCGCCTGCCTCTGGGGTTGGGTCTGCGAGCAAGGCCTGCAGCGTCTCGCGTTGTTCCCAGAAGATCGCGGGTGCGGCCGGTTGATGGGCGGAGAAGGCGTCGAGACCCTCGTGATACCAGCGAAACAGGGTCTCGTCGGCGGTGTCGGCCCGATACGGGACATGGATACGGATGGTCTCAGTCTGGCCGATCCGATCGAGGCGACCGATGCGTTGTTCCAGCAGCTCTGGGTCGGCGGGCAGGTCGAACAAGACTAAATGGTGGGCAAACTGAAAGTTGCGCCCCTCGCTGCCGATCTCAGAGCAAAGCAGGATCTGGGTGCCCTCTTCGGGGTCTGCGAAGAAGGCGGCAGCCCGGTCACGCTCGACGATCGGCATCCCTTCATGGAATACCGCGGCCTGGATGCCTGCGCGCTCGAGCAGGGCGCGGCGGAGATCGAGTACGGTCTCGGCGGTGGCGGTGATCAGCAGGACCTTGGCCGGTGCCAGCGTGCGCAGCTGTGTGATCAGCCAATCCAGCCGCGGGTCGTTGTCCAGGCGATCAACGTTTTCGATCGCGGACCAGAGCGCGTCGAGCGGATCGGCCTCGGTCTCGGTGGTGTCATCGCTCTCGCTGACCGAAGACTCGAGCCGTGCCGGATGCAGCTCCCGCTCGGGGAAGCCACTGATCGCGGCGCGCGTGTTTCGGAACAGCACGCGGCCAGTGCCGTGGCGGTCGAGCAACTGCTCGATGATGGCTTGGCGATCGGACTGAGCGTCGAGAGGCTGGCGACGAGGCGCAGACTCGGCTGTCTCGGCGTCGGTCATGCCGTCGGCGTCGTCGAGCAAGGCCTCGAGTCGCGCCTGCTCTTCAGTGGTCAGCGGGGTTTCATCGAGGAGGCGGCTGACCAGCTCGGCGACCGGGGCGTAGCCCTGCTCCTCGTCCAAGAAGGCCTGGTAGTCGCCGAAGCGCTCCGGGTCGAGTAGTCGCAAGCGACCGAAATGGCCGGCGCGTCCGAGCTGTTCAGGGGTTGCGGTGAGCAATAGCACCGCTGGCGTGATGGCCGCCAGCGCCGCGACCAGATCGTAGGCGGGACTGCTGGCCTTGGGCGACCACTCCAAATGATGGGCCTCGTCGCAGATCAGCAGGTCCCAGCCGGCATGCAGGGCGGCATCGGCAAGACTCGGATCACTGGTCAGCAGGTCGAGGCTACAGAGGATGTGCTGCTCGGACTCGAACGGATTCGGCGCATCGGCGCCTTGCTTGAGGGCGCTGACCCGGGTGCGATCGAAGAGCGCAAAGCGGAGATTGAACCGCCGTAACAGCTCGACCAGCCATTGATGCAACAACGGTTCAGGCACCAGGATCAAGACGCGACGCACACGCCCAGCCAGCAGCAGCCGATGCAGGATCAGACCGGCCTCGATGGTCTTGCCGAGGCCAACTTCGTCGGCGAGCAGGACGCGCGGATGATGGCGGTCGGCAACCTCGGCCGCGATATGCAGCTGATGCGGGATCGGGCTGATGCGGGCACCAAGCAGCCCACGCGCGGGCGCGGTTGCCAGTTGTGCCGTTTGATCCAGGGCCTGCACCCTGAGCCGGAACCAGGTATCGCTGTCGAGACGCCCGGCGCGCAGACGCTGCTGCGGGCGGCTCAGGCGGAGCCTGGGGTCGATGCGGGTCTCGGGCAGCAGCTGCTCGTGACCCGTGGTATCGCGCACCAGATAGGTGATGAAGCCGTTGTGCTCGAGGTGGTCGACCACAGTCAGATCTTGGCCATCGAGGTCACGCAACAGCTCTCCGGTCGCAAGCTGCGCTCGCCACAGCGGCGTATTGTCGGCGGCATAGGTGCGGCGCTCGCCGGTGGCCGGAAACAGCACGGTGACGCGCCGATGCTCGACGGCTTCGACCATGCCGAGGCCGAGCTCGGGCTGAGTTTCAGAGAGCCAACGTTGGCCAACGGCAAAGGCAGGGGCGGGCTCAGGCATAGGGCAGCTCGGTCGGAGAAATAGCGAAGATCAAGATGGCGAAGATCACAGTGGTGAAGATCAAAGGGGTGAAGATCGAAGGAGTGAAGGTGGAATCCATCATGGCGGGTGAATTATCCGGACTTTTGCCCTGCTTCGCTCGACTGCGTGACCTCTCCGCTGGGCAGATGCCGCTTGCACAGCGCCAATCGGCCGACTGACAGAGGGGTTTTTCCGGCTCCGCACACGCGCTAGGCTGGTCAGCAACATTCATCCACAAGGGCGGACCGATGCACACTGCCGAGAAGTTTCCTTGCCCCTGTTGCGGACATCTGGTCCATGATCAGGTCCCCGGCTCGCATCAACGATGTCCGATCTGCGGCTGGGAGGATGATCTCTCCCAACTGCGCTTCCCGGAGATGCCCGGCAGCAGCAACGGGGTCAGCCTGGCCGAGGCGCAGCAAAACTATCAGCGCTATGGTGCCTCAGAGCAGCGCAACCGTGGTCTGACCCGGTCCCCGGTCGAAGGCGAGCCGCGTGAGGGCAGCTGGCGGCTGCTCGACCTGGCCAACGACAATATCGAATATCCCCGGCGCGGCGTTGGCTATGGTGACTCGTATCCGTGGCCAGATACCACGGTGCTCTACTACTGGCGCCGCACCTATTGGCGCCGGCTCGCAAGCTGAGGGCGCGCATCTTGATCTGCGCCGAACTGATACAGAAAAGCCACAATGAATGCATACAAGACCTACGTCCGTATGGATGCTTCAAACTGCCTCGTGCTGGAAGGCATGCCTTTTCCCGAAGGCGCCTTGCTGGAAGTACTGGTAGTCGATCAAACGCGCCAGCCTGAAGTGCGAACCGAAAGCTGGCGTGCGCTGATGCGCCATGTGCAGAGTCTGCCCCAGTCGGCGACGCTCCTCGACGAGGACATTGCAGCCGAAATCGACGCGCAGCGGAGCGGGCATTAATGCGCTAATGCTGGCAGACCGCGCAATAGAAGCTCGAGCGCTGTCCGATGCGACATTGTCGGATCGGGCCGCCGCAGCTCGGGCAGGGCTGTTCAGTGCGCCCGTAGACGCGCAAGGATTGGGCGAAGTAGCCGGGCTTGCCGTCCTCCTGAACGAAATCGCGGAGGCTGGTGCCGCCCTGTGCGATGGCATCGGCGAGCACGCTGCGAATGGCGCCGGCGAGGCGATCAAGACGCTCGCGGCTGATGCGTCCGGCCGCTCGGTTCGGATGGATGCGGGCCAGATGCAGCGATTCGTTGGCGTAGATGTTGCCAACGCCAACCACGACGTGGCTATCCATGATGAAGGTCTTGATCGGCGCGCGCCGACCGCGCGAGCGCTGGTGCAGATAGTCGCCGCTGAAGGCAGGCCCCAGCGGCTCCGGCCCGAGATCGCGCAGCAGCGGATGCGCCTCGGCGGGGCTGGGCGTCCATTGCAGCATCCCGAAGCGACGTGGATCGCGAAAGCGCAGACACTGCTCATCCTCGAGACAGAGATCCACATGGTCGTGCGGTCCCGGCATCGTCGTCGCGGGCAATACCCGTAGGCTGCCAGACATGCCCAGATGCAGGAGCAACACACCTTGCTCCAGGTCGAACAGGAGGTACTTGCCGCGCCGACGCAGCGCCGCGATGGTCTGACCAGCGAGGCGTTCGGCGGTGTCCGCCGGGATCGGCCAGCGCAGGCGATGATCGCGCACCTCAAGCCGCGCGATCCGGCGCCCGACCAGATGGGGCGCGATCCCCCGCAGGCTGGTCTCGACCTCAGGCAGCTCAGGCATGTCCGCGCTTACTCGGGTTGGTTGGGCACATTTTGTTGGTCTGGTATATCGAGTTGGTCTGGCACAGGGACTGGAGTGGCGTTTGATGTGATTGGCGCGTCTTCAGGCGAGGCGTCCGCTGCCAGCCCCGGCAGTGGCAGCTGACCAGGCTCACCGAAAGCATCCTCGTCTCGCTCGGCCAGTGGTGGCTGGGCGAGCCAGTAGCTGAGGCGCTGGTCGAGCCGAGTCCAGCGCGTGCCACCCTCGGCCACCAGGAAACGCAACGGCTGATCGTCGTCGGCGGATCGGATGACCAGGATGCGCCCGCCCAACTCGCCGTCGATGGGCTCGACGCGCTCCGCGACCACATTGACCAGCGCGGCGAGCGTATCCGCCGAGAGCGGGCGGCCGTCGATGTTGCCAAGCCCTGGGCTGAAGTCGGCCGGCAACAGGCGTCGGCTGAGAAACTGCTCGGGCGGTGCCAGCAGCCAGGGCAGCTGGTCATCGTCGATGAGCTGGACCAGGTCGCCAATCATCACATAACGGCGGTTGCCGACCGGGTCGCTCTCGCCGAGGTTCAGCGTCAGGCCGTCTAGCGTCAGCCGAACCCGCGGTGGGTCGAGCCCGAGCCGGCCAGCGGCGGTTGCATCGGCCGGCAGCACGCGGCTGACGCGTGCGTGGGCGATGTTCAGTAGCCGGTCCACCGCCTCTTCGTCAGCCGGTGCCTCGATCGGCGCGCGCATCGACCAGCCGTGCTCGCGCCGCTCGAGCCGGATCAAAGGTCCAGCGCTGCGCTGCAGCGCGATGCTTTGCACCTGCTCGGGCTTGAGGTCGGTAAGCCGCCCGCTGCTGACCTGCTGCTGCACGTCTTGCATGGCGAGCACGCCGAGCCAGGCCGCGATCAACGCGAGGCCGAGATTCGTGAGCCAGCGTTCGAGCATCATCAAGTACGGCTCCGTGGCCTCATCAGGTCCGGGTCCGTGACCAGTAGATGCCGAGCCCGGCGAGGCCGAGAAGGCCGGGCATGAAGAAGAGGGCGCTGGCACTCAGCAGCAGCATCCGCAGTGGCGTCAGGACGAGCGCAACCCGGTCGTTGGCTGGGGGCGGGACCGCGATCAGGTCTTCGCGATGGGCGAGCCAGCGTACCAACTGCAGCGCGAGCGCCTTGTTGGCGCCCTGATCGAGATGCGCATTGGCGAGAAAATCGCCATCGCCAAGGACCGCGATCCGCTGACGACGGGGTGCATCCAGACGCTGGTGATCGATCGGGTCGCGGGCTGGATCATACTGCGGGGCGCTGGTCACCGGGCGGGTGAGGAGCAGACCGACGCTGAGCGGCCCGCGCTGCTCTCCCGCATCGGGGTCGCGCGCGACCTCGCCGCGGACCGGGCCGGTTTCGTTCCAGCTCAGGGCGCCGGTCTCCAAGGCCGCTGCCTGCAGCCAGATAGAAGGCTCGTCGAGCTTGAGCGCCACTGCGCCGGGAAACAACGCGGGGCCGCTCAAGTCGGCGGTGAGCGGATGGCTTGGCCAGTCTTCGACCACAGCGAAGGTTGGCGCCTCTAAGCGCAGGTCGCCGGCCGTTGCGTCGACGATTTGGCCCGGCAAGAGCTGGAGGTCCAGCTGCGTTTGCAGTGGCTCGAGTCCGAGCAGGCCATCATCACCGGGTGGGTCCAGCAACCAGAGCAGGTTGCCGCCGCGTTCCAGGTAGCTGATCAACGCCAGTGCTTCGCCGGGGAAGAGCGCGATGGAGGGGGTGCTGATGATCAGCAGATCGATGTTGTCCGGCACCTGTGGCAGAAGGGCGAGGTCCAGTGGCTGCAGACGCAAGCCGCGCTGCATCAGCAGCTGGGCAAAGCGCCGCAGATCGCCGGGGCCGGCGCCATTGAGCGCGCGCTCGCCATGCCCCTCGAGCACGGCGATCCAGGGCGGATCTTGCAGCTGCAGGCGGGCGATGGCGTTGGTGAGGATGCGCTCGTTGAGCCGGTCGAGGACCACCCGCCGATCCTGATACTCGAGCACCAGTTGACCCTGCAGACGCACATCGGCGGCGCGGGCCAGCTCGGGGAAGAGCTGCGGATCGATGAAGTCGGTCCGCACCCAGCGGCTCGCGCGCCGATAGGGTGCAATGGCCTGCTCGATGGTGCGCCCAAGCTTGCCATCCGGGGCGGCAAAGATGCGGATGTTGAGCGGGTCTTCGAGCGCGGCAAGCACGCCACGGCTCTCGTCCGAGAGGCTATGACGGCCGCTGAAGCTGAGGTCCCAGCTCTGATCATGGCGCGCAATCAGCCAGCCCGATAGCACCACGACCGCGATCAGCAAGAGCAGGAAGCTAAGGTCGGCAGCGGGGCGATTAAGCCGTCGGAACAGGACGGCTAGCGCTGAGCCGCTGGGGGCTGAGTCTATTGGGGTGGTCACGGTGGGTTCGGGCATGCTGAGTCTTGTTTGTCCGGTTCTATTCTCAGTCTCAGCGTGCAAGGTCGGATCTCGATCCTAGGTCGCGGTCCTGGGTCGCGATCTTAACGTGAATCTTGCGCGATTCATCTGCCGGGGTGGCGCCGCGCCAAGCGCGTTAGGGCTGGATACCGGCGCTGCTCAGCCGAGCTGACGATTCGCGAGCTGCCGCTGCGCCAGGGCCAGGAAGAGGGCGGACATCAGCACAAAATAGCTGAGATCACTGAGCCGAGCCACGCCATTGAAGAGCCAAACCAGATGCTGGCTCCAAGAGAGCCAGTCCAACAGCGACAGCTGCAGCGCGGCGAGCTGATCGGCGTCGTGGATCAGCGACAGCATGATCAGGAGTACATAGGCGAGTATCGCAGCGAGCGTCGGTTGTCGCACCAGGCTGGCGGTCAAGAGGCCAACACTGGCAAACAGCAAAGCGCTGAGGCAGAGGCCGAGCGTCGCAGCCAGGAACAGACCGAGATCGACCGGCGAAGCGCCGACCAGCCAGGCGACCAGCAGCAGCGGCAACAGCGCAAGCAGCCAGAGAGGCGCCAGCAGGGCAATGAGCTTACCGAGTAGGATCGCGCTGATACGCACGGGTGCTGATCCGAGCAACTGGTCGGTGCCGAGCTGCCGATCCTGGCCTAGGCTGCGCGCTGCTAGCAGCGGTGCGATCAGCAATAGGAGCATCAGTGTCGCGCCATAGAGGCGCTCGGCGAGCGCGGCGTTGAAGCCGATCTCGAGCTCGGGTGCGGCGATGCCTTGATACTGATCGATGACCTCGAGAAAGACCCAAGCCAGCAGCAGCTGAGTTGCCGCCAGCAGCATCCAGGCCAGCGGTGTCTGGAAGACGGCGGCGAGCTCGCGACGGGCGATGACCAGGATCACGCTGCCGACTCCATGCCGATGCAACTAAAGAAGACCTGCTCAAGGTCGGTGCGACAAGGACGCAGCTCGAGCAGACCGTAGCCATGCTCCATCAGTGACCGAGCCAGGGCATCGGCGCTAGCCTCCTTGCGCAAGCGGATGCGCAGTGCATCCTTGCCGCAAGGCTCAGCGGTCTCCACGGGTGGCAGCGCGAGTACCGAGCTGAGCACCGGTGGTGGTCTGAGCCGCACCTGGACGTCGCGCGCCGCTGCTGCCTGCAGCCTGAGGTCGGCCTCATGCAACTGGCGCCCCTGGTGCAGAATGATCACGCGCGAACAGCTCGCCTGCACCTCGTGGAGCGCATGGCTGGAGAGGATGACGCCGGCGTTTTCGGCGATGGATCGGATCAGACCGCGCAGCTCGCGAATCTGCACCGGGTCCAGGCCGTCGGCGGGCTCGTCGAGGATCACCAGGTCGGGCTGATGGATGAGTGCCTGAGCAATGCCGGCGCGCTGTTGATAACCTTTCGATAACCGCCCCAGGAGCCGCTGCCCGACATGCGTCAGCCCGCATTGCGCCTTGACCCGGGCCATGGCCTCGGTCAGCTCGCCCGTCGGCATGCGGCGCAGCCGCCCGGCGAAGGCGAGATACTCATCGACGCGCATGTCCGGATAGAGGGGCGCGCGCTCCGGCAGATAGCCTAGCCGTGCCTTGGCTTGGCGTGGCGAGCGCTGCATGTCGATTCCGCTCAGCAGCACCCGGCCGCTGCTGGGCGCAAGCGTCCCAGACAGGATGCGCAGCGCCGTGGTCTTGCCGGCGCCATTGGGGCCGAGTAGCCCTAGCACCTCGCCGCGACGCAGGTAAAAGCGCAGGCCATGCAGCACCGGCTTGCGCCCGAAGCGGCGTGTGATCTGATCGACGGTGAGGAGCATGCTCATGTGGGAAGCTACGATAGAGGGTGGCGCGTTTGCGCGATAGCGAAATGCTGTGCCTCAGGTGCTCAGCAGAGCCTTAATCACGTCCACAGCGCGTCGCCACCCCGGACGATAAGGCGCTTGTTTCACGTTAAGAGCAAGGTTTTGTCTCCGACGCGGGAACGCGCGCATCTAAGAGTTGCCATATCGGGGCAGAGCATGCAGAGTCGCACCGAGGTGGTGCGCTCATCACGGCTCAAGACATAGAGAACCTTCATGACAGTATACGGATTGCTTAATCTGCCGGCTTGGCAGGTGGTATTGATCGCCCTGGGATTCACCCACATCACCATCGCTGCGGTGACGATCTTTTTGCATCGTGCTCAGGCGCATCGCGCGCTGAGCCTACATCCGATCCCGGAGCACTTCTTCCGCTTCTGGCTTTGGCTCACCACCGGCATGGTGACGCGCGAGTGGGTGGCGGTGCACCGCAAGCATCACGCTCGCTGCGAGACCGCTGAAGATCCACACAGCCCGCAGGTGTTCGGGCTGCGCAAGGTCTTTTGGCAGGGCGCCGAACTCTACAGCGCCAGCGCCAAGGATGCCTCCATCGTCAAGCGTTTTGGCAGCGGCACTCCGGATGACTGGATCGAGCGCAACCTCTACAGCCGCCTGACCTGGCAGGGCTGTGGGCTGATGCTGATTATCGATCTCACCCTATTCGGTGTCTACGGCATTACCGTCTGGGCGGTGCAAATGCTCTGGATTCCGATCATGGCGGCGGGCGTGATCAACGGTGTCGGCCACTTCTGGGGCTACCGCAACTTCGAGACGCCGGACGCATCGACCAATGTTTCGCCTTGGGGCATCCTAATTGGCGGTGAAGAGCTGCACAACAACCATCATGCCTTCCCGTCGTCGGCGCGCCTGTCGATGCGCTGGTGGGAATTCGATATCGGCTGGTTCTACATCCGCATGCTGTCGTTGCTGGGGCTGGCAAAGGTCAAGAAGCTACCGCCCAAGTCAACCGTGGTGGAGGGTAAACAGGTGGTCGACATGGAGACGCTGAAGGCGCTGTTGGTAACGCGCATGCACGTGATCCGCCGGTACAGCAAAGAGGTCTTGCAGCCGGTGACCCGCGCCGAACTTTGCCGCAGTGAGCCAGATTGCCGACGGATTGCCCGGCGTGCGAACAAGCTACTGGTTCGCGAACGGCTGGACGAGACCAGCCGGAAGAGTCTGGAGCAGATCCTGGCCCGCAGCCAACAGCTCGAGGTGGTCTATCAGTTCCGCGAGCAGCTGCGACAGATCTGGGAGCGCAACGCGCCGTCTCAGGAGGCGCTGTTGAAGTCGCTCCAGGATTGGTGTCAGCGTGCCGAGGCGACCGGGATCCAGGCGCTGGAAGGCTTCTCACGCAACCTGCGAGGGCTTGCGCTGGTCGGTGCGCCAGCTTGATCGACGTGGGGGTTTCCGCTGGGCGTCTCGTCAGGCGCCCGTAGGGATGCATGTGACGCCCTCAGCAATCGTGTGACAACGCTCAGTTGACCGGCCTTCTGACTATGGTTCTGCGCTTAGATAGCAGATCCATCCCGCATCGGGCTCCGCCCTGGTCACGGGCTTGAAGTGTCCGTCGGGATCGCCGTTCTCGTCCCAGCCTTGCCAGTAGATCTGCAGATTATGGAAGCCGGCCTCGGTCAGGATCTCGCGCAGCTCGGGCAGCGTCCAGAGTCGCCAGCGGTAGCGGAAGGCGTTGTCCAACCGCGAGCCATCGGGAAACTCGAAGTGGATCGCGCATTCCATCAGGCCGCTGATCGGGTCATAGTCGGCCTGGTCCCAGATATAGGTAAAGGACGGCTCAACGCCATCCTCAATCGCGCGCTCCTCGGTGATCACCCGAAAGGCGTCGTACCCGCCATAGGCATCGAGCACGAACAGGCCATCGGCGACAAGCCGCTCGCGAACACGCCTAAAGTAGCGCAGCAGGTTCGCGCGCTCGGTGATCAGCCACCAGCTGAAGTTCATCGCCAGAATCAGGTCGACGGGCTCGCAGCGCACCCGTGCCGACCGCTCGGGACCAACATCCATCACATCGGCTTCGATCAGCCGCAGACGCGAGCGCTGCTCGGCTGACAGCGCCGCGAGCCGCTGCACCCGCGCATAGGCAAGCACAGCCGGATCATTGTCGGTGCCGATGGCGCGGTTATCCGGATGCCTCTCGCTCCACTCGCCGCAAACCGCAGCCGTGCCACAGAAGTCCTCGGCCAGTGATCGGGCAGGACGTCCGCGCCGTTCGATGAAGAGCTCCGCGACGAAATCCACCTCGGCCTCCGGGCACTGCACCGCGCGCTCATAGAGCGCATGGCGATCGGCCTGATCCGCGAGGCTGCTGTCAGCGCCTGCCTCTTGATCAGGCACTGGAGATGCGGGCTCTGCAAGTCGCATCGAATCCGGCGTGCCGTCAGCAAGCGAACTGGTGGCTGCGCCTTCGCTGGTCATCTCTTGCTCAGGATTCATCGTTTGTCCGGGCGGGGTTGGGTTTGCTGGGCTGATTGAGTTTGCAAGCGAACAGCTGTTCGCTTAAGCTTGCCGGCTTGATGCACAGGCGACAAGTCGCCGACGTCCCATCATCGCAACGATGGATACAAACGGGCGTCAGCATCAACCCGCGTTCCGGAGAGGTGTCCGAGTGGCTTAAGGAGCACGCCTGGAAAGTGTGTATAGGTTAACAGCCTATCGAGGGTTCGAATCCCTCCCTCTCCGCCATTTTTTGTTTTAACTCATTGAATTTTAAAGAGTTAAAAACAGTAAACCCCGCCTAGATCACCTCAAAGACCACTCTTAGAAGCAGCGTCATCCTTAACTCTGGTCTGGCGTCTCACCGAATCTGGCGCAAGTGCTCGCCGACGCGCTGGATCTGGAAATGGAGCCGCAGCAGGAGGTCGCTACGCAGCAGGCTGTCGAACAGAACAGAGCAACACAGAACGGCAGGGCTTGGCGCCGGCATTATGACGCCGCACAGGCAAAGCAGGGCCGAGTGAGCCAGGTGACTGAGCAATGAACACGGCATCGACCCTCAACACGACAGCGCGCGAGCGACGCAAGCTGCTGGTCTGTGACAGCACTGAACTGGCGGATCATCAGCACCGCATCATCCCCTTGCTGTTCAAGAAGCACCCGCAGACCGCGATCGTGCTGCGCTACGCGGGCCAGGTCTTCGCCTACCTGAATCAATGCGTGCACATGGTGCGGCGCCTGGACTGCATGCACGACGCCGTCTTCGATGAACAGCAAGGGCACCTGCGCTGCTCCATGCATGGTATTACCTTCGATCCAACCTCGGGCGAATCCTTGAGCGTGCTCTGCTCCGGCGAGCGACTCGAGCCCCTGCGCTGCGAGGAGAGCGACGGCCAGGTCTACCTCATCGATAAACGCGTGACAGCGCTGATGTAAACAGGGCAACGCGTGATGCATCAGACCTTGGGCGCGGGCGAGCGACTCAAGCCTGACCGCTTTGAAGCCAAGCCGATCAACGCCGTCGGCGCAGGCGCTCAACACCCCGACGCAGCCCTTCGGCGATGAACGGCATCAGCCGACCCTTGTCCCAGAGGATGCGCGTGAATAGCGCATTGCGATCGCGCGGCGGGCGCGGGCGCTTCGCGCGCGGCACCAGGGTCAACGCACCCTGCTCGCACACCTGTAGGCAAGCACCGCAGCCGAGACAGACCTCAGCGTCCACCTGCGCCCAGCGCTGCGCCTTGGGCAGGGCACGGGCATCGTCGGCCAGGCCGATGCACTTGGCATTGCAGGCACGCAGGCAGGCGCCGCAGTAGTCGCAGCGCTCGGGATCGACCTCGGCGAGAAAGGGCGTCTTGGCGATGCCCTCATGAAAGCCCATCTGCACGCCGGCCAACAGCTCGCAGCAACAACGACAGCAGTTGCAGAGAAACGACGGCTGCTCACGAATGTTATCGGTGATGTGCGTCAGTCCAAGCGCACGCGCCCGGTCGAGGATCGCCAGCATCTCATCAGCACTGCGCGGCTCGGCCATGCCTCGGCGCACCAGAAAGCGCGCGCCCTCGCCAAGCACCATGCAGATCTCCTCCACCGGTGCGCCTTGTTGGCAGGTCTTGCCCTCGTGCGCCTTTTTGTGCCGGCAGAAGCACAGCGTCACTGCGTGGAACTCGGCATCCTGGATGATCTGACGGGCATCTTCCCAGCCAGTGATGCGTGACTGGACCGGAATCTGGTCCTCATAGACCAGCGCCCGCGTCAACGGCCAGCGGCTGCCGAAGAACTCACCGGCCTGTCCGTCTTTACCCTGTTCGCGCAGATACGCCGACATCAGTCGTGCCAACTCCGCCTGGGGCAGATCGCCGCGATCGCGCATGAAGCTGAACTCCATGAAACCGATCAGCCCCGGCACTAACAGATAGTAGGTCTCATGGCCCACTGGCAGGTCCATCACCAGCCCCTTGTTGGCCATCGACTCCAGAATCCCATCCAGCTCGGCCGCCGGCAGGCCGGTGCGCTCGACCAGCTCAGCCCGGGTGGCCTCGGTCAGCGGAAAGCGTGCCGCCACCTCGGCCTCACGCGGGTCGAACAGCAGCGCGAGGATCTGGCGCAGGCGCGGACTGTCGACCAGGCCCACCGGGTAGCGGTTAAGGCGGTCGATCAGCGGCACCAAGGCCGATTTGTCGTTCAGCAGGTGTCCCATAGTGAGGTCTCTTGCGCAAACGCTGTCAGATGCGGCGTGATGTCAGTCCCAGAGCGGCGTTGATCGGGATGCCTGCTCGCCCGGAAGCCTAGACGACATCCGTGGCGGTTCGCCCGCAGGCATGGCAGCGGCGCATCGGCAACCCCTGGTGCTGAACAGGACCGCGCCGGCCAGGCCTGATAGGCTGCATCCCATCCAGCGGTTGGTCCAGAGTACGCGTTCGACTTCCATGACGACATGACGACCCTGTTCTCGATCATCGAATCTCCCAGTCATCCCCGGCTCGAGGCGCTCTACCAGCGCTTAGGGATCATCCAGATCAAGCGCCCCTCGCAGCGCCAGGCCCTGCAGGCGCATAAGCATCGCATGTCCTGGCGCCTGATCATCATCATCTTGCTGATGGGCCTCTGCACCGCCTGCGAGCCGGTGAATCGCGCAGCGACCGGGACGACACCCGACATCGATGTCATCGAGCTCAGCATCGGCCAGGCGCACCAGGCCCTGCGCAGCGGGCGGATCAGCTGTGAACAACTCACCCGGCGCTACCTCCGGCGCATCGAGACCTACGACCCACCCACGAAGGCTGACGCAGCCCCGAGCCCGAGCGCAAGCAGGTCGCCGACCCCGCCCGACCGACTCAATGCCATCATCGCCGTCAACCCCAACGCCTTGGCGCGAGCGCGGCAGCTCGACCGCCAGTCTGCCGAGACCGGCCGCATGCGCCGCCTGCACTGCATCCCGGTCATCCTCAAGGACAACGTCGACACCGCCGACATGCCCACCGAGGCCGGCTCCTTGGCCCTGAAGGGCTCAGTACCGCCCGATGACGCCTTCCTGGTGCAACGCCTGCGCGCAGAGGACGCCATCATCCTGGCCAAGTCCAACATGGGCGAGTGGGCCTTCAGTCCCTACCAGACCATCAGCTCCACCCATGGCGAGACCCGCAACGCCTACGCCCTCGATCGGGTGCCGGCGGGCTCCAGCGGCGGCACCGCCTCCGCCATCGCCGCCAACCTCGGCCTCATCGGCATGGGCACCGACACCGGCAACTCGATCCGCGGACCGGCCTCGCATCTGGCCCTGGTCGGTCTTCGCCCCACCCTCGGTGCCACCAGCCGTGACGGCATCGTGCCGCTGCTGGCGAACCGCGATGTCGGCGGACCCCTGATGCGGACGGTGACCGACACCGCGATCGTCTACTCGGTGCTGGCTGGCTATGATCCGGCGGACCCGCTCACCCAGGCCGCCATCGGTCGGGTCAAGCCGGATTATCGGCGTTACTTGAAGCGCAATGGGCTGCAGGGTGTTCGACTGGGCGTGCTGCGCGCTCTGGTCGTCACAGAGACCGACATGGGCATGGATGCGGACACCGCCGACCCCGAGGTTGTGGTGCGCTTCGAGCAGGCCATCGAGGATCTGCGCCAAGCCGGCGCTGTCATCCTCGATCCGTTCCGAATTCCCGATCTCGAGCGCCTGACCGAGGCCACGGGTTTCTGCAGCCGTTTCCGCTACGATCTGAACCGCTATCTGCAAACCTTGGGACCAGAGGCCCCCATCCGCTCCCTGGACGAGGTGGTGGCGAGCAACCAATTCTTGCCCCAGAGTACCGGGGCGATGCAGTGGGCCATGGCTGTCGATACGGACCCGCATGCACAGCAACCACCTTGTGTCGACGTCCAGGGCGACCCGCGACGCAAGGCCTTGCTCGAGGCCGTCCTCGCTGCGATGGATGAACAGCAGATCGATGCACTCATCTACCCCAGTTGGAGCCATCCGCCACGGGGCATCGGTGACAGCGAGAGCCCGCACGGCAACAACAGCCCAGTCCTTGCGCCCCATACCGGGCAACCGGCCATCACGGTGCCGATGGGTTTCACCGACAGCGGCTTGCCGCTGGGCCTGCAACTGCTGGCGCGGCCGTTCGATGAGCACAAGCTGTTCCAGTATGCCTACGCCTACGAGCAAGCGACCCAGCACCGTCGTCCGCCGCCCGGATTTGGTCGCCTTGAGCCTGAGGCCTTGTCGACGCAGGCGGCTGAGGTGGCGGAACCGCTGCTTCGGTGATCGGTCTCCTCAGCGCCTCTTGACCTGTCTATCGCTTCACACTCTAAGCTCTCGTTCGTCGTCATCGTCATCACCGGATGAAAGAGAGTAGGGCGCAGGTGTTCAACATTTCGGAACTGGCGCAAAGCCTGGGGCTGTCGCGCTCAACACTGCTTTACTACGAGAAGCTCGGTCTCGTGAAAGCGCAACGCCAGCAGAACGGCTACAGGCGCTATTCCGATGCCGACCGGCAGCGTTTGCGCTTGCTGAAGCGACCGCAGGCAGGCGGACTGAGTCTGAAGGAATGTCAGGCTTGCCTCGACGGCAAGACGCCGCACGCATCACCCTGTTATCGAAAGACATGAACGACCACGACCACTACATGGCAATCTTTCTCGAGATCTTTTCCGTGCTCGACTACTGGGGGCCTGGGTCGGAACAGACGACCAGGCAGGCCCTGGCTTGCTTACATCAGCCCCTCGAGGCGAGGCTGCTTAAGCTGGAAGGGCAGATCGAGGGAACACGGGTGCTGGACGACCTGCGCCGGGAGCTGCGCGCCTATCACGAGGGCAACGGCCAGTTCGGCTACGAGATGTTCGTGTTAGCGCGTCGCTGACCGCCCCCTGCGCCGGTCAAGCAAACACGACCAGGTCCGCTTATCGATTCAACCGAGAAGACAGCATGCCGTTTTCGACAGACACTCAAGGCCGAGATGAAGCGATCATCGAGCTGTTCCGCGCCACCTTCACCGCCTCCGAGGGCGCGGAAGAAGGCGCGCTGATCGGCGATCTCGTGCGCAACCTGCTCGCCAGCACGGCGCAGCAGGATCGCTTCGTTTTCATCGCCGAGGAAGACGGCGCGATCATCGGCGGCATCCTTTCCTCAAGACTGACCTACGAGCAGGATCAGCGGACCGTCTTCGTGCTCGCCCCGGTCGCCGTAGCGACTGATCAGCAAGGGAAGGGCATCGGGCAACGCCTGCTGAACCATGGCTTAGCCGCGCTGCGCAGCGCCGGCGTCGACATCGTGATGACCTACGGCGATCCCGGCTACTATGCCAAGGTCGGCTTCAAGCCGATCAGTGAGGCGGATGCACCAGCCCCCTTCAAGCTGCAGCGTCCCGAAGGCTGGCTGGCGCAGTCGTTGACAGACCGAGCGATGAGCCCGCTCAAAGGACCCTCGCGCTGTGTCGAGGCACTCAACGATCCGGTGTATTGGTAGGGATGATCCGCATGAACTCCGACGACTTCGGCCATGTTCACGAGAGCAAGCACGCCGACTCAGCCAGCCAGGATCCGGCGTCGCTCGCCGCACTCGGCTGGCAACCCTTCTTCGCCGAGCAGATCAGCGTGGACGTGCTCTCCGAGACGCCCCCAGCCCGTGTGGTCGCCGTGCATCGCAGTGGCCTGCAGATCCTGGGCGTCGGCCTCGACGAGACCCTCCCACCGTGCGCCGATGTGACCGTCGGCGACTGGCTGCTGCTCGATCGCACACAGCCTCGATCAAGCCGCATCCTGTCCCGAAAAACCCTGATCAAGCGTCGCGCGCCTGGCACCGACCGGCAGGTACAACTGATCGCCGCGAACATCGACACGGTCTTCATCGTCACCTCCTGCAATCAGGACTTCAACCTGGCCCGGCTGGAGCGCTATGTCGCGCTGGCCTTCGAGGCCGGAATCACGCCGGTCATGGTGCTGACCAAGGCCGACCTGGTGACCGATCGGCCGATCTGGATCGACGCCGCCCGCAGCGTCTCCGACCGGGTCCCGGTCGTCGCGCTCGACGCCCGTGGAGACGACCCACAGGCCAAGCTGTCGCCCTGGTGCCAGCCAGGCCAAACCGTCGCCTTCCTCGGCTCATCAGGTGTCGGCAAATCCACCCTCACCAACGCCCTGGCCGGCAACGAGGCGATCGCAACCCAGGCCATCCGCGAAGACGACGCCAAGGGGCGCCATACCACGACCCGTCGCGAGCTGCACCTGATCCCCGGCGGCTGCCTCGTGCTGGACACCCCGGGCATGCGCGAATTGCAGTTGGCAGACGCCGCCTCCGGCATCGCCGAGACCTTCGAGGACATTGAGACCCTGTCAACGCACTGCCGCTTCGGGAACTGCCAACACGAGCGCGAGCCCGGCTGCGCGATCCGCGCGGCGATCGAGCAGGGCCAGCTCGAGCCCGCGCGGCTGCAGCGCTGGCGCAAGCTGCTGGCGGAGGACCGCTTCAACTCAGCGAGTCTTGCCGAGCGTCGGACCAAAGATCGTGCCTTCGGCAAGATGGTCAAACGAGTGATAAAGGAGGGCAAGTCGCGCCGGGAGTGCTGAGCAGGGATGCGATACGCCTCCGCAGGCGATCACCATCGGCAGGATGACCGACTGCCGCTCGGCGCCCCCACCTCAAGGCAAACGCCGGGCCAGTCATCCGCGATCGGACAAAGCTCGAGACCGGAGAAGACTCGTCGTCGCTGAATTTGACGCATTCGGCGTCGTCTTCCAGACTAACGGGCATGACTCCGCCTTAGGACGGTGATGGTTGGCACGGTGCACGCCCGTCAGCGACCAATGCTGTCTTTTCGTGACTCCGACAGCGCCGAAACACATCCGACGGGCGCCGATCGAATGACGTGCCGCTCATGCAGAATACTGTCGCATCACCGTTGGTCTGGGCCGGCCCCATCCTGCGTCGCGTACTCCGTGACCGGGTCAGTCTCTGGCTCGCGGTGCGCGCGCCGGTGCGTGTGCGCCTGGAGCTGGCTTGGGAGCCACAACCACCACTGGAATCGCTCCTGGAGCCCGACGATCGCCAGCCTTCAGCACAAACTTACATCCTAGAGCCTGGCGATCCATCCTGCCGACTGCTGCGCGCCGGCAGCGCGCTGCACTATGTGCTCATCGATCTGAGGCTTACGCAACCGCTGCCAGCTGAGCACTGGATTGCCTATCGCTTGGCCCTGAAGCCGCTCGCGGAACCCGAGCAACCCTGGCAGGACAGCGCCGACTGGGCGCCTGATCTCTGCTATCCGGGCCAGTCCTCGCCAGGCTTCAAGGTGCCGGCTCAGGTCCACTCGCTGCTGCATGGCTCCTGCCGCAAGCCGCATCATCCCGGCGGGGATGGACTGGCGCGGGCTGACCAGTGGCTCGCCGATCTGCTGGCTGGGTCGCCAAGCCTGGCCACACCGAATCCAACAGCACCGCCGCCCCCTGCAGAACCAACCACGGCAGCATCGGCCTCGGCAGTACCGTCCACGGCGGCACCGAATCCAGCAACAGCGAGCGTGCAGGACGCAGACGCCATGTCGGCCTGGCCATCGCTACTGATGCTCTCAGGCGATCAGGTTTATATGGACGATGTTGCCGGCCCGATGCTGCGCGCGATCCATGCGCTGATCGAGCGCTTAGGCCTGCCGGACGAGTCGCTGCCGGAGTTGACGCAGAGCGGCGTCGTCGATGCGCGCTCGCTCTATGCACACCGAGATGGCTACTACCGTCGCGAGTGGCTGCTACCGCGGCAGCGCCACAGCGCGGCCCTGCTCGAAGTGCTGTTCGGCGGCGTTGAGAAGCCCATCTTCACCAGCGCCAATGCCCACAACCACCTGATCAGCCTGGGCGAGATGCTGGCGATGTACCTGCTGGTGTTCTCGCCCGCGCCCTGGCACGGGCTCAACCTCGATCCACCCGCCAGCCTGACGAAGGCGCAACGGGCACAATTCGCGCAGGAGCGTGCCACGCTCGATGCCTTCATCGCCGCGCTGCCGGCCGTGCGTCGGCTGCTGGCCCATCTCCCAGTAGCGATGATCTTCGATGATCATGACGTCACCGATGACTGGAATCTGAGCCGCGCCTGGGAGGAGGTGGCCTATGGCCATGCGCTCTCGCGGCGGGTGATCGGCAATGCCCTGATCGGCTATCTGATCCATCAAGGCTGGGGCAATCGCCCCGAGGCCTTCAGCGATGACTTGCTCGCAGGCCTGCAACGCAGCCTCGATGATCCCGGCAGCGCCGAGCACGAGGCCTGCGTGCAGCGCCTGTTACGCTTCGGCGATTGGCATTATGACTGGCCGACGACGCCACCGCTGGTCGTCATCGACAGCCGCACCCATCGCTGGCGCTCGGAGTCGGCGGCGAGCAAGCCCTCGGGTCTGCTCGATTGGGAGGCGCTGACCGATCTGCAGCAGCGCCTGCGCGGCCTGCCGGCGGTGCTGCTGGTCTCGCCGGCGCCGATCTTCGGCGTCAAGCTGATCGAGACCATCCAGCGCGTCTTCACCTGGCTCGGCTTTCCGCTGATGGTCGATGCCGAGAACTGGATGGCGCATTCCGGCGCGGCGCACAGCTTGTTGAACATCTTCCGCCATCCACAAACACCAGAGCACTTCGTCATCCTCTCGGGCGACGTGCATTACTCCTTCGTCTACGACGTAGAACTGCGCGGGCGCAGCCGCGGACCAGAGGTCTGGCAGATCACCAGTAGCGGCGTGCGCAATGCCTTCCCAGAGCGCCTGCTCGCTGTGCTCGATCGGCTCGATCACTGGCTCTTTGCCCCCAGCTCACCGCTGAATGTCTTCACCCGTCGACGGCGTCTGCGCATCCTGCCGCGTAAGCCCGAGGGGGCCGCGAGCGGTCGGCGCCTGCTCAATGGCAGTGGTATTGGCCTGGTCGAGCTGGATGTGGATGGCCGACCCTGGCGGATTCGCGAGCTACTTACCGATGGGTCGGCTGTGATCTTTACTCGATAGGGCGTTGAGCGCATCCGCGACCGTCATCCTCGGCCAATCCTGGGGTGGCATGCTGGCGATCGAGTACGCGCTCACCCAGCCGCTCGGTCTGCAAGGGCTGATCCTCGCCAACAGCACGCCCAGCGCGCCGCTCTGGGGCGAGGAGACCCACCGCTTGCGCGCGCAGCTCAGCGCCGAGGTGCGCGCGGTGCTCGATCAGCAGGAAGCCGCCGGCAGCACCGATAGCGCGGCCTACCAGGAGGCGATGATGGCCTTCTACCGCCGCCACGTGATTCGGCTCGAGACTTGGCCCGCGTCCGTTCAGCGCGCGTTTGAGCAGATCGGTCAGCCCTACAACGTCATGTGGGGGCCGAGCGAGTTCCACATCACTGGCAATCTCAAGGACTGGGATCGCACCGCGCGGCTCAGTGAGATCCAGGTTCCGGTCTTGCTGATCTCCGGCGAGTTCGACGAGTCGACGCCCAGGATCAACCAAGTCCTGCTTGAGGGTCTGCCCCATGCCGAGTGGACGCTGCTCGAGGGCTGCTCGCATCTGGCGCACGTCGAAGCGCCGGCGGCTTATCGAGCCGTGGTTCAGGCCTTTCTGGATCGGCACGCCGATCGCTGAGCGCTGTGATGAAGCGGCCTCGAGCGGCCCAGAATAGTTGGTCTGCAAGGATGCCTGACCCTGCACGAACCAGAGGAAGTCACGCGCATCGATCGCGGGCTGCGCTGCCCGCAGGCATGCGATCGCATCCGGTATCTGCCCTTCCACGACAATCATCCGAGACTGCCAGCGCAGTGAGGCAAGCTCCCCGAGGGGCTGATCGGCAAACAGATGTCGCGCCGACTGACTGTCCTGCCCAACAAGCAGCATCCTCACGGACGCTTCGCGCCCGGTCCCACCAACGATGCGAGATGTTCGCTGAATTCCTGCAGGAGATTAGGCCGATCGATCGCGCGTTTCAGTTGCCGGAATCGGCGTTCATCGTCCTCGTCCTCGACCATGGATTGCAGATGGGACAGCAGTGTCTGCACCGCATCCGTTTCGCCCTTGGCCTGGTGCACCCTGGCCAGCGCGCCGTAGAGCGCAAACGCCTCCTGGATATGCAGCTGCTCGCGCTCGATCAGGCCGACCAGCAGGGCGTGGGCGTCGTCGATCGCGTCCTGTTCAAGCAGCATCTGCGCCAGATTGCAGCGGCCCAAGAGGTAATCCGGGTGGTCGGCGACCAGGTCTTGCAGCAATTGCATCGCCTCGGCATGGCGTCCTTGCAGCGTGCGCACAGCGGCCAGGTTGCCGCGGGCGATCGCATGCGTGGGCACGCGTTGCAGGATGCGGTTGAGGCGCTGTTCCGCCGCATCGGCCTGCCCCTGCTTGAATAAGGCATTCGACTCATCGAGCAGCGCCGCGAGGTCCGCGGGGAGGTCGATCGGTTTGCGCTCGCGGGTAATTCATCGCGGCTCAGCCGGTTCGTCCACGGGATTGGCAGGGCCTCATACATCTCGAGCACGATGGGAAAGGGCGGTGGCGCCTGGTCACGCTCGCACCGGTTGAGATTGGCGCTGGCAGGCTTCAGCGTGGGGTCCATCGTCGAGGCCTGTTTCCAGAGCCGGACCGCGTCATCGCCCCGACCCAGGCGCGCGGCTGCACAGGCACCGAAGTGACACAAGGCCGCGGCGCGCAGTCCGTCAGTGTCAGCGAACCAATCGGTCTGGCTGATCCGCCCGAAGGCCTCCCAGGCTTCGGCGTCGTTTCTGAGCATGAGCAGGGCATTGAGTTGCGCGAGCGCGTCCTCCAGACGCCGTGCGGTGGCCCCGGCAAGCGGCGTGCAGAGACTGCGCAGGCCGTGGCTCGGTGCGGGTCGGTTTCTTGGTCGTCTTTTTGGTCACGATGGTCGTTGATCTGGATGAATGAGACGAGGGTGCTGACGATCCGGGGGGTGCATCCTGGAGCTGGATGAGCGGTTTGGAGGTTCAGGCGCCAGGGATCAGTTCGGGTCCAACACCCCATCGACATAGCGCCAGGCCCCATCCTCGCGCAGAAAGCGGCTGCGCTCATGCAGCCGGAACGGACGTCGGCCGATCTTGTAGCGCGCGACGAACTCTACCCAGCCTTCGCTGTCGTCGGCACCACCTGCCTTGGTGGTCAGGATCTTGAGGCCCATCCAGGTCGGCGCTGGGTCCGAGGTGATCTCGGCGGGGCGTGTGCTGGCGTGCCAGGTGGTGCGCAGATAGTCGATGGCACCTTGGGAGAAGGCCGTGTAGCGCGAGCGCATCAGCGCCTCAGCGGTTGGCGGCACTGTGGTGCCAGCCAGGAATGGGCCGCAACAGTCGGCAAGGGTGTGTCCGGAGCCGCAGGGGCAAGGCATCGACAAGGCTCAGGTCCTCTTGGTGGCGACGCCTGAACCGGTGTTGGCAGGCGTCGAGTCAGCAATGATTGGCAGCTTCGCGCAGACGCCCGATCGGCACAAGCCCAGCCTGAGCCCCGGTGCTGAACAGCTGCGGGCCGAACACTTCTGCTGAGTCGGCGCTGACTGAAGAGATCAATAGCCGCGCGCAGCTCGGGCTCATCGATCAGTGTCTTGACCAGGGTCTCAAACGCCGCGCTTCGCCGTGGAGTTGTCGAGTTCGTGCGTTAGTGAGACGCCACATACTCACGTAGTACGGCATCAATGCGGGTCTGCCAGCCGGGGCCGCCAGCTTTGAAATAGTCAACCACCTCTGGCGAGAGCCGGATCGAGACCGGCTGTTTTGTGCTGTCGGCTTTCGGTCGCCCTAAGGAGCGCGCGAACGGGCGCAGTTGCGCCATCTCCTTGTCGGTCATCTCATGGGTGTCCGGGTCTGCAGCGATGCCCGCGCGAATGCGGGCCTCTTCCTCTGCGCTCGGTAGCTCAAAAATCCGGCCGGATTTCGATGTAACGTGCATAGTCTCTGATCTCTTTTGGCGTGGCTTTGTGCAAGCTGATGATGCGATAAAGCTCGCGTTCCTCAGTGAACACCACGCAATAAACCGCACGACCAATGGGCGCGAAGCCAATCCAGCGCTGCTCGCCGTAGGCCTCACGGGTGTCTTCGCGCACCAGCGCGAGCTCCTATTCGAGGACTGCCGCCAACGCCAACGACAGATCATGATTGGCGATATTCAGGCGGTCTTTGGCTGGATCAAAGGTGATGTCCATGCTTATTATTGTGTATACAAAAAATACCCGAAGGCAAGTCAACTCTTCAGCATCGTCGCCTGGGATCAGGTCTCCTGGCCGGGTAACGATTACTGGGGCGGTGCGCGCATGACCGACGATGAGGTCAAGGCCGCAGCGAGCGATCTGATGTGCGCCATCACCGGGACCGAAGGCGCTGATGAGGCGCGGTCGAGCGGTTATCAGCCACCAGCGCCCTGTGCAACTTGGCTGGCTAGTCAAGCCAACGCACACGCAGTTGCAGGCGCCTCTCGGCGGCGTCTCCGGTCGACCAGCGTCTGACGCCGGGCTCCCGCAGTCGCTGCTCGCCACCCACCTCGAGCCATGCGTCCAGTGGTCCGCTCAGCGTCGTCTGTGCGGAAGAACCGCGCAGTCGACCATTCGGTTGCGCCTGCTCGTGCTGCTGATAGAGCTCGACCGTAACGTCGTTGCCATGGGTCCGTGCGACGGCGTAGAAACCCGTGTTGATCGACTGACCCTGGTGATGAAAAACCGCACCACCTTGCCGTGCCCAGACACCAGCAAGCGTCGTCACCGGACGCCATTCGCCGGTTTGAATCAGCGCTGGGCGCCCATCGAGCGTCTGCACGCGCTGCAGCAGATCCTCTTGGCGACGGGTGCCGGTCACGCGCACGCCGCTGCGACGCCCAGATCCGTCATACTCCGCTGACTGTTCGGCCAGGCGCACCTCGATCATGAGTCTTCGTGGTGCGCGGTCAAGCCGTTCGAGCGCCTCGCTGACGGTAGCGATTTCTGATGGCGTGCCCTGCACGATGAGCTGATCTCCATGGGCCATCAGCGTACCGCCGCCAACAAGTGGGCGGAGCACCTTCAGCAGTTCCTCGGCGGGCTGGGAAGACACCTGCAGGTAGGCCACTTCCCGGGCCTCATCGGCGAGGATTGGCTGAGCAATGGCCAAGCCGATCAAGAGGGTGAAAAGGGCATGCCGCCAAGCGGCTGTGGTCTGTGGGCTGTGCGTTAGCATCATGGTCAATCGGCGCTGTATTGAGTGTTCCGCGCATCCAATTCGACTAGTGCCGAGAGGTCACGTCAGGTCGCGTATGGAGCCTCCTGTCTCGGATGACAGGGTGGGAGCGCTGGGCCTGCGGCGGGCGATATCAGGATGGCAGGTCGTCACCCGTCATCAAGGGGTCATACTTGGCCGCTAGCATCACGAGTCTACCCGTTGCGCCCAACCCCTCACTTGATCCTCGAGAGCACCATGATGCACCAACCGTCATCGTTAGCGAGCCTGTCGAGCGTTGTCCGCCTGACTTATCTTAGCCTGCTGGGCCTCTTGCTGCTCCTGCTCGCCGGGCCACTGCTCGCACTCGACGCACGTTATACCGATGCCGACGGCGATCTCGTGGCGGATGCCCCGACTGATTCTGAGCAGTGGCTCGACCCGAGTACGCTTGTCTTCGCCTACACCCCGGTCGAGGACCCGTCCGTCTATGCCGAGGTCTGGGACGAGTTTCTGACCCACATGGAAGCGGTGACGGGCAAACGCGTGCAATTCTTTCCCGTCCAATCCAACGCTGCCCAGATTGAAGCCATGCGCGCCGGCCGCCTGCATATCTCGGGCTTCAACACCGGCTCCAATCCGCTGGCGGTGAACTGCGCTGGCTTCGTCCCGTTTGCCATGATGGCCTCCGAGGACGGCAGCTTTGGCTATGAGATGGAGCTCATCACCTACCCGGGGAGCGGCATCGATGAGGTGGCCGACATCAAAGGCGGCAAGCTGGCCTTCACCTCGCCGACCTCGAACTCGGGTTTCAAAGCGCCTTCGGCGATCCTCAAGAGCGACTTCGATCTGGTCGCCGAGCGTGACTTTGAGCCGGTCTTCTCTGGTAAGCATGATAATTCGATTCTCGGCGTCGCCAATCAGGACTACCCCGCTGCGGCGGTCGCCAACTCGGTGCTGCGCAGGATGATGGCTCGCGAGGTGATCGAGCCGGAGCAGGTCGTCAGCCTCTACAAGTCGCAGACCTTTCCAACCACCGGCTATGGTGTGGTCTACAACCTCAAGCCGGAGCTTGCGGACAAGGTCAAGGATGCGTTCTTCAGCTTTCCCTGGGAGGGCTCAAAGCTGCAGGAGGAATTCAAGCAGTCTGGCGAAGCGCAGTTCATCCCGATCACCTTTAAAGAGCATTGGGAGGTAATCCGCAAGATCGACGCTGCCAATGGTGTGTCCTACGACTGCAAGTAGCGCCGAGCGCGTGAGCCCTGACGCTCGCTCGCCGCTCGCCCTGCGGCTGGTCCGACTCAGCAAGCGCTATCCCGCCGGTGACCTGGCACTCAGCGATGTCTCGCTCAGCGTCCCGCCAGGGCAGGTGCTCGGGCTGATCGGGCCGTCCGGGGCCGGCAAGTCAACGCTGATCCGCTGCATCAACCGGCTGGTCGAGCCGACCAGCGGGCAGGTGTTTCTGGGGCCGGCGAGACCGGGCAGTCCTGCGCCGGACGAGATCGAGCTCAGCGCGCTCGGTCGGCGCGGGTTGCGACGCGCGCGGCGGCGAATCGGGATGATCTTTCAGGAATTCGCACTGGTCGAGCGCCTTACCGTCATGGAGAACGTTTTATCCGGGCGACTGGGCTACGTGCCGTTTTGGCGCAGTTGGTTGCGGCGGTTTCCGCCGGCCGATATTGCGAACGCCTATCGACTGCTGGATCGCGTGGGCCTCGCCGAGCATGCCGACAAGCGCGCCGATGCGTTATCCGGTGGTCAGCGCCAGCGGGTTGGCATCACCCGCGCGTTGGCGCAAGAGCCCGATCTGCTGCTGGTCGACGAGCCCACCGCCAGCCTGGACCCGAAGACCTCGCGGCAGATCATGCGGCTGCTGCGTGAGGTCTGCGCCGAAGCCAATCGGGCCGATGACACCGGGCGTGGCTCAGGGCCTGGCTCGGGGCGAGGGCTGGCGGCCATTGTCAACATTCACGACGTGGCCCTCGCGCAGCAGTTCATGATGCGAATCGTTGGGCTGCGCGCTGGGCGTATCGTCTACGACGGACCACCAGATGGGCTGAGTCCCGAGGTGCTGACCCAGATCTACGGCGAGGAGGATTGGGGATCGACCACGGAGGATGCCGGGCACTCAGGCGGCGCGCCGGAGCGACACCCAGCAGGCGCCACTCAGCACCACCCTGGGCCAGAGCCGCCGACCGATCAGTCGATGGCTGGGGCGCTGTGATGAAGACCGACCGGTCGTCCGACGCGCCGAGCTCAGCATCGCGGGCAGGGATGGATGTGTCACCCGATTGGCCAACCTGCTGGCGGCGTCCACCGTTGATCAGCGACCGCCGGCTCCGCTGGCTCTTGATCCTCGCTACATTGAGCTATGGTCTGCTCGCGCTCGCGAGCATCGATGTCAACTGGGCGCGGGCCGCCGATGGTTGGGAGCGGGGACTGCGCTTTATCGGCGGTTTTGCCAGTCCGGACTTCAGCAGCCGCTGGCGTGATATCAGCACGGGACTGGTTGAGAGCTTGACGATGACGTTCACGGCGACCGTCGCCGGCATCCTCCTCTCGGTGCCCATCGGCATCGGCGCTGCCCGCAACCTCGCGCCGCTGCCAATCTATCTCGGCTGCCGAGCGATTATCGCCATCTCGCGCTCCCTACAAGAGATCATCGTCGCGATCCTCTTTGTCGCGATGGTTGGCTTCGGCCCTCTGGCTGGCTTCCTGACACTGGCCTTTGCCACCATCGGTTTCTTGGCCAAGCTGCTGGGCGAGGACATCGAGGAGATCGATAAGGCCCAGGCTGATGCCGTGCGCGCGACGGGCGCCTCTTGGTGGCAGGTGCTCGACTACGGGGTCAAGCCGCAAGTCATGCCGCGGCTGATCGGCCTGTCGCTGTATCGACTCGACATCAACTTCCGGGAGTCGTCGGTGATCGGCATCGTTGGCGCGGGCGGCATTGGCGCCACGCTGAACACGGCGCTCGACCGCTATGAGTACGACTCAGCCGCCGCGATCCTGCTGCTGATCATCCTCATCGTGCTGGCGACCGAGTACAGCTCGAGCTGGATACGCCGGAGGCTACAGTGAACAGGCACGAGCCCCGCGCTTCGTCGCGCCAAGCGGTGTCCCCTGCTCAGAAGGCAGCCCATCAGCCAGCCAATCAGCAACCTCAGGCGAACGCGCGCTGGCGTCGCCACACACCGCGCCGTGAGCTGATCGGCTGGCTGGCCTGGCTGCTCCTGGTGCTGCTGTTCCTGGTCTGTTGGGAGCTGATGACCCGGGATCAGATCTGGGCCTTCGTCTGGGATGCCCCGCGCCAGGCCGGCGACCTGTTCTCGCGCATGGTCCCGCCGCGCTGGTCTTATCTGGACCAACTCTGGCGACCGCTCTGGGATACGCTGAACATCGCGACGCTCGGGACGCTCATCGCGCTTGTGATCGCGCTACCGATCGCCTTTCTCGCGGCCCGCAATACCTCCCCGAGCGTCGCTTTCCTACGCCCCCTTGCACTGCTCGTGATCGTTGCATCGCGCTCGGTCAATGCGCTGATCTGGGCGCTCCTCCTGGTCACCATCCTTGGCCCGGGATTGCTGGCAGGCGTGATCGCGATTGCGCTGCGCTCGATCGGCTTCATCGGCAAGCTGCTCTATGAGGCGATCGAGGAGATCGACCCGCAACAAGTCGAAGCGGTTCGCGCAACCGGTGCCGGTCCCGTCCAGGTGTTGGACTACGCCATCATGCCTCAGGTGCTGCCGGCATTTGCCGGCATCGCCGTGTTCCGCTGGGATATCAACATCCGCGAAGCGACGGTACTCGGGCTGGTTGGCGCGGGCGGCATCGGACTGCAGCTCAAGGCCTCGGTCGATACCCTCGCCTGGCCGCAGGTGACGCTCATCTTTATCGTCATCCTGGCAACGGTGCTGGTCAGCGAATGGATCAGCGCTGAAGCCAGGAAGAGGCTGATTTGAGCAGGAGGCTGCGCGGGCTGCGTTAGGCTCCACCGGCTCGATCATTCAAGCCCGCTCATAGGTAGAGCGGCGCCATGCGGCGCCATGCGTCGCCAGTAGTAGCCGCTATGGGCACGATCATCCCACTCGTGCAACGCATGCCAGAGGCCCTTCTCCCAGAGGATACGGCTGAGATAGCGATTGTTGTCGAGGAACGGGTCCTCACGTCCGAAGACCAGCACGATATCCATCCGTCGCAAGGCCGCCAGCCATCGAGACCCGGCAGGTACTGCGCGGGTGAGTGATAGAAGATCAGCTCATTGCGGTAACCGTCGAGCAGGTCGCGGAAGCACTCGACATTGAGCGTGGGATCATAACGCCCGGAGAAGGCGCTCAGCTTCTGGAACACCCGCTCATGGGTAAAAAAGTCCCGATCGTTGCCACGCGCCGTGTGCACGAAGTGGATAGATGCCGCGAGACGCGGGGCCAGGAATGGCGTGGCGCGTCGGCGAGAGCAGATCCGCTTGTTGCAGGTTGGCGAACAGCAGTGCATAGACCTTGAGCGGCAGCTCGATCGGCAGGAGCCCGCAGCGTCCTGCCGAGATGCGAGACCAGATCAACAGGTGCCAGAGATAATGCAGGCCCCATGTGCCGCGGCCAGCGAATGCCGCAACGCGGCCATTGCTCGAGCGGCCTTGTCTCAAGAGACAGCACAGTATTTACCCCATCCCGGCGATGCCCTCAGTCAGATGCCCGCAGTCACTAAAGTGACACTCAGTTCTGCTAAGGTAGAGATTTGTCGTCCTGTGATCGAACGTCAGCAATTGAGCCTACCCGACGACGACACCAATACACGGACTGGCCATGCGCGCTGCGATGATCCGAGCACGGGTGATTCAATCGATGACGCCTCGGTGCAGGATCTGGATCAGATCTTGGTGCGGCAATCGCTGACGCCCGCCTTCGCACCGATTGCCGAGCTGCGACTGCGTGACCCACATGGCTACCGCGGCCAGATCAGCGGACCCACCGACAGCCCGCTCCGCCTCCCCTTGACGCTATTCGGCGTGGCCGAGCACTGTGGGCGATCGGCCGAGCTAACGCTGGCGGTCCTGAACAGCCTTGCCACACAATTCCGGGCGCAAGGACTCGGCGGCAAACTGTTCTATCGGCTCAGACGGGCGGCGCTCTACGACCCCGGCTTTTGCGCTGACCGGCTGCAGGAAACCTTGACGCAGGCGGGGTTGGAGCCGGACAGGCTCGTACTGGGGCTCTCCGAGCACCGCGTCCAGTCCAGCCTGAAGGCCTTGAGTCGACTGTTGGCCGATCTCCGTGCGCTGGGCATCCAGTGGATGCTGTGCGGCTTCGGCGACAGTCATGGCGCGCTGCTCGCCGTGCAGGCACTGCGCCCAGACTACATCGAATTGGGCCGCGGCCAGATCGAAGCCCTGCAGTTGCCGGTGCCCAGCCTTGAATTCGCGCGTGCCACCCTGGATGTCGCTCGGCGTTTCAATGCGCTGGTCGTCGCCACCGGGATCGACACCGAGCAGACTCTGCGTGCCGCCGAAGCGCTTGGTATCCCTCTTCTGCAGGGCAACTCTATCGGCGCGCTCGATCCAGCGCCGAGGAAACGGCTGCGCAAGAAGCTCTTTTGCGGCGCTGCCGACTCCGAGAGCAGCCTGAGCGACGCGCAGACCGCCACGGTCGCCGGACTGGCAACCGAGATCCCGCCCGTATGCTCGGACTACAGCGTCGAGGAAGTCGGCGAGGTCTTTCACGCTGCACGCCAACTGCAGACACTGCCGGTAGTGGAAAAGGGCAAACCCCTTGGGCTTGTGCGGCGAATGGACTTTATGAATCTCTTCCTCAGCCGCTACGGACGCGATCTACACGGTCGCAAACCGATCCGATTATTCATGGATACCAAGCCGGTGATGGTCGAGCACGACACCCCCATTAGTGAGGTCAGTCAGAAACTCACCGATCACAACCAGAGCAATACCCAGACGAATTGAAGGCGGCGCTCGATCAGGTCGGGGTGTATGAATGGCAAGAGGTCGAGGACTTCGTCACGCGCTATTTCGCGGGCGATGACGCTCAGGCGTTGAGTCCGCTGGTCGACAAGGCGGCAGAGCGCTTCAACCAGCAGCTGGAGTTGACCGAGAAGGACAAGATCGACTTCAAGATCAAGGCGCGTCAGTTCGTCAAGATCTATAGCCAGATGGCGTCGATCATGCCATTCGAGATCATCGCCTGGGAAAAGCTCTTCTGGTTTCTGAAGTTTCTGCTGCCGAAGCTGAAGATCACCGACCCCGACCAGGATCAGCTCGACGCCTTGCTGGAGGCGGTCGATCTGTCCTCCTACGGTCTTGAGCGGACCAAACTGAACCACAGCATCGACCTTGATGCGTCGCCGTCCGAGCTTGATCCGCAGAACCCCAATCCACGCGGCTACCGTGATGGCGACCCGGACAAAGACCCGCTCGACGAGATCATCCGCACCTTCAACGAACGCTGGTTCCAGGGCTGGAGCGCGACACCGGAAGAGCAGCGGGTGAAGTTCATCAATGTGGTCAACAGCATCCGCTCCCACCCGGATTACAGCGAAAAATACGCGGCCAATACCGACCCCTACACGCGCGAGCTGGCGCTCGACAAGATGTTGCAGGATGTGATGCTGAAACGCAGAAAAGAAGAGCTTGAGCTGTATAAACTGTTTGCCTCCGACCCCGCGTTCAAGACCGCTTGGAGTCAGAGTATTGAACAGATGCTGAGCGAGAAGCTGGATACTGAATGCAAGGCTTCAGCGGAGCACGTTGGGTAATGTGGATAATCGCCTAACAAAATGCTCTAGCCGAGCCGGTTTCGCTCTTGCTCAAAGGACTTGGCTGAGCTTGGGGCTTGGGGTTAGGCACGGGAGAGCCAAGCAGATTTAGCTAATGGAAAAACTGAAAAGATTTTGGAGTTAGTCCTGCGCGGCACTTCTGACGCAAACACCTCATTTAAGGATCTGTGCAAACTGCTCAAAACACTCGGTTTCACAGAAAGAGTGAGAGGAGATCATTTCATCTACACGAAGCCGAAAATTCAAGAAATCTTGAATCTTCAGCCAGTCGGCGCACTAGCGAAGGCTTACCAAGTCAAACAAGTACGTACTGTTATCCTCAAGTACAAACTCGGTGACATATATGGCAGCTAAATATGAGATCATTATTTATTGGAGCAATGAGGATAATGCTTATCTAGCGGAAGTGCCAGAACTGCCTGGTTGTATGGCAGATGGGGAAAGCTATCAAAAAGCTCTACAAAACGCAGAGATAATAATTCAAGAATGGATTGAAACTGCGCGCGAACTGGATCGCCCCGTTCCTGAACCGCGCGGAAAACTAATGTACGCCTAATACGCACCTCAAGCCGACCTCATGCCCGCCATTCCTCGCCAAACAGCGACAGCACGAAGGTTTGGCCGACGACGGCGGAGAAGGCGACCAGCAGGAAGCCAACGCTGCGGAAGCGCCAGTGACGCAGTAGGGATGCAAGGGAAGCTTCCAGGGGACACAGGAGAGCCATGCACGCGGGCTTCGCCCCGAATGGCGACTGCAGCGCTACCAGGACTGTCTGCGGACTCGATCGTTGGCTACACCTGTTACCGAGCGCTCATTGAGGTTCCACAAGGTTAGGGTCGAGCGAGCCGGCATGGTCGATGCCGCTTCGAGCCGCCTGTGTTGCCGTGGATTGTTACGGCGGTGCCGCTGAAGCCTGCGATTCAATCCGGCTGAGCGGGACGCGCATTGCAGATGGTCAGGCATATGCTACGCTGCATAGCTGGGACAATGGCGTCGTGCATCGACATGCATCATCGCCTGTGTCCGCGATTTTGTTAGACTCACCCGGTCCAACCCAATGGTCGCTCGATATGCCCCCCCGTTGCGAAGTTGGATCGGCCGTCGGCCCCCCGACTGAGCCGACGACCATCTCGCAGCTAAACAATTAAACGCCCAAATTTCTCAAGGATAACCCTCCATGGCCCTACCTAAGAACGTCGGTAACGGCGACAGCAACATCCGTATGATCGCGGCCGCCGTGATCATCACGATCAGCTTTTTTATGCCTGGCGTGGCGCTTCAAATGCTCCTGACGGTCATCGCGCTGGTGCTGCTCTTTACGAGTTGGAAGCGTACCTGCTTCGCGTACATTCCGCTCAAGATCGATACGACGAAGGGCGATTAGCTCCCCGGCAATCGCGTCATCCGGCCGACGACGTGGTGGTTGCTTTCCAGCCATCATCGGCCGCCCGTTGGGGCGTGTCTACGAGCGCGACTTGCCGCTAATGCGGAAAGCGGTGGATCGTCGCTCCCGCGCCCCCCGGCAAGCTTATCGGCGGGGTCTTCCAGCCACTTGAGGCCGCCGTCGCTGCCTCTGAATGCGTGCGCCTTCATCTACTCGTCGTCACCGGGACACCCCGGGTATGCACGAATTGCAGTTGTCAGATGCTGCCTCCGGCATTGCCGAAACCTTCGAGGATATTGAGGCGCTGTCGTCGCACTGCCGATTTGGGAATTGCCAGCACGAGCCGTGACTTATTGATAAGTCAAGTAAAAATGATGCAGGCGATTGATTTGAATGGTGGGCGCGGCTGGGTTCGAACCAGCGACCCCTGCCGTGTGAAGGCAGTGCTCTCCCACTGAGCTACGCGCCCTGAGTGCGGGCAGACCACCAAGGATAGCGGGCACTTGGCTGGCGGTCAAATCCAAGTGGAGGCGCATTGGGCGTTCTGTGCAGCTGATGGATTGAACCAGCGACCCCTGCCGTGTGAAGGCAGTGCTCTCCGAAAGCGCTGGTCCGCGCAGTCGAAGCCGGTTGCGATGGGGTGCAATCTGCCAAGCAGGGCCATCTTCTTCTTGCCGCCCAGCCCTTGGGTCTCGCTGGCGCGCATCGCCACCCCTTTGCCATCGACGGTGTTGACCACGAGGGTGTTGGCGAACGCGGGCACTGGCTGCTGCGCCCAAAACGCGTCTACGGAGGTGCTCAACCCGGCCTGCTGACGTTCCAGTGTCTGCACCGATTGGCGCACCTCGAGCACGCGCTCGAGCAGGTCGTTGGTCTGTGCGTAGGGCTGATCGATCAACAGCTGTTCGTTCCAGGACTGCAGCAGAAACGAGGTGCAGGTCTCGGGGAGTTTCAACCGCGCATCCAAGGGGATCCGCTCGATGGCCTGGCCTTCACGTTGGCCATAGACGAACCGCTCGAGCTGAAACTCACCAAACACGCTGCGGTAGGGGCGCGTGCGCGGCGCCAAGCGCTTGAGCACGCGTCCCTGCTCCGTGAGGTGCTCCTCACCGACATCCCCGTCGCCACTAGGAGGCTGTCCGACTTATCACCCCGGGCATCCGGTAGACTAGGAGCGTTACAGAACAGAGGCGAGGATGCAACATGGCGGTCAACTTCATCACGGCGGATCGAGAGACGCCGGACCGGCTCCCA
>NZ_NRRY01000040.1 GCF_016583905.1 Lamprobacter modestohalophilus | reverse complement strand
CGCGCGGATTCCATCAGGGCGCGAGGAGCGATCACGCCACCTCATCACGACGCCGGATATATGGCCGCAACGTTTCCTTCTGCTGAACAGTCAAGTGGCTCTTGCATCGCGGGGCGGACCATATATGAGCGCTCGTCTGGCGCCATCTGCCAAGATCGGAATCACGAAACCCATGTCCCTCTCGATAGCCGTTGTCGTGGCTGATGTCCCGCAGCGTTCAGCTTTCAGGTCGACGCGCCGATGATTCACTCGTTGCCAACGCTATGCCAGCGTTCACGCCGCGCGCTCTATCACCGTCTGACGATCGCTCCCGCACTCGTACTCGCCATCGTTCTCGCGATTGTTCTCGCCCTCGGCTTCAGACTATCGGCCTCTGCCGACGAGGCGTCAGGCAGCGGAGATCGGCCGGCGCGATCGGCAGTGGTTGTTCCTGTCATACGGGTGCAGCAACAGATGAGCTATCCGTTGGAACAGGTCTTTGTCGGCCAGGTCGAGGCGCGACGCACCGCCGAGCTCGGCGTCGAACGCGCTGGCCAGCTCATCGAGGTGCGGGTCCGGGAGGGGGACAGCGTGCGGGCAGGTGATCTGCTTGCACGGCTCGATCCCACTCTGCTTCAAGCCAAACGCGCGGAGCTTTCTGCCGACCTCGCCAGCGCCGAGGCCGATCTCGCGCTTGCCGAGGTTACCGCCGAGCGTTATCGCGATTCGGTCAAGGGTGGCGCGGTCACCCGCCAAGACTTGGACGAGGCGAGTGAGGGCGCCCGTGCTGCCAGTGCGAGGTTGCAACTGGCCAAGGCGCGCATTGCCAGTATCGACCTTGATCTGGTTAAGACCGAGCTCAGCGCGCCCTTCGACGGCACTGTCGTTCAACGCATGGCCGATGAGGGAACGGTCTTGGGCGCCGGCCAGCCGGTGCTGACACTGCAGGAAACAGCGGCACCTGAGGTCCGTGTTGGCGTCGCCGGGCCGCTGCTGGGTGCGCTACTTCCGGGCGAGCACTACCGCCTTGAGATCGATGGCGAGGACGTCAACGCGCGGCTGCGCGCCATCATTCCGTTGCGCATTGGCACGAGCCGCACCGTCGACGCCCTGTTCGATCCGATCTTTGATAAAGAAGCAGATGATTTGGGCTCCGATCGCACGGGAGCGGATGGACGGCCGCTCGACCCAACGCGAACCTGGGCCTTACGGCCTGGCAACTTGGCCGAGCTGCGGTTGCGCAAACAGGTCGAGGCCCAGGGCTACTGGCTGCCACTTTCGGCCTTGAGTGAGGGCGACCGCGGACTTTGGCGTGCGCTGGTTGCCGAGCCGGAAACCGACCAGTCAGAAACAGCCGAGTCAGAAACAGTCGATATAGGCATGGCCCCGTCGTCATCGGGCGCATCCGAGCCACGCTGGCGCCTGGTCAGCCGGCCCGTCCAGGTGCTGCACGTCGATCGCGAGCGGGCCTTTGTCCGTGGTCCGCTGCAGCCCGACGATCCTGTCGTGGCCGCCGGCTTGCATCGGGTTGTCCCTGGCCAGCGGGTTCGCATCGTCCAGAGCACGAGCCTCGGTGCGGACCAGGCTGATTGAAGTGTCAGTACTGCGATCGGGATCGACGCGGGGCTCAGCTGGTTTTTTGGCACTTAGGCTGCTGCAAAACCGCCACCTGCTGATCCTGGTGGTGATGTTGCTGATGCTCGCCGGCCTCGCGGCCTGGAGCAGCTTGCCGCGGATCGAAGATCCGCGCATCGTCAGTCGGTTCGCCTTCATTGCCACGCCCTACCCAGGCGCCAGTGCCGCTCGCGTTGAGGCCTTGGTGACAAAGCCACTCGAGGATGCTGTGCGCGAGGTTCCCGAGGTCAAGGTCATCGACTCGACCTCGAGCGGGGATATCTCGGTGCTGGGCGTTGAGCTCGAAGACGCGGTGACGGCGAAGGATAATGAGCGCATCTTCGCCGAGCTCCGCGACAAGCTATCGGCGGCCGCAGCCAATCTGCCTCCTGGCGCTGGCCCACCCGTGCTCGACAGCGACCGCGGCGCGGTCGCTTATTCGCTGATCGCCTCGGTGAGCTGGTCGTCTGACGCCGATCAGCGACCACCCCTCGGGGTTCTCAAGCGTCTCGCGGAAACACTCGCGGAGGACCTGCGCAACCTGGCGGGCACCGAGCAGGTGTTGCTCTTCGGTGGTCCCGACGAGGAGATCCGCGTCGAGGTCGATCCGGCTGAACTAAGCGCCGCCGGTCTGAGCGTCGATCAAGTCGCCGCGCGTTTGGCCAACGCCGACGTCAAAGACCCCGCAGGTAGCCTCTACGGCGAGACTCACCGACTGCGTCTCGCCGTTGCCGGCGAGCTCGACGCGGCGCAGCGCGTTGCCGCGGTGCCCTTGTTTGCCGAGGACGGCCGCGTGATCAGCGTCGGCGACCTCGCCGAGGTGCGCAAGACCTGGCGGCAGCCACCGAGTCAGATGGCCTCCACCGATGGCCAGCGAAGCGTCCTGATCGGTGTGCGCACCCGCGCGGTGCTCGATCTTGAGGCCTGGGCCGCAATCGCGACCAAGCGGGTCGAGGCCTTTCGCGATGCCAATGCCGGCGGTGGCATCGAGATCGGTGTCCTCTTCGATCAAAGCGGCTACACCCAGGCCCGACTCGCCGAGCTTGGCGGCAACCTGCTCGCCGGTGTTGCCGTCGTTATGCTGGTGGTGTTCCTGACCATGGGCTGGCGCTCAGCGTTGATTGTCGGCTCCGCGCTTCCGCTCTCGGCCGCCATCACCTTGCTCGGACTGGACATCTTTGGTCAACAGATCCATCAGATCACGATCTTCGGCATGATCATCGCGATCGGCTTGCTGATCGATAGCGCTATCGTCGTTGCCGACGAGGTTCGCCATCGGCTCGCCGGGGGCGCTAGCGCGCCAGACGCGGTCCGCGGCACCGTTGATCACCTGTTCACGCCGTTGGCGGCCTCCACCTTCACCACCATGATCGGTTTCATGCCGATCCTGTTTCTACCAGGAAACCTCGGCGATTTTGTTGGCCCGCTAGCCACTGCGGTGATCCTCGCGCTGGCCACCTCGTTCATCCTCTCGATGAGCCTTATCCCGGCCCTTGCTGCGCTCGCTGGCGGTGCCTCCAAAAGCGCCCTTGGGCAAGACCTTCGGCAGGACCGTGGGCGCGCCTGGTGGCGCGACGGCGTTGCAAGCGACCGGCTTGCGGAGGCCTATTCTGCCTTGCTCAGGGCCTTGTTTCGGCGCCCCTGGCTGACCACGTTCATCAGCCTGCTGCTGCCGGCCGCCGGGTTCTGGGCGGCGACTCAGCTCGGTCTGCAATTTTTCCCGCCTTCCGACCGCGACCAGTTCGAGATTCAGGTCTGGGCCTCTGATGATGCCTCGATCACGCGCACGGCGGCAGCCATGCGGGCGATCGAGCCAGTGATCCGCGAGCGCGGTGAGATCCGCCAACTGTTCTGGGTTGCGGGTGCCAGCTCGCCTCCGGTCTACTACAACCAGTTGCGCATGGAGGAGAACAATCCGGCTTATGCGCGCGCCACCGTGCGTGCGGCCAGCTCGGCCGAGGCGCAGCGCCTGGTCACTGACCTCCAGCGCAGATTGCCAGAGCGTTTTCCGGAGCTACGCGTCGTGGTGCGCGCCTTTGGCCAGGGTCCACCGATTGCAGCGCCGATCTCGTTGCGTCTCATCGGCCCGGAGCCACAGCAATTAAGAAAGCTCGGTGATGAGCTGCGACGCATCCTGCACCGGCTGCCGCAAGTGACCGAGACCAAGGCCAGCATCCCGGGTGGTACGCCTAGGCTTGAGCTTCAGGCCAATGAGCAGAATGCCCGCCTTGTCGGACTTGGCTTGGGCGATATCGCGAGCCAGTATCGAGCGGCGCTCGATGGCGTGATTGGCGGCAGCGTGCTCGAGGATCTTGAGCAGCTGCCCGTGCGTGTGCGCTGGGGTGATGCTGAACGTGCTGACCCGGCACGGCTTGCGGCTTTGCCATTGCTTAGCAGCAGCGCGACCGCGGCCGCAGCCACGATCGCAACCACGAGCGCGACGGCGAGCGCGATGGCGAGCGGCGGGCAGTCAAACTGGATTCCAGCGGCTGCGCTCGGTCCGCTCGAGCTGACGCCAGAGGCGCCGACTATCACCCGACGCAATGGCGAGCGCATCAACATCATCGAGGCCTGGCTCACCGCCGACGCCTTGCCGATTGAGGTCACCGAGACCCTGCGCAGCCAGATCGAGCGCGATGGTCTGGCCATCCCTGTTGGCTACCGACTCGAATTTGCCGGTGACAGTGAGGAGCAAGGCGAGGCCATCGCGCTGCTCCTGATCTATGCGCCCCTGCTTGGGGCGTTGATGGTCGCGACCCTGGTGCTCGCGTTTGGCAGTTTCACCCTGGCGGCGTTGATCTTGCTGATCGGCCTGCTCTCGATCGCGCTGGGGATGTTGGCACTTTGGCTCTCGGGTTATCCGCTGGGCTTCAATCCCGTCCTCGGCAGCATTGGTCTGATGGGGATCGCGATCAACGACAGCATCGTCGTGTTGGCTGCGATCCGTGCCGATGCCATGGCCGCCAGTGGCAACCTGAGCGCCACGGTGAACAGCGTGTTGGGCTCGACACGGCATGTCGTCTCCACCACCCTAACCACGGTCGGCGGCTTCCTGCCGCTGATCCTGTTCTCCGGTGGCGACTTCTGGCCGCCGCTGGCGATCGTCATCGCTGGAGGGGTTGCCCTCGCCACGCCGCTCGGGCTGGTGTTCGTTCCGGCGAGCTATCAGCTACTGCTCCGACTTCGGCTGGTGCGCTGAGCACTGAGCACTGAGCGGAACCTGTATCTCAGCAGTTCTTGCAGATCTCTCGGGTAAAGTCCTCGAGCTTGTGGGTGTCGGCAGCGAACAGTCGGATGCCTTCGGAGAGCTTCTCGGTTGCCATGGCGTCCTCGTTCAGTCCCCAGCGGAAGCCCGGCTCATCGAAGCTGACGCTGGGAATCTCCATGCTGCGCGCTGCCTCGGCGTTGAGCTTACGCGGCACCGGGCCGTCGGCCTCGGCAAGCTCGGCCAAGAACTTCGGCGCGATGGTCAGATAGTCACAGCCGGCGAGTTCGAGGATCTCATCGGCGCTGCGGAAGCTGGCGCCCATGACGATGGTCTCGTAGCCGTGGCGCTTGTAGTAGTTGAAGATCTCGGTGACCGATTTGACCCCGGGGTCTTCGTCGGCCGGATAGCCTGTGACGTTCTCGGCATGCTTGTACCAATCGAGGATGCGTCCGACGAAGGGCGAGATCAGGGTCACGCCGGCCTCGGCACAGGCGACGGCCTGGGTGAAGCTGAACAGCAGCGTGAGGTTGCAATGCACGCCCTGCTTCTGAAGGTACTCGGCGGCGCGAATTCCCTCCCAGGTCGAGGCAATCTTGAACAGCACGCGCTGACGGGCATCGATGCCGACTTGGTCGTAAAGGTCGATCAGTCCCTCGGCGCGGGCGATGGTGGCCTTGGTGTCGAATGACAGCCGCGCGTCGATCTCGGTCGAGACGCGTCCGGGCACGATCTTCAGGATCTCGGCGCCGAAGTTGACGGCGAGCTTGTCCATGGTCCAGCGTGCATGCTCGTCGGCGTTGTTGCCCTTGTCCTTGCCAAAACTCACCGCGTCTTCAACCAGGTGGCGGTAGGCCGGCATCTGCGCAGCCTTATAGAGCAGTGACGGATTGGTCGTCGAATCCTGCGGCTTGTACTCGGCGATGGCCTCGAAGTCGCCGGTGTCGGCAACCACGGTGGTCATGGTCTTGAGTTGCTCGAGCTTACTCATCAAAATTCTCCCGGTTGAAAGCCGCCCTTCAGGGCAGGGTCGTTGACGCAGTCACCTCGTCTGGAATAGTGGTGGTTCGGCGTTCACCTGAGCGAACACCATAGTCGATCTCGATGACGATTGTGACATGGTTGTGTTGGCGGCGGCAGCAAGAGACTGGAGGCCACGGAGCGGCTCATCGGGCCGCTTGCTCTGCGCGTAACGATCACAATATTTAAGGTTTAGAATGTTCGACTGCCCTGCTGCCAGCTTGCGTGAGGCTTAGGCGCTTGTCGATTCATCGCCAGGCGAGGTCTGGTCAGTCTTCAGGGGGGCGCACCTGGGCTATAGCCCGGCGACCCGGTCGGGTGATGCAAGCCGCGAAAGCGGACCAAAAGATCAGCCAGCCGGGTGGAATGAGCTGTGACTGACATCGCCTCAATCGAAGCCACTGTCGAGAGCTTTTACAAGATGCGCCAAACCAACTCAGGGACGGCCGAACTCTTGGTCCCATCTGGGCTTGAGCTGCATGCGCTGATCGATGCGATTGATGAGCTGATCCCTGCTGTGCGAGAACCGGACGTCACGCTGAGTCGCCGCTTTTTTGACAGCTTCGACTGGCGGCTGTTTGTTGCAGGTGTAAGTCTCGAATGGCGTTTTAGTGAGTCCTCGGCGTCGCCGTATACAGCGATGAGTCTGTTTGAGGATGCGCAGCCGGCGCGTTCGACGCTGTGCTGGCGCGATCTCAGCGAGTCCGATGCTGAACCGATCCTGCAGCCGCTCGAATCCGAGCCTGGGCTGCTCGATGAGATGCCGGCCGGACCGGTGCGGGAGCGGCTTGCTCCTCTCCTTGAGATGCGTCGGCTGCTACCAATGGTGGAGGTGATCTCGCAACAGACGCTTGTGCGCTTGTTGAATGAGGATGAGAAGACCGTCGTGCGGTTGGTGGTCGAGCAGAACCACTTCCGGGAGCCAAATGCTGGCCGCCACGGAAACCTGATGTGTCGGCTGAGATTACTGTCCGTTAGGGGCTACGCGGAGGCCTTCGAGCAGGCGCGGCTGGTGCTGGAAAAGCGGCTTGGATTATCCGTGCTCGATGAACCGCTAGCACAAGAACCGCTGGCACAGGAGGCGCTGCTCGCCGCGGGTCATCGACCCGGCGCTTATTCGACCAAGCTTGATCAGCAGCTCGAGCCCGATCAGCGTGCCGATCTGGCGACGAAACAGATCCTGCGCGGATTACTCGAGACGCTTGAGGCCAATCTCGAGGGCACACGCCAGAATCTCGACAGCGAGTTTTTGCATGATCTGCGGGTTGCGACCCGCCGCACGCGCTCGGCCCTGAGTCAGATCAAGGGCGTGTTTCCAGAGGCATTGGTCGTTGATTTCAAACAGCGTTTCGCCTGGCTGCAGCAGATCACCGGGCCGGTGCGCGATCTGGATGTCTATCTGCTCGATTTTCCAGATATGGAGCGACGGTTGCCACCCGCCTTGCGCAGCGACTTGAAGCCGCTGCATGAGCAGCTCGTCCGGCTGCATGCCGAGGCCCAGCGTCAGCTTTCACAGGCGCTTGGATCGGCAGCGTTCGACAGCCTGCTACGAGATTGGCACCGCTTTCTCGATGCGGAGATGCCGGTCTCTAAAGCGCCCACCGCTGAAGCGGTTGATCTCCACCCTCGAGCGCGACAGGCACACCCGAGTCACGGCCCGTTGCCAAGCGATGCTGAGTTGCCGGGACAAGCGCTGTTGCCAAAACAGGCGGCGGTGCCGATCAAGCAAGTCGCGGATCAGCGCATTCGCAAGATGCTCAAGCGGGTGCGCGCGGAGGGCCGGGCGATCACCGAGGATTCACCCCCGGAGGCCCTGCATGAGCTGCGCAAGAGCTGCAAGAAACTCCGCTATCTGATGGAGTTTTTCCAGAGCCTGTATCCAAGGGATCAGATTCGGGAGCAGATCAAACAGACCAAGCTGCTGCTGGATAACCTGGGACGATTTCAGGATACCGCCGTGCAGGCACAGCACCTGCGCGAGCATGCTGAGTCGAGCGTCAATGCTAGTGCCGGTACTAGCGCCAATGCCGGTGCCAATGCCAGTGCCAAGCCCAGCGTCACTAGCGCTAGCACCAATGCCAGCAAGAACGGGCTTCCGCCCGGGACCCTGCTGGCAATGGGTGCACTGATTGGCCAACTTCTAAACGATCAGGCAAGCGCTCGCGCGACCTTCAGCGACGTCTTTGCCGCTTTCGACAGTGCCGAGAACGCCAAGCGCTTCAAGACCCTGTTCGCGACTCATGACTTATGCGCATCAGCAGAAAGCGCGCGAGACAAATGCGGGATGCCAGAGTGAAGCTCGTCACGACGCTTGCTGTCTACAGCATCAAAGGCGGCGTTGGTAAGACCACGACTGCCGTGAATCTGGCTTATCTTGCGGCGGCCGAGGGGCTGCGCACTCTGGTGTGGGACCTAGATCCGCAAGGTGCCGCCAGCTTCTTCTTCCGCATCAAGCCCAAGGTTAAGGGTGGTGGCAAGGCGCTGCTCAGGGACCAGGGTGCACTGGACGCTGCGATCAAGGGGACCGATTTCGAGCGGCTCGATCTGCTGCCGGCGGATTTCTCCTATCGTCATCTCGATCTTCGGCTGGGTCAGAGCGACAAGCCAAGACGCCAGCTCGAGCGGCTGCTCAAGCCGTTACGACGCGAATACGATCTCCTGCTGCTGGATTGTCCGCCCGGCATCTCGACCCTGTCCGAAAATGTCTTTGCCGTCGCCGATGCGCTGCTGGTGCCGCTGATCCCGAGCACGCTCTCGATCCGCACCCTCGAGCAGCTCGATGCCTTCCTGCGCGAGAAGATGCCGAGGCGCGCGCCGCAACTGCTGCCGTTCTTCTCGATGGTCGATGAGACCAAGGCCTTGCATCGCACCATCATGCAGGACGCTCCTAGACAAGACCTCCAGATCCTCCAGTCGCCGATCCCGGAGATCGACGAGATCGAGCGCATGGGTCTGCATCGAATGCCGATCACGGCTTATGCGGCGAGTGAGATGGCTGTGGGTTCTTATCGTGCGCTGTGGCGTGAGGTTAAGTTAGTTTTGAGTGGTGAGTGGTGAGTGGTGAATGAGGGGCTTGGTGTTTATCCGAGCAGCTGGTACAGGATGTCGGTGTAGATCGTGGAGAGCTGGTCGAGTTCTTCGATGCCGACGCATTCGTTGACTTTGTGGATGGTGGCGTTGATTGGGCCGAGCTCGACCACCTGGGCGCCGGTGGGGGCGATGAAGCGGCCGTCGGAGGTGCCGCCGATAGTGGAGAGCTGGGTTGGCTTGCCGGTGATGGCGAGGATTGCGGCTTGGGTGGCTTCGACCAGGGCGCCTGCTGGGGTCAGGAACGGATGCCCTGAGACGCGCCAGTTGATCTCGTGGTCGAGGCCGTGGCTGTCAAGGATGGCGTGGATGCGCTGTTGGAGCCTCTCCGGCGTCTGCTCGGTCGAGAAGCGGAGGTTGAACAGAACCTCTAGCTCGCCAGGGATGACGTTGTCGGCGCCGGTGCCGGCGTGGATATTCGAGATCTGGAAGCTGGTTGGGGGGAAGTGGTCGTTGCCCTCATCCCAACATTCCGTGCAGAGTTCGGCTAAGGCGGGTGCCGCGCGGTGCACAGGGTTGTCGGCGAGTGTCGGATAGGCCACATGGCCTTGCTTGCCGCGGATGCGCAGCCGGCCACCAAGGCTGCCGCGGCGCCCATTCTTGATGATGTCGCCGAGCCGCTGATGGCTGGATGGCTCACCGACCAAGGCATAGTCGATGCGTTCGTTGCGTGCAGAGAGTGCTTCGACGACGCGGCGGGTGCCGTCGATCGAGGGGCCTTCCTCATCGCTGGTGATCAAGAAAGCGATCGAGCCTTGATGATCGGGGTGCTCGCCGACGAAGCGCTCGGTCGCGGTGATCATTGCCGCCAGCGAGCCCTTCATGTCGCAGGCGCCGCGGCCATAGAGCAGGCCGTCTCGAATCTCGGGTGCGAAGGGATCAGAGGTCCAGTCGGTGAGCGGGCCTGGTGGCACCACATCGGTATGGCCGGCAAAACAGAACAGCGGGCCGTCGCTGCCGCGGCGTGCCCAAAGGTTATCGACCTCGCCGAACCGCATTGGCTCGATGGCGAAACCGAGCGCTGCCAACCGCTCGGCCATCAACGGCTGGCAGCCGGCGTCCACCGGGGTGACCGAGCGGCGGCGGATTAGGTCTAGGGCCAGTTCGAGGGTCGGGGAGACCGTTGAATCTGCAGTTGAATCGAAAGACATCATGGGGCTCATCAACCTGGAGCCGGCGCATCGCGGGCCGGCGACACTGAAAAGGACGCTCAGCAAAAGATCGCGGCGTACTCGGCCTCGGAGAAGCCGAGGTGGCGCTGCTCGCCGGTGTCGAGCAGCGGGCGGCGGATGATCGAGGGGTTGTCGAGCATCACCCGGATGGCTTGGGCCTCGTCCATGCCGTCGCGCACCGTCGGATCGAGCTTGCGCCAGGTCTGGCCACGGCGGTTGATCAGGGTCTCCCAGCCAAGCGCGCTGATCCATGTGCGCAGCAGCGCCTCGTCCAATCCCTGCGTCTTGTAGTCGTGGAACTGGTAGGCGATGCCTTGGGCGTCGAGCCAGGCGCGCGCCTTTTTCATGCGGTCGCAGTTGCGAATACCGTAGAGACTGATTGGCTGGGACACGGATCGGGACCTTGGTGAAAAACCTGGTGGGCTGGCGGTAGGATGGACTCAGATATCGCGCAGCAGCTCGTTGATGCCGACCTTGCCGCGGGTCTTCTCGTCGACCTGCTTGATGATCACGGCGCAGTAGAGGCTGTGGCTGCCGTCTTTCGATGGCAGGTTGCCGGGGACGACGACGGCGCCGGCGGGCACTCGGCCGTAGGTGATCTCGCCGGTCTCGCGGTGGTAGATCTTGGTGCTCTGGCCGATGTAGACCCCCATCGAGATCACCGCGCCCTGCTCGACGATGACGCCCTCGACGATCTCCGAGCGGGCGCCGATGAAGCAGCCGTCTTCGATGATGGTCGGCGCGGCCTGGATCGGCTCGAGCACGCCGCCGATGCCGACGCCGCCGGACAGATGCACGTTCTTGCCGATCTGCGCGCAGGAGCCAACCGTGGCCCAGGTATCGACCATGGTGCCAGAGTCGACATAGGCGCCGATGTTGACGTAGGAGGGCATCAGCACACAGCTCGGCGCGATATAGGAACCGCGGCGGGCGGTGGCTGGCGGTACCACGCGCACGCCACCGTCGCGGAAGTCCTTGGAGCTGACGTCGGCGAACTTCGAGGGCACCTTGTCGTAATAGTTGGTGAAGCCGCCTTTGATGAACTGATTGTCTTCGATGCGGAACGAGAGCAGCACCGCCTTCTTGATCCAGTCGTTGACCATCCAGTCACCGTCGTGTGGCTGGGCGACGCGCAGTTCGCCGCAATCAAGGCGTTCGATGGTGTCGATGACGGCATCGCGCACGCGCGTCTCGACCGTGCGCGGGGTGATCTCGGCGCGGTGCTCGAAGGCCTGCTCGATGATCGCTTGTTGTTCGCTGTGTTGGTCGGACATAGAGGCTCCTGTGGAGATTGATGAAAAGAGCATGTTGGAGAGAGTGGTCTCGGAAAGGCGGTGCTAAGGCCATTTCTGGCAAACCTCGTAGCCTTATCCGCAAAGATTAAGAACCACAGATGGACACAGATGGACACAGATCCTCGCCGTTTCTATCCATATTGATTTGTGTTTATCCGTGTTTATCTGTGGTTCTTCTTGATTAGTGGCTGTTATTGCATGGCCCGTTAAGTCCCGCACCTGTTCATAGCTGCTCGCAGACTGCTCGGATGCGCTGTGCGGCCTCGATGCAGTCGTCAAGCGGTGGCACCAGTGCCATGCGGATGTGGTTCAGGCCGGGGTCGCCCTGGTCGTCGGCGCGCGACAGGAAGCGCCCGGGCAGCACGCGCAGATGTTGCTCGGCCAGCAGACGGCGCGCGAACTCGGTATCCGGGATCGGCGTGCGCGGCCAGAGATAGAAGCCGGCCGGTGGTGTGCTGAACTCGAGCACGCCGTCCAGAATCGCGGTCACGGCGGCGAACTTCTCGCGATAGAGGCGCCGATTCTCGATCACATGCGCCTCATCTTGCCAGGCCAGCAGGCTCGCCTGCTGATGTTGCAACGGCATCGCGCAACCATGGTAGGTGCGGTATTGGAAGAACGGCTCGATCAGCTGCGCATCGCCGGCGACGAAGCCAGAGCGCAATCCAGGCGCATTTGAACGCTTCGACAGACTATGGAAACAGATGCAGCGGCGATAGTCGTTGAGGCCGAGCGCTGCGGCGGCCTGCAGCAGGCCGGGTGGTGGGCTGGCCTCGTCAAGATAGAGCTCGGCGTAGCATTCATCGGAGGCGATGATGAAGTCGTGCCGCTGCGCTAGTTCGATCAGGCGCATCAGCTGGGCCTGGTCCATGACCGCGCCGGTTGGGTTGCCGGGTGAGCAGATGTAGATGAGTTGGCATCGCTCCCAAACCGTTTGCGGGATCGACTCGAGGTCGGGCAGCCAGTGCGTCTCCTCGGTGCAGGGGAGTAGATGGGGCGTGGCACCCGCGAGCAGTGCAGCGCCTTCGTAGATTTGGTAGAAGGGGTTCGGCATCAGCACCAGCGCATCCTCGCGCGGGTCGATGATCGCTTGGGCAAACGCGAAGAGCGCCTCGCGCGTGCCGTTGACCGGGAGCACCTGGGTCTGCGGGTCGATGCCGCTGGGGCCGAGCCCGAAGCGGCGACCGAGCCAGTCGGCGATCGCCTGGCGCAGCTCGATCAGCCCACGCGTGCTCGGATAGATGGAGAGCTGGTGCACATGTGCGACCAGCGCATTGGCGATGAACGATGGCGTTGAGTGCTTAGGCTCGCCAATCGAGAGCGCGATTGCCGGGATGTCGGCCGGCGGCTCGATAGCGCGCATCAGCGCCGCTAGCTTTTCGAATGGATAGGGTTGCAAGCGGCTGAGGTTTGGATTCATGACGGCGAGCGGGCGACCTGCGGATGTTAAGCTGCGGGGCCGTTGCAAGAAGGTTTCGATGAACAATCCACCAGTATAGGCCAGGGGGCTGATCTGCTCCACTCGAGCGCCGGCGCTCGGGTTCATGGCGCGTCATCTTCATGGCGCATCATCACCCTTTCATGGCGCGTCATCACCCTGGCAGAGCAGGCGATTGATTCAGGGTGAGGCTCGGCTAATCAGGACAACCCACTGGAGAACAGGCTTCGATGCATATGATTCATGCGATCCACCACGTCAGCCTCATCGTCGCCGATACTGAGCGTGCCTTGGGCTTCTATCGCGACTTGCTGGGGCTCGAGGTTGATCCTGGGCGACCAGACCTGGGTTATCCAGGCGCCTGGTTGAAGATTGGTGCGCAGCAGATCCACTTGCTGGAATTGCCGAATCCGGACCCAGTTGAGGCGCGCCCTGACCATGGTGGGCGCGATCGGCATCTCGCCGCGACGGTGGCTGATCTTGATGCGGTTGCTGCCTTGCTCGAGGCCGCCGGCACCCCCTATCGCCTGAGTCGTTCCGGACGCCGAGCGCTGTTCACGCGTGATCCGGATGCCAATGCGCTTGAGCTGATCGAGCAGCCGTAGCTGATCACCAACCGTTGTAATACCAGAGATTGTTCCAGTCTGAGGGTGTTTGGGAACTACTACTCTCGGCCGGCTGCTGGCTGCGGGATTCAAGACTGCCACGGGCCAATGGGTCGAGCTCGGCTGATGGCGGAGGTCTGGGAGCCAATGGGCTGAGCCAAGGGCCGCGATTGAGGTAAAGGCGACGCTCGCTCTCGATCAGCTCGCGCCGCTCTTCTTGGCGTCGCCGCTGTCGCTCATGGCGCTCATCGCGCTTGGCGCTGCCAATCGGATCGAATGCGTCGATGCGCGCTTGATGCGCCGCCCGGCGTTGCTCATGCAGGGCGCGCCGCTGAGCGCGAACCTCCTCGAGCCAACGCGGCACCTGGGACTGCGGGCTGCCCGGCTCCGCCCGCCGCGGATCCATGGCCAAGCTTGGTGCCGGCATGGGTGCAGTTCGGGTGTAAGGTGCTGATCCGTTCGTCTGATACGGGGCTGCCTGAGGGACTGGCTGATAGGGGGGGCGAGTGACGCCTTGTTGCGAGGTGTCGCCCTGTTCCAAGGTCTCGCTTTGCGCGGATAGCGCTCCGCGATCGGCGTTTGCGGATCGATCTTCGCGTTCTGCGGCGCCACTCTCGCCGCTCGAGAACAGGGCGATGAACAGGAGTATGGGGTGGCGTGTGAGAAGACGTGTGATGGACATGGTCAACCCGGACAAAGGCTTTACCGTCAAGGAGCTGTGATGCGTCTGCCGGATTTCAAGAGCAATCAGGTTAGCCGCCCGGCGTCTGGTCAAGGCGGTCATGGACCTCCCGCCGCAGGCAGCTCAGGGTCTGCCCGCAGCGCACCGGGGCTCCATCTCGTGTGGCAATGAAGAAGACGTCTTCCACCTCGGCGCCGACCGTGGCGATTTTAGCCCCTTGCACCTGGATGTCACAGCCTTCAAACACGGCGCCGATCTCGGCGAGCAGGCCGGGTCGGTCACGCGTGGTGAGATGCATCAGCGTGCGTTGATTGGTCGCATCCTCGGTGAAACTGATGCGGGTCTCGATCGGGAAGTAGCGCAGTTGACGCGGTAGCCGGCGGTTGACGCGCAGCTCGGCGTTTGGCGGTTGCTGGAGCTCGTGGCGCAGCTCGTTTGCCAAATCGTCGCTGGGCTCGCCCTCGTCCAAGGGCTCATGGTCGCGCGTGAGCACTTGGAAGACGTTGAGCGCGATGCCGTCGTCGGTGGTCATGATGCGGGCGTTGACGATGTCGAGATTGCGTTGATCGAGCAGGGCGGTGATCTGCACGAACAGGCTCTCGCGGTCCTGCGTGTAGATGAAGATCTCGGTACAGCCGCGGTTTGGCAACAGGCGCAGGCTGACGATCGGCAGCTCTTCGGGGCTGGCGTCGAGGATGCGCTTGGTTTGCCAGGCGATCTCCTCCGGTTGGCTGGGTGCAAAGAAGTCGACCGAGAAGCGGAACCAGAGGTTGCGGCAGTCCTCGGCCTCGACGCCCTGACGGGCGAGGATGCGCATGGCCTCGATCTGCTTTTGCTCGATCAGCACATCCTGTGCCTGTGGATTGTCGAGTCCGCGGTCAAGGCTGCGCCGAGCGGCTTGATAGAGTTCGCGCAGCAAGGCGTCTTTCCAACTGCTCCAGCGCTTCGGGTTGGTGCCGCGCACGTCGGCGACCGTGAGCAGGTAGAGGTAGTCGAGCCGGTTGATATCGCTCACCTGCTCGGCGAAGGCTTGGATCACGGCCGGGTCTGAGATGTCTTTGCGCTGCGCCGTGACCGACATCAGCAGATGGTGCTCGACCAGCCAGGCGACCAGCCGGCTATCGAATTCGCTGAGATAATGCAGTTGGCAGAAGTCCCAGGCGTCATGCGCGCCGAGCAGTGAATGATCGCCGCCGCGGCCCTTGCCGATGTCGTGGAAGAGGCCGGCGAGATAGAGGATCTCGAGCTTTGGTACTCGCCTCGCCACGGCGCTACACAGCGGCAGCTCGTTGTCGTGCTCGGGCACCGTGAAGCGGCGCAGATTGCGCAGCACGCGCAAGGTGTGCTCGTCGACGGTATAGACGTGGAAGAGGTCGTACTGCATGCGCCCGACGATATTGGCGAACGCTGGGATGTAGGTGGCGAGCACGCCGTAGCGGTTCATGCGCCGCAGTGTTTGGGTGACCCCGCTCGGATGGCGCAGGATCTCCATGAACAGGCTGCGTGCGCGAACGTCTTCCCGAAAGTCGTCGTCGATGCGATGCCGGTTTTCGCGAATCAAGCGAATGGTCGAGGCGCGCACGCCGCGTAAGCTCGGGCGCAGCTGCAGCAGATGGAAGACCTCGAGCAGCGCGATCGGGCGCTGTTGAAAGACGCGCTCGTGGGTGACCTCGAGGTAACCGCCGCGGCTTTGGAAACGGCGATTGATGGGCTCCGGCGGGCCGATGCGATCCTGCAGCAAGATCGCTTCGCGGAACAGTTGCAGCAGCATCTCATTGAGTCGGTTCAGCTCCATCACCGTACGATAGTACTGCTGCATGAACTGCTCCACGGCGAGATTGTCGCTGTGGTCACGGTAGCCGAATTGGTCGGCGAGGGTGCGCTGATAGTCGAACAGCAGCCGGTCTTCGTGACGGCCGGTGAGCCGATGCAGCGCAAAGCGAATCCGCCACAGCAGGGCGCGGCCTTCGATTAGGGCGAGATGCTCGCTCTCGGTCAGGAAGCCATGCTCGACCAGCTCATGCAACGAGTCTGATCCGAAGTGACGCTTGGTCACCCAAGAGATCATCTGGATGTCGCGCAGCCCGCCTGGGTTCTCCTTGATGTTCGGTTCGAGGTTGTAGGCGGTCTCCCCGTAGCGCCGCCAACGCTTGTGCTGCTCTTCGATCTTGGCCTCGAAGAAGCGGTCGGTGGGCCAGAGTTGATCCGGCGCGATGGCCGACTGCAGCTGGTCGAAGAGCGCGAAGCGTCCGGTGATAAAGCGGGCCTCGATCAGATTGCTGATGACCGTCAGATCATCGGCCGCGGCGGCAGCACATTCCGACAGGTTCCGGACCGAATGGCCGAGCTCGACACCGATATCCCAGAGGAAGGTCACCAGCTCGGTGAGCGGACCTTGCAGAGACTCGAGCGAATCCTCGTCGACGAGGATCAAGAGGTCGATGTCGGATGCCGGATGCAGTTCCGCGCGGCCGTAGCCACCAACGGCGATCAGGGCGCCCAGGTCGGGCGCTGGCATGAGGCGCTGCCAAGCGCAGCGCAGCACCATGTCGACCAGCGCGGAGCGCGCGGCGAGCAGTTGGCCGACCGGAGCCCCTTGTGCGTAGCTCTCGAACAGGCCCTCACGAGCCTCCTTGAGGGTCTGCCGAAACCCCTTCAGGGCGCTGCCGGGATCGGCGCTGAGTAGCTCGGCCTCGCGCTCTAGCAGGTCGAATCCAGGCGTGCCCTCGGTTCTCATCCGGTGCCTGTGCGCAGCTGAACCGGCGTTGCGCTGCCCGTGGCTGTTTCGGCCGCCTGCTCGGGGCCTTGCTCGGCGTCTGACCCGGCGGCCTGCGCCAGCTCTTCCTGGCGCAGCGTTAAGACCTCGTGGCCGTCGTCGGTGATCAGGATGGTGTGCTCCCACTGTGCCGAGAGGGCGCGATCCTTGGTCACCACGGTCCAGCCATCGGGGAGGAGTTTGACCTGGCGTTTGCCGGCATTGACCATCGGCTCGATGGTGAAGCACATGCCCGCCTGCAGCCGGAGCCCGTCGCCTGGCTTGCCGTAATGGAGCACCTGCGGCTCTTCGTGGAATTCGCGTCCGATGCCATGACCGCAGTACTCGCGCACCACCGAGAAGCGATGACGCTCGACAAAGGTCTGGATCGCATGACCGATGTCGCCAAGTGTGGCGCCCGGCCTGGCTGCGGTGATGCCGATACGCATCGCCTGTTGGGTGATCTCGACCAGTCTTCGGGCCAGCACCGTCGGCTCGCCAACGTAGAACATCTTGCTGGTGTCGCCGTGGTAGCCGTCTTTGATGACGGTGATATCGATGTTGACGATATCGCCCTTCTTCAGGCGCTTGTTGCCGGGAATGCCGTGGCAAACCTGGTTGTTGACCGAGGTGCAGATCGAGCGAGGGAAGCCGCGGTAGTGGAGCGGCGCCGGAATCGCATCGAGCTGGTTGACGATGAACGCGTGGCAGATACGGTCGAGTTCATCGGTGGTGACGCCGGGCACGACGTGTGGCTCGATCATCTCGAGCACGGATGCTGCCAGCCGGCCCGCAACCCGCATCTTTTCGATTTCCTCGGCGCTCTTGATGGCAACACTCATAGGGCAAAAGGTCCCGCGACAGAGAATACTGGTGACGAACGACGAAGGTCTGCTCGACGTCGCTGTGGTTTGCGACGATCAAACCCGCCATGGTATAAGACGCGGCGGAGTCGGGCAATCAACGTCGGGTAATCAACCTCCGTTCCGTTCTCCGCATTTTTCACACACAGAGATGTCGCTGCCGGCGGTTAAGGTCAAGGGCCAAGGCTCAGCGGGCGCGACAAGCAAACTACGCCACACACGTGCCGACACATGATGCTGGGTGCCTCGCAAGGGGTTGCATTATGGGGTGCGTGGAGGCCCAACCCAACACGAGTACAGGTTCATGAGCGACGTATCGATGCGGGACATGCTGCAGGCCGGTGTCCATTTCGGCCATCAGACCCGCTACTGGAATCCGAAGATGGCGGCCTACATCTTTGGGCAGCGGAACAAGATCCACATCGTCAACCTGGAGCGCACCCTGCCGCTCTATCAGGAGGCGATGGGTTATCTAGGCAAGCTTGCGGCGAACGGTGGCAAGGTCCTGTTCGTCGGCACCAAGCGGGCGGCGCAAGACGCGATCCGTGAGGAAGCGACGCGCTGCAATATGCCCTATGTGAATCATCGTTGGCTCGGCGGCATGCTGACCAACTTCAAGACCGTCAAGCAGTCGATCGCGCGGCTCAAAGAGCTCGAGGTGATGTTCGAAGACGGCAGCATCGAGCGTTTCGGTAAGAAGGAGCAGCTGACCCTACGCCGCGAGCTAGACAAGCTCGAGCTGAGCCTGGGCGGCATCAAGAATATGAACGGTCTGCCGGATGCGTTGTTCGTGGTCGACGTCGGTCACGAGAAGATCGCCGTCAACGAGGCCAACAAGCTTGGCGTGCCGGTGGTCGGCGTTGTCGATACCAACAACGATCCGAGCCAGGTCGACTATGTGATCCCTGGCAACGACGACGCGATCCGTGCCGTCCGCCTCTATATCGAAGGCGCTGCCTCAGCCATCCTCGACGGACGTCAGACGGCAGCGGCGATGGCCGGTGGTCGCGATCTTGCCGAAGAGCCCGAGGCTGCCGCTGCAGGCTGAGCGATCGGATTCAGATCGAATCTTGCCCGAGCGCGCTGCGCGACTGTCTCGGGCTTCAATCAATTTTGTTGGAGTGACTCATGGCGATTTCAGCCGCACTGGTCAAGGAGCTGCGCGAGCGTACCGGCGCCGGCATGATGGAATGCAAAAAGGCGTTGGTCGAAACGAATGGCGATATCGAGGCTGCTATTGAGGCGATGCGCAAGTCGGGGCAGGCAAAGGCTGCGAAGAAGGCCGGGCGGGTTGCCGCTGACGGTGTCGCGGAGCTTCGCATCGCTGACGACGGCAGCACCGCTGTCGTCGTCGAGGTCAATAGCGAGACCGACTTTGTAGCTAAGGACGAGAATTTTGCTGGGTTTGCTGCTGCGGTCGCCAAGACTGCGCTGACCAGCGGCGTGACGGATGAAGTCGCACTCGCAGCTCAGCCGTTGGTCGGCGGCTCCGGAGAGACCGTCGAAGAGGCGCGGCAGGCGTTGATCGCCAAGATCGGCGAGAATGTGGCGGTGCGTCGCATGCAGCGTTTCGATGCCCCCGAAGGCGGCCTGTACAGCTACAAGCATGGCGTGCGTATCGCCGTGTTGGTCGAGATGCTCGGTGGCGATGAGGCCCTTGGTCGCGATATCGCGATGCACATCGCGGCATCGAGCCCGCTTTGCGTCTCGGCCGAACAGGTTCCGGCGGATGCGCTTGCAAAGGAGCGCGAGATCTTCCAGGCTCAGGCCCTCGAGAGTGGCAAGCCGGCCAACATCATCGATAAGATCACTGAAGGGCGGATGCGGAAATACCTCGAAGAGGTGACCCTGCTCGGCCAGGCCTTCGTCAAGGACCCCGATACCCAAGTCGGCGATCTGCTCAAGGCGCGTGGTGCCGAGATCAAGCGGTTCGCGCGCATGGAGGTCGGCGAGGGTGTCGAGAAGAAGGTCGAAAACTTCGCTGATGAGGTGAAGGCCCAGGCGGCTCAGGTCTAGGGCTCGCCGTCAACCCAACGCTTAAGGATCGGATCGTGCCGCAGACACCCTATCGGCGTATCTTGTTAAAGCTGAGCGGCGAGGCGCTGCTCGGCGACGAGTCCTGTGGTATCGACCCGAAATTGTTGGGACGTCTCGCGGACGATATTGCCGATCTAGCGCGCCAAGGGTTACAGCTGGCGCTGGTCATCGGCGGCGGAAACATCTTTCGTGGCGCGGCCCTCGCGGCTGAGGGCATGGACCGCGTGACCGGTGATCACATGGGGATGTTGGCGACGCTGATGAATGCGCTCGCGATGCAGGATGCGCTCGAGCGCCGCTCGGTCCCAACCCGAGTGATGTCGGCACTGAAGGTCAATCAGGTTTGTGAAGACTATATCCGCCGTCGTGCGTTGCGGCATCTAGAGAAAGGCCTCGTGACCATCTTTGCAGCCGGCACAGGCAATCCCTTCTTCACGACTGACTCAGCCGCAAGCCTGCGAGCGGTTGAGATCGGGGCTGATCTTCTGGTCAAGGCGACGAAGGTCGATGGCGTCTTCTCTGACGACCCGATGACGAATCCGAACGCAACCTTCTACAAGCGATTGACCTATGATCAGGCTATCGCTGAACGGCTTAAGGTGATGGACACAACGGCCATCGTCCTCTGCCGCGACAATGGGATCCCGCTGCGCATCTTGAACATTTACGAGGCCGGCGCGCTTGCCCGAGTGGCGGCGGGTGAGGATATTGGCTCGCTGGTGGTGACTGGGAACGAACAATGATCGACGACATCAAGAAAGACGCAGCAGATCGGATGTCTAAGAGTGCTGAGGCATTGCGTCACGAACTCGCGAAGATCCGTACCGGACGCGCCCATCCGTCGCTGCTGGATCACCTAAAGGTGAGCTACTACGGCTCTGACGTGCCCATCAATCAGGTCGCGAACGTCGCCGTTGAGGACGCACGCACGCTGACCGTGACGCCCTGGGAGCGGAACATGGTGCAAGCGGTTGAGAAGGCCATCATCCAGTCGGACCTCGGCGTCAACCCGAACAGCGCTGGCACTGTGATCCGTGTGCCGATGCCTTCGCTGACAGAAGAGCGGCGTCGCGACTTACAGCGCATCGCTCGGGGAGAAGCGGAACAGGCACGTGTTGCGGTGCGTAACATTCGCCGCGATGCGAATCATGAGCTGAAGGAGCTGGTTAAGGAGAAGCTGATCTCCGAAGATGACGAGCGGCGCGGACAAGAGATTGTTCAAAAACTGACCGATCAGTTCGTTAAAGAGGTCGATCAGATTTTGGAGGAGAAAGAGCAGGATCTGATGGCGATTTGATTGCGGCACATGTTCCGCATCTCTCGTTGCTGCCTTGTGAAGCTCGCTGATCACTGATGATCCTAGCGCCCGTCGTCGATCCTGAAGGAGTCCCGTTCAAGGTGCCTCACCATGTTGCCATCATCATGGATGGCAACGGGCGATGGGCGCGGCAACGTGGCTTGCCCCGGACTCAGGGCCACCGCGCTGGGGCTAAGAGTGTTCGTGCTGTGGTCGAACAGAGCCTGCGCAGCGGCGTGAAGATCCTCACCCTGTTCGCATTTAGCAGCGAGAATTGGCGGCGGCCAAAGTCTGAGGTCAGCACCTTGCTCGAGCTCTTCATGAGTACCCTGAGGGCTGAGGTGAGTCGCCTGGCTGAGCACGGCGTGAAGCTCCGCTTCATTGGCGATCTATCTGCGTTCTCGGATAGGCTGCAACGTCAGCTGGCTGCCGCCGAGGTGGCGACCTGCGAAGGCGATGCCTTGCTGCTTCAGGTTGCCGCGAACTATGGCGGCCGCTGGGATATTGCGCAGTCGGTCCGCGCCCTGGCCCGAGAGGTGTCTGCTGGGCGACTTGAGCCGGACGCGATCGATGAGAAGCGCATCGAGTCTCACCTCTGTACGGCTGGATTGCCGGAGCCCGATCTCTTCATTCGCACCGGCGGCGAGAAGCGCATCAGCAACTTTCTGTTGTGGCAGTCGGCCTATGCTGAATTTTATTTCTCAGATCTGATGTGGCCCGAGTTTGATGCCGATGCCTTTGGCGCCGCACTCAAGGATTTCGGGCGTCGTCAGCGGCGCTTCGGCCTCACCAGCGAACAGGTCACTGAACTGGCCGAAGTCTATGGCGCCTGATCACGTTGGTTGGTGGACGCCTGCGTTGCGTGCTCGGGTTTTGACCGCGCTCCTGCTGGCGCCCTTGGTGATGGTCGGCGTGCTGCTGTTGCCCACGGCTTGGGTGGCGCTGCTGATGGCGCTGTTTGTCGCCATGGGCGCTTGGGAATGGTCGGCGCTGGCGGGGTTTGATGCGCGGGCGGTGCGCGCTGGCTATGTGGCGCTGGCGCTGGCCTGCCTGGTGCTCCTCTGGCTGGCTGCGGCCACGCTGTTCGATATCTTTATCCTGGCCGCTGCCGCACTCTGGTGGCTGGTGCTCTCGGTGCGACTGGTCTCGATTGAGCGCATCGACCAGCCAACGCAGATCGAGCCGGTGCTGTTGCTGCTGGGTCTATTGGTGTTGGTGGCGCCTTGGCTGGCGTTGGTGCAGCTGCACCGACTCCCAGACAACGGCCCGGGCGTTGCGCTGGGTTTGCTGATGCTGATCTGGATCGCGGATTCGGCTGCCTATTTCGGTGGGCGGCATTTCGGCCGGGTGAAGTTGTCTGTACTGCTCAGCCCGGGCAAGACACGCGCTGGCGTCTATGCCGGCTTGGCTGCCGCGGTTGTCTGGGGTGGGTTCGTTGCGATTCTGCTTGGCTTGGCTGCAGCGAAGACGCTGCTCCTGCTGCTGATCTGCGTCCTGACCGCAGTGATGTCGGTGGTTGGCGATCTGTTCGAGAGCTTGTTGAAGCGGCGGCGTGGGATCAAGGATGCCGGCTCCCTATTGCCCGGCCATGGCGGCATACTGGATCGCATCGACAGTCTGACAGCAGCGGCTCCGATCTTTGCGCTAGGCTATATCTGGCTCATCGGCGGGCAATGACGGAGGAGAGGCTATGATCGGTATCACGGTGCTCGGTTCGACCGGCTCCATTGGCGTTAGCACCCTCGATGTGGTGCTTCGGCACCCTGGCCGCTTTCGGGTGGTGGCGCTGAGTGCGCACCGCAACGTCGAGCGCATGGCCGAGCAATGCCGTCGCGTAGAGCCTGACTATGCGGTGATGGTTGATCCCTCGGCCGCAGTCGCGTTGCGTGAGCGGCTCGCGGACATGTCTCGGCCCCCCGAGGTGCTTGCGGGTGCCGAGTCGTTGGACACCATCGCCGCATTGCCCGAGGCCGATTACGTGATGGCGGCCATCGTTGGGGCGGCGGGTCTGCAGTCGACCCTGGCGGCGACCCGTGCTGGTAAGCGTGTCTTGCTGGCGAACAAGGAGGCGCTCGTGGTGGCCGGTGAGATCATGATGCGGGCCGTGGCGGAGAGCAACGCCCTGTTGCTACCGATTGACAGCGAGCATAACGCCATCTTTCAGTGCATGCCGCCGAGCTTTGCCGACGGGCTCGGCCAGTGCGGCGTCGAGCGCATCCTGCTGACTGCCTCGGGCGGGCCGTTCCGTGATGCTGCGCCGGAGTCGCTGGCGGCGGTAACACCGGATCAGGCCTGTGCCCATCCGAACTGGCAGATGGGGCGCAAGATCTCGGTGGATTCCGCGACCATGATGAATAAAGGCCTAGAGATCATCGAGGCCTGCTGGCTGTTCAATACCTCAGCGGACAAGATCCAGGTCGTGGTGCATCCGCAAAGCGTGATCCACTCGATGGTTCAGTATTCCGACGGCTCGGTCTTGGCCCAGCTCGGAAACCCGGACATGCGAACGCCGATTGCGCACGCCCTAGCCTGGCCTGAGCGCATGGTCTCGGGGGTCGAGCCGTTGGACCTGTTTATGACCGCTCAGCTTGATTTTGAACCGCCGGCGCTGGATCGTTTCCCCTGTCTGGCGTTGGCGTACCGGGCCGCGGGCGAGGGTGGCACCGCTCCTGTTGTGCTGAACGCCGCCAATGAGGTTGCGGTGGCTGCCTTTCTCGCCGAGCGGATCGGCTTTACCCAGATCGCGACGCTGGTCGAGCGCACCATGGACCAGCTGCCGTCCGAGCCTGTTGGCGCGAATGGCCTAGAGCAGGTGTTGTCAGTCGATGCTCGAGCGCGGGAGCTCGCGGAACAACGCCTACTCGAGATGGTCGCTTAAGCCACGATGCTAGATCTTCTCCTCAAACTCGGTGCCTTCCTGGTTGCCATCATTGTCCTGGTGACCGTGCACGAATTCGGGCACTTCTGGGTCGCTCGTCGGCTCGGTGTCAAGGTTCTGCGGTTCTCGATCGGCTTCGGGCGTCCGCTGCTCACCTGGCGCCGGCGCGACGATCCGACCGAGTACGTGATCGCGGCGATACCGGCCGGTGGTTACGTTAAGATGCTCGACGAGCGAGAAGAGCCTGTCCCCGAGGCGGAGCTGGCACAGGCCTTCAACCGGCAAAAGCTGTGGATACGCTCGGCCATCGTGGTCGCTGGCCCAGCGTTCAACTTTCTGTTCGCTTTCCTGCTCTATTGGCTCCTCTTCATGGCCGGGCAGTCGGGTCTGAAGCCAGAGATTGGGGAGGTGGCGCCGGAGAGTATCGCTGCTGAGGCCGGCTTTGAGCCCGGCGATCTCGTGCTCGAGGTTGGCGATCGTCCGACGCCGACTTGGAGTTCAGTCTGGCTCACAACCCTGTCCGAGGGGATCGGCGGGGACGACCTTAACATCCGGGTCCAGCGCCCCGATGGCAGCGAACAGGTTCATATCCTGAACGGCGATCTGCTAGCCGATCTCGAGCCTGGCCAGGGCTTTCTCGATGCGATTGGTCTGCAACGCGCATCACCGTTGATTCCCGCAGTCATCGGTGAGCTGATTCCCGGCGAGCCGGCAGCGGAGGCGGGGCTGAAAGTCGGCGATCGGGTTCTGCAAGTCGATGGCGTCGAGATTGGCGATTGGCAGGAGCTGGTCGAGACGGTGCAGGCGCACCCTGATCAGGTCTTGCGTCTCTCGATCCAGCGCGGGGCAGAGCGTTTGATGCTCTCGATCCGCCCACGGTCGGTCGAGGTCGACGGTGAGCAGAGTGGGCGTATCGGCGCGGGTGTCCAGTTTCCCGACGAGCTGCTCGACGAGCAAGAGGTCTGGGTCTCTTACGGACCCGTCGAGGCCATTGGCCAGGCCGCGCGGCGGGTGGTCGACGTGTCGGTCTTGACCTTGCAGATCGTCGGTAAGATGCTGGTCGGCACGGCTTCGGTCGAGAACATCAGCAGTCCCATCGGTATCGCCAATGCAGCGGGCCAGACCGCAAGCTACGGTTTGTCTTCGTTCGTTCAGTTCCTCGCCTTGTTGAGCGTGAGTCTCGGCTTGATCAACCTGTTCCCTATCCCGGTGCTCGATGGCGGTCATCTCCTCTACTTCGCGATTGAAGGCGTGATCGGCCGTCCCTTGTCCGACGCGGTGCAGGAGCAGGGCCAACGCATCGGCATTGCGTTGCTGATCTCCCTGATGGCGCTGGCCTTCTACGTCGACATCGCACGATTCCTGAGTTGATCCCGCGGTGTGATCTCGCTGGGCTGATTTGGGTAAATCCCTTATACTCGAGCGCTTTGCAGGCGTTGGGTCACGCAGGTCGTTATCATCTGGTTTGATGGCGTCTCGTAAGCCTGACCATGCCGGGCCTAAAGCATCGTTCGTTTCCTGTCCAGGAGGTCAATGTGACGTCGTCTCGCGCCATCAGCGCAGTAGGCCGATTGAGGGCAGCGGTTTTCGCCTTGCTGTTCCTCGCCGTCGGCGTCCAGGCCGCTGAATTCGAGGTTGCCGATATTCGCGTCGAGGGTCTTCAGCGCATCGCTGCTGGAACCATCTTCAACTACCTGCCGGTCCAGGTCGGGGACCGGGTGAGCGACGGCATTACCGGCAACATCATCCGCTCGCTCTACTCGACCGGCTTCTTCAGTGATGTCAAGGTCGAGCGCGAAGGCGATGTGCTGATCGTCGTGGTGCGCGAGCGCCCGGCCATCGCGCAGATCGACCTCTCTGGCAACAAATCCCTGAAGACGGAGCAGCTCAAGCAGGGTCTCGAAGAGATCGGCCTGGCCGAGGGCCGGGTATTCAATCCAGCCATGCTGGATCGCATCGAGCAGGAGCTGCGACGGCAGTATTTCGGTGCCGGCAAGTATGGGGTCGACATCGAATCCACGGTCTCTCCGCTGGAGCGGAACCGGGTGGGGGTCAGGATCGCGATCACCGAAGGCCGGACCGCGCGCATCAAACAGATCAATATCATCGGTAACGAGGCCTTTGACGACAAAGAGCTGCTGAAGCAGTTCGAGCTGGGTACGACCCGGTGGTACTCGTTCTATACCAAGAACGACCAGTATTCGAAGCAGAAGTTGGGCGGTGATCTCGAGGATCTGCGTTCCTTCTATCTCGATCGCGGCTACGTCAATTTCCAGATCACCTCGACCCAAGTCTCGATCAGCCCGGATAAGGACGGCATGTACGTCACCATCGCTGTCGAAGAGGGTGATGTCTATCGGGTGAAAGACATCAAGCTGGCGGGTGAGTCTTCGGTCCCAACCGAGGAACTGTTTCCGCTGATCCACCTGCGTCGCGGCGAAGACTTCTCTCGCATCAAGGCGACCGAGAGCGCTGAGCGAATCTCCGAATTGTTGGGCAGTGAGGGCTATGCCTTTGCCAACGTCAACGCGGTGCCGGAGATCGATGAGGAAAACAAGGAGGTCACCATCACCTTCTTTGTCGACCCCGGCAAGCGTGTCTACGTCCGCCGGATCAACATGGAAGGCAACACACGCACCCGTGACGTCGTGTTGCGGCGCGAGATGCGCCAGCTGGAGCGGGCCTGGTTCTCCACCGAGCTGGTCAAACGCTCGCGCGAGCGCTTGCAGCGACTCGGCTACTTTGAAGATGTCACGCTCGAAACGCCAGCTGTGCCCGGCCTCGCCGATCAGGTGGATGTTGATGTGACGGTGAAGGAAAGGCCCTCTGGCAACCTGCTTGCTGGCGTCGGCTTTTCGCAGTCGCAGGGCATCTTGTTCAATGCCAGTGTGACCCAGAATAACTTCCTCGGTACCGGTAAGCGCGTCTCGTTGGCACTGAATACGAGCCGCAGTTCTCAACTCTATCGGCTGGCCTACACCAACCCCTATTACACGGTCGACGGCATTAGCCGCGGCTTTGATCTGAGTTACAGGGCGACCAATTTTGACGATCTCACCGGCGCCGATTATACGACCGACGTTGGCGTCGCCGAGATCAATTTTGGCCTGCCAATCTCCGATAACAGCCGTGCCGGCCTCGGATTTCGCTATCAGTACACGCACTTCTTTCCGGGCGGGGCATCGCCACTGGCGCAGGACTTTGTGCTGGACAATGGCGACAAGTTCAATGATTTCTTTGTCACCGCAAGCTATACCAAGGACAGCCGCGATTCGGCCATCTTTCCCAACCAAGGCACGCTGCAGCGCGTATTTGGCGAGATTGCGATCCCGGGGAGCGACCTTCAATACTATCGGCTGAATGTTCAGGGGCGGCAGTACATCCCGCTGACACGCCGTTTTACCTTTGCTGCGAAGGGCGACCTCGGCTATGGCGCCGGCTATGGGGATACCGCGCAATTGCCATTCTTTGAGAACTTCTACGCGGGTGGCCCGCAGTCGGTGCGCGGCTATGACGCCTACTCGCTCGGTCCGCGGGAGGTTGGCGGGAATGAGGACCCGGTTGGTGGCAACCTAAAGCTCACCGGCTCGCTCGAGGTCTATGCACCGCCACCCATCGGCGGACGCTTCGAGAATACCGTTCGCCTCGGCGCCTTCTTCGACTTTGGTAATGTGTGGTGGACCGAGACCGATCCTTTGGTCACACCAACCGGTTTCGACCTTGGCGAGCTGCGCTACTCGACGGGTCTCTCGTTCGCGTGGCTATCGCCCGTGGGTGCGCTGTCTGTGAGTCTGGCCTATCCGATCAATTCGACGGATCAGGATGAGACTCAGATCTTCCAATTCTCCTTCGGCCAAGCATTCTAGAGCCGAATCACTATGTTGAAACATCGCTGGATCGCTTCCGTCTTATCCTTGCTGCTCGCCGGCTCGGCGTTAGCGGATGAGGCATTCCGTATTGCTGTGATTGACCCGAATCGGATCGTCGAGGAGTCGCCTCAGTACGAGGCCGCGCGCAATCTGCTGAGCGCAGAGGCGCAGGAGCGCGAGGCCGAGTTGACCTCGCAGCAGGAAGATATCGCTCGGCTGGAGACGCGCCTCGAGCGTGATGGCGCCTTGATGCGCGCCGACGAAGCCACACGGCTGCGCAACGACATTCGTGCTCGTGAGCGTCGGCTGCGCTATGCGCAGGAGGAACTGCAAGCGGACTTCGCGCTGCGCCAGAGCGATCTGCGCACGAAGCTCGTGCAACAGGTAGAAGAGGTTGTTGAGCAGGTCGCGAAGGACAAAGGCTTCGACCTGATCTTGAGTGAAGGCGTGGTCTATTCGAGTCCGCGCGCGGATATCTCAGATGAGGTGATCGGCCGCCTGAAAGAGGTCTTTGAGAAGCGCTGAGGCTACCGGTGCGGTGATCGCCTCGTATGACGTCTCGAGACTGCAAAGACGATGCTGCTGACTGAGCTTGCCAATCGAATCGGTGCCGAGTTGAGCGATCCCGGTGCCGTCATCGAGATCAATGATGTCTGTGCATTGACCGATGCAAACCCTTTCGGCGTGACCTACGTCAGCTCTGAGAAGTTTCGTCATGCGCTGCGGGTGACCACTGCGGGGGCCGTCATTTTGGCGCCTGCCTTGGCTGCGGAAGCGCCCTGTGCTTGCCTGCTGGTCGACAATCCGGTTTTGGCATTCGCGCGTGCTGCCGAACTGCTGCATCCACGCAGCCGCTCACCTGTCGGGTGCCATCCGAGTGCCGTGATTGCGGCAGGCGCCGAGGTTCACCCGTCCGCATCCATCGGCGCGCTCTGTGTCATCGAGGATGGGGTACGGATTGCGGCTGGGGTCGAGATCGGGCCTCACTGTGTGATTCAGCGCGATAGCCTGATCGGCGCCGAGACGCGTTTGGTGGCTTCGGTCACGGTCTGCGAGCGGACGATCATCGGCAAACGTGTACTATTGCACCCTGGTGCGGTCATCGGCCGCGATGGGTTTGGTTTCGCGCGCGACGGCGAGCGCTGGATTCGTGTTCCGCAGATCGGGCGCGTGCGTCTTGGCGACGATGTTGAAGTTGGCACCAACAGTGCCGTGGATCGCGGCGCCATTGGTGAGACGGTGGTTGGCGATGGGGTTAAGATCGACAACCTGATCCAGATTGGGCACAACGTCGAGATTGGAGACCATACCGCAATGGCGGCTTGCTCCGGGATTTCCGGATCGACGCGCATTGGTAAGGGCTGCACGATCGCCGGCGCTGTCGGCATGGCGGGGCACCTCGATATCGGTGATGACGTGCATTTCACTGGCATGGCGATGGTGACCCGGTCATTTGAGCAGCCCGGTACCTATAGCAGTGGGATTCCAGCCATGCCAAGTGCTGATTGGCGACGTAACGTCGCACGATTTCGTCATCTCGACGAGATGGCAAAGCGCTTGCGGCGGCTCGAGGAGCGGGTGGCCGAGCTGCAGAAGGCTCAGCGCGACCAAGCAGACTGAGCAAGAGCGAGTAAGGTGATGAGACAGCGTGATGTTGGCGTGCAGCCGGCTCTCTGGAGGTAGTCTTGATTAACATGGATATCCATAAGGTGCTCAGCCTGCTGCCGCACCGCTATCCGTTTCTATTGGTTGATCGCGTGGTGCTATTCAAGCCCAATGAGCAACTGATCGGCTTGAAGAACGTGACCTTCAACGAACCTTATTTTGCTGGCCATTTCCCGGTGCGCCCGGTGATGCCGGGGGTGTTGATCATCGAGGCTCTGGCCCAGGCGACTGGGCTGTTGGCGATGGAGTCGCGACCGGAGGAGGTGGGTGAAAAATCCCTCTACTACTTCGTCGGCATTGACAAGGCGCGCTTCAAACGTCCGGTCGAGCCCGGTGATCAACTCTTCCTCGACGTCCAGATCCGCAATGTCAAGCGCGGCATCTGGAAGTTCTCCGGTGAGGCGCGCGTCGATGATCGCATGGTCGCGAGTGCTGAGATTATGTGCACAGCGCGGGACTTCTGAGCCTTGATCCATCCAACCGCGGTCGTCGATCAGTCGGCGCAATTAGACTTAGACGTCGAGGTTGGACCCTATGCCATCATCGGTGCCGATGTCAGCATTGGTCGTGGTACCCGAATTGGCCCCCATGCCATCGTGCGCGGGCCGACTGTCATCGGTCGAGACAACCGGGTCTTTCAGTTCGCCTCGGTTGGCGAAGACCCACAAGACAAGAAATACGGTGGTGAGCCGACGACTTTGTCCATCGGAGACCGCAATGTGGTGCGTGAGTCAGCGACCATCCATCGCGGCACCATTCAGGGCTATGGCGAGACCCGCATCGGCAATGACAACCTGTTCATGGCCTATACCCATGTGGCGCATGATTGCATCATTGGCGACCAGGTGATCATGGCCAACGCCGCCTCCCTTGGCGGCCATGTGGTGATCGAGGACTGGGCCATCCTCGGTGGTTTCACGATCGTGCATCAGTTCTGTCGGATCGGTGCGCATAGCTTTAGCGCGATGGGCTCGGTGATTGGCAAGGACGTGCCACCCTATATCACCATCGACGGTCATCCCGCGGTGCCGCGCGGCATCAATAGCGAGGGTCTCAAGCGCCGACAGTTCTCGACCGAGCAGATCAGCGCCATTCGGCGCGCATACCGGCTGCTCTATCTGTCGAACCTCAAGCTCGATGAGTCAACGCGCGCGCTCGATGAACTCGCTGAGGCAGAGCCGGTGGTCGCAGCGATGACCGCGTTCCTCAGTGCGAGCGCGCGCAGCATCGTCCGCTGATCGCTTCGCCGTGCCATCGCTCGATTTGAGTCGTTCCCGTCCACTGATCGGCATCGTCGCCAACGAACCCTCTGGCGATCAGCTTGGCGCGCTGCTGGTTCAGGCACTGCGCGAGCGGCGTCCGGAGCTGCGCTTTATTGGCGTTGCGGGTCCGAAGATGCTCGCAGCGGGGTGCGAGACCCTGTTGCCGATGGAGCGGCTCTCGGTCATGGGATTGGTCGAGGTGGCCAAGGTGCTGCCGGATCTGCTGCGTGCGCGCCGCGATCTCGTGCGCGGGCTGCAGCAGCTGAATCCGCTGCTGGTGATTGGTGTCGACGCACCAGACTTTAACCTTGGCCTGGAGCGCCGTCTGCGCGCTCGAGGTATCCCAACCGTGCATCTGGTGAGCCCGACGGTCTGGGCCTGGCGTCCTGGGCGGGTGAAGCAGATCCGGCGCTCGGTTGATCTGATGCTGAGCATCTTTCCGTTTGAGGCTGACTTCCTGCGCGAGCATCGGGTGCCGGTCACCTACATTGGCCATCCGCTCGCCGATGATTTTCCGCTGCAGCCCGATCGCGAGGCTGCGTGCCGTGCCCTCGGTATCAGCCTCGATTCGCTGGTTGCTGTAGCCACTGACCCGTCGCTTGTGGTGCAAGCGGTTGATAAACATGTGGGTGTGTCGAATGCGCCTAGTGCTGAGGATTCAGGAGTGGAAGGGCCAACGGCTACAGCTGCAGCACCTAAAGCGATCAAGCCTCCGGCGAGCAAGCCACAGGCGATCAAGACACAAGCGAGCAAACCTTGCGAGGAGTCTGGCACCGCGCTCATCGCAATCCTTCCCGGCAGCCGTCGCAGCGAGGTCGAGCTGCTTGGGCGGCCGATGCTGGAGACGGCTGCCTGGTGCCATCGCCGGCGTCCAGGGCTTCGCTTCATCGCCCCAATGGTCTCAGAGGCGTTACGCCAGCGCTTCGAGGCGATGCGCTGCGAGATGGCGCCGCAACTCCCGCTCAAGGTGGTCAACGGCCAAAGTCGTGAGGCCATGGCTGCCGCGGATCTGGTGCTGACGGCTTCAGGGACCGCAACACTGGAGGCACTCCTCTCGAAGCGGCCGATGTTGGTCGCCTATCGGCTGCATCCGCTCACCTATTGGCTGGTGACCCGGCTGCGGCTGATCAAGGTCCGCTATGCGGCGATGGCCAATCTCTTGGTCGGGCGCGAGCTGGCGCCCGAGTTTCTTCAGGGTCGCTGTCGTGCCGATCTGATGGGGCCGGCGTTGCTGGCGTTGCTCGACGATGCCGAGCGTCGCGCCGAGATCGACGCAGCCTATCGGGAGATTCATCGTGAGTTGCGGCAAAATGCAGCGCACCGCGCTGCCGAGGCGATCCTGGCTCTGATCGATCGAGCGGGGGATCACCGCCGCCATGCTTAATCCAGCAGGGGCTGGCCCCGTTCTGAACGAGCGCGTTGCTGGGGTCGATGAAGCAGGCCGCGGCCCACTCGCGGGGCCGGTCTGTGCCGCGGCTGTGATCCTTGATCCGGCGAACAGTCCGTCCGGAATCGCCGACTCAAAGCTGCTCTCAGCGACACGGCGCGAAGCACTGGCGATTGCGATCGAGGATTCAGCGATCGCTTGGGCGGTGGCCTTTGTCGATGTCGCTGAGATCGACCGCATCAACATCCTGCAGGCCTCATTGCTGGCGATGCGTCGCGCGCTCGATGCGTTGGCGGTGTCACCAACGCTGGCGTTGATCGACGGTAACCGCTGTCCCGACGGGCTTAGCTGTCGGTCCCAGGCTGTGGTGCGAGGAGACCGCACTGTGATATCCATCGGTGCCGCCTCAATCTTGGCCAAGGTGGCGCGAGACCAGGAGATGCGGCGGCTCGATCACTGCTATCCCGGCTATGGTTTCGCTCAGCATAAGGGCTATGGCACCAAGGCACACGTCGAGGCGCTAGATCGGCTCGGCCCCTGTATCGAGCACCGCCGCAGCTTCGCCCCGGTCCGCATCCGGCTGCAAAATGGTGCTTCGCCCGCAGTCTCGTGAGGCTTAAATGACCACAGATCTGTCGGTGGTCTGCTGCCGATACCAATCAAGACCGAGAGAACCAGAATGCAATCAGTTCATATAAGCGCATCCCCGAACAGCCCACGCGTGGTGCTCAACAGCAGACCGGCGTTCGACGTCCGTGCCCTGATCCTTGCGGTACTGCTTCTGGTCCTGGCGCCAGCAGCCATGGCCGCAGAGTCCGGTGCGCTCTTGACGCCGTTGCCGGATCAGCCTGAAGCGCCTGCTTTCGAGCTGGTTGGGCCTGATGAAAGGGTCTATCGGCTTGCTAACTTCAAAGGCCAGCCGCTGATCGTCAACTTTTGGGCGACCTGGTGTCCACCCTGTCGCGCCGAGATGCCTTCAATGCAGCGCGCCTGGGAGCAGTTAGAGGCGGAGGGCATCGGCATGATCGCCATCAATGTCGGAGAAGACGCAGAGACGGTGCAGGCCTTCTTGGAGCAGGTGCCGGTGAGCTTTCCGCTGCCGCTCGATACCGACTCCAAGGTCACCCAACGCTGGCCAATGCGCGGACTGCCGACGACCTTCGTCGTCGCGCCGGACGGGCGGTTGGTCTATAAGGCCACCGGCGAGCGCGAATGGGATGACCCCGCGCTGCTAGAGCAGGTGCGCGCGCTGAAGACGGAGTGATCGTTGCCTACAGTCTGCTTAGTGGCGAGATCAAGCACGCTCAATCTTGAGCTTCAACACCGCCCGCTCGTTGGCCTCGGTCACGGTGAAGCGCCAGCCCGCATGTAGCACGTTTTCGCCGACCGCCGGGATGTGCCGCAAGCGCGCCTCGACGAAGCCGCCCGCGGTATGGAACTCGGTCGCGGGCAGGTCGATGCCGAGTAGGGCATTCAGCTCTGAGATCGGCACCCGCGAGTCGAACAGATAGAGGCCCTGGTCGATACGCTGGTAATGGCGTTTGCGCTTCTGATGATACTCGTCGAAGTCATAGCCGACCTCGATCTCACCGACCACCTCTTCAAGGATGTCTTCCATCGAGATCAGCCCGATCGCCGAGCCGAATTCATCGACGACGATCGCCATGTGGTCCTCGCGCTCGCGCAGCACGGGCAGCAGCTCATGGATCAGCTGCAGCGGTGAGACGTAGAGGGCAGGGCGCACCAGCTCACCGAGCGGCTTGGCCTTGACCGCCTCGTCCATCAAATCCCAGACCGTGAGCGTGACCACCCCGGTGACGTTGCCGATGTTGCCCTGGTAGACCGGTAGGCGGTTGAAGCCGGACTGGCGCACCAGCTGCACCGCGTCGTGGGTGCTGCGCAAGTGATTCAGTGCGGTGATCTCAGCAAGCGGCACCATCGCCTCGCCGACCGTGGTATCGCCAAAACGGATCGCGCGCTCGATGCGCTTGCGGTCGAACAGCTCGACCTCAGCGCCGCGGTCGGCCATGTCGACTAGGGTGCTGAACTGCTGACGGGTGATGAATAGGCTCGAGGCCGAGCGCGGTCCGCGCACCAGCCGTGCCGCTGTGCGGGCGACCTGAGAAAAGATCCAGACCAGTGGATAGAGCAGGATCGAGAACAGCCGCAGCACATAGACCACCGTCGGCGCCAGCTCATCGGCCTTTTGCTGGTAGACGCTCTTCGGCACGATCTCGCCGAAGACCAGCAACAGTGGCGTCAAGATCAGAAAGGCGTAGAGCTCGCCGAGTGGGCCAAAGGCTTGGATCATCAGCAGCGTGCCGAGCGTGGTCAACACGACGACGGCGATGTTGGTGCCGACCAGCGTGGTGGTCAGCAGCACCTCGGGGCGCTCGAACATGCGCAAGGCCAGGCCGGCGCCGCGATCGCCTTTCGCGGCGCGCGCGCGCAGCCGAAACTTATCGGCGTGCACCAAGGCGATCTCGCTGCCGGAGAAGAAGCCCTCGAGCAGCAGGAGCAGGATCATGAGTAGGATGGCGACGAGCGGGTCCATCGGTTTAGTGCGCTCCTGGCGGCTTAGGCTCGCGTTGGCTTGGTGCTAATGAGCTTGGTCCGCCTAGGCTTGGCTCGATCGGGCTGGATTCAGTTGGATTCGGTCCGGCTGGACTCGACTCGATCAAGGCTGCGGCCTCAGCCAACTGCGGCGCGTCATCTTCAGGCTCCGGCGGGCTGACGCCACCGCGCGAGACGCGAAGCCTGGCAATCCGATGCCCATCCATCTCCAGCACCTGCATCTCACAGTCCTCGACGCGCACCCGGTCCCCCTCTTTCGGGAGCCGATCCAAGTGCCGAAACGCAACGCCGGCGATGGTGGTCATGCGCGGGTCCCAGATGCCAAAGTTGGTCAGGTCGTTGAAGTCCGTCAGCTTCATATCGCCCGGCACCTCGTAGAGGTTCTCATCGCGCTCTAGGTACATGGCCTGGCCCTTGGCCTCGCCCGAGAGATGGCCAAAGATGAAGGTCAGTACATCGCGCATGGTGATGATGCCCTCGACGCCGCCGAACTCGTCGATCACCAAGGCGGCGCGGGTGCGATGCGCTTGAAAGAAATCGAACATCTCATCCACCCGCTTGGTCGGCGGTGCCACCACCAAGGGACGCAACAGACCTTCGATGCTGAGGTTGGAGAGATCCGGCTTGTCGAGCATCAGCGGCAGTACGTCCTCGAGCTGCAGGAAGCCGAGCAGGTTGTCGCGCTGGCCGCGAAATACCGGCACCCGAGAATGGCGCAGGGCCTTGAACCGCTCCAGTGCCTCGGCCAGCGGCAGGTCGGCATTGATGAAGGCGGTGCGCGTGCGCGGGGTCATGATCTCGACGATCTCGGTCGCGCCAGCATCGAGCAGATGATAGATCAGGGTGCGCTCGGTGGCCTGCAGCTGGCCCTCATCGGCGACCTGGTCCACCAGCGAGCGGAATTCATCGATCTGCAGGATGTTGGCCGGCGCGATCTCGCGCCCGACGATCCAGGTGGTGACGCGGTCCGAGACCAGTCGCAAGGTCACCCGCAGCGGTGTCACCAGTCGTACCCAAACACCCATGGGTGCGGCAACCAGTCCAGCGCTGACCCGAACCGGGTTCGACATGGCAATGGTCTTGGGCGTGACCTCGCCGAGCAGCAGCAACAGCGGCACCATGACCAGCACGTTGATCACACCGGCGCGCTCCTCGCCATAGAGCGTCATCAGTATGCCAGTCATGTTGGCGACCGCGGCGATGTTGATCAGCTGATTGCCGCAGAGCACCGAGATGATCAGTCGGCGCGGCTGGTCGAGCAACGCCTGCAGGGTATCGATGTGGCGATGGCGGCGTCGGCGCAGTTCCTGCAGGTCCAGTCGCGAGAGTGAAAAGAGCGCGGTCTCGGAGCCGGAGAAGAAGGCGGAGCCGATCAGCAGCAGAACCTGAATACCGATGCGCGCGAGCATCTCTGGTGTCGCCAGCAGCGACGGGTCGAAGCTAAAAAAGGCGCCAAGATCAGCTGACCACTGCAGCGGCAGCGCCCAGAGCGCGGCGAGCAGCCCCGCCGTGTCCGCGGAAGGGTCAAACCCCTGGGTTGCAAACAGATCCTGCAGGACAGGGGTATCGAATCGCGGAGCGGTCACAAGATCGGCGCCAGGCTGTTGGAAGACGCCGCGAGGCTAACCGACGCTCGGTATCGGGCACAACTGCTGGCGTGCAGGATCAAGCGATATCCGCTAGCCATGGGCAGTGTCCGCACGGGTTGCAATTCTCAGCGGCAAGCACGACCTTTGATCCTGCTGCGCCGTTACTGATCAGGTTGGGACAGCGATACCAAGCATGGAGATTCCAAATACTATGTCGGCGGTCCATCTGAGTGCACCAGACATCGACCCGAAAGAGGTCGCCTACTTTGAAGGCTTGGCTCACCGCTGGTGGGATGAGCAAGGCCCGTTTTGGCCGCTGCATCGGCTGAATCGCTTCCGCGCCGACTACATTCGCGCGCAGCTGTGCCGGGTCTTCGCCCGCAGTGCGACAGCAAAGCAGCCGCTCGAGGGGCTAGACATCCTCGACATCGGCTGCGGCGGCGGCATACTCAGCGAATCGATGGCGCGGCTCGGCGCACGGGTGACCGGCACCGAGATCACCGACAAGAACATCCGGGTCTCGCAGATCCATGCCGCCTGGAGCGGTCTCGATATCGACTATCGGTTGGCGACCGCACGGCAGCTGGTCGATGAAGGCAAGACCTTCGATGCCGTCATGAATATGGAGGTGGTCGAGCACGTCGATGATCTACCCGGCTTCTTGGCCGACTGCGCGCAGCTGGTGCGTCCTGGTGGTGTGATGGTGGTGGCCACGATCAACCGCACGCCGCTCGCTTGGCTGATGGCGATCATTGGCGCCGAGCGGGTCATGGGCTGGCTGCCTAAGGGCACCCATCATTACCGCAAGCTGGTCAAGCCCGATGAGCTGATGGACGGGCTCGGCGCGCAGCTGGTGCTGCTCGATCGCACCGGCGTGCGCGTGAGTCCGTTCACCCGCGCGTTCAGCTTCACCAGCTCGATGGCGGTGAACTATATGATGCTGTTCCGACGCAACGCTGAGGCAACCGAACAATGAAGATCGCGCTGTTTGGTGCCACCGGCGGAACCGGCCATCAGGTGCTCAGCCAGGGGCTTGCCAAGGGCTATGCCTTTCGCGCGCTGGCGCGCTCGCCTGATCAGGTGAAGCAGGCGGACGCTGTCGAGGTCATCGCTGGGGACGTCCGCGACCCCGCTGCAGTCGAGCGCTGTCTGACTGGGACCGACGCGGTGATCTGCGTGCTCGGCAGTCATGGCAGCGCGGAGCCTGTCGAGGCCGAAGGCAGCGAGCAGATCATCACCGGGATGCAGCGCCTTGGGATCAAGCGGTTGATCGCGGTGACCTCGATGGGCGTCGGCGACAGTCGTGATCAGGTGCCGGCCTTCTTTCGCGTGATCATGCAGTTGACGCTGAAGAAGATCATGGCCGCGAAGGAGGTGCAGGAGCAGTTGATCCGCGACAGCGGCCTCGACTGGACCATCGTGCGGCCAGGTGGGCTTACCGATGGCCCGGCGACGGGGGCCTATCTGAGCGGCACGGACAAGTCGATCAAGGCCACCCGTGTCGCGCGCGCCGACGTGGCTGACTTTGTGCTGCAGCAACTGCTCGATGATCGCTACCTGCGGCAGACGCCGGCGGTCAGCTGAGCAGATGCATGATGCGGCTGCCTCCGGGTATGCCTTGCGCATCACCCTGGTCTTCTTTGGCTATCTGTTCACCGCGCTGCTGCTTGCGGCGGCCTTGACCTACCCACTGATGCAGACCGGCTGGATCGACTACGAGCCGCAGCGGGTCATGGGGCGGCTCGCGCAGCTGTTCATCTTGCTCGGGCTCTGGCCGTTCCTCTGGCTGATGGGAGTCGCTAATCGGCAAGCGCTGGGCGTTGCGCCGGCGCGCGCTGATCTGCTGCGAGCGATTTGGGGTGGCTGGCTGCTCGGCGTCGCCATCCTCGGGTCTCTCGTGCTCGCGGAGCTCTACCTGGGCGTGCGCATCCCTGATCTCGACGGGCTGCACCCGCTCAACTTGCTTGAGAAGGCCATGGCGGCCCTGATCGGCGGGCTGCTGATCGGCCTGCTCGAAGAGCTGTTCTTCCGCGGTGCGCTCTATTCCGCCATTCGCCGACGCGCGAGCATTGGCGCCGCTGCGGTCGGCTCGGCCGCGCTCTATGCGCTGGTGCATTTTCTCAAGCCGCATGAGCTGCCGCCGGGCGTCGTCTTCGACTGGGCTGGCACCTGGAGCATGTTCCTGCATGTCTTCGTGAGCCTGTTCCAATGGCAGCACTTGGATTCATTGATTGCGCTGTTCAGCGCGGGCCTCTTCCTCGCCCTGGTGCGCGAGCGTACCGGCCATATCGGCTGGAGTATGGGTCTGCATGCCGGTTGGGTGTTCGTGATTCAGATCACACGCCGCGTCACCGATGGCGATGAGGCCTCATCATTAGCCTTTCTCGCCGGCCAATACGACGGCGTGATCGGCTGGCTGGCGGCGGTTTGGATCGGGCTCTTGGCCTGGGGTTACTGGCAGGTGACGACCTGGCAAGCCAGGCGTCAGCGAGGTCGCAATCGCCACGGCGAGCCGGTTGATGGCGCGCAGTCTTAGTCGCCGTCCATGTTCTCATTCCCGATGATCGTCCTACAGTGTTGTTCAAATGAACCACAGATGGACACTGATGAACACAGATCGAAGCGGATAGAAGCGGATAGAAGAACTGAGAATCCTGTGTGCATCCGCGTTCATCCGTGTGAATCCCTGATCATCATCATGCGCCGTTATTTGCTTGCGATTGCGGTTCTTCAGACTCCGGGGCATCCCGCTCACAACGCTGCTTGCAGCCATACCAGAGCACGCGCTGCCCTGGTCCCGCCTTTAAGGGTTTATCGGCCTCGATCAGACTGACCTCGTTGTCAGCATCGATCACCAGCAGTGGGATCGCGTCTTTCGGCAGCGAGGCTTTCATCGCCTCGAGATCAAAGCTCTCGGTGATGCGCGTGCCATGGAAGCCCCAGCCTTGGTACCAGTGGCGCTGCAGATCTTCGTATTGCACCTCGTTGGAGAAGGCGACGCGCCCGCGCGCAGCCGGCGCTGGCCGCCGGGTTTCTGCAGCCTCGCTCGCTGCCAGCTGGAACACCTTTTGGGTGCCCAGTTCGGGCGCAAAGTGGGCGCAGACCAGTGCGTTGTAGGCATCGTTATTGCTGGTGGCGAGTAGGTTCGCATAGGCACCGAGCTCGAGTGCGTACTCAGCGTGCTCCGAGAGCACCTCTCCGAAGTAGACGGTGACGCCGGCAAGCCGCGCGCCGCGCAGTCGATGCCAAGCATTGTCGACCACGATCACGGGCACCTCACGCTCATGCAGGGCCTTGGCCAAGCCATTGCTCCAAGCGGTCGCGCCGGCAATGATCAGGCCGCCGCGACGCTGAGCACTCAGGTCTAGGCGCCGCGCCATCCAGCCCAGACTGAAGCCGTGTAGCATCACCGTCAGCAGGATCATCGTGAACACCAACGGCAGCAGCTGCTCCGCGCCTGGGAAGCCGCGCTCGGCCAATGCCGGCCCAAAGATACCAGCAACGGCTGCAGCTACCACTCCACGCGGCGCGATCCAGCCCACCAGCGCACGTTCCTGCCAAGGCATGCCCGCGCCGATGGTGCTGATCCAGACCGCGGCCGGGCGGACCAGAAAGATCAACGTGACGACCAGTGCGCCGCTGCGCCAATCCATGGCCGCCATGATCTGTGGGTCCAGATCCGCCGTAAGCAGTAGGAAGACCCCCGAAACCAGCAGGATGCTGATGTATTCCTTGAAGCGCCGGATCTCGCCCATGCTCGGTAGGTTCATATTGCCGAGCACGATCCCGAGCACCGTTGCCGCAATCAGGCCCGCCTCGTCGAGCACCAGGTTGGCCAGCGCATAGACGCCGATCGCAGTCGCCAGCGCGAGCGCACCCTTGAGGTATTCTGGCACCTTGCCCGCCAAGAAGGCACGCCCCAACAGCCAACCACTCACGCCACCAAGCAACAGCGCTGAGGCGACACCGATCGCCATCTGCAAGAGTGCGTCGTTCAATGGGGTTGGCGTGCTGCCGGAGCCGGCTACATAGTCGAACAAGACCACCACGAGCAGTGCGCCGATCGGGTCGTTGACGATGCCCTCCCACTTGAGATAGGAGGCGGGGCGTCGCTTCAGCCGCGCTTGGCGCAGCAGCGGCAAGATGACCGTCGGGCCAGTCACGACCATGATTGCGGCAAAGATCAGCGCGACCGCCCACGACAGGCCGCCGATCCAATGCGCGGCCGCGGCCGTGAGGCCTAGGCTCAAGGCGACCACAATCGTCAGCAACCGATTGACGCCGGAGGCGGCCTGCTTCAGCTCACGGAACTGCAGTGACAAGCCACCTTCGAACAGGATGGCCGCAACGGCGAGATTGATCAGCGGCTGATAGGCATCGCCCAGCGCCTCGCTCGGCCGAAAGACCCCGAACACGGGGCCGATCAGCAGCCCGCTGAGGCTGAGTAAGATGATCGCCGGGATCTGCAGTCGCCAGCCGATCCATTGCGCGGCGATGCCGATGACGATCAGCAATGCCAGGATCTCGGTCAGATGATGCGTCATCGAAATCTCCCGGTTGAAACCGCCCCGGTCAGGGGATCATGCCGCAGGGAAGAGGGCATCACCTCGTCCAGGCAGTGTTCACCCGGCTTGGCCGGGCGTTGATTGAAACATTGAATGGTCATGGCGGCGGCATGCTCGGCTAGGCTCAAGCGAAGCAGTCGCGGATGATCTCCTCGATGGCCGCGTGCTTGGTCTCGATGTCCTCAACCAGCGCCAGCTGAATCAGGGTCTTGTCCAGGTTCTGCCGCGGGCTGGTGACGCGGAAGTAGCGATCGCCCTCGAGATAGTCGGTCAAGAAGCGGATCGCCAGCTCGAGCGGGATCAGCCGAATCGCAGGGTAGAGGAGGGCGACGGCAGCGCGGTCGAACAGCGGTGCAGCAAACTCCGCATAGCCGCTCAGCAGTGCCCGGCAGATATTGAGGTCGAAGCGCGTGCTCGCCTCGCCCAGTGCACCATGGCTCATTCGTTGTGTCATGCCGCGAGGGCTAGTGCCAGTGCTAGTGCTAGTGCTAGAGCCAGTGCTAAAGCGATGGCCAGGAGCATCAACGCTCGGGCTTGGAATGCTGCTGCCGTTTCGGCGAGCTGTGACGCTACGGTTGCAACAGGAGCGCAGACAATCGGCGATGTCCTGGTGCAACAGCCCAGGCTGTACGGTATCCAGATCAATCAGGCACAGGGCACGATCTTCGTCTCGCGCAAATAAGACGTTGTCGAGCTTTGGGTCGCCATGGGTCACATAGGGCGCGAGCACGCCATCTGCCTGTGCCTGCTGCAGTCGCGGGATCAACGCCGCTCGTGCCTCAATCTGCCGTAGCGCCGCCGTCACCTCAGCGTCTACCTGGCGTAAACTGCAGTCGCCAAGCCGCGTCTGCTGATGAGCCTGTTGCCTCGCGTCGCCATCCCACGTCGGATGCCGCGCTTGCTCGTCAGCATCGGCCTGGCACCCGATTCCGGCAGTCCTTTCGGTTTCGGTAGATTCGGTGAGATTGGCCACCGGGGCCGAACGGACCACTGCGTCAAGAGTCGCCTTGTAGCGAGGGGTATCATGCAGCTCCGGCAGCGTGAGCGCCAAACGGCTTGGATCGAGCTTGGCCAGTGCGGCATGAAAGCGTCCCAGGGCGCGGCCAACCTCGGCGGCCTGCTCGAGATTCTCCAAGGGCTTGATGACGCGACTGTTGTCGACGTACTCCAACAGCCGCCAGGCCTGGCCATCGGCGTCACGCAGCGTCGCCTCACCACTGGCCGCGGAAATCAGCCGTGGCAAGCGCACATCGATATGCTCATGGGTACACAGCCAGTCCTGCACCTGCAGGAGATTCTCCGCAATGGCATCGGCGTTTGCGAAGATGGCGCCGTTGATACGCTGCAGCACAAAGCGCTGAGCAGCAGTCTCGACCAAGCGCGTCTCATTGATCAGCCCCGCGCCAAGTGGACTCAACCGCAAACTCGACTCGCCGACCAGAAACCGCCGCGCCATGTCCTCGGCAACCACATCTTCGCCGCGACGGCAATCGCCTGACCGATCGTCTACCATGTTATACCCCTCACCGACCTCCTCAAGCCGCATCTCCCGTGGCAGCAAGAGCCCGGGGCCAGAAGGCGAGTGGGGCTCGGCTAACTGTTTGAACCGACCGCCCGCTCACCGACTGGAGTCTAGCAACTTTCGGTCGGACGCTTCCTGAGGTATGATAGCTAGCTGGAGATGCTCCAAATGCGCCCTTAGCTCAGCTGGTAGAGCATCTGACTTTTAATCAGGTGGTCGCAGGTTCGAACCCTGCAGGGCGCACCATATAAAACAACGGGTTAGCTACTTTAAGGGCTAGCCCGTTTTTCATTTTAGGCCTCTGGGGTAACGCTGGGGGTAACATTTTGCAGACGTTTGAAAGGCACTGACACAGGATCGAGGTGCTTCACTGGGTCGGGATGCTTGGCCGTCTACTTCGCGTTGTGATGACCACTGGAGACGGTCGGCGATCGTCATCGTCAGCGGCTCCCAACGCAGCACTTCCCAGCCGCCCCTCCTTCAATCAATCTCACAGCTGCTCGGCGTTAGCCCGTCCCGCGTGCGTCAGCGAGGCGACGACTGCCGATCGCCACCAATATCGGCGACGCTCGATCACCAAGGGTGCCGGGGTGATCCCCAGCTTGATCCAGCGCCACAACGTCATGTCGCTGATGCCGCCAGCCAGACGCCGAACCTCATCGGCAGTGATCAAGCGGTCGTTGTCGACCTGGGGCTCGTTGGGAGTCGGGGTACTGTCGGTGCAATGCGTTTGTGTCTGCATGGTCGTCCTGCTTGGGTTGTGGAGGAAAACGCGATCCTGGACTCGCGCCCGTTCGCTGGAAAAAGGTGTGGCCCTTCTGGTCTTGAGACGGCGCTCACTCACTCAGGGTGTTCCAAGTCGATGGCAGCCCATCAGCGTTGAACGAGTGAAGGGCAGTTTCTTGGCGATCCCTAGCCGAACACAGCCATGGCCGGCGGGTTCATCTAGTGGGTGCCTCATTGACAGCGCTCCTCAGCGGCGTCAGTGAGCCGGGGGCTGCGCTTCAACGGCCTCATCATCCTTCGCCGGCCGCACACCACCCCGTACTCGCCAACCACCTCGTTGCTTGAGTCTGCAGATCGGACACTGCAACGCGGTGCGCGAAAAGTCCGCAGCGAGGTAATGGATGCGGCACTGCCGGCAAAAGCGCCGCAACGCCAACCCGGTCGTCAGATCCCGGGCCAGCACCCAAGCCGCATTGATATCGATGGCTGGTCCCAGCCGGCCACCAGCCGCGACGCGATCCTGCTGCTCCAGGTACAACCGATGGGCCTGCAACAACGCCTCAAGCTGGATCTGCCGCTCCGTCTCGGGACCACCGAGCGCCCGATACAGCGCAATGAATAGCGATGCGCTGGCCTGACTGAGTACCGAGTCCAGCACCGCGTGCGTACTCGGCAGCTGTCCAGACTTGGGCCTGTACGCATGGATCTCCCGGTGCAGCTCGCGCACCAACGCAGCCCGCAAACCCGTGATCCGCTGGACCAAGGTCGTGCGCATCCCGCATCGGAGCAGCGCGACGGCCTGCTGTGTGCGGGCCAACTGCTGCAGCCTCATGAGCGCTCCGCCTCCTCGGCAGCCAGCAACAGCGTCTGCAGTTCGGAAGCGAGCGTCGACGATGAGGGAACGCTCAAGCGTTCATGCAGTAAGCGTGATGGAAAGCGCGGTCGAAACAGCAACACCCCCGACTCCGCCAAGGCGCACAGCACCAAGAACGAGGCCTGGCGCAGCACCCCGATCAACTCCAGATCCAGACCGTAGACCAGCCTCGCCTTCTCCACATCTGAGCGCGCCAGCGCCTGCGCGCTCAGGAGCCAGTGCAGATTCAAGGTCACCACCGCTCGGTCCAGATCAGCCTCCGTCTTTGTGGGCATCATATAAAGCGTTATATCGGGCCTATTTCGCGCTATGGTATGCACTAAAGCGCGAAAAACACAACAATGACTCGCGATAAAGCGTTACACTTTGTTCATTCTGACCTGGAAAGGACGCTGATCATGTCCGCCGTAGAGACCTCAAAGGCCCCATTCAACATCGATAAACTCCGCTATCCCGGTTGGGACGGCGCCGGTTTCCCGCAACGACTGGCCGAGATCAAGGGAGGCATGAGCACCCTGGGATTCGCGCAAAAGTGCGGGATCTCGGAAAGTATCTTCCGCAAGTATCTCGCGGGAACCAGCGTGCCTGGTGCCGATAAACTGGTGGAAATCTCCCAAACGGCCCAGGTCTCGCTCCGCTGGCTGGCCACTGGGGAAGGGCGCCGTGACGGGGTTGAGGACAGGCTTGATTTGGCGGTGCTGGGCTCGGTGATCGCCGGCGTCGAAGCGGGCCTCGAGGAGATCGGCGGCAGCATGGCGCCGGAGAAGAAAGCCGAACTGATCGGGCTGCTCTACGAGATGGCGTGCAATGGCGAGTCGATCTCGGAGAAGCCGATGCTCCGCCTAGTGCGACTCGCGAGCCGTTGAACTGGCTGACGACAGAACGTCTCCTGAACACGCCTCGCCGTCAGCCTTCGGAACGCGCGTATCGCAAACTGCGTGTCCGTTCTGCAGAGGTGTCGACGCGCCCCGTTGGCTTCGCAGATCGGAAGCGGTCCGGTATCCTTTCGCAGCGCGTGGTCTCCGGATCGGTGCCATGGGAGCCGATCGGTGTGCGTCTTCATTGATCCCCATCGACCTGAGGACCGAGGCCATGAGTACCCGCCAAGATGAGATTCGCGACGCCATCCGGGGCTTCGCCGACCACATCGAACCAGCTGTTGATCCGGATCAGGCGAGCCCAGGCACAGCAGCCGTCCACAACGAGCATCCACCGCTGCAGAGAGCTGAGAACGGCGGATTCGTCGTCCATGTCGGCGACACGCTGTTCGGCCAGGGGCCTGTCGATCCCGACAAGGCGCATCATGCTTACGTGATGTCGCGATCAGAACCACCAATGACCCGCGAGATGCCGACGGACAGGTCGAATCTGAAGCTGCTCATTGGCAGTGTCTTCTTTTGGGTCATCGCCATCCTACCGTTGTACATCGCCCGATTCTTGCCCGATCTTCAACATCATTGGTTCGACGCTGTGGGTTTCTTTTCGCTCTTCCTGGCGGCAGCGACCACGGTCATGTGCGCGGTCGAGATGAGGCGTTAGTCCTCGGCGGGGATGGCGCGCCTTAGGGGCGGCCATCCACCGCGAACGCCCCTCGTCGGTGACCAGGACGGCGACAGCGATCTGTCAGCAGTGATTGGCAGTCATGCGGTTCGCCTCTGCGCGTGCGTGACGCTCGGCCTCGCCTCTCACCGCAGCCGCTTCCTACAGCCGTCCCGTAATCCGCCACAACGACACCATGCGAGTGGACAGATCGCAGCGTGAAACCGGCATGCTAGCCGACGGCCGTTTTCTCATCTCTAGCGTCTTGTCAACCCCGATAGACGCCGAAAATCGGCATCTATACCCACTGCGTTAGCCTCGCCCTTTGCCTAGCCTATCCCTCTGGCAGCGCGCTTGAGCCGACGTCGATCGAGTAGGCCCCCGCATGCTGGTGATGGTTCGCTCGCGAGGTTCTCGATGCGCAGCTCAGTCGGTTTCATGATTCGCCAACGCCGCCAACAGCTCGGCTATTCCCAAACCACATTGGCGCGGCGAGCCAAGGTCACGCAGGGCTGGATTTCGCGTCTGGAGAACCGGGTCGAGAATCCCACCCTCAACAGCCTGACCCAGATTGCCAAGGCCTTGGATGTCGAGGTGATCGACCTGCTGAGCACGCGCCGTGATGACCACGCCGCTTCCCATTGACGCGGTGCGCGCCTGGGCCTGGCACTGTCCAGGTATCACCTCGACACAGCGGCTGGTGTTGCTGGCCCTCTGTGAGCAGCTCCATCGCGGTCATCCTTGCCAGTGCTCGGTGCATGAGCTGGCTACCCTGGCTGCCGTGACGCCGCGCGGTCTGACCAAAGCGCTATCCGGGTTGGACGGGGGTTACCTGCAGCGAGAACGCCACGGCCGCGGGTATCCGACCCGGTACCGGCTGCTGTGTCCGGCGTTAGATGTGCCAACAACCGATGACCGGGTGCCCATTGAGGCTGCTGTCGAGGCTGATCCACTCCCGCGCCCACCTCAGGTTTCCCATGCGGACCAACCAGCACCCAAGGACAGCGCGCGCCAATCTCCGCCTCCTGCCGAGCACAAGCGAGCGCCAGCCCCCATCGCAACCAGTCCCAGCAAAGCTCAGCATTTGACCTTGGTTCGGCAAGGCGACGGTGCTGGAGCGCGTGCTCGCGCAACGCCTGCACCGGTCACAAACGGACCCGTTGCGCCAGCACCTAGCCCTGTAGACCCGCCAGCATCCCCAACGCACCAACAACGCGCCCGCAGCGCGCCGATCCCACCCACCTGGACACCGAGTGAGTCGGTCTACACCTGGGCGCAAAAGCGCGGTCTCACTCGCGACTGGGTACAGGCGCAGATCGACGAATTCGTCATCTATTGGCGAGACTGCGGCGAATCACGCAAGAGCTGGGATGCCACCTTCATCAATCGACTGCAACTGCTGCAGTCGCGCATGACCAAGGGGTCGACCCATGAAACACCTCAGCGACTGGCCGTTAAAGACTACGCTGCGGGAGCAACTCCGCTCGATCAAATCGAGTGGCTGCGCGCCGGTGATGTCGCTTGAGGAACTGGGTGCCCCAGGTCGCGAGGAGGTGCGGCGGATTCTCGCCGAACGACGCGCCGCCCAGCAGCGCGCCTCCGAACGCCTGCTTGGACGCAGCGGGATTCCGGCGCGCTATCGCGACAAGACCTTTGCCAACTATCAGGTGACCACCGCAGAGCAGCGACGCGTGCTCGGGCTCTGTCGGGCCTATGCCGACCATGTGCAGCATTCGCAACAAGGTGACAGTCTGGTGCTTGTCGGCACCCCCGGTACCGGCAAGACCCATCTCGCCTGTGCGATCGTCGCCGAGGTGCTGTCTGCCGATCGCAGTGTCTTGTTGCTCTCGATGTCGGAGGCCTTGCGGATGATGCGGGCGAGTTTTGCGTCCGATGCCGCCTACAGTGAACGCGAGGCCATCGCGCTGCTCACTCGCGTCGATCTGCTGGTCATGGATGAGGTCGGCATGGCGATCGGCAACGCTGACAAACGCCGGGCGATGCTGTTCGATGTGCTCGATGCCCGCTACAGCGACCTGCGCCCGACCGTCCTGGTCAGTAACCTGAGTCGCGATGAGCTGACTGACTACCTCGGCGAGCGACTCATGGATCGCCTCTGTGAAGGTGGTTCGGTGTTGATTGCCTTGGCCTGGGACAGTTATCGGCAACGACCCCGCTCATCGGGCTCGACGGTGCTAAAGAGCGTTTGATGCCGGGTTCCACGGGCTTGTCTCACCGCGCCTGCGTGCAAGCATCCTCAGTCCGCTTGCGAGCAGGGCTCGCCAAGCTCAACGCGCGTGTTGGAGCGAACCACTCGTCGCTGTCTCAGTGCTCTGGGCGGGCGTTGTTTTCTGAAGGTCGTCGGTGACGCCCTCCGGCACCATCGAGAGGGCGTTCGCAAGCCTGGCAGTGAACCGAGAGTGGCCACCGAACGCAGGTCTCCTGACTGTCGGTTTTCGACTCCGATGAGGCATCAGGTTCACAGGGCGAGCCAAAGTGGACCTTCAAACGCTGGCCCCCGCTGAGCAGCGCGAAGTAGGCGTGTGTCAGGGTGCGTCTTCGTAATCCACTCCGTGATGTTGAAGCCAGCTTCGGAAACGCTCGACCTTTCTCTCCAGGGAACAGGTCGGCGGGAGGGTGTCAAGATAGTGGCCAAAGGCCACGCGAAGGTCCGTCTGTTCCTCCGGATCGAGACGCGTCCAAGGGCGTCGCTCGCTGTTCTCATGGCTGCTGTTCTCATTACTCATGGCATCTCTCCTTATATGGTCCGCCCCGCGATGCAAGAGCCACTTGACTGTTCAGCAGAAGGAAACGTTGCGGCCATATATCCGGCGTCGTGATGAGGTGGCGTGATCGCTCCTCGCGCCCTGATGGAATCCGCGCGCATTCCTGTCCTTATCACTGTTTCAGTCTCGGCGATGCCGGCTGGTGAGGATTACAGGGTTTCAGGAATGCAGGACAAGCCTTTCATGCCATCACAGTGACAGTCACTCTTAGCAACTCGTGGTTAGAAACTCGTGGTGTGGGTGATCGTGCTCGCTCGGATGTGACTCAATCCCTCATCGGTGCTCGCGGCGGTTAAACCGCCTGACTCAAGGCGTGCTTTGGATCGTAGGCCTCGCCTTTGGT
>NZ_NRRY01000039.1:30000-49462 GCF_016583905.1 Lamprobacter modestohalophilus | reverse complement strand
TCGGTCCCGGCCTGGGTGAGGTCGCTGCCAACTTCGCAAGCGTCGATGATGTGGTCAAATGGCTCGGCGTCTTCGGTATGCTTGCCGGGCGGCTGGAGATCTTTACCCTGTTGATCCTGTTTCTTCCCGCTTACTGGCGCCATTGAGGCTCGTCGCCTCAGCGCCGCTGTGCCCGAATCGTCACCGCTGCGCGAGAGACCAGATCATCCATGCTGAAACGCTTGCTGACCGTGCAGAAGGTCCTCGGCCTGCTGCTGATCCTGTTTAGCTTCTCGATGCTGGCACCGGCGATCGTCGCACTCATCTACCGTGACGGCGCCTTGCTGCCCTTTCTCTATGCGTTTGCGCTGATTCTGGGCATCGGCGTGCTGAACTGGCTGCTCGCCTTTCGCGCCAGTCATGAGCTGCGGGTGCGTGATGGTTTTTTGGTGGTGGTGCTGTTCTGGGTGGTGCTCGGGCTCTCGGGCGCGATCCCCTTCTGGCTATCGCCGGAACCTGATCTCTCACTCACGGACTCGGTGTTTGAGTCGATCTCGGGGCTAACGACAACCGGAGCCACCGTGATCCTGAGCATCGATGATCTGCCACACTCGATGCTCTGGTATCGCCAACAGCTGCAATGGCTCGGCGGCATGGGGATCATCGTGCTCGCCGTGGCGGTGCTGCCGATGTTGGGGATCGGCGGTATGCAGCTCTACCGCGCCGAGATGCCCGGGCCGATGAAGGAGAATAAGCTCACACCGCGCATCACCGAGACCGCGAAGGCGCTCTGGTATATCTACCTTGGACTCACCATCGCCTGTGCCCTTGCCTATTGGCTGGCCGGCATGGGCGGTTTTGATGCCATCGGCCATGCCTTCTCGACCGTCGCCATCGGCGGTTTCTCAACCCATGACGAAAGCATGGGCTATTTCGATAGCACCTTGATCGAGATGATCGCGGTGGTCTTCATGTTGCTCGCCGGTATGAATTTCGCCCTGCATTTCGTCGCCTTTCGGCGCCGCTCGCTCACCGCCTACAGCCATGACAGCGAACTGCGGTTCTATCTGTTCTTGATGATCGTCGTGACCACGATCGTCACCATCGCGCTGTTCTATACCGACACCTACATCGACTGGGAAGACTCGTTCACCCACGCGCTGTTCCAGACCGTTTCGATCGGCACCACCACCGGCTTTACCACCGACGCCTTCTACTACTGGCCGCCGTTCATCGAGATCCTGCTGATCTTTCTCGCCTTCGTCGGCGGCTGTGCTGGCTCAACCGGCGGCGGCATCAAGGTGATTCGGTTCCTGTTGCTGATCAAGCAAGGGCTGCGCGAGATCGGTCGCCTGATCCATCCGAACGCGCAGATGCCGGTGCGGGTCGGCGGCAAGGTCATCAACCATCGTGTGATCGATGCAGTCTGGGGCTTCTTCTCCCTCTATGTCGCAACCTTCACGCTGATGTATCTGGCGCTCGCCGCAACCGGGCTTGATCTGCTGACCGCCTTCTCGGCCGTGGCCGCCTGCATGAATAATCTCGGTCCGGGGCTCGGCACCGTCGGCGCCCATTATTACGACATGCATGACACGGGAATTTGGATACTTTGCATGGCGATGCTGCTCGGTCGCCTCGAGATCTTTACCCTGCTGGTGCTCTTTAGCCCTGCCTTCTGGCGGCGCTGAGCCATGCTGTTCGAACACGCAGACCGCACTGCACAACGTGAGATCTGTCTTCGACTGCCGTTTTTCGGTTCAAGGCAGCTGACCAGCAGGCGAACAGTCGCCTGGAGTGATGACCGCCCAGACGCTTGCCTCTTGGCCTGATCGAGACCATCGTCTTGCCTCAATGATCACCAACAACGGACCAACCGATGGGCATCATCGACAATCTCGAGGCGATGCGCGCCAAAGGCCAAGACTCGGCGCTGATGCGCTACAGCCTTGGCAACGAATATCTGAAGCAAGAGCAAACCGACCAGGCCATCGAGCATCTGGCAGAGGCGACAGGGCAAGACCCCAACTATTCAGCGGCCTGGAAGCTCTACGGCAAGGCGCTGACGCAGGCCAGCCGCTATGCCGAGGCCGTCGAGGCATTGAACCGCGGCATCGAGGTCGCTGAGGCAAAGGGCGATGCTCAAGCGGTGAAGGAGATGCGGGTCTTTCTGAAACGCGCCCAGAGCGCTCTGGATGCATCAGGCTGATCGGCAATTTGAAGACAATCGCCTTAGCTTTCAGAAGCAGCGGTCGACTCAGTGACCCGGGCCTCGAAACTGCCTTCCGCCACCCGAACTCGAATCCGAGCGCCGGGCGGGACTTGTTGCGGCCGATAGACCAGGCTGTCCGTTGCATCGGTCACGATCGCATATCCTCGCGCCAGGGTGGCGAGCGGACTGCGCGCTTGGAGTCCGGCAGCGAGCATCGCTAGGCGTTCGCGACGTCGCTCCAGCATGCTCGCGCCAACATGGGCGAGGCGCTCTCGGGCGAGCGCCAAACAGTCGGCATCATGGCGCAGCCGATGCACTGGCGAGGACAGCTGCAGGCGCCGCTGCGATCGATCCAAGCGCGCCCTCGCATCCACCAGGCGCCGCTCGACAGCGCGCTCGAGACGACCCTGCAGCTCGTCGATGCGCTGCTGGCGCTGTTCGAGGCGGGTGCGCGGATGCAGAAGCTGCAGATGGCGCTCAAGTGCTGTTAGCCGCTGGCTCGCCGTTGCTAGCCCGCGCCGCAGCGCGGCCCCAAGCCGCACCTCGAGCGCCTGCAGATGCTGCTGTGCCTGACTGCGGTCAGGCGCCACCCGTTCGGCCGCCGCGGAGGGCGTCGCGCCACGCTGGTCGGCCACCAGATCAGCGATACTGAGATCGACCTCATGGCCGATACCGGTGACGATCGGCAGCTCCGAAGCACCAATCGCACGCGCCAGCGCCTCATCGTTAAATGCCATCAGGTCCTCGAGCGAGCCGCCACCGCGGGCCAAGATCAGCAGATCGCAGTCTCGGCGCCGATTGGCCAGCTCGATCGCCGCAATCAATTCCTGGGCTGCCGCTGCCCCTTGAACCGCGCTGGGGTAAATCAGCACCGGCAGCAGCGGGAAGCGCCGCCCGAGCACCGTCAGCAGATCATGCACGGCAGCGCCACTGGCCGAGGTGATCAGCCCAACCTGGCGCGGATAGGCCGGCAGCGGCCGCTTACGCTCTTCGGTGAACAGCCCCTCGGCGGCGAGGCGGCGCTTGAGCTGCTCGAGCGCCAAGCGCAGGGCACCATCGCCAGCCGGCTCCATCTGTTCAACGATCAGCTGATAGTCGCCACGCTGTTCGTAAAGCCCAACGCGGGCGCGGACCAAGAGTTGCTGGCCGTTGGCCGGCCGCACGCTGAGCAACCGGCGCTTGCTCTTGAACATCGCGCAGCGCACCTGCGAGGCGCCATCCTTGAGGCTGAAATAGAGGTGGCCAGAGGCCGGCTGCGAGAGGTTGGACAGCTCACCCTGCACCCAGAGCAGCGGGAAGCTGCTATCGAGGACCGCACGCACCTCGGCATTGAGGCGCGAGACACTGTAGATGTCGCGCGAAAAATCGATGATGGGGGAGGCTGGAGAGGTCGGCATGGGGTAGGTTAGCCGCACCGGCATCGGCTACGATTGCAGGATGTCGTTGCCGATACCTGCTTGAATTCCTATGATAGTGAGTTAACTTTTCGGAATCCACCGCTCTGCGTGGTTCCAACCCATCCCCAGTTTTCGAGGTTCCGCCATGCGCCTGATCGAGGAAGCCCTGACATTCGACGACGTGCTGCTCGTCCCAGCGCATTCAACTGTCACCCCAAACGCGGTCGACCTCAGCACCCTGCTCACGCGAGAGATCGAGCTGAAGATCCCGCTGGTCTCGGCGGCGATGGATACCGTGACCGAATCGCGACTCGCGATCGCGATGGCACTCGAGGGCGGCATTGGTATCGTGCACAAGAACCTGTCGGTCGAGCGCCAAGCGCGCGAGGTGCTTGCGGTCAAGAAGTATGAGAGCGGCATCATACGCGATCCGATCACGGTCGCGCCGGATCTGAGTATCGGCGAGGTGCTGGCGCTAACCCGCGCGCACAATATCTCCGGCGTCCCTGTGACTGAAGGGAGTCGGCTGGCCGGTATTGTCACCGGTCGTGATCTGCGCTTCGAGCGCCGGATGGATGCGCCTGTCTCCGCCATCATGACACCGCGCGAGCGTCTGGTCACGGTCAAGGAGGGCGCCAGCCGCGACGAGGTAGTCGCGTTGCTGCATCAACATCGGATCGAGAAGCTATTAGTGGTCAACGACGCCTTCGAGCTGCGCGGGCTGATCACGGTGAAGGATATCCAGAAGGCGACCGACTTCCCGAAGGCCTCGCGTGATTCACATGAGCGTCTGCGGGTCGGCGCGGCCGTTGCCGTCGGACAGGGCACGGATGAGCGGGTGACCGCACTGGTCGAAGCTGGCGTCGATGTGCTGGTGGTCGACACCGCCCATGGTCATGCGCAGGGGGTCTTGGATCGCGTGCGCTGGATCAAGCAGCATTTTCCGGATGTACAGGTGATCGGCGGCAACATTGCGACAGCCGATGCCGCAACCGCGCTGGTCGAGGCTGGCGCCGACGCCGTTAAGGTCGGCATTGGCCCAGGGTCGATCTGCACCACGCGCATCGTCGCCGGGGTTGGCGTACCGCAGATCACGGCGGTCAGCAACGTGACCGGGGCGCTCGAGGGTACCGGGGTGCCACTGATCGCCGACGGCGGGCTGCGCTACTCGGGCGACGTCGCCAAGGTGATCGCCGCAGGTGCCCATAGCGTCATGGTCGGCGGACTCTTCGCCGGCACTGACGAGGCACCCGGCGAGGTCGAGATCTATCAGGGCCGTTCGTATAAGTCGTATCGCGGCATGGGCTCGCTTGCCGCCATGGGCCAGAAGGATGGCTCCAGTGATCGCTACTTCCAGGAGCAGACCGATAAGGAGAAGCTGGTACCGGAGGGCATCGAAGGGCGCGTGCCGTACAAAGGCAGCGTGCTCAATGTGACCACTCAGTTGATTGGTGGACTGGCCTCGAGCATGGGCTACACCGGCTGCCGAACCATCGAGGAGATGCGCACCAAACCGATGTTCGTGCGCGTCAGTGCCGCGGGCATGCGCGAGTCGCATGTGCATGATGTGCAAATCACTAAAGAGGCGCCGAACTACCGCATTGATAACTGATGCCTGACGGAGATGGCGAGCACTGCAACGGGAAGCCTTCCGGCTTGCCAGCTCCAGTGAGCCGGTGAAACGACTCGATCACTGGAAACGACTTCAACGCGCATTCGGCCGCCCGCTCCGGCGAGCCACTCGAGACCCTCATGTCTAACATCCACGCCGACCGTCTTCTGATCCTCGATTTCGGCTCCCAGTACACCCAGCTGATTGCGCGCCGGGTGCGTGAGGCCGGCGTCTACTGCGAGCTGCATCCCTGGGATATGCCGCCTGAGCTGATCCAGGACTTCAAACCCGCTGGGATCATCCTCTCTGGGGGTCCGCAATCCGCGCATGCACAGGAGACTCCGCGGGCAGCGGACTTGATCTTCGAGCTCGATGTGCCGGTGCTTGGCATCTGTTATGGCATGCAAACCATGGCCGCTCAGCTCGGTGGTGAGGTCGCACCCGCGCAGCAGCGTGAGTATGGCTATGCACAGGTGCGCGCCCGTGGTCATTCACGGCTGCTACGCGACATCGAAGACCAGACCAGCTTAGAAGGTTATGGACTGCTTGATGTCTGGATGAGCCATGGCGATCGCGTTGAGCGTCTGCCGGACGGCTTCTCGGTCATCGCCACGACCACCAACGCACCGCTGGCCGGGATTGCTGACGAGGCGCGTCGATTCTATGGCATCCAGTTCCATCCGGAAGTCACCCATACGCGTCAGGGCCAACGCATTATCGAGCGCTTTTGCCACGAGATCTGTGGCTGTGGCCGTCTGTGGACGCCATCCAACATCATCGAGGACGCGATCAGCGCCATCCATGCCCAGACCGGGGATGACGAGGTGTTGCTCGGCCTGTCCGGCGGGGTCGACTCATCGGTGGTCGCAGCGCTGCTCCATCGCGCCATCGGCGATCGTCTGACCTGCGTCTTCGTCGACAATGGCCTGCTGCGCCAGGGCGAGGGCGATCAGGTGATGGCCACCTTCGCTCGTCACATGGGCGTGCGCGTGCTACGGGTCGATGCCGAGGCCCAGTTCCTCAAACAGCTCGCGGGCGTCAGCGATCCAGAGGCAAAGCGCAAACGCATTGGCAATACCTTCATCGAGGTCTTCGAGGCCGAGGCGGCCAAGCTCCCCGGCGTCAAATGGCTCGCGCAGGGGACGATCTATCCGGATGTGATCGAGTCGGCCGGCGCCAAGACCGGCAAGGCCAAGGTGATCAAGTCGCATCACAATGTTGGCGGGCTGCCGGAGCGCATGCGCCTCGGACTGGTCGAACCGCTGCGCGAGCTGTTCAAGGACGAGGTGCGGCGCATCGGCATCGAGCTCGGCCTGCCCGCTGAGATGGTCTATCGCCATCCCTTCCCCGGCCCCGGGCTCGGCGTGCGCATCCTGGGCGAGGTGCAGAAGGACTCTGCCGATACACTGCGGCTCGCGGACCATCTCTTCATTGAAGAACTGCGCCACGCCGAGCTTTATGATCGGGTCTCGCAGGCCTTTGCGGTATTCCTACCGGTGCGCTCGGTCGGTGTGGTTGGTGACAACCGCTGCTATGAACATGTGATTGCACTGCGGGCGGTCGAGACGGTGGACTTCATGACAGCGCGTTGGGCGCATCTGCCCTATGACTTCCTCGAGCATGTCAGCACCCGGATTGTGAATGAGGTGCCCGGTGTCTCCCGCGTCGTCTATGACGTGACCGGCAAACCGCCGGGCACGATCGAGTGGGAGTGAGTCAAGCGCTCTCGATGCCAACCGCTGAGGCCGCCGTTTCACCAACCGACGAGCATGGGGGCCAGCCGCCGCATGAACGCTGGATGCAGCGTGCCCTCGAGCTCGCTGAACGGGCCTCCGAGGAAGGCGAGGTCCCGGTCGGCGCGCTGGTCGTCCGCGACGGCGAGATCCTTGGCGAAGGCTGGAACCAGCCCATCGCGAGCCACGACCCGACCGCCCATGCCGAGATCCAGGCATTACGTGCGGCAGCCCGATTCGCTGAGAACTATCGGCTACCGGGAGCGGACCTCTATGTGACCTTAGAGCCCTGCCCGATGTGTGCCTCAGCCATCGTCCACGCTCGCATCCGGCACCTCATCTACGGCGCCAGCGACCCCAAGGGCGGCGCCTGCGGCTCAGTGTTCGATCTGCTGCCGTCAGATGGCCGTTTCAATCATCGCACCCTCTGCACCGGTGGCGTGCTCGCTGATGACTCGAGCGAGCTGCTGCGCGCATTCTTCCGCGCCCGACGTTAAACACAGCTCAGAAACAAGCGGAACACCTCGATCAGCGATGCTAGTTGAAGAGGTACAGGGTTGGTCACGCGCCGTGAAGGTTCAGCCAATGTCGCCGGCCGTTCATGCTGTTTACGTCAGACGCGTTGACCTCCAGATCAACGTTTGGCGCATCTTGCGCAGCCTCAGCCACGGCTCTCGTATGGAAATTGCGGTATCATTAGGGGTTTAGTCCCTGCTGCGGTCGACCTTGACGATGGGCACCGGGATCAGCAGTCGATCGGCCCGGAACCCTGCTTTTGATGAATCCGCAACGTCGCAGCTTCAAACTGCGCGGAAGGCTGGAGATGCTCGCGCTGTTTGGCGGCGGCGCACTCTTGGTCATCGCGGGGATTGCTGTTGCCTTGCAGTTCGTCAAACCAGCACCGCCACGCCAGATCAGTATGGCAACCGGTCATCCGGAAGGGGCCTATTATCAGTACGCGAAGCGTTATCAGGCGATCCTGGCCAGAAACGGCATCGAGCTCGAGCTGATCGAGACGCAAGGCTCGGTGGATAATCTGGCGCTGATGTTGCAGCCGGAGCGCGATGTGGATCTCGCCTTGATCCAAGGTGGGGTCGCAAGCAAGGCCCAGAGCGCCGAGCTGTCTGGGCTCGGCAGCCTGTTCTACGAGCCCGTCTGGTTGTTGACCCGAACCGGCAGCAGGCCGATTCCACTGAATCAGTTACAGGGCGCTCGCATTGGCATCGGCCCGGAAGACAGCGGAACACGCTTTCTGGTGCAGCGCATCCTGGCCGCCAATGGCATCGATACGGGCAATGCAGACCTCGTCGTCGAGGGTACCGAGACCTCCGGCCAGCGCCTCGCGAATGGTGACCTTGACCTGATGTTTGTCGTCGGCTCACCAGACTCGCCGTTGCTTCTGAAGCTAGTCGCAGACCAGCAGATCGAGCTTCAGAACCTTGGGCGCGCGGACGCCTATGCTCGCCGGTATGACTGGTTGACGATACTGAAATTGCCCGAAGGAACGCTGGACCTCAAACGCAATGTACCTGCGGAAGACTTGCAGATGATCGCAGCAACGGCAAATCTGGTTGCACGCGAAAACTTCCACCCGGCGTTGGTCGCCTTAGTGCTCTCTGCTGCCGCTGAAGTCCATAGCGGACAACATCTGCTGTCCGGCGCCGACAGTTTCCCGACCTCAGCCAACAGCGATTTTCCGTTGAACAGTGATGCCGCGCGCTTCTACAAGAGCGGCCCGCCCTTACTGCAACGTTGGCTACCTTTCTGGGTCGCTAACTGGATCGACCGTATCAAGATCATGCTGGTGCCGTTGCTTGCGCTGCTGCTGCCACTCTCAAAGATGCTGCCTCCAGCCTATCGCTGGCGGATTCGCCGGCGCATCCTGCATTGGTACAAGGACCTAAAGAGCATCGATCTCGAGCTCGACGCCGCCCAGCTCGACGCCAGGCGCCTGCATAAGCTGCACGCAGCACTCAACATGATCGAGAGGGACGTCGCACAGGTTGATGTACCGCTGGGCTACTCCGACCAGCTTTACCAGCTTCGCCTCCATATTGCATTCCTGCAGAACAAGCTGGAACGACTCACCCAAGCCCCGGAAGGGACCGCATGATCAAGCTTCGCACCTATATCTACATCGACTCCCTACAGCCGCAGCTTGCCGAATACCTCGGCACGGTGTCCCAGGGCTTTTTGCCGGTGCCCGGCGATGCCTGCATGTGGATCGAGGTCTCGCCAGGCATGGCCGTGCATCGGCTCACCGATGTCGCACTCAAGGCGACCCGCGTCCATCTCGGACAGCAGGTTGTGGAGCGCGCATTCGGCTCGATGGTCATCCATCAGCGCGATCAGAGTGATGTCCTCGAGGCCGGTAACGCCGTCCTGCGTACGCTGCGGGCGCGCGAGGATGATCGGCAGAAGTGCCGAATCGCTTGGAACGAGGTGATCCGCGCGATGACGCCAGATCACACCGTCTTGATCAACCGCCAGAACCGGCGCGGCTCGATGATCCTGCCCGGACAAAGCATGTTCATCTTGGAGACCGAGCCTGCGGGCTACATCGTCTACGCCGCGAATGAGGCCGAGAAAGCGGCCAATATCACCTTGATCGACGTTCGCGCGGTCGGCGCTTTCGGCCGCCTGACACTCTCCGGTAAAGAGGCAGACATCGACACTGCCGGCCATGCAGCGGTCAATGCCGTTAAGGCGCTGTCTGGAGCTGAGCGACCAAGCGCGACGCAATTCTGATGCTAGGCCACAATCAAAACGACCTGCACAGGCAGGGTGGAGCAAGTGCAGCGGTTCCAATAATCGGCCTGACCAACTGTTCACGTTGTTTTTGAACCGGTCCTAAGCGGCAGCAGACGCGTCTTCACAGCACGGACCGTCAGCGTGCCGGTCGTTGCTGTACCGGCACAGCCGTTCCCTCCTTTACTTGCGAAACAGCAGGAAGTAGTTGCCCTGGAGTGCCAGGGGCTCCTTAACCAGTTCGAATCCCGCCGCCTCTAGCTCGTCGATCACCTGGGCCCGGCCAGCGCGCACATGACCCATGACCCAGCTCGAACTCAAGCCAGGCATGCGCCGAAAGTCGATCAACGCCAGGCGCCCCGTTGGACGCAGCGCAGCGCGAATCGAGTCAAGCATCAGCTGCGGATACTCAAAGTGATGATAGGTATCGGCGATGAAGACCAGATCAACGCTGTCCGGCGGCAATTCAACCGTCTGCTGCGAATTGACAATGGGCACGACGTTTCCGAGCCCGAGGGCGTTCGCCCGCACGGCGATCGCATCGATAAACGATGGCGAGATATCGACGGCGTACACGCGACCGGCGGGACCGACGCGCTCGGCGAACAGCATCGTGAAGAGCCCGGTGCCAGCACCAAGATCGGCGACTGAATCACCGGGTTGCAGCTGCAGTGCATCAACAATCTGCACGCGGCGATCGTACAACTCTCGGCCCTCGCGCTCGAAGACAGCCTTCCAGCGCTCCGGGTCGGCGTCCAAATAATGCTGGTTGATTTCGGGCTCAACAGCAGGAGTCGCCGTCGTGCCACCAAGTGCCGGCAACACTATTGCAGCGGCAAGAACGGCAACTGTGACGACAAGCCTAGGGCGAGCAACATGCAACATGGCAAGCAGCATCTCTCTATCAGAGGGCAAACGAGCGTTGATGAACTTCGACAAGTTAGGCTCGCCCTGGGTTTCATCCTCTCGCACACGATTGAAATAACGCCTAGGAGTCATTGATTCTGATGATCAGTATCAGTACAGCGAGATCGGCAACAGACCTACGCCTCCATAACGGCAGGCTGCTATTGAGCCCAGAAGACCCGATGGCTGCAGCACCAAGCCAAAGCCTGGTAGCACAGCTACTCGATGGCGGTCTGATCGCGACAGCATCGCCGGCAAGCGCCATGCGGTTCGCGCCGGGCGAGCGTTTATTCGAGTACATCGGCTTTACGGGCTGCGCCGTGCAGTTCGACCAAGGGCCAGATAAGGGGGCGGGGCTCGCAATCGAGATCGATGGGCCGTTCGATGCGCCAAGGTTACGTCGTGGCCGCAACACCCGCCCACCTCGCTGCGCTCAGTGTCGACGCCCGTTAGTAGACTGGCAGGAACAGATTGACCAGACCATCAATGGCGAACTGCCGATACTGAATTGCACCAGCTGTGGCGCTGACGCGCCGGGCTGGTCCTGGGGCTGGGGTCGCCAAGGCGGTGCCGGACGTCTCTTCGTCAACCTTGAACCAGTCTTCCCGGGCGAGGGTCGGCCGTTGCCCGCCTTCTTCACACTGCTTGAGCAGATCGAACTGGGTCCCTGGCGGTACTTTTATGTCCAGGATTAGACCGACACAGGGCACTTCAAACGAAGAAGGATGGCGGCAATGTGCCGGAAACGCGTCTGGAAGCCCCCAGCACGATCAAGCTTCTGTCGCGAGGCCAGATCGCAACGCAGCAACAGCTCCCGCTTCGGGCGCTAGCAGATCAACACCGTCCGGCAGCTCAACCTCCATGCTGATTGGAAGATGATCCGACAACGCGTAGTCGAGAACACGCGCAGCGGTAATGCGCAAATGCGGCGAAACTAAGATGTGATCGAGGTTGCGCTCCGGACGCCAGCTCGGAAAGGTCTTCAGCTCGCAGTCGAGGCCGCGCAGGCCCGCTGCAGCGATTGAAGCGCGCAACAGTCGAGATCCGCATCCGCAGTTAAAATCGCCCATCAGGACGATCATTCGGTAGCTCCGGGCAATATCGACCAAGTAATCAAGCTGGCGGCGCTGGGCTCGACGCCCAAGGGCAAGATGGAGCACACAGACGGCAAACGGCTCGTTGGCGTTGGTTGGGAATTCGACCACCATGGCGCCACGGCCGGGGAGCCCGGGTAGCTTGTGCTCAGTCACAGCCCCCGGACGGATTCGGCTCAGGAGTCCATTGCTATGCCGAGCGAGATGGCCAAGCTCGCGGTTGACCTGCGACATCCAGTAGGGGTAACCGGCTTCCTGCGCGAGATACTTCGCCTGATCGATATAAGCGCTCCGCAGACTTCCGGCGTCGACCTCTTGTAGCCCGATAATGTCAAACCCTTGCAGAAGGGCGCCGATGCTTGCGAGATTGCGTTGCCGCGCCGCGTGCGGAATCAGATGTTTCCAGCTGTTGGCGAAATAGTCGCGATAGCGCCGCGATTCGATGCCTGCCTGGATGTTGAAGGTGAGCAGGCGGAGGCTGTTCACTGTGCACTCGTGCGGCCAAGTAATAATTCGGGGCTCGGCAGTTTCTAGGACAGGTTGTCGCCAAACATCCAGCGCAGATCGGGTAGACAGAGCGAGGCTGGCGATGAACGCCAACCTCGCCTATGGCGAAAACCAGATAGAGGAGTCTAGACGAGCAACAGCTTGATTGACGCGCTCAGTTACTGGCTGAGCCCTTCGATATAAGCAGCGACCGCCTCGATCTCGTCGTCCTTCAGATTTGCAGCGACCCCGCGCATCATGCCGTTAGGATCATTGGCCCGCTCTGCATTCCGGAAGTAATCAAGCGTTTGGGCGGTATATTCCGAGTACTGGCCGGCAATCCGCGGGAACCGAGCAAGATTACTGCCAAGCCCTGCTGGACCGTGGCAGCCAGAGCAGGCGGGCACGCCGGTCGCCGCGTTACCAGCACGGTAGATGCGTTCGCCCTTCGCCACCAGTTCCTCTTCGGCGATACCGCCAGATTGAGGAAGGCTAGAATAGTAGGCGGCCATATTGCGCATCTCCTCATCGCTCAGAGGCATCGCCATCGGCGTCATCTGTGCGTTCCAGCGCTCGCCGTTCTTAAAGTTCTGTAGCTGCTTGTAGATGTATCGCGGATGCTGACCCGCGAGCTTCGGCCAGACCGGCTGGCCCGGGATACCGTTACCATCAAGACCATGACAGGCCTGGCAAATCTGGCCAGCCTTCTCTTTCCCTTTCTGCACATCGCCGCCGACGTCGGTCGAAAGCTCGCTCGCAGAGGCGGCATGGATGCCGACCAGCGTAAGCATGGTGGAGGAAAAGATTCCGGCGATCAGCGATGTCTTCATAGTCACTACCGTTGCGTCGATATTCGTGGATGGCGGGCCACCGGCTTGAGCCTTGACCATGCAAATCCAGGTATATATATCAGAAATTAACAATTTAGGTCAACGCGTCAACCCGGGCTCCCGGGCTCGATGCCTGTGCAGGCTAGAGACGGCCTGCCGTCAGAGAAGTTCCAACAAAGCTGCGAACTGGCGTCACTCTCAGCTTCGACACAGGCTGCAATCATCAGCGTTGGTTGCAACCTAGCTTTGGTTGGTCTCGCCAAGGTGACTGCGCAGGATCGCGCCGATCTCTTCAGCCGGCGTCGCATGATCGAGCACCTCATCCAAACGTCCAGCTTGATCGATCACGTAGGTATAGGCCGAATGGTCGACCGTATACCCCATCGCCGAGCTGCCCGCATCGTTCCGTTGGTAAGCCGCACCATACTGTTTGGCAGCAGCAGCCAGCTCCTGAGCCGATCCAGTCAGCCCAAGTATGCTCGGGTGAAAATACTGGACGTAACCAGCGAGACGCTCTGGCGTATCCCGTTCAGGATCGACGCTCACGAAGAGGACCTGCACTTGGTCGAGCGCGTCAGCGTCTAACCCCCGCAGTGCGAGCGCGATGATGGCCAGATTGGTCGGACAAATGTCTGGGCAGAAGGTGTAGCCGAAGTAGAGCAGAACCACCTTACCCTGGAAATCCGACAGCTTGACTGGCCCCTCAGCCGAACTCAACTCAAAATCTCCGCCGACTGGACGTGCCTCCAGCTCCAGCGGACTATGGCCCATCTTGCCGACCGGAGCAGGCTCCCAGGCAAACGACAGCCAAAGCAATAGGCTGCCTAGGAGCAGGATCACGATGATAGGAATCGATTTCGACATCGCGTGTTTCGGATACGGGCTCATGGACCCAAACGGGAGCAACGATCGCAACGGACTTACTCGCCTGGCACCGCGCTCCTGCGGTTGATCAATCGCGCGAGATTCAGGTTAAGGTGCTTAGCTTAGCGTATCGCCACCCTAGCGCCGCTCTGGAGGATGAAGGGACTGCTTCGCGGTCACCCGCCCGGCTCGAACAGGCTAAACCCAAGCCCAACAGTTTCCCCGATTTCGCGCCACCGGCACCATGAGGATGCGCAAAGAGCCCCAGCCTGAGCTGTTTGTCCGGCGCGGAACCGTCGCCAGAGCAGGTGTGAACGCGAATCAAGCGCTTCAGTGCCTGGAGGTGGTGACGCGCCATGTTAACGTTGACGTGAATCTCACGCGATGTCTTTTCTGGAGTGGCGCCGCACCATGATCGTTAGAGCGCTGTCGCACGATGCTTGATTGCCAGCTCAATGTAATGCTGAGCAGCGTAGTCTAGATACTCGAGCTCGAGGTCGGTCAAGGTCCGAGCCGGCTTGGCCGGCGCCCCGATGTACATGAAGCCGCTTTGCAAGACCTTGCCGGGCGGCACGACCGCGCCGGCTGCCAGCATCAGTCGAGGACGCAAGACGGCCCGATCCAGTACCCTGGCGCCAATGCCGATCAAACAATGATCATGCACTTCACAGCCATGTAAGGTGGCGTGGTGGCCAATGGTAACGCGCTCGTGGACAATCGTCGGCGCACCACCAGGTAGAAAACGACTGTCGTGCGAGACGTGGAGCACCGAGCCATCCTGAACGTTGCTGCCAGCGCCGATGAAGATGCGGTGGATGTCGCCGCGCAGTACTGCGGTCGGCCAGACCGAAGCCTGCGGCTGAATCTCGACGTTACCGATGACAACAGCGGTCTCGTCAATCCAGGCATCAGCCGCAATGCGCGGCTCGAGCCCCTGATAACTCCTGACGTTGTTCATCGCGCTATCCTGGTACCTCTAGGGTGATCGATCTTACCGAGATGCTACCACGACCCCAGCCCGTAACTGTGGTTCCGCAGGCGCTTTGATATGCTGTTGACCACAATGAAGCAACCCGTGAACCGGTGATGAAGATGCGGTTGTCTAACCTGGCCATGTGCCTCCTTCTGTCGACGATGGTCACGCCTGCGAGTGCCGAGTCGCCTTTTGTCTTCGGGCCCGAAGAGGTCGTCCCGAAAAGCATCAAGCCCGGAGCGAAGTGGAAGGAAAGGGCTGTGAGCTTGCCAGCATGGCCGAAGGACGTGGATCTCATCGAGATCCGCCTGGATCGCCCCAACGCGCTTTTCACCTACTCGATCGACCGCGCCAGCCTCGCCACCGGTCGCGACGGCGTGGTTCGCTATACCATCGTTGCTGAAGCGGGCAGCGGCGCACGCAACGTCACCTTCGAAGGCATTCGTTGCACGCCAAACGGCGCTTACCGTCTCTACGCCTTCGGCCACGGCAGGGCCTTCAAGCTCGCGACCGGCGGAGACGACTGGCAGCCAATCGGAGCATCGGCGGGCGATGCAGCACGCAAAGAACTCTGGCGGCACTACCTGTGCATACCTCGGCTATTCAAACCCCGACCAGCCCGAGATCAGCTTCGGATGCTGCGCAGTGGACGGGTGCCGGAGATCGAAAACAGTGGCTTTCTCACAAACTAGACCGAACCAGTTCGAACTAGGCCGGTTTGAAACAGCGGTCAGGAACCGGCATCTCAGGCGCTACACATGGCGCAGATACGCGCCCGCTAACCCTGCTGGTATCCTATGCCAAATCCACTCCTTAACGACCTACCCCATCCTAATTTCAACGCAATCAGACCGGAGCATGTCGAGCCCGCGATCGAACAATGCATCAGCAATGGCAGGCGTCTAGTCCAGAGCCTCACCGTGGACACGACCACGGCAACCTGGGACTCATTCGTCCAACCGATCGAAGAAGAAGATGACCGACTTGCTCGCGCCTGGTCGCCCATCAGCCATCTCAACGCCGTAATGAGTTCCGACGAGCTACGGGTGGCCTATAACGCCTGCCTTCCCAAGCTCAGCGAGTACACAACCGAAATGGGTCATAACGAGTCCCTTTACTGTGGCTATAAACAGGTCTTAGAGACCGACGACCTAGATCCAGCACAGCGCAAGATGCTCTCGAATGCGCTCCGAGACATGCACCTCGCGGGCGTCGACCTGCCGCCAGAGTCGAAGGCACGCTTTAAAGAGATCAACCGAGAGTTATCTCGTCTCAGCGCCAAATACGAGGAGAACCTGCTCGATGCCACCCATGCATGGCATAAGCACCTCACCAACCTCGACACACTCGACGGCCTGCCTGAATCTGCTATCGGGCTGGCCAATCACTTGGCGGAAGAACGTGATCTGAAGGGCTGGGTACTGACCCTGGATCTCCCATCCTACCTCCCAGTGATGAAGTACGCGCACAATCGCGAGCTCAGGCGAGAGCTGTATGAAGCCTACGCAACCCGTGCCTCAGATCAGGGGCCGAACGCCGGGCGCTGGGACAATACCGAAGTCATCGAGGCGCTGCTTGCGCTGCGCCATGAGCAAGCGAAGCTGCTGGGATTCGACAACTTCGCCGAGGTATCACTCGAGCCCAAGATGGCGCGGAGCACGACGGAGGTCATGGCGTTCCTCGAGGATCTCGCACAACGCTCTGCGCCGCAAGCACGCCACGAAATGGATAGCCTCCAAGCATTCGCTCGCGCCAACGGTGGCCCCGAACAGCTCGAAGCATGGGACGCCTCCTACTGGTCCGAACGCCTGCGACAGTCCCAATACGCCATTAGTGACGAAGAGCTAAAGCCCTATTTTGCATTGAATCGGGTTCTCCAAGGCATGTTCCAGATTGCGGAACGCCTATTCGATGTCCATATCAAGCCGGAACCAGGCGAAGCCGATGTCTGGCACCCAGACGTTAGCTTTTATCAGATCACCAATGGCGATGGCGAACTGATTGCGCAGTTCTATCTTGACCCATTCGCGAGACAAAAGAAGCGCGGCGGGGCATGGATGGATGTCTGCACCAATCGACTGATTAGTAAACATCGCCACCAGATCCCAATTGCTTACTTGGTCTGCAATTTTACCCCTGCCGTGAACGGCCAGCCTACCCTTCTGACGCACGACGAAGTGCAGACCCTATTCCATGAGTTTGGCCATGGCCTGCATCATATGCTGACTCGCGTCGACTATCCGGCTGTGGCCGGTATCAACGGCGTACCCTGGGACGCAGTCGAGCTACCAAGTCAATTCCTCGAAAATTGGTGTTGGGAGCGCGAAGCATTGGATCTCTTTGCGACCCATTGGGAGACCGGGCAGCAACTACCTGAAGCGCTCTATCAGCGCATGCGATCGGCTCGCAACTTTCAGTCCGCCATGCAAACGGTAAGGCAGCTTGAATTCGCCATGTTCGACTTTCGCCTCCATCTCGAGTACGCACCTGAAACAGGGAGCCGCTTCCCGGAGATCTTGGCTGAGGTCAGGAGCAAGTTAGCACCGATCCAACCGCCGGCCTTCAATCGCTTCGCTCACGGCTTTTCACACATCTTCGCCGGCGGTTACGCTGCGGGCTACTACAGCTACAAATGGGCAGAGCTGTTGGCCGCTGACGCTTTCTCACTATTCGAAGAGCGCGGCATACTGGATGTGCAGAGCGGACGCGCATTCCGCGAGCAAATCCTCGAACGCGGCGGTTCCGCCGACCCGATGGAGCTCTATGTCGGATTTCGCGGCCATGAGCCCACCATCGAAGCCCTGCTTCGACACACGGGGATTGTTTGCGCTGAAAACCAGCACAACGCGGATCTGACTTCCTAGCCAGACTGAAAATAACGTCAACAAACATAGCGCAGTAGCTTCATAGCCACTGCGCGCAGAACTGAGTTCCACTTCAGTCTCAAGGTCATTTGGCACTTGCGATTGTTCAGTCGGGTTCTGAACGCATAGCCCAAAAAAGCATCCACCTAAACAATACGGCGCGCGCTCAAAATCAGAACAAATAAAAAAGCCCACTCGTAAAAAATTACGAGTGGGCTTTCCAGCCATGTAGGCAAATAAACCCTGGCGATGACCTACTTTCGCATGGGGAGGCCCCACACTATCATCGGCGATGCACCGTTTCACTGCTGAGTTCGGTATGGGATCAGGTGGTTCCAGTGCTCTTTGGTCGCCAGGAAAATCGGAGGCGCATCGGGTGTTGAGCCGATGGCCTATTGTTTGGTGTGATCGCGGAGGTGCGAGCGGTGTGCGCTCAGCAGTCCAAAATGTTTGGGTGTTATATGGTCAAGCCACACGGTCAATTAGTACGGGTTAGCTTCACTGGTTACCCAGCTTCCACATCCCGCCTATCAACGTCGTGGTCTACGACGGACCTTCAGGGGCATCGAGTGCCCAGGGAGATCTTATCTTGGGAGGGGCTTCCCGCTTAGATGCTTTCAGCGGTTATCCCGTCCGTACGTAGCTACCCGGCAATGCCACTGGCGTGACAACCGGAACACCAGGGGTACGTCCACTCCGGTCCTCTCGTACTAGGAGCAGCTTCCCTCAAATCTCCAACGCCCACGGCAGATAGGGACCGAACTGTCTCACGACGTTCTAAACCCAGCTCGCGTACCACTTTAAATGGCGAACAGCCATACCCTTGGGACCGACTTCAGCCCCAGGATGTGATGAGCCGACATCGAGGTGCCAAACACCGCCGTCGATATGAACTCTTGGGCGGTATCAGCCTGTTATCCCCGGAGTACCTTTTATCCGTTGAGCGATGGCCCTTCCATACAGGACCACCGGATCACTAAAGCCTGCTTTCGCACCTGCTCGACGTGTCTGTCTCGCAGTCAAGCACCCTTATGCTTTTGCACTCAATGCGCGATTTCCGACCGCGCTGAGGGTACCTTCGCGCTCCTCCGTTACTCTTTGGGAGGAGACCGCCCCAGTCAAACTACCCACCATGCACTGTCCCTGACCCGGATCACGGGCCTAGGTTAGAACTTCAAACATACCAGGGTGGTATTTCAAGGTTGGCTCCACGGCAACTGGCGTCGCCGCTTCAAAGCCTCCCACCTATCCTACACAAGTAGGTTCAAAGTCCAGTGCAAAGCTGTAGTAAAGGTTCACGGGGTCTTTCCGTCTAGCCGCGGGTACTCGGCATCTTGACCGAGATTTCAATTTCACTGAGTCTCTGGTGGAGACAGTGCCGCCATCGTTACGCCATTCGTGCAGGTCGGAACTTACCCGACAAGGAATTTCGCTACCTTAGGACCGTTATAGTTACGGCCGCCGTTTACCGGGGCTTCGATCAAGAGCTTCTCCGAAGATAACCCCATCAATTAACCTTCCGGCACCGGGCAGGCGTCACACCCTATACGTCCGCTTTCGCGTTTGCAGAGTGCTGTGTTTTTAGTAAACAGTCGCAGCGGCCTGGTCACTGCAACCCCTCTCCGCTCCGCCCGCAAGGGGCTTCACGTAACAGGGGCGTACCTTCTCCCGAAGTTACGGTACCATTTTGCCTAGTTCCTTCACCAGAGTTCTCTCAAGCGCCTTGGGATTCTCACCCTGCCCACCTGTGTCGGTTTTGGGTACGGT
>NZ_NRRY01000039.1:0-25000 GCF_016583905.1 Lamprobacter modestohalophilus | reverse complement strand
CGCAAAGGCCGCCCTAGCGCGAGCTTCTTTCGGAGAGCCTGGTCAGTCAGCACCTCATCAGTGCCGTGCACGAGTTGATCGAAGGAGTCGGACATTCAACTAGACAACCGCGGTTGTGCCCTAGCCCAAACATGGGCTTAGGCGGAAGGGAAGAAATGGCCTGAAAGTCTGCCACGGAAGCTAGGGCGACCGCTAGGCAAGTGCAGACTGGTGACTCGAGGCTAGGCAAAGGTAGTCGCCAGTATCCCCGAAGGCGCATCCCAGAATCAGCAGTGGCGGTTGGGTATAACCCCGAGAAACTCGAGAAACCCTTCCGCCCCATCTCCGCGTTCTCTACACTTGAGCGTCTGTGAGAGAAACAGTCTTCCAAAACGCAACTGGGGCCAAACAATGCGAGACTACAAAGGCAGCGGGAGCTTGACCTTTAGAAAACGCCGGCGTTTTCCCGGCGCACTAGTGATATTTATCCTGCTCCTCATCGCGTCGGCGGTCGTCGGGTACCTGTTTTTCACCCAGACCCCGACGGCCGAGACGGCATCAGAAACGGCCGCTCCAGCAGCGGCAAAGGCCTCGTCTGGGCGCGACGTGATCCCGCTAAAGATTCCTGGCCAAAGCCGAAAACCGACACAGGAAGACGATGGCTGAGGTCGGACGACTCTTGTCGAATCCCAAGCTTTGATCATCCCGTGGTCCGCCCGCTCAGGCTAACCCAAGGCCCAAGGCCAGCAAGCCAACAGTCTGATTTTCCTACTGAAAGAATGAAACTGTTGTAGAACAACTTAGGTTACGGGAGAAGCGATGATTCACCAGAGCCAAATCTCGTTACCCCTTGCTGGTCTCCTTCCCCTGCCTTCCGCGTGGCGTCATCGGTGAAAGCGCCCGGCTATTTCCCGACGACGCCCAGCGTGGGTAGTCAAAAATCCGGTGCCGTTCGGCTCGAGATTTTTCGGCAATCGCCTGATCAGAAACTTTTTCAACCCACAAACATCCGATCCCGCGCCCCCGCGGCCGAGCCGAACACCGCCGAGCGAAACCGCCCTGAAATCGTTCGGCTGGGTATCTTGCTTAGGGTCAATACGCCCGTAGGATCAATGCGCAGCCCCCGAACCAGGCAGGAGCGGCGCTTGCACTGAGGCATAAGCAAAACCTAATCTCAGACGCCAAACGATGAACCGCAGCCGCAGGTCGTCGTCGCGTTCGGATTGCGGATCACGAACTGTGCTCCTTGCAAGCCTTCGGTATAGTCGATCTCAGCACCGGTCAGGTACTGCAGACTCATCGGGTCGACGAGGAGCTTGACGCCATCGGTCTCGATCTCGGTATCTCCATCCTGAACCGACTCGTCAAAGGTGAAACCATACTGGAATCCTGAGCAGCCACCCCCCTGGATGTAAACCCGGAGCATCAGCCCAGGTGAGTCCTCCTGTTCAATCAAGGTCGCAACCTTCGCCGCGGCCTGCGAGGTGAAGACCAGTGGCGCATCGAGGGCAACGGCTTCTGTCATTGTTCAATACCTCAGTAAATTACTCTGTCATAGTGTGCCAGAGAGTGGGGGCCTCAAGCCAGTTCATTCAACCTCTTCAGGCCCAACAAGTTCGGTCAACTCGAGCAGCGGACTTGGCGAACAGGCGTCGCCCGGCTCACCAGGCCACAAAAAGCCCTCAGAAGATCGAGCCATCGATGCCTCCTCGGGCTGGATGTCGACGATGAATTGCTCGGGCTCGGCCCCTTCCGGTAGCACGATTTCGCCTGAAATGGCCTGAAAATGTTCAAAGTCAATGAGCGCCTCAGCTGGTGACGACCCAGGCAGTTCATCTAACGACCGCGTTTCTTGCTCACCATCGCGAGAGAGCACAACGCTGACGCTGACTCGTCCACGCGTCCGCTCCTCCTGCGGCACAAGCTGACTCAGCAACATCTCGAAGCGGACGCTGCGCGGTTTCGGGCCCTGACGCAGCATAAGCTCCTTGACCTCGACGATCCCCGCCTGACCGTCACGCACCAAACGCTGCAGATAAGAGACGCGCTTGATCAGGTCAAGGCGCTCTCGCTGCAGCTCAGCGAGCGACGCTTGCGCCTGCCGCTTCGCCTCACGATCCATCTGGTGGGCCCGCTCCAGACGCACACGCTCCTCGCGACCCCGAGCAACTTCCTCCGACAAGTGACCCACTTCCGCTTGCAGCGCACCGACACCCGCGAGGGCCTTGACGGCATCATCACGACCCAGCCAGTAGCCAAACGCAAACGTCAATCCGATCACCAGCATCCAACCGAGGGTGATCAGCACTCGAAACCGACGCCTTGAGCGCTGAGCCTTCAGGTTGCGGTAACCGTGAGACTCGCGACCGTTGCCGACTCGCTGGTTCCTGGCCACCGAGATCCCAAGCGGGCTAAGGCGCCAATGCGGACAATGCCAACCCGGTGGCCTCGTTCCACCCGAACATGATGTTCATGTTCTGTACCGCCTGCCCCGCGGCGCCCTTGACCAGATTATCGATCACCGACTGCACCACCACGACCCCTGCCCCTTGCGGCTCCAGCACCGAAAGCCGACAGAGATTGGTGCCCCGCACAGAACGCGTCTCGACGGGAGAGCCGGTTGGTAGCACATCGACGAAAGGCTCGTTGCGATAACGGGCCTCGAACAACGCCTGCAAGTCCAGACCAGACTGCTGAAGCGTTGCATACAAGCTCGCCTCGATACCCCGCACCATCGGCACCAAATGCGGCACGAACGTCAGCCCAATCTCCACCCCGACGGCGTGCCGCAGATTCTCGCAGATCTCCGGCTGATGGCGATGCCCGCCGACGCTGTAGGCCTTAAAACTCTCCCCACACTCAGCCAAGAGCAGCGCGGTCGATGGCTTTCGGCCAGCGCCACTGACGCCAGACTTGACGTCCGCAATCAAGCGCCCGGCATCAACGACCCCAGCCTCCAGCAACGGCAGCAAGCCAAGCGTGACAGCCGTCGGGTAGCAGCCAGGATTGGCGACTAGCCGCGCCGTCGCGATTGCCTCACGATTGACCTCGGGCAAGCCGTATACCGCCGCCTCAACCAAGTCGGGCGCCGCGTGCGTCATGCCATACCAGCGTTGCCAGACCTCCAGATCCTTCAGGCGAAAATCCGCAGCCAAGTCGATCACGCGGACGCCGGCCTCGAGCAGCGCTGCGGCCTCATTCATCGCCGTCCCGTTAGGGGTCGCGAAGAAGACCAAATCGCAGTCCGCAAGCCCGGCCGCCTCGGGCGTTGTAAAGGCGAGATCGATCTCGCCACGCAACGCGGGATGGAAGTCGGCAACACCGGTTCCCGCATCAGACCGCGACGTCACTGCGGCGATCTCAACCTGCGCGTGCCTCACCAGCAACCGCAGCAGCTCAGAGCCGGTATAGCCAGTCCCACCGACGATACCGACCTTAATCATCGCCAGTAACCCCGAAGCCAGGGCCCCCAAACACGATCAGCAATCCTAGCTCAGCCACAACTGCCACCAGCCGAGCCACAGCTGCCGCAGCCGCCACCGACTGATGGAAGATTGTTGAAGACGAAGGTTGCGTTACCATCGCCCGGGTCGACGAAGTCGATCTCGACGCCGCGGATATGCTCCAGGGTGCCGTCATCGACCACGACCTTGTAGCTGTCGAAGTCCCTGATACCATCGTTCGGATTGACAACATCGGTAAAGGTCATGCCAAAGCTGACGCCGCTGCAGCCACCGGAAGCCGCATAGACACGGACACCCTGGATCGCATCGTCAACATCCTTGAACAGCTCGGCCAACTTGGCCTGTGCTGTGGGGGTCATGGAGAGATCAGTCTCAGTAATGAGGTTTTGCATGGTGATGCTCTGCTTCAAGATCGCTGGAAACCCGACAATGTACAGCAGGCTAGCGCCTCGTTGCCAGGCGCTGAGGCCCTCTGCAACGGACGCCGTCAGATCTCCACCATCTCAAAATCCTCTTTTCCCGCACCGCATTCCGGGCACTTCCAGGTCAGAGGCACGTCATCCCAAGCCGTTCCCGGGGCAATCCCGTCCTCGGGCCAGCCTTCTGCCTCGTCATAGATCAGCCCACAAATCACACAAATATATTGCTTCATTATCCTCAGTCCGCCCCTCTACGGATGCTCGTTTCTTGCTTAACCGTGTAGGAATCAGGGTTGAGCCCCCCATTTTCAACGCATCTCAATGCATCAACACCAGATCGGCCACATGGTGGTTGCCATCCGCGCCAGGTCGCCAGAAAATGGCCGATTGTCGCCCATTGTTTGTCGCCTGCTGCCGCTCGCCGCTCGCTGCAAGACCGATCAACACGCTCAAGCGCGCCGCTCACAGGCAACAACAGAACCTCTGCAACGCCTGCCACCCTTGTTTCAGACCCTATTTAGGAGCGAACTGATGTCCCGATCCCACGACCTCTTCACCGCGGCACAACGACACATCCCTGGCGGTGTCAACTCGCCAGTGCGTGCCTTCCGCGGTGTCGGCGGGGACCCGGTGTTCTTCGAGTCAGCCTCTGGCGCCTATGTCACCGATGCCGATGGCAAGCGCTACATCGACTATGTCGGCTCCTGGGGCCCGATGATCCTCGGCCATGCGCATCCCGAGATCCTCGCCGCGGTCACCGAGCGTGTCGCCATGGGACTGTCGTTCGGCGCCCCCACCGAGCTCGAGACCCTGATGGCCGATAAGGTCTGCGAACTGGTCCCGAGCATGGACCTCGTCCGCATGACCAGCTCCGGCACCGAGGCCACCATGAGCGCAATCCGGCTCGCACGTGGCTATACCGGCCGCGACAAGGTGATCAAATTCGAAGGCTGCTACCACGGCCATGTCGACTCCCTGTTGGTCAAGGCCGGCTCTGGCATGCTCACCCTGGGGGAGCCTAGCTCACCCGGCGTCCCCGCGGCCCTGGCCGAGCTGACCATCACCCTGAGCTACAACGCTATCGATCAGGTGCGCCAGACCTTCGCCGATATCGGCAATCAGATTGCCTGCATCATCGTCGAGCCCGTGGCCGGCAACATGAACTGCATCCCGCCCGTGCCCGGGTTCCTCGAGGGACTGCGCGAGGTCTGCGATGAGCACGGCGCGGTGCTGATCTTCGACGAGGTCATGACCGGATTCCGAGTCGCCCTGGGCGGCGCCCAGGAGCACTTCAGCATCACCCCGGACCTGACCGCACTCGGCAAGATCATCGGCGGCGGTATGCCGGTCGGCGCCTTCGGCGGCAAGCGTGCAATCATGGAGCACATCTCCCCACTCGGACCGGTCTATCAAGCCGGCACCCTATCCGGCAATCCGATTGCGATGACCGCGGGCCTCAAAACCCTCGAGCTGATCGGCGAGCCCGGCTTTCACGACCGGGTTGCGGCGCAAACCGAGCGCCTCACCAACGGCTTGGAAGCGCAAGCACGCGCGGCCGGCATTGGCCTCAGCACCAACCGCGCCGGCGCCATGTTCGGCCTCTTCTTCACCGACGACGGCCCCGTCACCAATTACGCCCAGGCCACCGCCTGCGATCAGGAGCAGTTCCGCCGGTTCTTCCATGCCATGCTCGATCAAGGCGTCTATCTTGCACCCTCGGCCTTCGAGGCCGGGTTCGTCTCTGGCGCCCATGGTGATGCCGAGATCGATGCAACGCTCGAGGCTGCCAGCAAGGCCTTCGCTGACCTCGCCCGCTGAGCCAAGCGCGGCAGCCTCAGGCCAGTAGCGCTGCTTGCAATGAGCGCTACTGACATGAGCCCTGCTGCCAATAAGCCCTCCTCGCGCAACAGCTGTCTGATGCTCGGCGTCTGATGCGCCATGGAGGCCTCACTCAACCAACTCCTCAGCTGGATCGGCACAAACCCGGCCTGGGCCTACCTGATCGTCTTCTTGGTCTCCTTCGCGGAGTCAGTCGCCGTCATCGGCGTCGTCGTGCCGGGCGTGATGATCCTATTCGGCGCCGGCGCGCTGATCGCATCCGGCGAGCTCGCCTTTTGGCCCACCGCCAGCCTGGCCATTGTTGGCGCCATCAGCGGCGATAGCCTGAGCTTCTGGATCGGCAACCGCTATCGCGACCAGATTCGAGCGCACTGGCCCTTCAGCCGACATCCGAAACCCCTCGATCGTGGCATCGTCTTCTTCGAGAAGCACGGCGCCATGAGCGTCGCCTTTGGTCGTTTCGTGGGTCCAGGTCGAGCCATCATCCCGATGGTCGCTGGCATGATGCAGATGCCGCGGACACGCTTCGCCGCGGCCAACATCAGCTCCGCGATTGCTTGGGGGCCGGCCTATCTGGCGCCAGGCATCGTCTTCGGCGCCTCCCTCAAGCTCGCCGCCGAGGCCGCCACGCACCTCGCCATCCTCATCATCATCCTGCTGTCACTGCTCTGGGCTGCGGCCTGGCTCGCTCGGCGGCTGTTCTTCCTGCTCAGCCCGCACGCCTCGCACGGGGTGCAAACACTGCTGCGCTGGAGCAACCTGCATCCCGTGTTCGGTCGCACCGCGCAAGCGCTCGCCGACCCTGATCATCCGGATGCCGCCACCCTCACCGCGCTCGCACTCGCGCTCGTCGCCGCAGTCGCCCTGCTGGGCATGTCGCTGAGCGCCGACCTCTTCGGCGCGCAGGAGATGCGCATCAATCAGTTCGCACTCGACCTCGGACAAAGCCTGCATACACCGCTCGCCGACCAGCTCATGGCCGGACTGAGCCGCCTCGGCGAGCCAGTGGTCACCATCCCGCTGGTCATCGCGATCCTCGTCTATCTGAGCCTCAGCGGTCAGCAGCGCGCGTTGGAATACTGGCTCGCGGCGCTCGCCTTTACGCTATTGGTCACGCCAACGCTGGGCTGGCTGGTGCGCATCCCCCGACCCGAACTCGGGCTCGATCTACGCTGGCCCTGGTCATTCCCCAGTGGACAGGTCTTGAGCGCAACCGTGCTCTACGGTTTTCTCGCACTCTCAGTCTCGCGTCCCCTCGCGCCTCGCTGGCGTTGGACGCCTTACGCCCTCGCTGCCGCCCTGATTACCGCCGTCGCCCTCGCGCGGCTCTATGTCGGCGCCGCCTGGCTCACCGATATCATCGCCAGCATCGCCCTCGGGTTGATTTGGATCGCGGCCCTTGGACTCGCCTTTCGACGCCATACTGAACCGTCCGAACAGGTCGCTGGTCTCGTCCTCGTGACCCTGATCGCCGCCAGCGCGGCCTTCACCGCCGCCACGCTGGCACAGCAACCGCTCGACATCGCGCGCCACCAAGCAACTCGGCCGCTCATCACGCTGACCGCGACCGAATGGCGTACGCGCCAGGATCTGCCCATCGCCAGCCACCGCGAAGATCTCTGGCACCGCAATCAGCGTCCCTTCGATGTTCAGTACGCCGGCCCGCTCAATCGCCTCTCCCAGATCCTTGCCGGGCAAGGGTGGGCGCCCGCCGAGAAGCTCAGTTGGAGCAATGCAATCAAGCTGCTCTCACCGTCGTTAACGCTCGCGGAGCTGCCGGTCGTCCCGCATGTTCACGATGGACATCACGATGATCTGATACTGGTCAAGGATCTCCCGGATGGGAGACGCCTGGTGCTGCGGCTCTGGGGCACACACGTCCAGCTGAATGCTGGCGCGCCCATCTGGGCCGGCAACATCACCGAAGTGATCAAGGAGAAGATCGTTCATCTGCTGGCATTGCCAATCACGATCCCGGTTGACGCAAGCGGCCAAGGGCATTGGCTGACCGACCTAGCGCAATCGCCAGGGATGAGCATAGCGATGGGCGCGCCGACCTTGCTAGCGCCAAAAGAGCTGGATCTGCTCCCGGCCAAGTAAGCCGGCAACGGCGCAACGCCGAACAGCGGTTGCCCGCATGAAATCCAAAGCGCTGCAGCCAAGGCGATGGCCGAGAAGGCTGACCCGAATTGCGCTGAACCTTCCAAAACAGCCTCTCAGGGCTCCGCGCCCCAGCGTGCCGAGAGGCGGTGCGGAACACCGAGATGATCGAGCACGCGAGCGGCCATGAAATCGATCACCTCATCGACACTCTGTGGATTGAAATAGAACCCCGGATTCGCAGGCATGATCACCACCCCAGCTCGCGCCAAACGCAGCATGTTCTCGAGATGGATGGTCGTGAACGGGGTCTCGCGCACCACCAAGATCAGCTTACGGCCTTCCTTCATCGTCACATCGGCTGCACGGTCGATCAAATCTTCGCTCAGGCCGGCAGCAATGTTGGCCAAGGTTCCGGTGGTGCAAGGCACGATCGCCATCGCGTCTGGCGGATTGGTCCCGCTGGCCACCGGCGCCGTCCATTGCTGGCGACCAAACACGCTGAGCTGGCCCTCCTGCGCACCCAGATAATCGCAAAAGAAGCGTTCAGCCTCCTTTGGTCGACTCGGCACCTCCAGCCCCGACTCCATGCGCAACACCACCTGCGCCGCCTGCGAGATCAGCAAATAGACACGCACCTCGGCGTCGATCAAGCCCTGGAGCACGCGGAGCCCATAGCCCGTCCCCGAGGCTCCGGTCAGTGCGATGGCGATGGTCTTCTTCCAGCGGGGTGGGGTCGGTTGGGTCATGCGAGACTCAGGCAGTGGCGTTATCGAAGACGGATTTCGGAGAAGCGTCGCTGTGCACCGATGCGCAAACGCTCAATCGCCAGCCGCTGAGGATGCAAGGCGCTCGAGGATTCGCTGATGGATGCCCCCAAACCCACCGTTGCTCATGACCAACACATGATCCCCTGAGCGCAGCTCGGCCGTGGCAGCGGCCAAGACCTGATCCAGCTCCGTACAGAGGCTCAAACGATCACCGAGGGTGGTCAGCGCCGACGCCGCATCCCAGGCCAAATCTGGCGGACGATAGACAACGACACGATCGGCCACATCCAATGACGCTGCCAGCGCACCGGCATGAGACCCCATGCGCATGGTATTCGAGCGCGGCTCCAACACCGCGATGATGCGCGCCTGACCCACCTGCCGTCGCAGTCCCGTCAAGGTGCTCGCGATCGCTGTTGGATGATGGGCGAAATCGTCATAAACACGCACACCGGCCTCGATTCCGCGCAGCTCCATCCGCCGCTTTACACCCTGAAAACGCGACAGGGCTGTGATCGCCTGCTCGGGTGCGATGCCAATATGCTGCGCCGCGGCAATGGCCGAGAGGGCATTCTGCACATTATGCAGCCCGATCTGCGACCACTCGAGCCGCCCCTGCGGCTGCCCTTGGAAAGAGAGACGAAACGCCGAGCCATCGCCAGCGCACAGCTCGGCCTGCCAATCGCAGCCGGACCACTCCGAAGCCAAGCGATTGTTGGCCTCGGGGTCCCCATCCTCGGAGCTTGCGGCCGCAACCCCAGTCGAGTCACAGGGCGTCCAGCAGCCCATCGCCAAGACCTCGGAAAGCGCCGCATCCTGCTGCGGATGGATAATCCTGCCGGTGCCGGGGACGGTCCGTACCAAATGATGAAACTGCCGCTGGATCTGCGCGAGATCATCGAAGATGTCAGCGTGATCGAACTCAAGATTGTTCAGCACCAGCGTTCGCGGGCGGTAATGAACGAACTTGGAGCGCTTATCGAAGAAAGCGGTGTCGTACTCATCCGCCTCGATCACGAAGTATGGCCCGTCGCCAAGCCGCGCCGAGAGACCAAAATCCAGCGGTACACCACCGATCAGGAAGCCCGGTTTAACGCCGGCGGCCTCCAAAATCCAGGCCAACATGCTCGCCGTCGTGGTCTTGCCATGGGTTCCCGCCACCGCGAGCACATGGCGGCCACGCAGGCCCTGCTCGGCCAGCCACTGCGGTCCAGAGGTGTAGGGCAGATCGCGATCGAGCATCGCTTCGACCACCGGCAGCCCGCGCTTCATCGCGTTACCGACGATCACCAGATCCGGCGTTGGCTGCAGATGCTCAGCAGCATAGCCCTGCATCAGGTCGATACCAGCGGCCTCGAGCTGGGTGCTCATCGGCGGATAGACATTGGCATCGGAACCGGTCACCCGATGGCCGAGCGCACGGGCAATCAGTGCGAGCCCGCCCATGAAGGTGCCGCAAATGCCAAGGATATGGAAATGCATCGAAGGTTGAATCCTGAATCAGCAGTCAGCGGGCGCCATCGATCACGCCACCAATGATCATAAACGAGAGCAGATCGAAGCCGATGGCAATCGCAGCGCCCTGCAACAGGGATAGGCTGAAGGCGTGACGCAGGATATGCCCAACCGCCAGGACACTCCAGACCACGAGGAGCAGAAATAACACTCCAGCCAGCGCCAGCAAACCGCTCTCACTGTCGACCGGACGCGCCATCCCAACCGGCAACAAGGCCAGCAAGGTGATCAAGGTATCCACGCCCACCAACGCCGTCGCCGTCTGCAGGAAACGCTGGTGTCGCTCGACCAGCCTGAGCGCCAGCGACAAGGCACCCAGCGTCAGCGCCAGATCCAACAGGCTTTGCAACAGACCATTGCCGAGATCGACCCCCGCGGTGATCGCCAGCAAGAGGCCTGCACCAAGACCGGCGAGCAGCACCAACAGCAACAGCGCAGGCGAAGCGGGCAGATCCTGCGGCGCCCGTCGCAGCAGTGCGAGATCGATGAAGAAGTTGATGATGACCAGCACAGCGATGCGTCCGAAGCAGCAATTGAGCCGATCATGATAGCCATGCAGCGGCACTTAGGGAATCGCAGCAAAACCTGATAGGCGGGCGGCGAATTAGCGATGTTTGTCCTTTAGCGCGACCGGTGCGAGTTCAGGATGCGCCTTCGCAGCTCCCCTCGAAGCAAGCATCGATCAACCGTCCCGACTTGCGTGCCACTGTCCAGCAATCATCAGGAGCGGGAAAAGGGGCCGCTACTCAGCAGCCTGTGCGACCGAAGTCCGCGCCTGTCGGCGCACCCGCAGCGCCAACACCAGCCCAGCGAGCAACATCAGCGCCGCCATACTGAGCGGAACCTGACTGCCAAAGCGCACGAAAGGGGTCGACCCGACACGCGCCTCCAAGGTTCCCGTCAGTGCCGCACGCGCGAAGAGTGGCAGCTGATCGCGCACCTGGCCGCGCGAATCGATGATCGCCGAGATCCCAGTATTGGTCGCCCTGATCAGCCAACGACCGCTCTCCAGCGCCCGCAGGCGCGCGAACTGCAGATGCTGATGTGGCGCCAAGGAGTCGCCGAACCAGGCGTCATTACTCACGTTGATCAGAAACGCCGCCTCCGGTAGTGCCTGCCGGACCTCATCCGGAAACACATCTTCGTAGCAGATCGAGACCCCGACCGGCCAGACCCCAACCTGTAGCAAGGGGCGCGCCGCATCGCCGCGACTGAAATCCGACATCGGCACCTCGAACCAATCGATCAGCGGCTGCAACTGCGCCTTAAACGGGAGAAACTCACCGAACGGCACCAGATGGCGCTTGAAGTACCGATCTTCACTGCTGCCGAGGCTGACCAAGGCGTTGTAGTAGCGACCGTCGGGCTCCATCACAGGCAGCCCGATAACAACCTCGGTCCCAGTCTCGCGCGCGGTCACGCCGAGCGGCTTCAGCAGCGGCTCCTCGACACGGTCGAAAAACTCGGGAATCGCGGTCTCCGGCCAGATGATCAGATCGCTCTCCAGATGCGCCTTGGTGAGCGTTAGATAGATCTCCAGCGTCGGGAGCAGTCCATCCGCATCCCACTTCACCGCCTGCTCCACGTTACCCTGAATCACACTCACCCGAATCGGGCGCTGCTCCGCATTCGGGGCCGGCCGCGTCCACCCGATCTGCCAGAGCATGCCGGCACAGACCCAGATCAGCAAAAACCCCGCCGCTACCCGCCAGCGCGCCTCTCCGCGCCATCGCAATAGCCCCCAGAGCAGCCCTGCGGAAACAGCCACCGCCAGACTCAACCCATGGACACCAAGCACCGGCGCCAATCCGCCCAAGGGCCCATCGAGTTGTCCATTACCGGCAAATAACCAGGGGAAGCCGGTGAACAACCAACCGCGCACCCATTCCATCAGAACCCAGATCGACGGCAGCAGGAGCAACGGTCCTGCCCATCGCGGCATGGAGTCGGCCGCCAGCCGATGCTCGATAAAACGGATCAGCCAGGCTGTCAGGCCGTAGTAGAGGGCCATGACCGCGACGAAGAGCAGCATCAGCAGGTTGGCGACCAGCGCCGGCATGTTGCCGAACTCGTTCAGGCTGATCCGCACCCAGGCAACCCCAGCACCAAACAGTGCCAGCCCGAACAGCCAGCCGATACCAAAAGCGCCAGCACCATCGCGGCCGCGCAGTGCCAGATAGAACCCGAGCAGAGACACGACCGCCAGCGGATAGAGGCCGATCGGCGCGAAAGACAGCACCATCAGCGCACCAGACAGCAGTGCGATGAGCGCCGACAGCCATCCAGGTCGATGAAACACGCGTTTCACGGTAACACTGACCCAAGCGCGAAACACGCCCGCAAAGACCTGGTACCACCGAGCGCCTGCACGCTCAGCGTCAGTCATAGCACTCATCTTTCCAGCGGCGGAGCGCGGTAAAGACTTGCGTCTGTCCGTCCAGCGGTGCGCCGGCAAAGCGCTCTGCGGCGGCGATCACCGCGGGCTCCGCCGTTCGCAAAAAGGGATTCACCGCAAGCTCCTCGGCCAGGGTCGTCGGCACGGTTGGCTGATCCAGAGCGCGACGTTCCTCGGCAGCGGCGATTGCTGCCATGACGGCCGCGCTCTCAGGCTCGACCCAGCGCGCGAAACCGAGATTGGCCAAGGTGTATTCATGCGCGCAGTAGCAGCATGTCTGCGCCGGCAAGGCCGCAATCCGCCGCAACGACGCCGCGAGCTGCTCAAAGGTGCCATCAAACACCCGCCCACAACCGGCCGCGAACAGCGTATCGCCACAGAACAAATGCGCATCATCGACATAGGCGATATGCGTCGAGGTATGCCCCGGAACCGCCATCACCGCGAATTCAAGCTTGAGCCCAGCCAGATTGACGCGATCCCCATCACCCACCACCCGCGTCAATCCGGCAATACGGCGATCCTCCGGCCCAAAGACCTCAGCCTGCGGCCACAGCCGCCGCAGATCGGCGAGACCACCGATATGATCCCCATGATGATGCGTGATCAGAATCGCATCCAAACGCAAACCATCGCGTTGCAGGTGCTCGATTACCGGCAGAGCATCGCCGGGGTCGACGACCGCACAAGAGGCATGCTCAGGCTGACGCAGCAGCCAGATGTAGTTGTCGTCGAAGGCTCGAATCGGCTCGATGATGAGGCTCATGTCAGCTCAACCAGCACTTGCGCCTTTCAGTCGCGTCTGCTCCAGCCCCAGGTCGCGCATCTCTGCGCGCACTGCTTCCTCAATGCCGGCATCATCCAGTCCACAAGCGGCGAGCTGCTGCACATGACTGGCCTGCTCTTGGCAGCGATCTGGAAGCCCCAGATGCAGACAGCGCACCAGCACGCCCTGCTCGGCCAACAGCTCTGAGACCGCCGAGCCGGCGCCACCCGCAACCGCGTTCTCCTCCACCGTCACCAAGAGTTGATGACGCTCGGCCATCTGCAGAATCAGCAGATCATCCAGCGGCTTCACAAAGCGCATGTTGACCACAGTCGCATTCAAGCGCTCACCGACCGCCTCAGCTGCGGCCACCCGACTGCCAAAGGCCAGCAGCGCGACATCCTGTCCCTCGCGCCGAATCTCGCCCTTGCCGATCGGCAGCAGCGCACCACCGGTCTTGTCCACGACAACCCCAGGACCACTGCCGCGTGGATAGCGCACCATCGCCGGGCCATCGTAGGCATAGGCGGTCTCGAGCATCCACCAGCATTCGTGTTCATCAGCAGGGGCCATGATGACGATATGCGGTAGCGGCCGCGTGTAGCTGTAATCGAAGGCACCCGCATGCGTCGGGCCATCGGCTCCGACCAGCCCAGCGCGATCCACCGCAAAGGTCACGTCCAGCCCCTGCAGACAGACATCGTGCACCAGCTGATCGTAGCCACGCTGCAGGAAGGTCGAATAGATCGCCACCACCGGCTTCATCGCCTCACAGGCCATGCCGGCCGCAAGCGTCACCGCGTGCTGCTCGGCAATGCCGACATCGAAATAGCGCCCCGGGAAACGCTCAGAGAAGGGCACCATGCCCGAGCCCTCGCGCATCGCCGGGGTGATGGCGAGCAGTCGGGAATCGGCCTCGGCGCGCTCACAGAGCCAGTCACCAAAGATCTGGGTGTAGCTCTGAGCACCGCCCTTTTTCGGCACCGCGCCGGTCTTGAGATCAAACGGCGTGACGCCGTGATACGCGGTCGGCGCATGCTCGGCCGGCTCATAGCCGTGGCCCTTCTGAGTGATCAGGTGCAGCAGCCGTGGGCCAGGCATCTTCTTCATGTTGCGCAGCGTCGCGACCACGGCATCCATGTCGTGCCCATCCACCGGGCCGATGTAGTTAAAGCCCAGCTCCTCGAACAAGGTGCTCGGCATCACCATACCTTTCACATGCTCTTCCCAGCGGCCGACCAGCTCGCGCAGCTGCGGCATCCCCCGCAGCGCGGTCTTACTCCCTTCACGCATCTTGGTGTAGAGCCCGCCAGAGAGCAGCCTGGCCAGATGACTGCTGATGGCGCCCACTGGCGGCGAGATCGACATCTCGTTGTCGTTGAGGATGATCAGCAGATCCGGATCGAGCGGCCCACCGTGATTCAAGGCCTCGAAGGCCATGCCAGCACTCAGCGCACCATCGCCGATCACGGCGATAATTTGGCGCTGCTCGCCCTTCTGCTTGGCGGCGATCGCCATTCCCAGCGCGGCGCTGATCGAGGTACTGGAATGACCGACACCGAAGGTGTCATACGGGCTCTCAGCACGCTTCGGAAATCCCGAGAGCCCTCCCTGCATCCGCATCCGCGCCATCCGCTCGCGTCGTCCGGTCAGGATCTTATGCGGATAGGCCTGATGGCCAACGTCCCAAACCACACGGTCATGCGGCGTATCGAAGACGTAGTGCAGACCGATGCTCAGCTCGACGACACCCAGGCCAGCGGCCAAATGGCCACCGGTACGGGAGACACTTTCGATCAAGAAGCCGCGCAGCTCCGCGGCCAGCTGTTTCAGATCGCTCGCGGGCAGCAGCCGCAGATCATCAGGGTCATCAATGGTCGAGAGCAGTGGAAAGCTGGTCTCGGGAGCGCTGGGCGAGCCGTGGGCTGTATCGGACATACTGAGGTAACCGGATGATCGAACGGGCAGTAATGGCGGATTGGCGCGCGGAAGACCCTGATGGATTCCGTGAAGCCTGGCCGGATTCTAGTGCATCATTGCGCGCCCCGCATGTTTCGGACCGCGTGTTTCGTAATCAGTAGCGCAGAGATCCAGCTCAGTCGGTGGCACCCTCGATGACCTCGATGTGATAAAGCCAGGGCCAGCGCTTGCCGGTCACAAAGAGATCACCGGTCTGCGGATCAACGGCGATACCGTTCAGGACCTGGTCATGCCGGCGTGGCTGATCATCAGGCCAGAGGCCACCGAGATCGATATAACCGAGCACCTGCCCGTTGGCGGGATCGATCCGCACCAGCCGGTCCTCGTACCAGAGGTTAGCCCAGACCTCACCACCGACATATTCGAGCTCGTTCAGCCGCTGCACCGGCTTAGCGCCGTCCATCACTCGCAGTCGGCGCAGCTCACGACCGTCAGCGGGATCGAGAAAGCGCAGCTCAGCGCTGCCATCGCTCATGATCCAATGCCGACCATCATGCGTCAGCCCCCAACCTTCGCCCCTGATCGAGAACCGGCCACGCGGCGCGAGCGTTGCTTTGTCGTAACGCAGGCCAACACCCGCGCGCCAGGTCAGTTGAATGAGTTCATCCTGCCAGTCGGTGATGCCCTCGCCAAACCAGCGATCGGGCAGCTCGACCTGCTCCAGCACCCGCCCCGTCTTGAGGTCAACACGCCGCAACACGGACTCCCCATAACCGCCGGTGCCTTCGTAGAGTTCACTATCGACGATCACGAGGCCCTGGGTAAAGGCATTAGGATCATGCGGGAAACGCGCGACGACTCGGACCTGAAGGGTCGGCGTCTGGGTCGCTAGCGCCGAACTGAAGCCCAAGCGCGGCATGAGACTCAGCGCAAGGGCGAGCGCGACGCAGGCCAACACCACAAAGGTTGGCGGCCGAACACGAAGCCCGAGCCGCACGTCAACCCGCCAGCAGCCGAGCCAATCGCCAGCCTCGCAACCGTTCACTCAGCCCGGGCCTTCAGCATCGGAAAGCGCGCCGAGCTGGTGCTCAAGACAGCGCACCCGGCTGCGCAGCTGCTCCACCTCGTCAAGCAGATCCAAGGCCAGTGCCGCGCCGGCCAGATTCAGTTCCAGATCCTGTTGCAGGCGCAGCGCCCGCCGAGTGCGTCGGACCTCGATGCCAGTGAAGCGCCAGTGCTCAGGTGCCCCACCCAGCGGATGCAACATCCCCTCACTGACCATCGAGCTCACCTGCTCGAGACTCACACCACAGACTCGGGTCAGCTCGGTCACAGTCACCACCGTGCGTTCGTCTAGGATCACACCCTCGATTGCGCTGATCGTTTTGGGCATGGCTCAAACCCCCAGCTTTGCTCGCGGATTGAAAGACTTGAAATGCTCGGCCAGCGCGTCGAACGCCGCTCGCGCCTCATCGCTGTCGGCAGGCGGATTGCTGATCTCGAGCTGGACAAAGGCATCCCCAGCCGGCTTGCCCGGCAGACCCCGCCCCTTCAACCGCAAACGCTGACCGCTTTGCGAGCCGGCTGGAATCTTCAGGCTCACGGTGCCGCCGAGCGTTGGCACCGGCACGGTCGCCCCGCGCGCCGCTTCCCAGGGCGCGATCGGCAGCTTCAGATGGATATCCTTGCCTTCGCTGCGAAACACCGCATGCGGCTCAAGCTCGACCTCGAGAAAGAGGTCGCCAGCCGAGCTGGACTGACTCGCGCTGCCGCCTCCGGCACTGCCTTGGCCGGCAAGTCGGATCTGCTGGCCCTCGGTCACGCCGGCTGGAATGCGCACGTTCAGGGTCCGGATGCGCGTCTTCACCTGCCCCTGGGCGTCGATCTCTGGCACCTCTAGCCGAAGCTGACGTGTGCCGCCCTGATAGGCCTCTTCGAGCGAGATACGGATGCGCGCGGTCTGATCGCGACCGCGTGCAGCAAAAGGATCAGCATTCATACCGGCATTACCGAAACCACTGGATCGGCCGCCGCGCCCGCCGCCCATGCCACCAAAGATACTGGAGAAGAAATCGCTGAACTGAGCGGCCTCTTCTTCCGAAAACTCATAGCCGCGCCCGGCTGCACCCCGAGCGCCAGCGCCAGGCGGCGGACGGAAGTTGTCGCCCGCATGCCAGCCGCTGCCGAGCGCGTCGTATTGCGCCCGTTTCTCGGAGTCCTTCAAGACCTCATTGGCCTCGTTGACCTCCTTGAAGCGCTCCTCGGCGTTCGGCTCCTTACTGACATCGGGATGATATTTACGGGCCAACTTGCGATAAGCGGCCTTGATCTGGTCGGCCTTGGCATCGCGCGAGACCCCCAGGATCTTGTAGTAATCCTTATATTCCATCGTCACTCTCGACTCGAAGAAACCTGCACCTAACGTCCATAGCGCGTCGCTACCCCGGACGATGAAGCGCTTGTTTCACGGTAAAAAGGTTGCGCCTGTGGCGATCTTAACCCGATCGCCGATACAGCACTGACTCCAGCTCAGCGCTGTGCGGCTTCATGCCAGTCAGTGCCACTGAATGCAACTCAGTACGGCTCAGCTCAGCTCAGCTCAGCCCCAGCCGGCACGGTACGCCCTCGCGCCCACTGCCGAAGCCCGGCAATCTGCGCCTCCATCACCACCGAGAGCGGCTGCGTCGCGCCCAACTGGGTGCGGATCGACTCCGTGCTCGGCTCGCGATTGCTCGCGCGGGCGGCGTAGATGGCCGAGACAATCGCCTGCTCGATCCCGGCGCCAGTAAACCCCTCACTCGCCGCCGCGAGATCATCCAGATTGAAGCCGCCCGGGTCCAGAGCGCGCTTGCGCAGATGGATCGCAAAGATCTCGCGCCGCACCTCCGGCCCCGGCAGGTCGATAAAGAAGATCTCGTCGAGGCGTCCTTTACGCAACAGCTCGGATGGCAATTGTGCGATATCGTTCGCGGTCGCCACCAGAAACACCGCGCTCTTGCGCTCCGCCATCCAGGTCAGCAAGGAGCCGAGCAAACGCCGACCCGGTCCCTCAGCGCCGCTATCAACCGCCAACCCCTTCTCGATCTCGTCGCACCAGAGCACGCAGGGCGCCATCACATCGGCAGTGCGGAGCGCATCACGCAGTTTACGCTCGGTCTCACCAATATACTTGTCGTAAAGCCGACCAAAATCGAGCCGTAACAACGGCACCCCGAAGCGCCCAGCCACCGCCTTCGCGGCCAGACTCTTGCCACCACCCTGCACCCCAAGCAGCAGCACGCCCTTGGGGCAATCGGTCTCCTGATCCGCGGCCAAGAAGGGCCCGCGCCGTAGATCAACCCAAGCCTTGAGCCGCTCGAGACCGGCAACCTCGGCAAAGCTCGCGGTATCGTACTCGAACGAGACCGCACCCTCCGGACTCAGCAGCTGGTACTTGGCTCGGGTGACCTCAGTGACATCCGATTCTGTGATCGCACCATCCTTGATGATGGCGTTGCGAATCAACCGGCGCGCATCGGACTCGGCGACACCCAGGAGGTTGCGAGAGAGCTGCTCAACCGCACTGCGGCTGGCGCGGAAGCTGCGCTTCGGATCGGCATACTGCCAGCGCTGCGCCTCTTCGCGGATCAATGCCAGCAGTCGATGTCGATCGGGCAGCCGGAGCTCAAAGCGCGCGCAAAGGTGCCTGAGCTCCGGCGGACTCTCCAGCGCATGACTGACCAAGACCAAGCGCCGCGGCGCCGACTCATTGAAGCCCTGGGCAATCTCTTTCAGCAGCCGCACATGCAGCGGATGCTCCAGAAACGGATGAAAATCCAGCAGCAGATAGAGACCAGCGCGCGTGGTCGCCTTGATATGGCGCAACAGATCAGGCGGATCAGTCTGCGCCCCACTCGGCAGCGCCCGACCGCGTAGCGGGCGAAGTCCGTCGGTCAGGGTCCAGCAGAACACCGGCAATTGCAGCCGCAATCCGATCTCGCCAAGCAGTTCCAGCAGTCGCGGCTCTTCCAGCGACTCGATCAACAGGATCGGCATCTCCGAGCGCAGAACCACCTCAAGATCGTGCAAGTCGTTCATGGAACGCAGCCAGTGTGTTGGTCAAGTCGCGATAAGATGCCAGGTCTGCAGACCCAGTCCGGTAAAGCTTAGCGCAAAGCCCGGCACAAGCTGCGCCAAGCTGCACCGAGCTACACTGACCTACACCAAGCTACACCGAGAGAAAGCCGTATCCTGTCCGACAGCCCTGCAAACGTCATCGAGTCAGCGCGAACCAGAACAGCATCGGCAATGCGGGCGGGCGCGGTTAGAATCGTTGGGCCTAGAATCGCCGGGCCTAGAATCATCGAACCTAGAATCGCCGAACAAGGTCGCCGCCGATTGTCTCGAGCCGACGCAATGACTATGGTCCTAGCGCAAGCGGCAGCATTCTGACTCGCGCCCAGTACACCCGACCCGACTGAGACCCATCATGACCGACAAAGAGCATTTGATCATCTTCGACACCACCCTGCGCGACGGTGAGCAGAGCCCGGGCGCGTCCATGACCCGCGACGAGAAGGTGCGCATCGCCACCGCTCTTGAGCGGCTCCGGGTCGACGTCATCGAGGCCGGCTTCCCGGCCGCGAGCAATGGCGACTTCGAGGCCGTGCAGGCGGTCGCCCGCGCGATCAAGGACAGCACCGTTTGCGGCCTGGCGCGCGCGCTCGATCGCGACATCGATCGCGCTGGCGAGGCGCTCAAGGACGCCAATGCCGGACGCATCCACACCTTTATTGCCACCTCGCCGATCCACATGGAAAAGAAGCTCAAGATGAGCCCAGACCAGGTGGTTGAACAGGCGATCCACGCGGTCAAGCGCGCGCGCCAGCATTGCGACGATGTCGAGTTCTCACCGGAGGACGCCGGTCGCTCCGAGATCGACTTTCTCTGCCGCATCCTCGAGGCGGTGATCGACGCCGGCGCGCGCACCATCAACATCCCGGACACCGTCGGCTATGCCGTGCCGCATCAGTTCGGCAGCCTCATCGCCCAACTGCGCGAGCGCATCCCGAATGCCGACAAGGCGGTCTTCTCGGTGCACTGCCACAACGACCTCGGCCTCGCCGTCGCCAACTCGCTCGCCGCGGTGCAGCACGGCGCCCGCCAGGTCGAATGCACCATCAACGGCCTCGGCGAGCGCGCAGGCAACGCCGCGCTGGAAGAGGTCGTGATGACGGTGCGCACACGCCAGGACTCGTTCCCGTGCGACACGCGGCTGGACACCACCCAGATCGTCAACTGCTCCCGCCTGGTCTCCGGCATCACCGGCTTCCCGGTGCAGCCGAACAAGGCCATCGTCGGCGCCAACGCCTTTGCCCATGAGTCCGGCATCCATCAGGATGGCGTGCTCAAGCATCGTGAGACCTACGAGATCATGCGCGCCGAGGACGTCGGCTGGCAGCAGAATCGGATGGTGCTCGGCAAGCATTCGGGCCGCAATGCCTTCCGCGCGCGCCTAGAGGAGATCGGTATCCAGTTGGGCACGGTCGAAGAGCTGAACGAGGCCTTCCGCCGCTTCAAGGATCTCGCCGACAAGAAGCATGAAATCTTCGATGAAGACCTGCAAGCGCTGGTCACCGATACCACGCTCACCAGCGCTAACGAGCGCGTCAAGCTCATCTCGCTGCGGGTCTGCTCCGAGACCGGCGAGACCCCGCGCGCTGACCTGGTCCTGAGTGTCGACGGCGAGGAGGAGCCCGGCACCGCGATCGGCGGCGGTCCGGTCGATGCGACCTTCCGTGCCATCGAATCGATCGTGAACAGCGGTACCACACTCAAGCTGTATTCGGTCAACGCCATCACCAGCGGCACCGATGCCCAGGGCGAGGTCACGGTCCGGCTCGAGAAGGGCGGACGCGTGGTCAACGGCGCCGGTGCGGATACCGACATCGTCATCGCCTCCGCCAAGGCCTACCTCAACGCTCTGAACAAGCTCAGCAATGTCAGCGAGCGGGCGCATCCGCAGACTGGGGATGTCTGAGGCTGCGCGTGAGATGAGGCTGATGCGTGCAGGGCTCGGGCCCGCGTTGCAGCGATGCGCGCAGGATCGATCTTCTGGGCCGCCTGCCGTGCAACCGGCACGAAAAGCGGCCTCGGGGCTCAAACGCGCCTCCTCGCTACGCGCTCAGGACGAGCGTTGTCATGGATGAATCGCGCCGACTGCACTATCTGAAGGCCATGGGTATCCAGGTCTGGCAGCCGCGCGTTGCTGGCGAGTCGGCGGCAACGCCAGCGCCGGCCGCGTTCGGGCAATCCGCGCCGAAGCCGGCGCTTGCCCGGCACCAAGCGCCCGGCACCGAGTCGCAACCGAGGCAGGGGCATAGTCAGGGTCAAGATCGCAAACCACGGCCGGCATCGACCACCAAACCGGCAACAGCGACGAGCACGACCGGTGCCCAGGCAGCTTTGCAAGCCATTGCTCGCGCATCAGCAGCCCGCAAAGCAAGAGACGGAAAGGCAGCAACGGGGGCAGATTCACCACCAACCTTCAGCTCAACCGCCAGCCAACAAACAGCTACCCGACCCACAGCGGCCGCGGTGAGCTCCGCAACGCCGGCGAGTCAACCAGCTTCAGCCCCATCGACACACCTGCGGCAAGCCGAGCCATCACAGCACCCAGCGCCAGATCCAGATCCAGTTTCTGCTTCTGCACCGCTTCCGGTGACCGCTTCAGTGTCTAGCCCGGCTTCGATCCCACCTTCATCCGCTGAATCCAATGAGCCTCCGCCTTGGCTCGACGAGCCTCCACCTTGGAGCGATGACGAGCAACCGCCTTGGCCAACCGAGTCAGACGCTCGCGACATCGCGCAGGATCTCGAGCCAGATGCCAGTTTGCCCGACTCCGAATTAGCCGCCGACCAGCATCCCATCGCCAACATGGACTGGGATGCGCTCGAAGCCAGCGTCGCCGAATGTCGCCGCTGCAAGCTTTGCCAAACCCGCACCAAGACCGTCTTTGGCACCGGCAACCGCCAAGCCGAGCTGATGTTCATCGGCGAAGGCCCCGGCCAAGATGAGGACCGACAGGGCGAGCCCTTCGTCGGCCGCGCCGGCCAACTGCTGAACAAGATGCTCGCCGCAGTGGGTCTGACCCGCGAGCAGGTCTACATCGCCAACATCGTCAAATGCCGCCCACCGGGTAACCGCAATCCAGAGCCTGATGAGGCCAGCGCCTGCCGCCCTTACCTAGAGCGTCAGATCGCGCTGATCCAGCCCAAGCTCATCGTCAGCCTCGGCGCCGTCTCGGCCAACAACCTGCTCGGCAACACTGAAGCAGTCGGTCGCCTCCGCGGCAAGCCGCATCAGTACCAGCCCGGCAAGGGCGCCGCGCCCATCCCACTGATCGTCACCTACCACCCCTCTTATTACCTGCGCAGCCCAGCCGAGAAGGCCAAGGGCTGGCAGGATCTGCAGCGGATCATTAAAGCCCTCCGTCCCCCTGCTTGAATCGATCGAAACCGTCCTCCTACTGGAACAACGAACCGCAGAGCAGCCATGGCGATTGAGTTTCCCTACGGCCTCGCCGATTATCGCGCACTGATCAAGGAGCGCTATCTATACATCGATCGCACCGACCGTATTCCACTGATTGAGCAAGCAGGTCGGCAGTTGATTCTCCTACGCCCGCGGCGGTTCGGCAAAACCCTGTGGCTGTCGCTGCTGGAAAATTACTACGATCTGGCCAGGGCCGATGAATTCGACGAACTGTTCGGGCATTTGGCGATTGGCAAGAATCCAACGCCCAAACGCAACCAGTATTTCATCCTCAAGTGGGACTTTTCATCGGTCAGTCCGCAAGGTGACGCAGAGACCATCAAAGACAACCTGCATGGACATATCAATGTCCAGATTCGGAATTTCTGCCTGCGCTACAAGCACCATCTCAGCGCGGAAGTCAAACTGCATCCGACCAATGCTGCATTATCCTTGGAATCGCTGGTCGCGGTGACGCAAGATGCTGGTCACCCGCTCTATCTACTGATCGACGAATACGACAACTTCGCCAATGAAGTGATGATGAGCCGACAGCAGGGCGCGCGGGACCGTTATGAGGCGCTGTTGTATGGGGAAGGCGCACTCAAATCCTTGTTCAAGACCGTCAAAGCCATCTCCGCTGGCATGGGATTAGAGCGCGTGTTTATCACTGGGGTCTCGCCCATCGCCATGAGCGATGTGAGCAGCGCCTACAATGTCGCCGAGAATATCAGCGCCGATCCAGCATTGAATGACCTCTGCGGTTTTCGGGAGACCGAGGTTGCGACCATTGTTCAAAACGTTGCCGATAGCTGTAGTCTGACTGCGGTTGAAGCGGACCAGGCAATGGAGATGATGCAAGTCTTCTACAACGGCTATCGCTTCAGTCGCGAAGCCCAGGAACGCATCTACAACCCAACCCTAGCGATCTATTTCCTCAAGCATCTACAACGCCATTGCCGCTATCCAAGGAAGCTCCTAGACGAAAACCTGGCTACCGACCGGCTTAAACTGGACTATGTCTCCAGGCTACCCGGTGGCCCGGAGATCCTCAGCCAAGTGCTGGATCGCGAGCAGCCCTTAGCCATCGCCGAATTGAGCGAGCGCTTCGGCGTGGCGGACATCTTGAATGCCTCACGGGACGGCGTCACGACCGCTACCTTATTGTTCTATCTGGGCATGCTCACCCTAAGCACAGAGGTCACCGAGCAGGGCGAAACCACGCTGAACGTCCCCAATCTGACCGCCAAAGACCTCTACCTCGAACGTCTCCGCGAGCTGCACCTCGGCAGCGGCGAGGACAGCGACGAGATCCGCGCGGTGACGAAACCACTCTACAGCCAAGGTGATCTTCAGCCGCTCTGCGCATTCATCGAGCGCAAGCGGCTGCAGCTCTTCGACAACCGGGATTATGCCTCGGCCAATGAATTGACCATCAAGACCGTCTTTCTGATGCTGCTGGCGGGAAATCTGTTTTATATCCTGGATTCAGAAACCGAATTGGCGCGCGGTTATGCCGATCTCACCATGATTGTCCGCCCGGACATGCGCCAATACCAACTGCTGGATATCTTGATCGAGTTCAAATATCTCAGCCTGGAAAGACTCAAGCTCAGTGGCCGACAGCTCCGCGAGATGCCCCAGGAAGCCTTAGAACAACTCCCCGAAGTCGCAAGACAACGCCACCAAGCCGAGGCGGCATTGACCGAATACCGGACAGCCCTAGAGAACAAATACGCCGGAGCATTACGACTGCGCTGCTTCAGCGTGGTGACACTAGGCTTCGAGCGGCTATTATGGGCGAAATACTGAACGCCGACTGCTTGACGGTGCGCCTTGGAAAATTTGCTTCGCGACGTTTTGCTGGTTTCAATCTGCGCTCGGCTGAGTTGCCGGGCGATACACCCATGGCAACTATCTGCGCTACTTCCGCAGCATGTTTCAATCCGCGCCCGGCTGAGTTGCCGGGCGATACGACCTGCCGCAGGTTGCAGGCAGCTTCTCGCGGGCGTTTCAATCCGCGCCCGGCTGACTTGCCGGGCGATGCAGCTGGCGGGGCTGAACACCTGGTTGCTGCCGTTGCCGTTTCAATCCGCGCCCGGCTGACTTGCCGGGCGATGCCTTAGACAAGGAGGGGCTAAGGCAGTAGGAAAAAGTGTAACCGTTCACGGGGCTGAAACCTGCCATCGCCTCGCCTCCAGCGGCTTCAGCCCAGGCTGTGGAAACCCCGACATCCGTGCTCAGGAGCGCAGCCCAGGCGAAGGACGTGTTGATGATGAACCCGAGTTGGGATCTCTTCGAGCGGCTGGCATCGCGGAGTC
>NZ_NRRY01000038.1 GCF_016583905.1 Lamprobacter modestohalophilus | reverse complement strand
CGCGCGGATTCCATCAGGGCGCGAGGAGCGATCACGCCACCTCATCACGACGCCGGATATATGGCCGCAACGTTTCCTTCTGCTGAACAGTCAAGTGGCTCTTGCATCGCGGGGCGGACCATATATGAGCGTCGGCTGGCCGATGAACAGTTGCATTTCGCCGCTCAAATGATCGATCTCGCGGGTTCCGCCATGGTCACTACCGATATGAATGGCCTGGTCACCCAGTTCAATCCAGCCGCCGAACGCCTGCTCGACTTCAGCGCGGAGGAGATGATCGGGCAGCAAACGCCCCTGCGCTTCCACCTCGAGCACGAGATCGCGGCACGCGCCGACGAGCTGTCGGCACAGCTCGGCGAGGAGATCCACCCCGGATTCAGGAGCTTTAGCGAGCCCTTGTTACACGACGGCGAGGAGACTCGCGAATGGACCCTGCAACGCGCCGATGGCGAACAGATCCCGGTCTTGCTCTCAACCACCCTGCTACGCACCAGCGATGGGAAGCCTCAGGGTGTGCTCGGCAATATCACCGATGTTTCGCCCCTGCGCCAAGCCACCGAAGCGCTGCGCCAGGAGCGCGATCGGGCGCAGCGCTATCTGGATTCCGCAAGCTCGATCATCCTCTCGCTCGATACCCAGGGTCGGGTCACACTGGCGAATCGCTACACCTGCGAGTTGCTCGGCCGGACCGAGCAGGATCTGCTGGGCCAAGACTGGTTCGATCTCTGCCTGGCGGCAGAGGATCGCCCGAAACTGCGCGACGTCTTTGCGCAACTCCTCGAGGGTTCATTGCGTGCCGAGGATTACCTCGAGAACAGCCTGGTCAGCAGTGATGGCTCCACGCATCTGATCGCCTGGCGCAGCAGCCTGTTGCACGACGCGGCTGGGCGGGTTGTCGGCGTGCTCGCTGCCGGCAATGACATCACTGAGCGGCACCGGATGGAGTCCGCGCGCATGCAGGCGCTGGTTGAAGCCGAGCGCCTCGCAGCGCTCAAGAACGCCTTCATTGCCAATATGAGTCACGAGATCCGCACGCCGCTCAACGGCATCCTGGGTCTCGCGCAGATCGGCCGGCGCGACTATGACACCCAAGAGACCGGGCAGCTGTTTCGGCATATCCAGACCGCCGGGCAGCATCTGATGATTCTGCTGAATGACATCTTGGACTTCTCTAAGCTCGGCGCCGGCAAGCTCAGCATCCAGGCTCAGCCGTTTTGCTTGGCCGATTGTCTCGCCGAACTCGAATCCCTGTTGCGCCCCCAGGCCAATGCGAAGGGCTTGCGCCTGAGCATCCTGCCAGATGCCGATCTGCCTGCTTGGGTGCTTGGCGATGCCATGCGGCTGCGTCAAATCCTGCTCAACCTGCTCGGCAACGCGATCAAATTCACCCAGACCGGCGAGGTTCGACTGCGGTTGTTGTCTGCCGGTGAGGAACGGCAATTCCAGATCACCGATACCGGCATTGGCATGAACGAGGAGCAGATTGCACGCATCTTCCAGCCGTTCGAACAAGCCGATGTCGGCACTACGCGCAGCTATGGTGGCACCGGTCTCGGGCTGAGCATCAGTCTGGCTCTGGCGAAGATGATGGGCGGCAGCCTGAGCGTTGATAGCGAACCCAATATCGGCAGCTGCTTTGAACTGCGCCTGCCACTACCAGCGGCAGAGCCATCGCGCAGCCCTCGGCTCGACGACTCAAGCCGCGTCGATACCCAGTCCCTGGCCGGGATGCACATTTTAGCGGTGGACGATGTCGCGCTGAATCTGATGGTGCTCGAGGATCTACTGAGCCACGAAGGCGCGCAGATCACAACGGCACGGGATGGCCAAGAAGCGCTGACGCGGCTGGAAGAGATCGGCGCGGACGCAGTCAACCTGGTACTGATGGATGTGCAGATGCCGGTGATGGATGGTTACGAGGCAACACGACGCATCCGCGCCGGTTGGCCGGACTTGCCAGTTATCGGCCTCACCGCACATGCCATGGCGGAAGAGCGCGAGCGCTGCCTGAATGCCGGCATGGTGGCGCATCTGACCAAACCGATCGACCTCGAAGCCCTGTTGGCCGCGATCGACCAACGACGCGACCAACTTCGACAGAAGCGGCCTTTCCGCTCAGCGCCGGCTGGCCTCTCCGATGCCGATACCGACGCTGAAGTTAAGACTGAGGCTGAGGCTGACGAGTCTGAAAGCATATTCACTGTCAGCACAAAGAAGACGCCCGACAGAACGCAGGGATCATTCAGCACGCAGGCACTGGCACCATCACCAGAACGAGCCACAGCAGCCATCGCGGTTGGCGCAACCAGCCGGGTTGATGCCAAGCTAACCCAAGAGTCACCAGTCGACTGGGATCTGCTCCAGCAACGCTTCGAACAGTCTCCCGGTTTTGTGCAGCGCCTGATCGAAACCGCGCTCAGCAGCCAGCGCGATACCCCAGATCGCCTGCGACACTTTGCCGCTGAGGGCGACCTCGATGAATGCTTCCGCATCGCGCACATGCTAAAGGGCTTTGCCGCTCACCTCAGCGCCGAGCCGTTGCGAAAGCAGGCCGATCGACTCTGTGAACAGGCCCGCGCCGGTGATCAAACCGCGTTCGAGAATGCCGAAGAACTCGCCAGATCGCTTGAACAGCTGCTCCAAGCGTTGGCCGCGCAGGCGCAGGAAGACCTGGAAGCCGCTGATACTGAAAGTTGGCATGCCGGGTGATCCGACCTCCCCGCCGAGCAGCGTCCGGCAACCAGAGCGAACGGCGATTAGGCGCGACCAGAGCCGCCCCATACTAGCCTGCCGCCCCTTACTTGAGGCATCGGAGACCACCAGCGCATGCGCTTTTTCAACTTCGAAGGATCGGTCCACGACGATGAGCATGATCCTAGCAAGCGCAGTTGAACGGTCGTCAGGGTGCGTCCCGCGCGGTGTCCAGCAAGGCACAACGAGGCGGAATCGTTAATCTATTCCAATGCGTTGTAACTTCGTGAGCGGGTTACCGGCCCCGGCCGGGATCGATGGCAATTGCGAGGCCTGGTCTGGGCAATAAGTGACGGTATAGCCGCGCTTGCCACCGCTTGAGCAGGCACATTGCTTCGGGTCGGTCGGATAGGTGTAGGCATCGGTACAGTCGACCGCGGCGCATTGCAACTGACTGCGTTGCCCCAGGGTGCCACAAGCACAGTCGCCGCCGCTCATCTCCACTTGGACCGGCACATTGAAGAAGATATTTGCGCTGGGCAGGACGCAGTTGTCAGGGTTGGTGCCGTTGCATAGCTCGGGTGGCTTTGAGTTGGTGCTGAGATTCACGAAGTCATTGCCGTTGGGTGTATTCGGGGTGATCTCTACGTGCGTGCCGAAGGTCCGGTCATAATTCATGTTCGGGCCGCAGCATGGCGTGCTGGCCCCATCGCTCAGGCATTGCGCGGCTGCCGCATTGGTCGGCTGGCAGTAAGCCGCATAGAGCAAGTTGGGCTCCTTCCACATGCTGGGCTGCCGCTGCTCCGTATTCGGCTGCAGCGCGGTCCAATCCTGGCACTGAATCCGATCACATTCGGTCTTGGTGGTCACCGGGGCCACCATGACTACGTTGGCTTGATTCGCGGCGAACTGGCTGAGGATCAGGGACTCGTGGTCGCCGGCCTTGATGACATTGCCATCGACCGTTCCAAGATCGGGCGACATGAGCTTCACGTCGACCGCGCAGTTATTGAAAAAGACGACCTGCCCTTGGTCGGTGAAGACTGAGTTCCCAGAGACCAGCAGCGCAACCTGGTCGACCGCATCCCAAGAGCTGTCCCTGAGCTGCAGCAGATGATCGACGATCCCGTCCCAAGAGGCCTCGGCGCCGGGGCAGCTGCCTGGATCATGCATCACCGTGGCGAGATAACCAGACAGGTAGGTCGAACCACAGGCTTGAACGTCTAACGCCAGATCGTCCGGCTCGTCGGACCCGCCGGTGAGGTTCCAGGCATGAGCGTTCAGTAGGCAGGCCATGTAATCGCCCGCCAAGGTGGCGACCTCGGCTTCACACCAATCGTTGTTTGACGTCTCGGCCATGAGAGGCGGAGCCAGGATCAACGAGCTACACGCGGTCGCGAGCAGCAGCGTCAGTTTGGAACCTGAATTGGCAATCATGCATCACCTTTTTGAGTAGACCCCTGACTAACGGCCGAGACTACAGCAACCAGTCGCTGCAAGCAGGACCTAGCGGCGTCACTGGCCATCGCACAGTAGCGCAAGACAGGGCCGCCTTAGGCCGGCATACTGAGCCGTATTGAACGCAGACGCGAGGCAACCAGTCTTGAGTAACAACACCGCCAAGATCGGCCCGGGCAGCCAGGTCTGTCTGCATCTCGCGGTCTATCTCGAGGATGGCACCGAGGTACTCTCCAGCTTCGGTGATGAGCCGATGCGCTTTCGCATCGGCGATGGCACGCTGGCGCCAGGCTTCGAAAGCCTGCTGATCGATCTGGCGCCAGGCGCCGATGAGCAGATGCTGGCCGATGGCTCGGCGCTGTTCGGCGCCCACGACGCGGGGCTGGTGCATCGGGTCCCGCTCAGCGATATGCCTGAGGGGTTTGCGCCCGAGCCGGGGCAGGTGGTCCAGTTTCAGACCCCTGGCGGACAGGAGACCGCCGGCACCGTTCTGAGTGCCGACCTGACCGAGGTCGAGATCGACTTCAATCATCCACTCGCGCACCGCGGCTTGCGCATCCGCGCGCAGGTGCTCGACGTATTCTGACAGTATACTGGGCCGTCAAGACCCAGCAGCATGCTAGGCCAATTGCCCATGTCTAAAGCAAACGCCCCCCAGCCTCCTGTCGAGCGGGTGGAGGCTCTCTTCACCGAGCTCGTGCAGCACTACGGCGATGGTGACCTACGCGAGCTGCGCGCGGCGGCAAAGATCCTATTGGTCGCGCTGGCTAAGTTTCAGGAGCACGGCGGCCCACACTGGGCCGCGCTGCTAGACGAGTACATCGACATCTTGAAGCGTGATCCGCAGCGTTTCCAACGCATGCTTGAGAGCAATCGTGCGACGACGCCGGACGAGCTTCTCGCCTAGGGTTTCAGGTAATATAAGGAAATACTAATTTACGGAGCATCTATCGATGACATCGACTCACAGACTCCGGCTTCGATTAGCAATCCTTGCCCCGCTGCTGCTGTCCCTCTCAGCGTTCAGCAACGCGGCCGATGCGAATTCAAGCCAAGACGACGCCAGTGCCAACCTCGCCACCGCCGAGGCCAGCTATCGCGTGGTGCCCGAGGAATACCGGCTCGACGGGGTGGTCGAGGCAATCAATCGCACGACGGTCTCGGCCCAGACCAGCGGACAGGTCGAAGAGATCCTCTACGATGTCGATGACTTCGTTGAGAAGGGCGAGGTGATCGCCCGCTTGCGCGATACCGAACATCGCGCGCGGCTGGCACAAGCCGCCGCCGACCTGCGATCGGCCTCGGCGCAGCTCGAACAGTCCCGCGACGAGTACGCCCGCATCGAAGGGCTGTACCAACAAAAGAACGTCTCTGAATCGGCGATGGATCAGGCCGAGGCTGATCTCGAGAGCGCCAAGGCGCGCCTGGAATCCGCCCAGGCCAATCTCGAGCAGGCTCAGGAACAGCTCGACTACACCCAGATTCGCGCGCCCTACTCCGGCATCGTGATCCGCCGTCATGTCGAGCTTGGCGAGGTGGCCAGCCCGGGCAGCCCAGTGATGAGCGGCATCTCGCTCGAAGAACTGCGGGTGATCATCGATGTGCCGCAGAGCGCGATCCCGGCGGTGCGCGAGCGCGGCGAGATCAAGATCCATCTGCCCAATGGCGAGGTGACCGCGCCAAGCCGCATCACCGTCTTCCCCTTCGCCGATCTTGGCTCGAATACCTTTAAGGTGCGCGCCGATCTGGAGACGAACACCGAAGGGCTCTTCCCCGGCATGTTCGTCAAGACCGCCATCGTCACCGGCGACAAGGAGGAGCTCACCATCCCCAGCGCCGCGGTGGTGTACCGCTCCGAGGTCACCGGGGCCTATGTGGTCAGCGACGACGGTCGTATCCACCTGCGCAAGATTCGCATTGGCACGAGCCTGGATGGCGAGATCGTCGTCCTCTCCGGCCTAAGCCCGGGCGAGCAGGTCGCGCTCGACCCCATCGCCGCCGGTGTCGCGCTCAAACGCCAAGCGGATGCGAATCGCCAGGGCCGTCAGGATCGCCAAGATGGCTGAGTCGCCGATGTCAACCCAGAACAGCGCTGGAACCGTTGAGGCCGCTAGCGCCGACGGAGCTACGGCGCCACCAAGCCAGGGAACGACGCTTGGCATCTCCGGGCGCATCGCCCAGCGCTTCCAGGATGCCAAGATCACGCCGCTGCTGGCGCTGGTCGGCCTGCTGCTCGGGCTGTTCGCGATCATCATGACGCCGCGCGAGGAAGAGCCGCAGATCAACGTCACCTTCGCCGACGTCTTCATCCCCTTCCCCGGCGCCTCAGCGAGCGAGGTCGAGCACCTGGTCGCCGGTCCGGCCGAGCAGGTGTTGTCCGAGATCCAGGGCGTCAAGCATGTGTACTCGGTCTCGCGCCCGGGGATGGCGCTGATCTCGGTCCAGTTCGAGGTCGGCGAGGACCGCACCGAGGCCATCGTGCGGCTGTGGAGCAAGGTCAATTCCAACGCCGATTGGCTGGCCGAAGGTCTCGGTGTCGGTCAGCCATTGATCAAACCAAAGGGCATCGACAACGTGCCCATCCTCACCGCCACCCTCTGGTCGGCGGATCAGCAGCTCGGGGCCTATGAGCTGGGCCAGGTCGCCCATGCCATCGAGCAGGAGCTGAAACGGGTGCCCGGCACCCGCGATGTCTACACGGTGGGCGCGCCGCAGCAGGTGATGCGGGTCATTCTTGATCCGCAAGCCTTGGCCTCGCACGGCATCGATCTGAGTGACCTGAGCCGCGCCTTGCAGGCGGGCAACAGCAGCCGGGACGACATCGCCATCGTCGCCGATAACCGTGAGATCCAGGTCCAGGCTGGGACCATGCTCTCCAGCGTCGACGATATCGCCGAGCTGGTGGTCGGCATGCACGGCGGGCGCCCGGTCTATCTGCGCGAGGTGGCCCGTATCGAGCGCGGCCCCGAGATACCCCAAGCCTATGTCTGGATGGGCGCTGGCCCCGGTGCCGGTGCCGGTGCCGGCTCTAGTGACAGTACCAGTGCCAGTGCTAGCGCCAGCTCCGGCGGCACCGATAGCCCCAGCGGCGCTGACAGCCCCTCGCTCGTCGGCACCACGCCGGCGGTGACCATCGCCGTGGCCAAGCAGGAAGGCACCAATGCGGTAGCCGTCGCCGAGCAGATCATCGCGCGCTTCGAGCAGCTCGAGGGCATCTTCATCCCCGAGGGCGTCGAGGTCAGCATCACCCGTAACGACGGGCAAACCGCTGACGCCAAGGCGCGCAAGCTGATCACCGAGCTGGCCTCCGCGACCATCACCGTCATCGTCTTGGTGGGGCTGGCGATGGGCTGGCGCGCCGGGCTGGTGGTCGGAGGCGCGGTCATCGTCACCCTGATGCTGACCCTGTTCGCCTCCTGGGCCTATGGCTTCACCCTCAACCGGGTATCGCTGTTCGCGCTGATCTTCTCGATCGGCATCCTGGTCGACGACGCCATCGTCGTGGTCGAGAACATCATCCGCCACATGGCCATCGGGCGGCGCAAGATGCTCGACCTGATGCCCGGCGCGGTCGACGAGGTCGGTGGCCCCACCATCCTCGCCACCTTCACCGTCATCGCTGCCCTGCTGCCGATGGCCTTCGTCTCCGGGCTCATGGGGCCCTACATGAGCCCGATCCCGATCAATGCCTCAATGGGGATGGTGATCTCCCAGGCCGTCGCCTTCGTGCTCACGCCTTGGCTCGCCTATCAGGTGCTTGGGCGGCGTCATGATGCGGCGCTCGCCGGTCAAGACCACCATGCCCCGCAAGTTCCGCAAGACGTGGCAGGCAGCGAATCGGCACCAGCGCATCAGAAGCACGAAACGGGAGAAGACGAGGCCAATCCGAAGCTGCAATGGCTGTTCGATCGGGTGATCACGCCGTTCCTAGAAGGTCGGCGCGGCCTGATCAACCGTTGGCTGCTGCTGGCTGGCATCCTGCTCATGATCGGCGCCTCGCTGCTGCTGCCCCTGAGTCAGGCGGTCATCCTGAAGATGCTGCCTTTCGACAACAAGAGCGAGCTGCAGATCGTGCTCGACATGCCCGAGGGCAGCAGCCTGGAGCAGACCGCGCGCGTGCTCGCGGAGCTGGGGCATTATCTGGAGACGCAGCCCGAGGTCGCCGATTATCAGGCCTATGCCGGGACTGCCTCGCCGATGAACTTCAACGGTCTGGTGCGCCAGTACTATCTGCGCGATCAGGCGCATCAGGGTGACCTGCAGGTCAACCTGGTCGCCGATGATCAACGCGAGGACAAGAGCCACGCCATCGCGCTGCGGCTGCGTGAGCCATTGCAGGCAATCGCCGAGCGCCATGGTGGCAACGCCAAGATCGTCGAGATTCCGCCCGGACCGCCGGTGTTCGCGCCGCTGGTCGCCGAGATCTATGGCATCGACTACGCCGAGCAGATGGCCCTGGCCGAGCAGGTGCGCAGAGTCTTCGCCGGCACCGATGACATCGTCGATATCGATGACTCGATGGAGTATCCGGGGCGCAAGTTCGTGCTCGTCGTCGACCGCCCCAAGGCGGCGCAGCTCGGAGTCGATCAGGCCAGCGTCGCCCAAGCCCTGGCCAGCGTGCTCGGTGGCGAGGACATGGCCTACCTGCACGGAGCCAATGTCAAGTACGCGGTGCCGATCCGGGTCGAATACGCCGAGGCCGACAAGGCCGATCTGGATCAGGTGCTGGCGCTGCGGGTACGCTCGCGCGGCGGCCAGCTGGTGCCGCTGTCGGAGATCGTCACCGTCGTCGACAGCCAGCGCGAGCACAGCATCTACCACAAGGATCTGCTGCCGGTGGTCTATGTCACCGCCAACATGGCCGGCGCGATCGACAGCCCGCTGTATGGACTCTTCACCATCGCCGGCCAACTCGATGCGAACCTGTCGCAGTGGTACACCCGCCAACCGGAGAACCCCTACGAGCCCAGCATCAAATGGGATGGCGAATGGCAGGTCACCTACGAGACCTTCCGCGACATGGGCATCGCCTATGCCTTTGGGCTGGTGCTGATCTATCTGTTGGTGGTTTTCCAGTTCCGCAGCTATGTGGTACCGCTGATCATCATGGCGCCGATCCCGCTGACCATCATCGGCATCCTGCCCGGCCACGCGCTGATTGGCGCCCAGTTCACCGCCACCTCGATGATCGGCATGATCGCCCTCGCCGGCATCATCGTGCGTAACTCGATCCTGCTGGTGGACTTCATCAATCAGCAGGTGCGCGCCGGTGATCCGCTGGAACGCGCGGTCATTGGCTCGGCGGTGGTGCGCACCAAGCCGATCGTGCTCACGGCGTTGGCGACCATGGCTGGGGTCTCCTTTATCCTCAGCGACCCGATCTTCTCGGGTCTGGCGGTGTCGCTGCTGTTTGGCCTGTTCGTCTCCACCCTGCTGACGCTGGTGGTGATTCCGGTGGTCTACTATGGGGTGATGCGCAAGCGGGTGGAGTGGATTCGGACGGCGACGGGCTGAGCAGGGATGCGTTACGGCCGAGCTTGCGTTGTCAGACGGTGAGCTCGGCTAGTGAAAACGCCACACCTGCCGGTTTGCCTGCCGGAGAGACAAGTTCGACATGAGGAGCATGCGATGCGCAAACAGAGTATCCGCTATGAATCACCCGTCGATGCACTAATCGCGGTTACCAAGCGTTTGGCACGCTACGAGGCTGAAGCCCATTTGGAGTCGGAGGCGTTCTTTGACCGCTACACCCGGGGTGAGGCAGGCGACACCGCCGAGGCCACCGAATGGGCGAACGATTACCAACACTTCCTAGCCCTGCGCGCCGAGTTGGACGCCCGATTACATGAGGCTGCATAGCCGGCTGGAACAGTACCTTGCCGATCACCTTGCTCGGGACAGCACGCTGACAATTTATCCGCGACCTGGACGACTGGGAGGCGCAACCTGGCAAAGGCGATGCGGCGGGCGATGAAACAACTCGACCCTCCCGCTGGTCATAGGCGTCAGCTTCGTTCAGATCAGGCCCTAAACCTCATGCACCCACCTTTCCGTTCGTTGACCGCTGTCCTCTCCGCCACCTTCTTAACCGCCCTCTTCGCTATCCTGCCGTTCCAAGCCCTAGCCGCAACCGACTCCATTGTCCTCGGCATGGGCTGCTTCTGGGGCGCCGAGAAACGCCTGTCTGAGATCCCGGGCGTGTTGGATGTCGAATCCGGCTACGCCGGTGGCGATGCCGAGCGCACCAGCTATCGCGAGGTGCTCAACCTCGAGAAGCGCATCCAGCGCGGCAAAAGCGATGAGCGCAATCATGCCGAGGTCATCAAGGTGACCTTCGACCCCGAGCAGGTCAGCCTCGAGCGGGTGTTGATCGGCTTCTGGGAGAACCATAATCCGACCCAAGGCGACCGCCAGGGCAATGATGTCGGCAGCAACTACCGCAGCGCGATCTACTTCAACAGCGAGGCGCAACGTGCCGTCGCCCTCGAGACCCGCGACGCCTATCAGCAAGCGCTGAGCGCCGCCGGTTTAGGCCCGATCACCACCGAGATCGCCCCGCTTCGCCACTACAATCGCGCCGAGACCTACCATCAAGACTATCTGGTGAAGAATCCGGATGGCTACTGCGGTCTCGGTGGCACTCAGGTCGCCTACCCCGGTGCTGCCGCAGGTCCAGCGGATCAGGCGGCGCGGACTCAGCCATCGCCACGGCTCGACGCCAAGGCGCTCAACGCCGAGCGCCAGCTGATCGTCTTCGAGGCCGAGGACTGCCCCTTCTGTCAACAGTTCCGCACCGAGGTGCTGGATGGCTGGTCCTCGGAGGTGCCGGTGATCTCGACCCTGAATCCGCGCCCACCCGAAGGTTGGACGCTAGAGAAGGATCTGTTCGCCACCCCGACCATGGTGCTGTTCGAGGACGGCAAGGAGATCTCGCGCTACACCGGCTACAAGGGTGACAAGGAGCGCTTCTGGCAGTGGCTCGGCTTCCAGATCCTAACTCCAGAGCAGCAGCGCATCGCCTTCGAGCAAGGCACCGAGCGCGCCTTCACCGGCTCGCATCTCGATGAAAAGCGTCCCGGCGTCTTCGTCGACCCGATCACCGGCGCTCCCTTGTTTCGTAGCGATACCAAATTCGAGAGCAAGAGCGGCTGGCCGAGCTTCTTCAACCCGGTTGAAGGTGCCCTGACCTATCACGAAGACAACGCCTACGGCATGCGCCGCACCGAGGTGCGCAGCGCCAGCTCTGGCATCCACCTCGGCCACGTCTTCGATGATGGCCCGCCGCCTACCGGCAAGCGCTACTGCATCAACGGCAATGTGCTGAGTTTCGTCCCAGACGCGGATTGAAATCGGCTGAGCAGCAAATTTGCGCGCAATCTGTAGGGCGAATGCGCTACTCTTAAGTTGCCTCGTACGACTTTGGGTAGCCCTTTTGCTCCTCTGAGTCGTTTTCGGATGACGCTGAGTAAGCTCGCCCCGTCACCGGCAATCGCCAATCCATAGCTGGCATATCGCTGGTATCGATACAGGTGCAGTGGCCCTGACGAGGTGCGCGAAGACCTCGCCAGCAGATTTGCCCTGCCCCCTGAAAGGCACGCGAGCTGAAAGGTCAACCGACTTTTGACCCAGCCCGGAGCGATTCACCCGCGTGCTCATCGACGCTCGCCATCTCGACGACAACAGCCGCATTGAGGCCGATCTCGCCATCATTGGCGCAGGGCCCGCTGGCATCAGCCTCGCCCGCCGGCTCGCCAATGCCAAAACCAGCGTCTGCCTGATCGAATCGGGCGGCCTCAGCCCCGAGGCCGAGACCCAAGACCTGTATCAAGGCGAGACCCCCGGCATCGAGTATCCGCTCAGCAGTTCGCGGCTGCGCTATTTCGGCGGTTCCTCAGGCCACTGGGGTGGATTCTGTCGACCGCTGGACCCGATCGATTTCGAGCAGCGCGACTGGATTCCGCTAAGCGGCTGGCCATTTGGCCGCGAGGAGCTGGACCCCTATTGGGAGACCGCGAGCACGGCGGTCGAGACGGCCCCGGCACAGTATGAGAACGGCGACTACTGGGCAAAGGCGACCGGCGAGCCGATGGTCGATTGGCGCGCCGGCCGGTTCATGACGCGCTTCTTCCAGTACAGCCCACCGACTCGGTTCGGCGAGCGTTATCGCGGCGAACTCGAGCGGGCCGATCAGATTCGCGTCCTGCTGCACAGCAACCTGACTCGGATCAGCGCCCTGCCCTCAGCGCGGGCGGTCGATCACCTGCAGATTCAGACGCTCAGCGGTCGCCGCCACCAGGTGCATGCCAAACGCTATGTGCTGGCTGCCGGCGGCATCGAGAACGCGCGTCTGCTGCTGCTCTCCAACGATGTGATGCCGACCGGGCTTGGCAACCAGAACGATATGGTCGGGCGCTGCTTCATGGAGCATCCGCACCTCGGCGGCTTTGCCGAGATCGTCATCGCCGATCTCAGCCGACTACCACGGATCTACCGCGAACAGGTCCGATTCGACGGACGCACCGCAAGGGTCTGCTACATCCCGCGAGGAGACTTCTTGCGCCGCGAGCAGATGTTATCGGCCTCCTTCACCATGTCGGTCATCGAAACCCTCGGCCCCGAGCTTGAACCCGATTCGGTGGCAACGGCCGATCCAGCGACCGTCAGTCCGCGCAACATGCTTGCCGCTGCACGCCCCTTCCTGACCGATCCCTCAACGCTGAGTGACACCCACCGCACTAGCCTTGAGCGCGAGGCCAAAGGCAACGCTCAGCAACTGGGCAACGCTCAGCAACCCAGCAACGGCCTCGGGGTGCGCATGGGGATTGGCTGCGCCTGCGAGCAAGTGCCCAACCTCGACAGTCGCGTGACGCTCAGCGACGAGCGCGATGCCTTGGGGCTGCGCCGAACGCGGCTCGACTGGAAGCTAACCGAACAGGATCGACGCAGCCTGATCGCCAACATCCATGCGCTCGGCCGCGAATTGAGCGCGACCGGCATCGGCCGCATGCGGCCGCGGTTGCCAGACGATGGGCGCTGGGAGCCGCGGGTCTCGGGCGGGAGCCATCACATGGGCACCACCCGCATGAGCGATGATCCCAAGCGCGGGGTAACCGATCGACATTGCCGGGTACATGGTATCGACAATCTCTACATCGCCGGCTCCTCGTTGTTCCCGACCTGCGGCTCAGCCAACCCAACGCTGAACATCCTGGCGCTCGCCTATCGGCTCGCCGACCACCTTGAGCAACAATCGGCATGAGCATCGCCTCTGGGCCAAGATCAAAAGCGACCGGACTAGCAACCCGAACAGCAATCGGCGCAAGCGATTCGCTCGCCAGACGCGACCGTCGCACCTTCATCGGCCTGGTGCTCGGACTGCTCTCGCTTCCGCTAGGCGCGCGCGCCGCAAGCTCGGCGTTCACTTCAACACCCTCAGCGAGCCCCAGCAGCGCTATCGGCCTCGCAGCGGGCGCCGAAGCTGCCGCGCCCCCGGCGATCAGCCCGAACGCACTGCTCGCCACGCTGAGCGACCCAGTCGCCGCCGGCCGCCTCGGTCAGCGCTATCTCGCCGACCATCCGCAGGAGCAGGATGTGAGCCGACTCATCGATCAGCTGCTCGCCGCGCTGAATGCCCAACAGCGCCCGGTGCCGACCGACAGGATCGCGCTGCAGCAGGCTCTCACCGCCCTGATCCAGCACGAATATGTCAGCATCCCAACGCTGCTATCCGTCGATGGCTGGCTGCTCGCCCCCAGTGAAGCTCGACTCTACGCGCTCGCCGCCTTAGCCCCAGAGTCCTAGGCGATGCACCGCACACTCTCCATCGTCATCCCGCTACTCATCGCTGGCTTGAGCGTCGCGCTCTGGGCGATGATGAACCAGCCTTCGGTTGAGCCGCCTTGGCCGACCCGTATCCAAGGCTATTCCTTCCAACCGATGCGCGCCGACCAGGACCCCCAACGGCGCATCTATCCATCGCTCACCGAGATCGATCAAGACCTCTCCTTGCTGCAAGGCGAGGCCCACGCCATCCGCACCTACTCGGTTGATGGCCCACTCGGTCAGATCCCTGCGCTTGCCAGTGCCCACGGACTCAATGTCTCGCTCGGCGCCTGGATCGGGCCCGATGCTAAGGCCAATCAGGCTGAGCTCGAGCGCCTGATCGACATCCTGCGCGAGCCGCATCGGAATATCGTGCGCGTCTTTGTCGGTAACGAGGCGATCCTGCGTGAAGACGTCGAAGTCTCCGAATTGATGCGTGACCTCGATCGCATCCGCCGACTCACCGAGATCCCAGTCGGCACCGCCGAGCCCTGGCACGTCTGGCTCAAGTATCCAGAGCTGGCCGAGCATGTCGATTTCATCGCCATCCATCTGTTGCCCTACTGGGAAGGGGTACCGATCGACCAAGCCGTCGACTTCTCCTTCAAAAAGCTTGACGAAGTGCAGCAAGCCTTTCCGGATAAGGAGGTCATCATCGGCGAGGTCGGCTGGCCGAGTCATGGGCGGCGCAATCGTGGTGCCGAGCCCTCACAGGCCAATCAGACCCGATTCCTGCGCCGCGTGCTCGCCCGCGCTGAGCAAGAAGGCACCGTCTATTACGTGATGGAGGCCTTCGACCAGCTGTGGAAGACAAAGATCGAGGGTTCCATTGGCTCCTATTGGGGCGTCTATGATGCCGAGCGCGAGCCCAAGTTTGCGCTCACTCAGCCGGTGGTGCGCATCCCGAACTGGCATGAGCTTGCCGCCCTCTCGGTCGGCATCGCCGTGCTCCTGCTGCTGCTCCTCTACCGCGACAGCTCGAGCCTGTCCTCGTCCGGCAAGGGCTTCCTCGCGCTGATCACCTATGCGGTCTCGACCGCAGCTGTCCTGCTGGTCTATCAGTACACCCAGCAATACATGACACCGCTGACCACCGTCGTTGGCGTGCTGCTGCTGATAGGCGGCATCGGCGTGCTGATACTGCTCTCCGCCGAGGCGCACGAGTGGGCCGAGTCGCTCTGGCTCAAGCGCTGGCGGCGCGCCTTTCCGCGCCGCGAGGTGCCCGATGCGTGGCTGCCGATGGTGTCGCTGCATGTGCCCGCCTATAACGAGCCACCGGCCTTGCTGATCGAGACCCTAGACGCCCTCGCCGCCTTGAATTACCCGCGCTTCGAGGTCCTGGTGATCGACAACAACACCAAAGATCCGGCGGTCTGGGAGCCGGTTCGTGCGCATTGCGCGCAGCTCAACCGGCGCCTGATGCTCAAGGGCCAATCCCACGGCCAGCGTTTCCGCTTCTTCCATGTCAGCCCGCTCGCCGGATTCAAGGCCGGCGCCCTGAACTTCGCCCTGCGTGAGACCGACCCCAAAGCCGCGATCGTCGCCGTCATCGACGCTGATTATCTGGTTAGCCCAAACTGGCTGCACGATCTGATCCCAGCCTTCTTCGACGACGAGGTCGCCATCGTCCAGGCCCCGCAGGATTATCGTGACGGCGAGGAAAACGCCTTCAAGGCCATGTGCCTGGCCGAGTACCGTGGCTTCTTCCATATCGGTATGGTCACCCGCAACGAGCGCAACGCCATTATTCAGCACGGCACCATGACCATGATCCGGCGCAACGTGCTGGAGGCCGTCGGCAGCTGGTCGGAATGGTGTATCACCGAAGACGCCGAGCTTGGCCTGAGGGTGTTCGAAGCCGGCCACAAGGCGCTCTACATCCCGGCGACCTATGGCCGCGGGCTGATCCCGGACACCTTCGCCGACTTTAAGAAACAGCGTTTCCGCTGGGCCTATGGGGCGGTACGGGTCTTGATCGCGCATCGCCGCGAACTGCTCGGCCTGCGTCGCACGCGACTCACCAGCGGTCAGCGTTGGCACTTCCTCTCCGGCTGGCTACCCTGGTTCGCGGATGGCTTCAATCTGCTGTTCAACTTCGCCGCGCTGGCCTGGACCATCGCCATGGTCGCGGCCCCGGAGACGATCACGCCACCCTACATGAGCATCGCGCTGGTCCCGCTGGTGCTGTTTGGCTTCAAGATGATCAAGAGTTTCGTGCTCTATCGGCGCCGGGTCGATGCCACCTGGCGTCAGGCATTCGCTGCGGGTCTGGCTGGACTCGCGCTCTCGCATACCATTGCCCGCGCAAGCTGGGCTGGCGTCTTCTCTGGCAAGCTCGGATTCTTTCGCACCCCGAAACTGGCGACGTCGGTGGCCCTGTTCCGGGCGCTGATGGATGCGCGTGAAGAGGCACTGCTGCTGTTCGCCTTTCTGCTCGGCGCCTTCGCGGTGCTGCAACGCCCGGACGCCTATATGATCGACGTGCGGGTCTGGGCGGCCGTGCTGCTCGTGCAGGCCGTCCCTTATGCTGCGGCGATATTGGTCTCGTTGATCAGTGCCCTGCCGCGGCTACCGGCAAACCTGGTTGGTACCTTGCGCGAGATGCGCAGCAGCAGTAGCAGCGCCTGAGCGGCGCCCGCTTCAGGGTCAAGCCAACGCAAAGGGCCACAACAGGGGGTACTAGAAGCACACTAGAAGCTCACCAAAGAGACACCTTGGGACAGCGACGACCCAGGATAGAAAACTGACAAAACTCGCCTTAAAGCGATGAGTACGGCGTTGGCGCTGGCCTGCCGAGCAGAAAACCCTGCACATAATCGACCTCGTTTGCCTGCAGCCAGTCGAGATCCTCAGCCTGCTCGACGCCCTCGGCGATCACCTCAATGCCGAGGTCGTGTGCCATTTGCGTGACGCGCTCGATCACCACCGACTGAATCCGGTTGCCGCTCACCCCATCGATCAGCGAGCGATCCAGCTTGACGAAGTCGGGACTCAGACTCGGCAGTAGGCCAAGCCCAGCATAGCCGCCGCCGAGATCATCGAGTGCCACCTTGAAACCCGCGTCACGGTAATATCTCAGGACATTAGCCAGGTGGTTGGGGTCACCGATACGCTCGGTCTCGATCACCTCGAAGACGATGCGCTCGCGCTGAAGCCCCGCCTTCTCGACCGCAGCAACGGTGGTACGCAGGCAGTTGATCGGGTCATACACGGCAGCCGGCGTAAAATTGATGAAGATCCGACTACTCACCCCCTGTGCCGCTGCATTCTGAACGGCCGTGATGCGCGCCAAGCGATCCAGTGGAAAAACCAGATCGGCCTCCATGGCAAGCTCAAACATCAGGCCAGGGGAAACGATCTCGCCGTGCTCGTCGATTCCGCGCAGCAGGCATTCATGAGCAAAGACCCGATCCGGAGCGGCGACATGGAAGATCGGTTGGAAATGGGTCGTCACCCGTGCGGCGTGCAGCATCTCTTGCAGCCAACGGCCCCGCCGCTGCGCGATAAAGGCCTCCAGGCTTTCTACCTGGCCCAGCTGCGCCAGACCTGGGTCCTCTTTTCCGACCATGAACAGGGAGCGGCTATCACGGATCTCCGCCCGCGTCAGACACCCTGCAAGGAGGGTGGCTAACAGGCTCTCGCGATCAGGGGGTAAGTCAACGATCAAACCAAGTTCCCCCGAGATGTCGGAGACTGTCAGTGGGCTGTCTTTCAGCGCCGCCCTCAGTTTTTGTCTCGTGTGCCCTAGGGGTGGCCAAATGAAGAGCCGGCCCGCCTCCTTCTCGGGGGCAGATGGTCGACCGCAACGTTCACAATCATGTTCAAAAGTCATGGGAAAACCCCTTCCTGGTCCTGGTCCCGACCTCGCCGGCAAAAACGACAGCGATGCCTCGCAAGCAGCGTATTGCAGATCATATTAAGCACACACAGTGACGAAGCAAAGGGCCTCGGCGCCAAAAATCCCAGGGTTAAGCGCGGCGCGAGCGCTGCCGAGACCAGCGAGGCGTATGCCCTCGACCGAGTTCTGCGACGCACTGGCAAGCGCGCAACGCTGATGGAGCGAATCCGTTCCGGCCTGTTGGGGATGAGGCGGCACTATCGCGTGCAAAAAAACATCGCTTGCCGTGAAACAGCAGCGACCCTGCGCCACCAGCCCGGTCGAGCGTATGACCTGACTGGTGCGACGTGACTTGTGGCTCACTCAGCGCGGCTGATCAGCATCGACCCTTGATGAGGTGACCGAGGATGTCCCGGCAAACGCAAGAAGCAGGCTGCAGATGGCCAACCTTCAACCAGCTGCAGCTGCCGAGATCGCTTGTAGCGCCTTTTTTCGATCGGGATAGGAGGTGAGTATCGTGAGAAAGCCGCTAATCTCAAAGACCTCTTTCACCGCGTTTTGAAGACTGCAGATCGCGAATCCACGCTCCGCCTGCTTGCAGCGCTTTGCGCCCATTAGGAACACCCGCAGACCCGCGCTCGACACATAATCGAGACGCGAGCAGTCGATCAGCACCGAGGGCGAACCGTCGATACGGCCTAGAAGATGCTCCTGCAGCAGCGGCGCGGTTCGGCTATCGAGCCGCCCCTGCGGCGTCAACACCAAGGCGCTTTCATTCGTCTCTTCAAGGATCTCCATCCAGCTTCCTCCACATCAGATGCATTGACCGTCAAGGGGTCGGCTCCCCCTCGAGCGAGGCGCGCAGCCGCCCATTCAAGTGAGGCGCACAGCTGCTCAGAATCGAAGATCGAGCGTCGCACCGCCAAAGGGCGCAGGATCAAAGCGCGATTTCTCGATCAGCACTCCGTCAGCATCCTCCAACCGCAGCTCGCCAGCAAATTCAACGCCGGCGATCAGGCTCAAGCGCAGGTGGCTGCCGAAGCTCCGGGCTGCCCCCAGGTAGACCGGCACCGATCTCTCTTGACCGACACCCGCCGCCGCAACGCCCTCGTCATCGAGTCTGAACCGCGCCTTTTCATAGCGCGCTCCGAGCAGTAGCGACCAACGCTCCGACGGTTGCCAGTCCAGCACCAGCCCTGGCCCCTCGGTTGCGGCAAAACCACTGCCGGTACGCAACGCCAGGTTCTCGGTAAGCTTCCAGTTGATGGCTAAGATTGGAAACCAGTCGACCTCATTCTCCAGCTCGGAGAAGATGCCAAAACCAGGTCCAATGCTGAGGCGATCGTTCACCCGATAACTCGCAGCGGCCAGCAGTCCGCCGATCTGACCGTCGCCGAGGTCAGCACCCTCCTCGGCAAACCAGCGGATCGTCGGTATCGCGAAGAGATTCCAACGCTCGTCCGCCTTCCAGTTCAGACTGCCGCTCAGACGCAGCTGACGCACGTCTGACCAAGGCTTCAAGGCCGCAAAACCCGTCTCGCCCTCGAAGCCGTAATGGCGCTCGCCATAGCCAGCCGCAAGCCCCAAACGCAGATCCGGAGCCACCGCCTTATCAGCGGCAAGGCGGACCGACCAGGCATCCAGCTCAACCTCACCACCATCATTGATATCGGTCTGCCATCGATGCGCAGCACCGGTATCCAGACGCAGGCGCCAAGCATTGGTGCTCGGCTGCGCAAGCGCGTGCCCGCTCGCCAGCAACGAGCTCAAGATCAGCGATGTGAACAACGACCGAGACCAGCCCATAGAAGCGTTTCCAGTGTTCGAGGGTATATAACAAGAGCCACCAAGTCGTAGCATCGAGCAGTATAACGTCCAGCCGCGGCCTGCGGTTCGACGAGGATCAACAGCTTGAACTGCAGGATACGTTGTCGCTGGCAATCTCAGACGATCTATGACATCGATCCGCCATTTTGATTTCGGTTCCCGCGCCAGAACCATTACCCTACGCACACTCGATAATAGCGATGCTGCGGGGGTAAGGAAGGCCGATGCGAGTCTTCAATCAGATCAATCTCAAACACCTCAAGGGCGACCTGTTCGGCGGCGTCACGGCGGCGGTCATCGCGCTGCCGATGGCGCTTGCCTTTGGCGTCGCCTCCGGCGCAGGCGCCGAGGCGGGGCTTTATGGCGCGGTCTTAATCGGCCTCTTCGCCGCCCTGTTCGGCGGCACGCCCACCCTGATTTCCGAGCCGACAGGGCCGATGACGGTGGTCTTCACTGCCGTCATCGCGACCATGATGGCCGCCAACCCCGAGCTGGGCATGGCGATGGCCTTCACCACCGTCATGCTCACCGGCGTCTTCCAGGTCATCTTCGGCGCGCTCAAGCTCGGGCGCTACGTGACCATGATGCCGTACACGGTGATCTCGGGCTTCATGTCCGGCATCGGCTTCATCCTGATCATCATCCAACTGCCGCCGCTGCTTGGCTATGCTTCACCGCCCGGTGGCGTGCTTGGGTCCTTGACTGCCATCCCTGGATTCATCGCCAATATCAAACCTGCCGAAGCCTCCTTAGGACTGCTTTCACTGGCGATTCTGCTGCTGATGCCAAAGCATCTCCGGCGCTTCGTGCCGCCGCAGCTGCTGGCGCTGATCGCCGGTACCCTGCTGGCCATCTTCGTGCTGCCACAGCTCTTCTCTGGCGAGACCTACCGCGCCATCGGCTCGGTACCAGGTGGACTGCCGACGCTGCAGTTACCCACCTTCACCACAGCGCAATGGCAAACCATTGTCATCAACGCATTGGTGCTCGCCTTGTTGGGCTCCATCGACGCCCTACTCACCTCGGTCATCGCCGATAGCTTGACGCGCACTCAGCACAACTCAGACAAGGAGCTGATGGGCCAAGGCCTCGGCAATCTAGCCTCAGGCCTGTTCGGTGGTCTGCCCGGCGCCGGCGCGACCATGGGCACCGTGGTCAATATCCAGACCGGTGGCCGCACCGCGCTCTCCGGCCTGACCCGCGCCCTAATCTTGGCAGTGGTCGTGTTCGGCGCTAGCGGGTTGGTCGAGCCGATCCCGAAGGCCGTCCTCGCTGGCATTGCGATCAAGGTCGGCATCGACATCATTGACTGGGGCTTCCTGCGACGCGCGCACAAGGTGTCAATTCGTGGCGCCCTGATCATGTACGGCGTCATCGCCATGACCGTCTTTGTCGACTTGATCACCGCGGTCGGCATCGGGCTCTTTGTCGCCAACGTCCTCACCATAAGACGCCTCGCCGATCTGCAATCGGAAGGCGTGCGCGTGCTGGGCCTGCCGCACACTGACGACGGGCTAGACTGCCCGAACGCCTCGCCAGAGGATGTGCGCATCCTCCGTGACCCTAGCAATGGCGTGGTCATGCTCTGCCTGAGCGGACCGCTGATTTTCGGCGCCGCTAAGGCCGTCACGCGGCAGCAAAATGATCTGCTCTCCGCGCGCTCATTGATCATTGATCTGACCGAGGTGCCCCACATTGGTGTCACCACCTCACTGGCGGTGGAGACCGTGGCCCGAGAAGCCGTTGAGCATGGCTGTCGGGTCTACTTCGCCGGCATTCATGATCAGCCGCGGCAGCGTTTCGAGAACCTTGGCCTCAATCGCATCATTCCGGTTGAAAACTGGATCGACAGTCGCTCCGCAGCGCTGAAACGGGCGGTTGCGGAACGTGCCGGTCGACTCCTCAGCGATCGGAGTTAGAAGCCCCCGAGGCAGCCGCTCCAGAGCGACGAAGGTCACTTCCCGGCTGCCCTGGAACACCCATCCATCCCTTACGCGCAGACTGCGAATGCGCTGCGCGCAGCGCCTCGATCAGCCCGCGTGGCTCAGCAAGCAGTTGCTGAGCCCGCTCCGGCTCCGGCATCGACGGCACCACCGAGGTCGGATAGAACGCGCTCGCCCCCCAAGCAGCCAATGACGGCGAGACGACGAACAGCAGCAGGAGCCCTGCGCCAAGCCTCACACCCAACGGGCTTTGTACCGATCGCCATCTGGTCATTGTCAGTTCCTCGGTCACCGCTAATCGCCGCTAATCGCGGCTAAAAGGCTGGCGAAGCCGTGTTGGCCGCTTTGGCCACCACGCTTCATCGCTCTGTTGAGAGCGTCGGGGCAATGCAGCGAAGCTCAAGCTCGTTTTTTCCGACAACTCCCATCGGAATTCCCGAATCAATCACCTTTTACCGATAGGGAGCCGATTAAATATCAATAAACGTTTGGCGCTGAATGCCCCTATGCTCTCTCCTAGGCAGCTGAAGGCTAGGAAACCTCGTCACCAATCGCATCCTAGCCTCAGACAGGCCATCCACTGACGTCATTGGCGTTCAATTGACAGAGAGGAGTATACCATTGGAAATACTAATGGAATTCGGCTCGCGTTTTGTATCGCAGCTGCAATCGCCAACCCTGGCCTTCTTGCTTGGAGGCATCCTGATCGCCGCGCTCGGTTCACGACTGACGATCCCCGATGCCATCTACAAGTTCATCGTCTTCATGCTGCTGTTGAAGGTCGGCCTGAAGGGCGGCATGGCGATCGGCGAGGCGGACATCGGAGCGATGCTGCTGCCCGCGTTTTTCGCCGTGGTCGTGGGCTGTCTGACCGTCATCATCGGCCGCTACACACTGGCCTTGCTGCCCGGTATCCGCACGGAGGACGGGATCGCAACCGCCGGTCTGTTCGGCGCCGTCAGCGGGTCGACGCTCGCCGCAGGAACGGTCGTGCTGGAGTCAGAAGGCATCAGCTACGAGCCCTGGGCCGTTGCGCTGTACCCGTTCATGGACATCCCTGCCCTGGTCCTGGCCATCGTGCTCGCCAGCGTCTACCTAAAAAAGAAGGATGGCACTGGCGACAAGGTGGCAATTTGGCCCATCGTCAAAGAAAGTCTGCAGGGTCCGGCCCTGTCGGCATTGTTGCTCGGCATCGCCCTCGGCCTCTTCACGAATCCTGACAGGGTCTTCGACACCTTCTACGAACCGCTCTTCCGCGGTCTGCTGTCGGTATTGATGCTGATCATGGGCATCGAGGCCTATGCACGGTTGAACGAGCTCCGGCGCGTGGCGCATTGGTTTGCCGTCTACGCCGCTGTCGCGCCCTTGATGAACGGTCTCATTGCGTTCGGCCTCGGCTATATTGCCCATGTGCTGACCGGGTTTAGCCCAGGCGGCGTGGTGCTGCTCGCGATCATCGCCGGCTCGAGTTCCGACATCTCCGGGCCGCCAACCCTGCGTGCCGGTATCCCAACCGCCAACCCATCGTCCTATATTGGCTCATCGACGAGTATCGGCACGCCTGTCGCGATTGCTATCGGCATTCCGCTCTACATCGGCTTGGCGCAGTTGGTCTTCGGGGCCTGACGCACCACACGGAGGGGCCGAAGGCACTCGGCCCCGTCGATCTACACCGCGATTCATACCGCGATTCATGCCAAGAGGTATCAAGTCATGACACAAATGGCCACGAAGCTCGTCATCATCACCGAGAAGGTGCTGCTGCCTAAGGTCACCAAGATCATCCAGGCAGCCGGAGCCACCGGCTACACCGTGATGGACGCCGGTGGCGTCGGTAGCCGCAACACCCCGTCTCCAGGTCGACCCATCGTCTCGGACACCTACTCGAACATCAAGATCGAGGTCATCACCGCCAGCGAGGACGTCGCCCGGACGATTGCAAAGCAGGTCGCCGACAAGTACTTCGACAACTTCTCCGGCATCATCCATATCGGACGGGTTGAGGTCCTGTACGCTCACAGCCTTTGATCCTACAAACCGCAGAAGGCCCGGGCTGGCAATGGATGCCAGCCCCCTCACAATACCTTCGACACCAGCTTCACGGTCGGATCATTGCGATCGGTCTCGATGCGAAAACCGAGCGACTTGACCAGTGCCAGCATGCGCGAATTCGCGCTCAAGACCTCACCTTCCATGATCCGCAGCCCCTTGTTGCGCGCGTTCTGCATCAGCGAGCGCATGAGTCGGGCGCCGATCCCACGCCGGCGACTCGCATCCGAGACCACGATCGCGAACTCGCAGGTATCGCCACCCGGATGCGCCATATAACGCGCGACGCCAACCTCTTGCTCTGGACCAACCCCCTCTTCGCCCTGCGGACGGATCACTCCAATCAGCGCCATCTCGCGGTCGTAATCGATCTGAGTGAAGCGCACCAGCATCTCCGGCGACAGCTCCTTGATGGTCTGCATGAAGCGAAAATACTTGGTCTGATCGGAGAGGCCACGGACGAAGTCCTGCTCCATCTGCGCATCCTCGGGGCGGATCGGGCGAATGGTCAGATCGGTGCCATCGGGCAATGGCACGCGCTCGATGAGATGCTGCGGATAGGGATGAATCGCCATGTGCCCATAGACCGGCATCTGCGGCGGCGGATAGTCGACCTGAATGCGGGCATCGACCGCGATCACGTCCAGATCATTGCCGATCAACGGGTTAATCTCGAGTTCGATGATCTCCGGCAGCTCACAGACCATCTCCGAGACCCGCTGCAGGATGCGCGAGAGCGCCTGCCGGTTCATCGGCGGCATATTGCTGTAGGCGCCCATCAGGCGTGCCACCCGCGTGTGCTCGATCATGGTCTGGATGATGAAGGCGTTGAGCGGCGGCAGGCCGAGCGCCTTATCCTCGAGCACCTGCATATCGGTGCCACCTGCGCCGAAGCTGATCACTGGGCCGAAGATCGGATCGCGCACCACCTTGACCATCAACTCACGCGCGGCGCGGGTCGGCACCATGTGCTCAACCGTCACGCCCTGGATTTGCGCCTGTGGCCGTAGCTTCTGCGCGCGCTCCGTCAACTCGGTATAAGCGCGGCGAATGCTCTGCGCGTCACTCAGCCCGAGGCGCACACCGTCGACATCGGATTTGTAGCGGATATCCGGCGAATTGATCTTGATCACTACTGGGAAGCCGAGCGATTCGGCGGCGATCAGCGCCTCGTTCGGCGAGCGCGCGAGCACCGCCTGGGTGCTGTTGATGCGAAACGCCGAGAGCACCGCCTTGGCCTCGATGCTGCCGAGCACCTTGCGGCCCTCGGCCATCACGCCCTCGATGATCAGCCGGGCGCCCTCGATATCCGGCCCCAACTGCTGCGACAGCGGCCCCGGCGACTGCATCAGCAGCATCCGATTGCGGCGCTGCTCAGCGAGGAATGACATCGCATCCACCGCCACCTCAGGCGACTCGAAGTGCGGCACGCCATGCTCGGCGAACAGCCCCTGCGCCTCAGCCACCCGGCTCTCACCCATCCAGCAGGTCAGCACCGGCTTGCGGGTTTTCTTTGCGACCTCGATCACTTCCTTCGCCACGGTGGTCGGATCGCTGGTCGCCAACGGTGCCATCAAGGCGATCACGCCATCGATGCCCTCATCCGCGAGGCAGGCTTCAAGGGCATCGCGATAACGCTGTGCCGAGCCATCGCCCATGACATCGACGGGATTGCCATGTGACCAATGATCCGGCAAGGCCTCCTCGAGCTTGGCACGCGTCGCCTCCGTCAGCTCGGACAGGATCAGCCCATGATCGACCGCCCGATCGGCCGCCAGCACGCCGGGACCACCACCATTGGTGACCACGGCGATGCGATTGCCGGCCAGGCGCCGACCCGCGCCGAACACCTGCGCCGCCGCAAACAGCTGCGCCAACCGCTCGACCTGCACCGCGCCACCGCGCTCGAGCACGGCACGAAAGACCTCCGAAGAGCCGACCCAGGCCCCGGTGTGCGAGCGCGCCGCGCGCGAGCCGGCCGGATGCCGACCGGTCTTGACCACCACCACCGGCTTCAGCCGCGCTGCCGCCCGTAGCCCACTCATGAAGCGACGCGCATCTCGCACGCCCTCGACATAGAGCAAGATGCTCTGGGTCTGCGGATCGAGCGCCAGATAGTCGAGAATGTCGCCAAAATCGACATCGGCCGCGGCCCCAAGCGAGACCACCGCCGAGAAGCCGAGCCGGCGCGGCCCTGAGCGATCCAGCATCGCGGTGCAAACCGCCCCGGATTGCGACACCAGAGCGACATTGCCGGCGCGTGGCAGCTCATTACCAAAGGTTGCGTTCAGCCCATGCGAGGGCCGCATCACGCCCAAGCAATTCGGCCCCAACACCCGAATCCGATTACGCCGAGCCGCTTCCACCAGACGCTCCTGCAGCGCGCTGCCGCGATCGCCTTGCTCCGAGAAGCCAGCCGAATGCACCACCGCCGCACGTACCCCAAACTCACCGCACTGATCCAAGATGCCGGGAACGGCCTCGGCCGGGGTCGCGATCAGCGCCAGATCCACATGTTTATCGAGCGCCGCAAGATCCTTCCAGCAGGGCTGGCCATCAACCGTCTCATACTTCGGGTTGATCGGATAGCAAGGCCCCTTGAAGCCACCGGCGAGGACGTTGCGATAGACCATCGCGCCGACCGAGCCCTCGCGATCACTGGCGCCAAACACGGCGACTGCATCAGGGACGAAAAGCTGGTCGACATCGGAGAGTCGCATCGGCTGGCCCCTCCTGGGGCGAATCGGGTAATAAAGCAAAAAGATGACAAAGCGATTAAGCTTTCGGACTACCGTCCCGAGCACCTGAGTAAGCGCCCCATGAACCTGGCCTTTATCTCTCACCAAGATTGTCTCGAGCACAAGATGGGCGCGCACCATGTCGAGGTGCCGGAGCGCCTGCACGCGATCTCGGATCGGATGATCGCCGCCGGCATGGAGATGCTGGTGACCCATTATGACGCGCCCAAGGCAAGCCGTGAGCAACTCTTGGCGGTGCACGACCCCGACTATGTCAATGCCCTGTTCGAGGCTGCGCCCAGCGCCGATGATGTACTGGTCTGGGTCGATGGCGACACCGCCATGTCGCGCGGCTCACTGAGCGCAGCGCTGCATGCAGCCGGCGCCGCGATCCTCGCCGTCGATCTGGTGATGAGCGATCGCCACCACGCCGCCTTCTGCTCAGTGCGCCCTCCGGGTCATCATGCCGAGCGCGCGCGCTCGATGGGCTTCTGCTTCTTCAACAACGTCGCCGTCGGCGCCGCGCACGCGATGAATGCGCACGGGCTCAAGCGCATCGCCATCGTCGACTTCGACGTCCACCATGGTAATGGCACCGAGGATATCTACGCCGGAGATGAGCGGGTGCTGTTCTGCTCCAGCTTCCAGCACCCGTTCTATCCTGGCTCCGGTGCCGGCCCGACGGCATCGAATGTGATCAACCTGCCACTACCCTCCCGCACCAACGGCGAGGCCTTTCGCGCCGCGATGCAGGAACATTGTCTGCCGCGACTCGACGCCTTCGCACCCGAGTTGATCATGATCTCGGCCGGCTTCGATGGCCATGCCGAGGATGACATGGCGCACTTCATGCTGCGCGAGCCGGACTATGCCTGGATCACCGCCGAGCTGCGGCAGATCGCGGTGCGCCATGCGCATGAGCGGATTGTCTCTTGCCTCGAGGGTGGCTATAGCCTCTCAGCGCTCGGGCGCAGCGTCGCCGTGCATATTGATGAGCTGATTGGGCATGGCTCATGAGGCCGAAGGGTTGATGACACCAAAGCCAGCTCTTGCCTCTGTCCGAATAGAAGAGGCTCACGCTCATGGCGTGGTGCTACACCGGAAAATGAATCGCGTGAGATTCAGGTTAAACAGGCGCAAAGGCCTGGTTGAAGACGAGAAGAAATGCCGCCGCGCGCTCGACCACCCAACGCGCCCGCTCCGACTCGATCTCCTCGCCCGTGTAGTCGGCAAGCAAGCGCATACGCTCTACCTGGTTCAGGGTGCGGCCAAGATCGGCCGGGATGCGTCCGGTCTTGACCAGATGCTTGCCGAAAGCGCCGATTAACCCGCTGTGCGTGCGGATCTCTGCGGGGTCCGCAGCGACACCCCCTCCTGTCGAATGCGTTCGATCAGCGCCGGGTTTGAAAAGCGTTCCGGGTGCGACCACTCGTCCTGCCAGAATGGGATCGCCTCGATCAGAATGTCCGTTTCCAGCATCAGATCGAAGGCGATATCGGCCAGATGCAACGCAACATCGACCCGGCAAGCATGCTCGCCTGCCAGCAGCACTGCGACATCAGCATCGCTGTCGGGCCTTTGCTCGCCGCGTGCGCGGCTGCCGAACAGCACCGCGCCTACCACAACGCCCGCTAGTGCCGGCGAAGCCTTAGCGCGGGCCATGAAGCGCTGAACCGCATCCGCAGTGGCGGCATCGATGTCACTGTAATCGCGGATGTCGTTCGACAGGTGATCAACCATTCATGACAACCTGAACAGCAGGCCGGTAACGTTGGAAATTGGCATCTGACGAAAGAATAGGAATCCCCTCGCTCAGGACCGTCGCTATCTGAGTATCGATCAAATGGCGCATGTCACTGATATCCGCTCAGATCATCTAGCGGCACATTATAATCGTCAGGGATTTGGTAGCCTTTCTCGGCAAGACTACCAAGGCGCACCCCCTTGCGCGGTTCTCGGTTGGACTGATCCTGGGGGTCATCGACCAGAAACATCACCACCACCTTCGCTCGACCTAGGGTCGGCGGCGGCTCTTCAAGCGTCACCTCACCATTTTCAAAAGTGCCCGTGATTGCTGCATACATGATCGTTACCGGGTGCGGCCTCGACATGAGGTCGCGTGATGTTGTGACGTGGCAAGAAGAGGCTCGCGCAGAGACGCAGAGGCGCAAAGGAAGAAAGAGCTTGCTCGATGTTCCCAGTGCGCTTCTCTTGTCCTTACTCTTCTTCTCTTCTTCATCTTCTTCATCTTCTTCATCTTCTTCTCTGCGCCTTTGTGTCTCTGCGCGAGATCTCTTTTTCTTGTGTCGTCTACGCGACATGGCACCATCAGATTGACATTATGCAGAGGCCGCACCCATCGTTACCTCACAGCTGGCCTCTTAGCGTCCAAAGCCTCCGGAACAAGCGAGCTGGTCTCGCGCCTACCACTCAGCAGACGAATCGTCTTCGCGACCAGTCTGCGATAATCGGCTTTCTCCAGCAAGCAGCCCGAAGCAACCCATAGACAGCATGCCCACCACAGCCCTCCTCTGGCTGCGTCGCGATCTGCGGCTCGGCGATAACCCTGCGCTCAGGGCTGCAGTTGCACAGAGCGAGCGACTGATCCCGGTCTACATCCACGCCCCTGAAGAGGAAGCGCAATGGCAGCACGGCGCAGCCTCGCGCTGGTGGCTGCATCAGAGTCTGAGCGCGCTTGACCAAGGGTTGCGGCAGCGAGGTAGCGGGCTGCTCATCCGTCGCGGTGAGAGCCTTGCCGTGTTGCGGCAACTGATCGTCGAGACCGGGGCCACAGCGCTGCATTGGAATCGCTGCTACGAGCCAGCGGTGATCGCGCGCGACAGCGCAATCAAGCAGGCTCTGCGCGCCGAAGGAATCCGCTGCAGCAGTCACAATGCCGCGTTGCTCAGTGAGCCTTGGGAGCTGAAGACCGGCGCCGGCGAGCCCTATCGCGTCTTCACGCCCTATTGGCGCCGCCTCAGGGCCGAACTGCTGAAACGGGACGACCTGACCGACCAGAGCGCCGCGCCAGACGCACTCCAACCGCTGCCAACCCCACTCGAGCAGCTGCCCCTCGAGGCCCTAGATCTGCGCCCGCAGATCCCCTGGGATCAGGGCCTGCAAGCGAACTGGCAGCCGGGCGAAGCCGGCGCCCGCGCGGAGCTGGAGCGCTTTCTCAACGGCCCCATCGAGCCCTATCACGAGGCCCGCGACTGGCCGTTCGAGCGCGGCACCTCGCGGCTCTCGCCACACCTACACTTCGGCGAGATCAGCCCGCGCCAAATCCTCGCTGCCATCCGCGACCGCGGCATCGCTGCCGAGGTCGCCGAGCCCTTTGAGCGCGAGCTGGGCTGGCGCGAATTCAGCTATCAGCTGCTCTATCATTTCCCACACACGCCGAGCGAGCCCCTGAACCCGCGCTTCGCCGACTTCCCCTGGCGCAGCGGCGACACCGAGCCGTTGCTTCGGGCCTGGCAACGCGGCCGCACCGGCATCCCCATCGTCGATGCCGGCATGCGCGAGCTCTGGCACAGCGGCTGGATGCACAACCGGGTACGAATGATCGTCGCCTCGCTGCTGACCAAGAACCTGCGCCTACCCTGGCAAGCAGGCGCGCGCTGGTTTTGGGACACGCTAGTCGATGCCGATTTGGCCAATAACACCCAGGGCTGGCAGTGGAGCGCCGGCTGCGGTGCCGATGCCGCGCCCTACTTCCGGATCTTCAACCCGGTGCTGCAGGGTGAGCGCTTCGACACAAAAGGGCTTTATGTCCGGCGCTGGTGCCCGGAGCTGGCCCGCCTGCCCGATCGGTTCATCCATCAACCTTGGCAGGCGCCGGCGAGCCTCTTGGCCCAATGCGGTGTGCGGCTCGGGCGTGACTATCCAGCGCCGATCGTTGATCTGAAGGAGAGCCGCGCCGAGGCCTTGGCGGCTTATGATCAGGTCAAGGGCAGCTCTTGAGCAGACTTGCCGGCAGTCGTCGGACTTGTCATTGACCCGCTGAGTCGCAGCGCTCAGAGACCGCCCATTAAGCCTCACCACTGCTGACATGAGCAGCCAGACGATGCCAAACCACTCTCAGCCTCAGCCAAGCACGCCTCAACCTCAGTCCCATTCCCTGCTCCAGCCACGCAAGCCCCAGCCAAGCCAGTCTCAACCCGGCCAGCACCTACGCTGGACCGGCTGGGGCTTGATGTTGCTCTCGCTGCTGATCCTGAGCCTGCATCAATTCGAATATCAGCTCCCCGCCTGGCGCGTCGATCTACTCGGCGCCGATCCGCCCAAGGCCGATCTGGTGCTGGTCGAGAAGGGCGCGCGGCGGTTGTCCTTGATCCGCAATGGCGAGATCTACCGACAATGGCGCATCAGCCTCGGCTTCGACCCCATTGGTCACAAGCAGCGCGAGGGCGATGGCCGCACGCCCGAAGGTCGCTACATCCTCGACTGGCGCAACCCGGGTAGCTGCTGCTTCAAATCGCTGCATGTCTCCTATCCCGATGCGGCCGACCGTGCCGCCGCGGCCGCGCGCGGCGATGATCCCGGCGGGCTGATCATGATCCATGGTCAGGTCAACGGCAGCGGCTGGCTCGGCTGGCTAAACCAATACCGCGACCACACCCACGGCTGCATCGCGCTACGCAATGGCCCGATGGAGATCGTCTGGCGCGCCGTCGAGGATGGCACGCCGATCGAGATTCGACCCTAAGGCTCATGGCGCCGCGCCACCCCGGCAGATGGATCGCGCGAGATTCACGTTAAGACGGTTCCTGCTCAGACCAAGGGCCAGGCGGCGTCGCGGTTTGATTCGCGAGCAGATGGGCGACGATCTCGGCCGGGTCGTCGAGCAGTTTAAGCTCGACTTCGCCGGGCGCAACCGCGCCGGCATCGTAGAGCTGCGTCATCACCACATCCAGCATCGGCTGCCAAAAGGCCGTGCCGGCGAGCACGCAAGGAAAGGCCTCGACCTTGCCGGTTTGGATCAGCGTCAGGGTCTCGAACAGCTCGTCCAGGGTGCCGAAGCCGCCGGGCATGAACACGAATCCGGACGAGTATTTCAGCAGCATGACCTTGCGCACGAAAAAATAGTCGAAGGTCAGCACCCGATCGAGGTAGGGATTCGGGTGTTGCTCATGCGGCAGCCGGATATTGCAGCCGACGCTCATGCCGCCGGCTTCTCGAGCGCCGCGATTGGCCGCCTCCATGATGCCGGGGCCACCGCCAGTGATCACCGTACAGCCGGCACGCGCCAGATCGGCGCCGGTCGCTCGCGCCAGCTGATACCAGCGATGCCCCTCGGGAAAACGCGCCGATCCGAAGATGGTGATACTGCGTCCAAGGTCGAACAGACTGCGGCAGCCTCTCACCAGCTCGTTGAAGACCGTGACCCCACGATCGAAATCGACCAGCAGATCATCGGCGCCACGCAGCAGTTCGCGCTCACGCGCGGACTTTGGCGTTTTCGGTTGAGCGCTTAGTAGCGCGTCTCGTGGTGCGTTTTGTAGCGCGTTTGCTGGTGTGTTTTGCATCCTGATCACCGCAGACCAATCTTTATCCTATAAACCGCAGATGGCGCAGATGCACGCCGATTGAAATATTAAAAAAACCAAGGCCCTGGTAGGGTTGGCAAGGCCTATTGCCGATTTTTCCGGATCGTGGCGCTCAATTTAGGTAGCCGTTGCTGGACGCCTGTTTGGCGTTTTGAAGTATCCCAGTGCGCTTTGACACGAGCCTCGATTGCTCAGCTCAGCTCAGCTCAACGCCTGCATGATGCGCTCGATCTGGCGCCGATGGGTACTGTTATGGATGGCCGCGAGGGCATGCCACTGCGCCGCAGAGAGCGCACCGAACCAGGGATGCGGCAGCCTCGCCCCAGCACGCAGATTGCCAAGCTTGTCAACGATGTCGCTATAGCGCTCGACCAAGGCGACCAGATCGCCGATCTGCTCCGGGCCGGCCTCCGGCACCGGCTTGACCTCCTCGATCTTGACCTGAGTCCCGACCAAGCTACCCGAATACAGCTGCGGCAAGATCGCGGCGATCGCCGTGTTGACGATCACCAGATGCTCGAGCGTCATGTACACCGACCAGTCGCGGCTGCTGTCTTCGATGCCGATGAAGCGCTCGACCCGCACCCGCTGACGCCCCTGCGCCTCACTCAGGCCGCGCGCCAAGGCGATGGCGCGCTCGGCCTCCTGACGAAACAGTTGCGTCATCCGGTCCTTGCCGTAGAAACGCGCTGCCGCACGAATCCCCGCCCCAAGCAGCTGGCGCTCGAGCCAGCTGATGCCTTTCCCCGGCAGCTCAAGTGGTGGTGGCGCTGTCGAGCTCATGCGACGCCCCCGGATGCGCCGATGCCCTGAGCTGAAGCGGCTTGAGCCTTGTCCGTGCCCTTGCCCGAACCCTCCTGCTTGGCATCGTGCTTGGCCTTGGCGTTGGCCTTGGCGTTGGCCTTGCCATTGGCCTTGCCATTGGCGTTGGCGTTGCCATCACCCGAGCGTGCCTTCTTGCCTGTCGCTCTCTGGCTCCTTGCGCCCTGCCCCTGCCCAGCACCCGCTTGACCAGCGTTATCCTGCGCCTTCGCCCAGGTATCACGCAGGGTCACGGTGCGATTGAAGACGGGACGCTCCGGCGTCGAGTCCGGATCGACGACGAAATAGCCCTCGCGCTCGAACTGGAAGCGCGCGCCCGGCTCCGCCGCGGCCAGGCTCGGCTCAAGCATCGCACCGCTCAGTACACGGAGCGAATCCGGATTCAGATCCGCGCGAAAGTCGCGATCGCCCGCACCCGGCTGCGGCACCGTGAATAGGCGATCATAGAGCCGAACCTCAGCATGAATCGCCGTCTCGGCCGGCACCCAATGGATCACGCCCTTGACCTTGCGCCCCTCCGGGTTCTTGCCGAGGGTGTCAGGGTCAACCGTGCAGCGCAGCTCGATCACCACGCCATCCGCATCCTTCACCACCTCGTCACAGCGGATCACGTAGGCATTGCGCAGCCGCACCTCGCCGCCCGGGATCAGGCGCTTGAAGCCCTTCGGCGGCGTCTCCTCGAAGTCACTGCGATCGATCCAGAGCACCGCGCTGAGCGGCAGCTCACGCACGCCCATCGCCTCGTCCTTCGGATGATTGCGCGCCTCGACCGCCGCCGGGGCATCAGCCGGCAGATTGGTCAGCACCACCCGCAGCGGGTGCAGCACCGCCATCGCGCGCGGCGCGGACGCATCCAGCTCATCGCGAATCGCGCTCTCAAGCATGCCCATCTCGACCAGGTTGTCGGCCTTGGTCACGCCGATGCGCTCACAGAAGCCGCGCATCGCCCCTGGCGTGTAGCCACGTCGGCGCAGCCCAGCAATGGTCGGCATGCGCGGATCATCCCAGCCATCGACGATCTGCTCGGAGACCAGCTGCGTCAGCAAGCGCTTGCTCATCACCGTGTACTCGAGGTTGAGCCGACTAAACTCGATCTGGCGCGGCTGGCAGGGCACCGAGACGTGGCTGACGCACCAATCGTAGAGCGGGCGATGATCCTCGAACTCCAGCGTGCAGAGGGAATGGGTGATGCCTTCCAGCGCGTCTGAGATTGGATGCGTGTAGTCGTAAGTCGGGTACAGACACCACTCGCTGCCGGTCTGGTGATGGATCACCCCGTGCCGAATCCGATATAACACCGGATCGCGCAGGTTGATGTTGGGCGATGCCATGTCGATCTTCGCCCGCAGCGTCCGCGCGCCATCCGGGAACTCGCCGGCGCGCATACGGCGGAAGAGGTCCAGATTCTCCTCCACACTGCGATCACGAAAGGGGCTGTCGCGACCCGGCTCGGTCAGCGTACCGCGATAAGCGCGCGTCTCCTCACCGGAAAGATCGCAGACATAGGCCAAGCTCTGCTCGATCAGCTCAACGGCAAACCCATACAGCTGCTCAAAATAGTCCGAGGCAAAGCGCACGCGCCCACCCCAGTCGAAACCGAGCCAGCGCACATCGGCCTTGATCGACTCGACGAACTCCGGACTCTCCTTACCCGGATTGGTATCGTCGAAGCGCAGATTGCAGACCCCGCCCAACGCCTCGGCCAGCCCGAAGTTGAGCACGATCGACTTTGCGTGGCCGATGTGCAGATAGCCATTCGGCTCAGGCGGGAAGCGCGTGACCACCGTTGTATGCTTCCCACTCGCCAGATCGTCCTGAACAATCTGACGGATGAAGTGGGTCCGGGTCGGCATCGAGACAGAATCAGCCATAGCAAAAAGCACCCAAAGACCGACCGGCTAGGGATCAGCAGCCGACCGGCGAAAAACGCGCAGCATACTGGCTTGTCGCGCATCCTTGAACCCTGCGTTTGCCAGCACGCCTTAGGACCACTACCCTATCGCCAGCTCGGCGTCCGGCTGAAGGCCATAAAGTCCTTGGGCAATTTCTATCGACAGCGCATCACGCCTGAGAAGAAACCCGCACCGTCTCCATCGCAGGCCGAGACCCGCAAGCTCGTTCACAAGCAAGCTCGTTCACCATATTCGGAGCCAGATCATGCAGAGAGCCGCTTCCATTCTTGCCATCGCCATCGCCGGCACCTTCGTCACCAGTCTCAGCGTTGCCCAGGATGACGCACCAGCCCCAACCAAGCCAGCCGACGCCTTTATCCAGCAGCTCGACACCGACGGTGACGGCAAGGTCAGCCTCGAGGAGGCACTCGCACCGCAAAAGCCGCGCTTCACCGAGACCGACACCGACGGCGATGGCTTCATCAGCATGGAGGAGGCGAGCACCGCATTCAACAACCAGGTGCCTGCCGAGATGCTCGAAGCCATGAAAGAGCGCGGCATGCCCGACCCCGGCGAGACCTTCGTCAAGAATCTCGACAAAGACGGTGACGGTAAGGTCAGCCCCGCAGAGTTCGAGCAGCCGACAGTCGAATCGTTCGAGCGGATGGATGCTGACAGCGACGGCTTTGCAACCAATGAAGAAGCGACGGCATTCTTCGAGGAGATGCAGCGCCAGATGCAAGAGCAAATGCAGAAAATGCAGCAGATGCAGCAACAGCAAGAAGGCGCAGCCGGTCCGCAGCAATAAGCACAGCAGATCCGCAACGCTCGGCCAAGGAAGGCCGACAGATCTTTAGAAACTGTCCTTCAACTTATTCCCGATTTGAGCACCAGTGTAAGGCGATCATCGGGAAGTAGAAAATAGACAGTTACTTACGCAGCAAACGCTCAGGGTCCGCTGCCTGCGCTCATGCTTTCAGCTGATGTCGATCGTGCGTTTCGCCTAATGCTCAAATACGGCGCGACAGTGCCCAGACGACGAAGCGCGTGAGACTCACGGTAACGGACCTAGCGCGTCGCCACACTGATCGATGAAACACTTGTTTCACGGCAAGCACAAAGTACACAGCCCCCCGGACGATGAAGCTCCTGTTTCACGGCAAGCCGTCTCGGTTAGCAGTATCGGTCTGCAGAGCGCAATCAAACAGCACGTCCTCACCCATCCGATAGAGCCGATGCGCCGGACGTAACGCATCCGCAAGCCGTTCAGTCGCTGGGAGCGTCACGCCGCGTCGGCCGCTACCGATGATCAGTGGCGCAACCGTGATCTGTAGCCGATCGAGCAACCCCTGCTGCAGAAACCGCGACACCGTCACCCCACCACCCTCGACGAACAGCCGCCGCAGCCCGCGAACTCGTAACGCATCGACGACCGCTGCCAAGTCGAATCTGGCGGCCGAAGCGCTTCCCTCAGGCACCTCGATCAGCTCCGCATCGCCATAACCCACCGCCGCGTCGCCATCCTCGCCTCCACGATCACTTGTTGGGCGAACACCTGTCGGGCGAACACCTGTCGGGCGAACACTCGTCGGGCGGCGAAACAGTAGCGTCGGCGCACGGCCATCGGTAAAGACCTGGCGATCGCTCGGCACCCGTGCATCCGGATCGAGCACCACCCGCACCGGGCTCGGGCCGGGCACCAGACGGGTGGTCAGTTTTGGATCATCAACCGCGACCGTGCCCGCGCCGACGATCACCGCATCAGCAAGCGCGCGCATCCGATGCAGATGGGTGATGTTTTCAGGTCCGGTGACGAAACAGGCGTCGCCGACGTGGGTTGCAATGCAACCGTCCAGGCTTTGGCCGAGATGGCCGATGATGCAGCTGCGGTCCGCACTGCCATCGATCGGAAGAAATGGTAGATAAAGCGACCAGAGGTCTTGCAGCCCATCAACTGACGCTTCAGATGGAGGCCGAGACCAACGCCAGTGCTGAACTGGATCGCAAACCAGACCAAGCGCTGCGGCAGCCGCCCTATCGCCGCTCGAGGCGGCAAGCAGCGCCTGCCATCGATGAGCGTTAGCGGAAGATGGTTCTGAACCGTTACTCAGCGATCTGGACCAACTCGAGCTGAAAGGTCAGATCGCGACCGGCCAGCGGATGATTGCCATCGACCGTGACCTCCTCGTCGTTGAAATCGGCGACCGTGAATTGCAGCGTCTCACCGTCCGGCCCTTGGGCCTGCAGCAGCATGCCTTGGGCAAGCTTGATCTCGGGCGGGATCGCGGTGCGCGGCACCTGCTGCACCATGGACTCGTTCCGCTCGCCATAGGCCTCGCCGGAGGCGATGGTAATGGTCTTGTTCTCGCCGAGCGTCATGCCGACCACGGCCTCTTCAAAGCCGCTGATCATCTGTCCCTGACCGAGCGTAAACTCCAGCGGCTCCTGGCCGCGCGAGGAGTCGAATTCGGTTCCATCGGTGAGGGTGCCGGTATAGTGGACTTTGACGGTATCGCCGCTCTTTGCTTCGGTCATCGGAGAGTTAGCCATAGGAATACTCGTGGAAGGGTTTCGGCTGAGATGCATGGAGTAGCACGCGCCAGAGCAGGCGCGGCCAATGATTTCAGCCCACCTTAGACGAGCCTCGCGCCGAGCGCAAACCCGAGGCTCAGAGATAGACCAGGACGTAGCCCTCGGTGACCAGCTTGATCTCAGCGGCGATCGCACCAAGCACCACATCGATGTCATCGCGTACATTCTGGTAGTAATACCCACTGTCGACGATGGCCTGGCCACAGACGTAGAGCTTGACGCCGGCCGCCTTGAGCTTCTCGATCAGCTCGGCGTTCGGATTGCGCTTCAGATAGCGGGCCTCGTAGGTCGTGTCGTCCAGCACTGCGCGGGTTGCCGTGCCGTGAATCACAACCGCGATCTCCAGGTTCTCCGCAGGCTTGCCGTCATCACCGAACAGATTCACCGCACGTGCAACATGCCAGAGTCCGGCATTGATACCGCCAGTGTTCTCCGCACCCTTCGCGATATCGAACACCACCTTGTAGTCTTCACTCGGGTCCGGTTGCAGCTTTGCGTCTGGCAACGGGTTGATGTAGCCGTAGCCGGTGATGATCGGGGCCACCCACTCAGCCACCTTCTCATCGGCCGTCGATGCGGCCGCGGACAACAGCAGCCCGCAAGCAACGAGTGCAGAACAGCAATAGGCGAGAGACTTCTTGTTCATCGACATAGACGGACTCCATCGTTGGTTAGGGGGGAGCATTGAATGACGACCTTTCAGGGGCGGAGCTAAAGCCTACTCGAAGACTAGGTCTTTTTCATCCCACCGTTTTTGTCACGATTCTTTATCTTCCGCCACCGATGTGGTCGCCACCGGCCGCGAGCTGATGAGCCGAATCAGCTCCAGCGGTGCCAGCACGCGCGACGGCGGCGCAGCGCCAAAGCACACCTGGATCAGGGTGTCGACCAGCTGCTGCCCGTCTGCGCCACGGCCGAACAGCCGGTCAAACACCCAAGGCGTGAAGGCATAACGTTGCGCAAGCTCCATCAGGACAAAGAGTGCGCCAAAGCGCTGCCGGAGGCTGCGCGAATAGCCGGCCAGCGATCGCGCAGAGACGGGTCGATCGCTCGGCGCTCGGCGCAGCGCCTCGATAACCGAAGTGGCCGCAAGCTCTGCAGATTCGAGTGCGTAATCGATCCCTTCGCCAGTGAACGGGTTGACCAGTCCAGCCGCCTCGCCAACCGCGAGCAGTCCGTCTGCCCGCTTTGGTGCCCGCAGAAAATCGCTGCGGATCGGATAGCCGGCAACCGGGCCAACACCTACGCCGCCCGCCGTCAGGCGCGAGAGTTCCGGATGCTGCTTGAGCAGCCCGGGCAACAGCGAGGCGGCCGACACCCCGCTCCCACCGCTGTACCAGTAGCCGAGGTTTGCACTGGTCGGGCCGGTCGGGAACAGCCAGGCGTAGCCAGGGAGCGGTAGATGATCGAAGAAGAAGCGTAAGTCCGGCCCCGGAGCAGACATCTGCGCCAAGTAGCAGCGCGCCGCGACGCTATGCACGCCACGCCTTGGCGCCAACGCTGTCCGCTTGATGAGGGATAGCGCCGCACCAGTCGCGATCACCACCAGCCGCGCCGGCAGCGTCTCGCCCTCAAGCTCGACGCCGCCGCCGGTGGCCAGCGCACGCACATGCCCGACTTGAAAGCGCGCACCCGCCGCCAGTGCGTGCTCCTGCAGGAGCAGATCGAAGCGGCGGCGCGCCAGCACCAGGGTGCGATTCGGCATCGCACCATCGCCGGTGATCAAGGTCTCGGCCTCGGCGCCCCCTGGCGCCCGAAAGCGAATCCGTGTCGCCTGATGCGCTTCGGCGGCGACCCGCTCCAACAGCCCGAGACGCCCAAGATAATGCTGCGCGCGCGGACTCAGGCAATCACCGCAGACCTTGTCGCGCGGGAATGCCGCCTTGTCGATCAGCAGCGTCCGGATGCCAGCGCTAGCCAGGTGATAGGCGGTCGCGCTGCCGGCAGGTCCGGCACCGACTATAATCACTTCAGGCTCGATAGCCTTGGCCATGCTGCTCCCCTTGATGGTTGCGGAGGTCATCGATCGCCGGTCGGGTCAAAGCCCTGTTGCGCGTGAGATCAATAAACACTTTGGCAAGGCTGCGTTTGCTGGCTATCCTTAGCCCGTTAACGTCTTGACTTGGAATCGGTGAAGCAGTTGGGCATTGTCGCAGATATCGACGGCGAAGTGGCCGGCAGGCAAGACGTCGATCGATTCTTCTCGCTCTCCTTACAGCTTCTGTTAATCGCAGACAAAAACGGTCGCATCCGTCGCTGCAACCCGGCTTGGCGGGAGCAGCTCGGCTGGAGCCCCGAGGCGCTGATCGGGCGTTCGTTCTTAGAGTTCGTCCACCCGGACGATCTTCTCGCCACCCAAGCCGAAACCACCAAGCTCAGCGCCGGCGGAGCAACCTCGCAGTTCGTCAATCGCTATCGCCGCGGAGATGGCGAGTGGCGCAGTCTGGCCTGGTCTGCCGTGGCTGCGCCCGACACCGGTCGCATCTATGCCATTGCCCACGACGTCACCTTGCAGGAGCAAGCCACGCAGGCGCTACGCGCGAATGAGCAGCGGCTGCGCGACGCCGAGCGCCTCGGCGGCCTCGGCAGTTGGGAGCTGGACCTCAAGACCGAGCAGCTCTTCTGGTCCGATCAGATCTATCGGTTGCTCGGCCACGAGCCCGGCAAGATCGAGCCTTCCTACCACAGTTTCCTCGACCTAGTTCATCCCGAGGACCGCGAGGCCGTTGATCGCGCCTTTCAGACATCGGTCGCACAGCATCATCCGTACGCCATTGCGCATCGCATCCAACTCACGGATGGGAGCGTCAAATGGTTAAACGAATATGCCGAAACCCAGTACGCCGATGACGGCACGCCTCTACGATCCATCGGTACGGTGCAGGACATCACCGAGCAGCAGCACAATCGCCTGATGCTCGCCGTGAAGGCACGCCGAGACGAGGCCCTGTTAGCCCTACCGCGCATCGCGGACGATCTGGACGAGCTGGCTATGCTCCAGCACGCGCTCGCACTCGCCGAAGATCTCACTGAGAGCGAAATCGGCTTCGCGCACTTCGTCAACAACGATCAGACCTCGGTCGAATTCGCCGCCTGGTCCTTGCGCACCCTCGACGCCGGCTGCCAAGTCAACCACAACATGCACTATCCATTGCAGCAGGCGGGGCTGTGGGCTGATGCACTGCGCCGGCGAACACCCATGATCATCGGTGACTATCCGGCGCATCCGCACGCGAAGGGCTTGCCCACTGGACACATCGCACTCAAGCGCGCTCTGGTGGTGCCGGTCCTCGATGGCAATCAAGTCACGATGCTGTTCGGCCTTGGAAACAAGGTGACTGACTACGACAGGATCGATATCGAATCCGCGCAACTATTAGCGAACGAGGCCTGGCGCCTCGCCCAACAGATGCGATCCTTGGCGAAACTCAAGCTCGCTGACCAGGTGCTCGCCGAGACCCCGCAGGGCGTCGCGATTACCGACGCCGATGGCGCCTTGGTGCGGGTGAATACGGCCTTCACCCGCATCACCGGCTTCAGCGCCGACGAGGTGCTCGGGCAAAATCCTCGGCTGCTGAAATCTGGAATGCACGACAGCGCCTTCTACCGCGCGATTTGGTCCGAGATCGCCCAGCACGGAAGCTGGCGCGGAGAGCTCTGGAATCGGCGCAAGAACGGCGAACTCTATCCGCAGTGGCTGTCGATCAGTGCCGTGCACGATCCGAACGGCGAGGTGGGCCACTACGTTGGCCTGTTTACCGACCTCAGCGAGTCAAAACAGGCGCAAGAGAAGATCGACTATCTGTCGCATCATGATGCCCTCACTGGCCTCGCCAACCGCGCACTCTTCAACGAGCGCCTTGAGCACGCGCTGACGCGCGCATCGGGTAAAGGCCATCTGGCGCTGCTCAATCTCGATCTCGACCGCTTCAAGCAGGTCAACGACACCCTCGGCCATCAGGACGGCGACCAACTCCTCATCGAGATGGCGCGCCGCATCCGCTCCGAGCTGCTGCCAAGTGATACGCTGGCGCGGCTCGGCGGCGACGAATTCGCACTGCTGCTTGAAGAGCGCGCCAAGGCGGCGCCGGTTGCGGCCCTCGCGCGCGAGCTGCTGACGCGCATCGCCAAGCCAGTCACTGTTGCCGATCGCGAGCTGGTGGTAACCGCCAGCATCGGCATCAGCCTGTATCCGGCTGATGGGAGCGACGCCGATAGCCTCGCCCGTCAGGCGAGCCAGGCGCTTGGCGCGGCCAAGCGCCTGAGTCGCAACAGCTTTCAGTTCTTCGACCGCTCGCTCACGGAAGGTGCGTTAGAACGGCTGATCACCGAGCACGCGCTGCGCGGTGCGGTCACGCGCAACGAGCTGCGGCTGCAATACCAGCCGCAGGTGCGGCTCAGCGACGGTGCGCTCGTCGGGGTCGAGGCACTGGTGCGCTGGCAACACCCAGACCTCGGCCTGGTCCCACCCGGCCAGTTCATCCCGCTCGCTGAAGACATCGGCGTGATCAGTGAGATCGGCACCTGGGTCATCGCAGCCGCCTGCCAGCAGCTCGCAGACTGGGACCGACAAGGCCTCCATCTGCCGCGGATCGCGGTCAATCTATCCGCGCGTCAGCTCGACGAGGTCGCCCTGCCCGCAACCATCGCGACAACCCTGCAAGCCTTCACGCTCCAACCCGAACGGCTCGAGCTAGAGGTCACCGAATCCATGCTCATGCGCAACCCGGATGCCGCGCGCGCACTGTTATCCGAACTCAAGCGGCTTGGCACACGCATCAGCATCGACGACTTCGGCACCGGCTATTCCAGCCTGGCAATGCTGCGGATACTCCCCCTGGATCAACTGAAGATCGACCAAAGCTTCGTGCGTGACATCGGCGCCGACGACAACGACGAGGCGATCGTGCGCACCATCATCGCGATGGCCCGCACACTGGGATTAGAGACTGTCGCCGAGGGCGTCGAGGACGCCGAGCAGCTTGCCTTCCTCAGCCACGAGCAGGTCGATCTTGGCCAGGGCTATCACTTTGCCAAGCCGCTACCCGCCGACGATCTACTCACGCACTGGCGCGAGCGGCTCAGCCCTAACAGTGCTGCGCGCACCGGAGCATTCTGACGCACGGGTGAACCCCCGTTGGCGGCACCGAATGCCGAATCACAATACGTCATGCTGCGCAAGCTCGATTCCGCCAGCCGTTGTATGATGCCCGAGCATTAACGAATACTGATTAGCTTGAGGAGACGCGTGAGCACCATAGACAGTGCATTGCCGAAGGCCGCAACAGGGATCTCTGGACTCGACGAGATTACTTGCGGCGGCTTGCCCCGCGGCCGCCCGACTTTGGTCTGCGGCGGCGCAGGCTGCGGCAAGACACTTCTAGCCATGGAGTTCCTGGTCAGAGGTGCAACCGATTTTGGCGAGCCAGGGGTCTTTATTGCGTTCGAAGAAACCGCCGAGGAACTGGCCCAGAATGTCGCCTCGCTAGGGTTTGACCTCAACGACCTGGTCGCGCGCGGCCAGCTCGCGCTCGACTTTGTCGCGGTCGAGCGCAGCGAGCTTGAGCAAACCGGTGATTTCGATCTCAGCGGACTGTTTATCCGTCTTGGCTATGCGATCGATTCGATCGGCGCCAAGCGCGTCGTGCTCGACACCATCGAGACGATCTTCGCCGGCCTACCGAATCCGCTGATTCTGCGCGCCGAGCTGCGACGCCTGTTTCGTTGGCTCAAAGACAAAGGCGTCACCGCCATCATCACCGGCGAGCGCGGCGACGGTCAGCTGACCCGCCAGGGCCTCGAAGAATATGTCTCCGATTGCGTCATCACGCTCGATCATCAGCAGCGCGATCAGACCTGGACCCGCCGCCTGCGCGTGCTCAAATACCGCGGCTCAAGCCACGGCACCAATGACTACCCCTTCCTGATCGATGCCGACGGCATCTCGGTGACCCCAATCACCTCGCTTGGCCTCGACCACCCGGTCTCTACCGAGCGGATCTCGAGTGGTGTCGCGCGGCTCGACACCATGCTCGGCGACAACGGCTTCTTTCGTGGCAGCAGCGTGCTCGTCTCGGGCACCGCCGGCACCGGTAAATCGAGTCTGGCGGGACATTTTGCCGCGGCCACCTGCGCCCGCGGCGAGCGCACGCTCTATTTCGCCTTTGAGGAGCCTGCAGCCCAGATTCAGCGCAACATGAGCACGATCGGTCTCGACCTGGCACGCTGGACCAAGCAGGATCTACTGCGTTTTCACGCCGCTCGTCCTAGCTTCACCGGCCTTGAGATGCACCTCACGCTCATCCATCGGGCGGTTGAGCAGTTCGCACCATCAGTGGTGATCTTGGACCCACTGAACAGCTTCATCACCCAAGGTAATGAGCTCGAGGTCAAAGGCATGCTGACCCGGCTCATCGACTTTCTCAAGACGCGCCAGATCACGGCGCTCTTTACCAGCCTGACGCTCGGCGGCGAATCCTTGGAGCGGACCGATTCGGCCATCTCCTCGCTGATCGATACCTGGCTGCTGTTGATGTCAGTGAACACCGGCGGCGAGCGTAACCGCGCCCTCAGCATCCTCAAGTCTCGCGGCATGGCCCATTCCAATCAGACGCGCGAATTCCTGATTACCGACAATGGCATCCAGCTCCGTGACGTCTATGTTGGGCCAGGCGGGGTCTTGACCGGCAGTGCCCGGCTGGCGCAAGAATCCGTTGAGGAGAGCGAGCAACTTGAGCGGCAGCAGGAGATCGAACGGCGCAAGCACGACCTCGAACGCCGCCGCACCATCCTGACCGCCCAAATTGCCGCAATGCAGCAGGAGTTCGAGGCGCAGGAATCCGAAACCCTAGCGCTCATCGACCGCGAGCTACAACGTCAGGCACGGTCGGTTCAACATCGCGCATCGATGGCCTCGGTACGCCGCGCCGATGCACACAGCCAGATGGCGGAGGAGGATAAAACATGAGCGCAACCGCCGACGACGACAAACCGCCGGTTCGCACCGAGCCTGTCGCCGAGCCCCAAGACCGCAACCTTCGCCACGCGATCAGCGAATCGAGCATCCCGTTGGCCAGCAGCGCGGCCGACACCCCAACGGCTGCGGCGACCGACGCAACCGTCACCCTGGATGAGGCCGAAACCAGCGAAGGGAATCAGCGCTGGACGCTGCGCCTGTATGTCGCCGGCCAGACGCCGAAGTCGCTGGCCGCTTTCGCTAACTTGCAGGCCATGTGCGAGGCCCATCTGAGCGGGCGCTACCAGATCGAGGTCATCGACTTGCTCGAGAAGCCACACTTGGCGCAAGGTGATCAGATCCTCGCGATTCCGACCGTCGTGCGCCGGCTTCCACTTCCCATGCGTAAGATCATCGGCGACCTCTCCGACACCGAGCGCGCCATTGTCGGCCTCGACTTACGGCAGTCGATCTGGCACGTCAACCCTTAGCGGTTAACGCCCAGGCCTACGCCGGACAGATGCACTGCACCGGCAACCGGTTGATCCCCCTACCACGCCCATGATTGTCACCGACCAACCCCCTGACTCGCCCGCCGACGCTAAAGCGCAGATTCGAGATCTACAGCAGCGCTTGGCCGAGGCCGAGGCGGTGCTCGACGCGATCCGCGCCGGCGAGATCGACGCCCTGCTCATCGCCGGCCATCAAGGCGGCCGAGTGCTCGAGCTGCAAGGCGCCGAGCACGACTATCGCCTGATGGTCGAAGAGATGGGCGAAGGGGCCATGACGCTGACCGCCACCGGCCACATCTACTTTGCCAACCGCCGCATGGCGGCAATGCTCGACCTTCCACGTGAGGCTCTCACCGGCACCCTGCTGAGCGCGCTGATCAGCGCGACTGATCGCTTGGCCTACCAAACCTGGCTGGAAACCCAATCACCGCGCCCCCAACAACGCTTAGAGCTGCAGCTGATTCGTCAGGGCGGCGCCCTGATTCCCTGCCACCTCTCGCTGACTGAGCTACCGTTGGAGCAGAAGCAGGGTGCCTTCTGCGTGGTCGCCACCGACCTGACCGAGCAGAAGCATGCCGAAGCCGCGGTACGACAGAGTGAGCACCAGCTCAAGACCATTGTCGAGCACCTACCCGTCGGGGTCTGGTTCCTAGACCGTCGCGGTAAGATCACTTACGGTAATTCGGTCGCACAGCAGATCTGGAGCGGCACCCAATGCATTGGGCTCGAGCATTTCCGCCAATGCAAAGCCTGCTCGAGCAAGTGTGGTCGCGCAGTCGCGCCCCAGGATTGCCCAGCATCACGCGCCATTCTCCGCGGAGAGACGATCTTGAATAAAGAGGTCGACATCGAGTGTATCGACGGCTCAGCAAAGACCATCCTGACCTCGGCCGTCCCGATCCAGGACAACGATGGCGGCATCGTCGGTGCGGTGATCCTGAATCAGGACATTTCCGCACGTAAAGTCGCAGAGAATCAGATTAAGCAGCTCGCGTTCTTCGATGCCTTAACCCACCTGCCCAACCGGCGCCTCCTGCTCGACCGACTCAATCACGCCCTGGCGACGATCCGCCGCGACGGCCATCATGGCGCGCTCCTGTTCATCGATCTCGACCACTTCAAGGACCTCAACGACAGCCTCGGCCACGATATGGGCGACAATCTCTTGCAGCAGGTCGCTGAGCGTCTGATGCAAAACGTACGGGCACGCGACACCGTCGCCCGGCTCGGCGGTGACGAGTTCGTTGTCGTCTTGGAAGGCCTGAGCGATGAGGCCGATCAGGCCGCGCAGCAGACCCGCACCGTCGCCGAAAAGGTTCAGCAGGCGCTCACCGAGCCTTATCAGCTCGGGGAGAAGCCCCATCATGTAAGCCCAAGCATCGGCGCCACCCTGATCGAGCCCGCCGACGCGAGCGTCGACGAGCTGCTGAAGCGCGCGGACCTGGCGATGTACCAAGCCAAAGACGCCGGCCGCAACACCTTTCGCTTCTTCGACCCGCAGACACAGATCGCACTCGAGGAGCGTACCGAACTCGAGGCGCATCTACGCATGGGCTTACTGAGCCGGCAGTTCGTACTGCACTACCAGGCCCAAGTCGACAGCGCCGGGGCCTTGATTGGCGCCGAGGCCCTAGTGCGTTGGGCACATCCCGAGCGCGGGCTATTGGGTCCAGATATCTTCATCCATCTCGCCGAGGAGTCTGGACTGATCCTGCCGCTCGGTAAATGGGTGCTGCACGCAGCCTGCTCGCAGCTGGCCGACTGGGCAGCCGAGACTCGCAGCGCACAACGCTCACTCGCTGTGAACATCAGCGCACGTCAGTTTCGTGACCCAGGCTTCGTCGCCATGGTGCGCTCGGCAGTCCTCTCACATGACATTGACCCGAGCCTGCTCGAGCTTGAGCTCACGGAGAGTCTATTGCTCGAGGATGTTGAGGACACGATCACTAAGATGGTGGCCCTGCGCACACTTGGGCTGCGGTTTGCGCTCGACGATTTTGGCACTGGCTACTCGTCACTCGCCTACCTCAAACGGCTGCCTCTCGATACGCTAAAAATCGATCGCTCCTTCGTCGACGACGTCACCCACGACGCCAATGCCGCTGCGATCGTACGCGCCATCCTCGCCCTCGCGCCGCAGCTCGGGCTCTCGGTCATCGCCGAGGGCGTCGAGACACAGGCCCAAAGACGCTTCCTGACACGCAATGGCTGTCGTGCCTTCCAGGGCTATTTGTTCGGTCGTCCTGGGCCACCTGCGGCCCTGTCGAGCTACAGCACTGCCGGCAGCCCGAGTCACTCAGCGACCTGAACCTCGACCAGAGCGCTATCTAAGCGCTCCCCGAGGCATCAGCCCGGTCATCATTGTGAATCACCATGGCATCGCCCGATTGGGCGAGCACGAACAGCCCTTGCCGATAGGCATAACGCCCGACGTCCTCGCTGTTGATGACCAGCGGGCGCGATCTCCATCAGGTGGAGCGCGAGGGCAGACGTCGAGACAATAGCGGCGTGCTTGTTCAGGCAATGGGGCCTGTTGGATTTGACCATAGGCGAGCGGGGCTTGTTCGCGCAAGCGTTCGCGGTCTTCGACCAGATAGGGCAGATAAGTTGGCGAGTAGCGGATGCTCGGGTTGGCTATGGCGCAGGTGTTCAAACACCTCAATGAGGTAGACGCGGCGGATGGGGCACTGCGGGTCGCGGGCGCGGTCGATGGCGCTGAGCCAGGGAGGGCTCGGTCTGGTGGTCGTGCTCAGGACTGAGGAACAGCAGCAGGCCGCGCACCGGTTGCTCGAGACTGCGCTCGCCGAGCAGGCCCATGTCGATGAGCAGGCGGTGGTAGATGGCGTCGTCTTTCTGGGCTTGGACCTCGATCGCCCAGATGGCTTGCTTGGGGTCTGCCGTTAGCACGACGCCGTCGATGCGCAGGCCGTTGGTGAGCAGGCAGAGGACTGTCTTGGCCTACCCAGCCTGGTCATCAGCATCGCCGAGAACCAACGTCCAGCCTGCGCGGCACTGGCCGATGCTGGCCTGATCGACTATCTTGGACACCAAGAGGCCATTGGGAGCGAGCGGTTGCGCCTGGCGCTCCAGAAGCTCGTCGCAGAACCCGCTAGACGCCAGCTGTTAGCCAAAGCAAGTGCCGAACAAGTCGATGGGCAAGGCGCGCTAGGGTGCAACCTGCCGAGCGCGCCGACCGGCGCCGGAGCGTGCCCCACCCACAGGGCATGAAACGACGCCCTTGAGCAAGGCGGTGCTCACAGGCGTAGGCTGATCAGGACAACCATCCCGTTGAACCGCCACCGCCTGATAGGCCGCCATGTTCAGTCTACACACGTCCACGCTCACCAGCCACGGCCCCCAACTGATCGAGCAGATGCAAGAACTGGTCAACTTCGTTGAGGCGTCGCTTGAGGACAGACGGGCGACCCACGAGGTCGAACAAGGCCTCTGGCGCGGGGTCTTGGCCTTGGGTCATAGCCTGCTGGGGGCCTTCTTTGCCGCCAGTGGTGATGGGGATGTCGGTGAGGAGCACCTCACGGAGCAGGGACGCGTGCTCAAGCGCTTGGCGCCGCGCACGCGCCCCTATCGCAGCGTGTTTGGTGAGTTTCAGCTCGAGCGGTTCGTCTATGGCCAGCGCGAAGGCCAGGCCATCGAGCTGATCCCCTTGGATGCGCGGTTGAAACTCCCCGAGACCTGCACCTCGTTTCTGCTGCAGTCCTGGAACGAACAGCTGATGATCGAGCAGCCCTACGCACAGACCAACGACCTGCTCGAGCGCGTGCTCGAGGTGCGCCAATCGGTGCAGACACTGGAACGTCAGCAGGCCGGGTTGAGCACCTCTGTGGACGCGTTTTGGGCGCAGCAGCCGCCACCCACGCCGGCGTCAGCAGAGACCCTGGTGGTCAACACCGTCGATGGCAAAGGGGTGGCGATGCGTGCCAGCGAGACCCAGGGGGTGGGTGGCAAGAAGAAGATGGCCCTGCTCGGCAGCGTCTACAGCATCGCCCCGTTCGTGCGCACCCCAGACGCGGTGCTCGAGGCGCTGTTTGCCGAGAAAACCTCCGCGCTGAAGCGACCGCCGACGGCGCGTCCGAAGCCGTTGCACAAAGCCGTGCGCGCCGGCCTGATCCGCGATGCCGAGGACCACAGCGGCGAGCAAACGCGGATGATCTTCGCGTGGCTGCAGCAGCAAAATCGGCTGCGCAATCCCGACGGCGCGCAGCACACGGTGGTGCTCATCGATGGGCAGCGCTCGCTGTGGCAGGCCGCCGCCACCTATCTGCCAGGCGAGGATGTCACCGAGATCCTCGATATCATCCATGTCGCCGGCTACCTCTGGGAGGCCGCCGAGGTGCTTGAGGACACGCAGGAACAGCGCCGGGCCTGGGTCAAAACCGCCCTGGGTCAGGTGCTCCATGGCCAGGTCGCTGACGTCCTCGCCGACCTCGATGCACAGCGCAAGCCCCGCCGGGGCCGGGCGCGCAAACGCCTCGACAGCGTGTACACCTACCTCGATGGCAACCGCCATCGCATGGCCTATGACGCTTATCTGGAGGCTGGCTTCCCGATCGCCACTGGTGTGATCGAAGGCGCCTGTCGGCATCTGGTCAAGGATCGCATGGAGCGCTCCGGCATGCGCTGGACCGTGCCGGGTGCCCACGCCATGCTGCAGCTGCGCAGCGTCGCGCTCAGCGAGCTGTGGGGGCCGTTTATGGACTTTCGCATCCACAGCGAGCTGACACGCCTGTATGGCGATCAGGCCGCCAACGATGATCAGGCCTTGCCGATCGCTGCTTGAGGGCCTTGTGTCACGCGATGGGACAACGGTGAATCAATCACTTAGCGGCGCGCTCGGGTAACTTCTCAATAAGTCACGGCAACCGGGAGCCGCTGCTGCGTTAACCCATCTTTAACACCCATATTTATAATTCCTTTTAGATCATTAGCTTGCGCTGCATGAAATCGGCGAGTGGCACTACAAAGTCGCCATTCTTGAAAATGGGGTCGTTCAGACGAGCATCTTGGTCAC
>NZ_NRRY01000037.1 GCF_016583905.1 Lamprobacter modestohalophilus | reverse complement strand
AGGGGGCACAGCGCAGTCGCCGCGCCAGATCCAGCGACTCCGGGCCACCGACCGGCAGCAGCACGACCTGGGCCGGAGTGCCGGTATCGCGCAGCTCAGCCAAGACCTCGAGTCCCGCCGGATACAATGGATCGACGAAGACCCAGAGGCTGTCCTCCGCCAGGACGTCGGTATTCATCGGCAAGGCACCCAAGTCCACCGCATCGAGTGGCAGCCGATCGCGATCGAGCCGACCGGCCAAAGCACTGGCCTGCGCCACATCCTGCAGCTCAACCCCATGCCAGAGATCCCAGGCCGGTCCGGTGAAGGCATAGCGCCCACCCCCGGCGAGATAGACCGATTGGCCCTCGAGGTCGAGCATCTGCACGCGGGTCCCAGGCAGCTCGAGCGAGGCCTGGATGCGCGCCGAGAGATCACTCAGCGCTGGCGGCATCGGCGGCGCGCTGAGCGCTGCCGGCGTCGTAACGGCTAGCGACAACGCCAAGGAAGATCGGGACAGGGTGGAACGAACGCAGCGGGACAGAGACATGGGCATCAATCGCCAAGCAGTGGATCGGTGAGACACAGCTTGCCCCGCCCACCGCGCTTGGCGCGACAGCGAAAGGCAAGCAATATCCGGCGCTTTTGCGACGCTCATTGCAGCTTCAGCCCGACACCGCGGTTGAGGATCACCTCGATGCCACGCCCGGCGTCGACCTCGAGCACGGGGAACAGGTTCTCGGCCATATCCAGGTAGTACTCGGCCAGGCGCTCCAGGGCCTCGCCGGTGCCGGAGAGCATGGCGCCCTGCATCGCCGCCCCAGAGAACACCTGCTGGAACGGCACCGCACCGGTCCCGGTGGCCACTGTGGCTGCGGGCACGGTGCTGAACAGTTGGCTGAAGCCCTGCAGGAAGCTCACCTGCAGGGCCTGACCGATGACCTGCCCCTGCTTGTTGACCAGACGCCCACGCACGCCGACCTTGCCGTCCTCACCGACCGCATAGCCGTCGACGGCGACCTCCAGGGTGCGGCCATCGCGGCGCACGCAGTTGATCGATTCGGCGCGCAGATAGACCCGCTCCGAGCCCAGATCACCGTAGCCGCCGACCAGCAGGAAGCATTCGCGCACATCAGCGCGGAAGCGATTCGGCAGGATCGCGGTGTGTTTCAGGCGCAGCAGTGCCGGATAGGGATCTTGGCGCGCGGCGCGGCCGGTCGGGGCGTCGAGACCGGATAACAGCACCCCGCGCAGGATGCTGCCGGCGGGGATGCGGACCTCGGGGATCGCGGCCTCAGCGGCCTCCTCCGGACTCGGCGCTGGCGGCGCATCGGCATCGGCGACATGGCGGATGTTGAGGCTGCGGGTTGGGGTCTTGGGTGTGTTGGCGGCAGCGGTGCCGGGCTCCGTTGGGGGCAGAAACAGCTGATCGAGGCTCGGTGGTGCGGTTGGCTCCAATGTTGGCCGGTTTCGTTCGCCAGCGGCGGGTGGGGTAAAGCGACCGGCATCGGGGTTGGCGTCAGTGATTGAGACTGACGACGGCTCAGCGATGCCAGCATCAGCCCGTTCGGCAAGACGCGTCTGCAGATCATCACGCAAGCCCCGCACCTCAGTGCGCAGCGCCTTCAGCTCCGCCTCGCGCTCGCTGCGCAGGGTCTGCACCAGCCGGCTCTGGCTGCTGTCATCGGCGACGCTCAGGCCAACCTTCTCCAGGTTGTGGGCGATGCCGCGCACGTCGCTTTCCAGGCGCTTGAGCCGTCGGCCCAGCCCATCGATACCCAGATCGCGCGGATCGACATCGGTGAGCAGATTGGTCACCAGACGCTCGCGTTCACCCTGACCCGGCTGATGCTGGCCGGGCGCGGTGGCCATCAGCCAGGCGAGCCCGGCGATCACCGCGCCGCCGGCGCTCAGCGTCAGTGCTCGGCGCGCTTTTGGGCTGAGGCTGGACCAGTGGTCGGTAAATTGGGTCATCGGCGGCCCTCCGATTGCTGGGTCGCTGTCAGACCTGGACCAGCAGGCAACGGCACACCGGATTCACCTGCTCGCAACGCGATCAGTAGTTGGGTCTCCTCACCGTTGCGCAGTTCTGTGCGGGGCCAGGTCGCCTGTGCGGCAATCACGGCTTTGCTGCGTGGGCGGCAGTATTGCGGGGTGATCCCGAGGGGTTCCTTACCGCTGTAGCGCAGCGTCGCTTTCAGCAGTGTTAGGTGTTCGCTCTCGAAGACCTCCACATCCGAGGCTCGCAGCCCGGGAGCCTCGCAGCGCAGACGATCCTCCGAGCGAACGGAGCCAGGACGAAAGCCCTCGGGCACTTCACCACGTGCCAGATCACGCAGGGCCGTGGTCAGGGTCTGCAGATACGGCAGTGGCTGCTGCCAGAGGGCTGGGTGCGCCGGACTCAGCGCGACCTGGGCACTGTCGGGCTGCGTATCCTTGGCGGTCTGAGCGTTGTTTTTGGACTGCGCCTGGGCAGCTCTGTAGCCGGGGACCTGGAGACGGATCTCGCGCGGCGGCACACGGCGTGGTGCCAGGGTCAGCGCAATGGTGGTGCCTGATGCATCGCCAGCACTGATGTAGAGCGTCGCCGGGACCTCACTGGCGGTGGCGACATAGACCACCGAGCCCTCGACCTCGGTGCTGAGGTCGGAGACGGTGCGCACCGATGGACGCTCGAACGGGGTGACGATGCGATTGAGGTGATCGATCGCCAGCTCGAGGATGGCATTGGCGCCGGGTGCGACCGTGACGGTACGCGGTCCCAAGGCCAGCACCGCTGGCTCGTCTGGATCGGCACTGTCAGTGGCGGCGCCGGTTGTGGCGGTGGACGCAGTCGCTGCGGTCTGGGTGGCTCCGGCACTGCCGCGCAGGAAGGGACTATCGGCGTGCAGCGATGGCGTGACAGCAACCAGGGTGCTGCCCGCCAGGGTCAGCATGGCAGGAAGCAGGAGGCGCGGTGTCCGCGGTGCAGAGCGTGCGACAGACAATGGAAAGAAGGTCATGACGAAGACGGCTCCGGTTGGCGAGGGGTGCCGGGATAGACATCCAGATGGGTAATCACCGGTCGGTAATGACGGAAACCGACACGGACCTCGAAGGTGCGTTGGTGGCGCACCGGCTGGGCGCCGGGACCGATGCTGACCTGGTTGCCGGTGATGTAATGGGTGTCGGTGGCGGGGTCGTAGCTGAGCGCACTCGGGGAGAAGTGCATCGAGACGCGCTCGCGCTTGATCGCGTCGACCTGCTCGCCGATGACCTCCATCACGGCGGCACGCAAGGGCGGAGCCAGCAGTGGCTCAAGGGCCTGTTGGATAAAGTCGGCCGAGCGCGCGCCGACATTGCCGAGCAGTTCGGCGACATAGATCGCCCAGGCCTCTTTGACCTCGCGCGAGGCGCGGTCGCGGGCGACGTTGACCTCGCCCTCGAGGATCGGGGGCACCAGCACCACGGTGCGATCGGCGCGCAGCAGTGCAGCCAAGGTGAGCAGATTGGTCACCAGCAACAGCGCGACCGCAAGGCGATGAAAGCGGTTCTCGCGGTTGATGCCGCGCCAGGTCTTGGTCAGGGTATCGAGTGTCATGATCGCCCTACCCCCGCCAGCAGCGACTGAAGGGGTTCGGGTAACTGCGCGCACCGAGTGGGACCAGGCCGTGCCAGTAGGCCCAGTGCAGTGCGAAGCCATCCGGGCGACTGTCGCGAAAGCGGCCATAGAGCCGAGACAGGCCCAGGCCGAGCAGCACGAAGAGCAGCAGACGATCGGCGAGGATGCCGATGATCAGCATCAGGATCAGGGGGATTAGATCATCCAGGCGCCAGAGCAGCAGCGAGGGTGGGTCATCGATGCCGCGCGGCAGGTCGAGGGCATGCATGGGGTTCGCCTCCGGTGTTTCGGTGGCGATAGCCTGGCGGGATTGGCATCGGCGCGCGACAGCGAAAGATCAGCAAATTGCGGCTGATTTGCGAGCGGGTGGCTTGGGTAGCGCGAGGACAACGGGTCGAAACGCGTCGAAACGAGGTACTGGAAGCACAGCCCACAGGTCGGCAAATGAGTACAAGGGCTGATTTTCGCTAGTGATCTCGCGCCCAACTGGCAAGTGGCTTGATCCGCCCTACAGGCTGAAGAGTCGAGGCTTCGTTAACGTGAAAGAACCCGACGTCGGATTCTTTCACGGTAAGTCGCTATTGGTCCCTGCGCCATCGCCACGGGCAGAGGCAAGAGAAGAGCGCCTGCAGGCCTCATCAACTGGTCCCTGCGTCTATGCTTTCACTGTGGTCACCCATCTCGCTCGAGCGCCGCAGACAGGATAGGTCGAGGGGCAACAATCGACGTGCGCAGCCGATGGTTGCGCACGGGTTCTCGGATGCTTTCGCTAACGGAGATTCTCCATGATCAAACTGTTACCAACCAGCGTAGACCATGTCATCGCATTGCAGGCCAGCGGAACGGTGACCGCCGCCGATTACGAGGAAACAGTGGTTCCGGCTGTCGAATCCGCATTGCAAGCACACAAAAAGCTTCGCTTGCTCTATCAGCTAGGCCCCGACTTCGAACGTTTCGAGGCCGGCGCGATGTGGGAGGACGCCAAGGTCGGGCTCTCGCATCTGGCCGCCTGGGAGCGGGTGGCGGTAGTGACCGATGTCGATTGGCTGCGCACCGCGACCAAGGTGTTTGGCTTTGCGATGCCCGGCGAGGTCAGGGTGTTCTCCAATGCCGAGTTCGACGCTGCGTTAGCGTGGGCAACGGGTTGAAGCCACCGACTGCGCTCAGGCTCAAGCTGCGCCATCGGCGCAGAGCGCATTACGACCGCTACAGCCAAGGATAGATAGTCTGCGTGGCCAGGCCGGAACCGTCGACCCAACCATGCTAGTGATTCGCACCTGATCGGGCTGAATCAGCCATGCTTTATGGCCCTTGTGTTCCCCAGGAGTCTCAATCATGCGAATCGCTTTCATCGCTATGACGGCCATGTCTGCATTCTTGCTGAGCGGCCCCGCGCCTGCGCAAGCCCCTTGTCGCCAGCCTGCGCCTCATCAAGCGGATTCCGACGTCGCCGCGCGGCAGCGCATTCATGCTGCCATGCCGCGCTTGCTTGAGCGCTACCAGGTTCCTGGTGCGGCGGTGGCCTTGGTTCAGAACGGCGTTCCAGACTGGAGCCATGGCTATGGCTTGGCGATTCCGGACCAGGGGATTCAAGTCGATCCCTCGAGCACCCTATTCCAGGCCGCCTCCATCTCGAAGTCGGTTACCGCCTTGACGGTGCTGACGTTGGTGCAGCAGGGGCGCGTCGCGCTCGATCAAGCCATCATGCCGCAAGTGCAGGGTGGTGCTGGGTCTTGGCAGCTTCCCGCCTCCCCCTACGACCGCAACGCCGTCACGGTGGCGCGGGTGTTGAGTCATACCGCCGGGCTTTCCGTGCCCGGCTACGGCGGCTTCCCGCCCGGAACACCCGCGCAATCGCTGCTCGCATCGCTCAAGGGGGCAGCGGACGCTGGCGACACGTCGCTCAAGGTGGTGGAGCCGCCAGGTCAGGGGTTTCGCTACTCTGGCGGTGGCTACAGCCTGCTGCAACTGCTGATCCGCACGCAGGCGGACAAGCCCTTCGCCATCGCCGCAGCGCAGCGCATCCTGCAGCCGCTGGCGATGACGAGCAGCCGGTTTCCGGCCACGCCAACGGCCTCGCCGCCCCTGGCGGCGACCTTCGACGATCAGGGCCAGCGCGCCCCCGCCCGGCATTTCACGGCCTTGGCCGCCGCGGGGCTGCAAACCACCACGATCGATCTGGCGCGGCTGCTCACCCTGCTGATGCCCGGTCCCTGCGAGGAGGAGCCTGGTCGAGGGGTGCTGGAGCCAACGCTGATCCAGCGCCTGCTGACCCCCATGCCCAATTCGGACAATGACTTGGTCTTTAAGGGCTCGCGGTATGGGCTGGGCATGGCGCTCTACCCACTCGCCAGTGGCCGGCAGCTGGCCTATCACCCTGGCGATAATCTGCCCAACTGGCACAATCTGATCGCGCTCATTCCGGAGCGTGGAGTCGGACTGGTGGTGATGACCAATGCCGCCGGGGGCCGGGCGCTGCGCAAGGATTTGCTGTGCCTGTGGCTGGATGCACTCGGTGAATCTCACCACGAGGACAGCATGGGTGGCGATTGTGCTTCTGCTGAAACAGCCGTCGACTGAGCAGGATTGTCCACAATGGCTGTGAATGGATTGATCCGGTACGATCGCTACGCTTTTCGGTCAGTGCACCAGGACGGTGATGGGAGAGAAGATGGTGTGGCTGTCCGTGTGACCTGACTCATGGTGACATCCTGCTCAAGGTCTCGGACGCATCTGGTCAAAGTCCGCGAGCATGTGACGCTGAATGTGGTAGCGCGTTATCTGCGTCGTTTCGATGCGTTGCCGGATCATGCCGGCAAGCAGTCCCACGGCTGCGTCAACGGTTGGGCCAAGACCCCACGCTTAGTTGGGGTAGCTCGGTGATGATCACGGTCCTGACCGACTCCGGGGATTCTTAATCTTCCTTGGGCTGACAACGCTATTTCTGCTGTAGCGACTGAACCGCTGTGTTCTTGTAGATCGATCCATCTTTCATGATCACCAAGAAGTTGTTAGCGGGATCGGCAACCAATGACAGATCCTCGAGCGGATTGCCATCGACCAGCAGCAGATCCGCCAGTGCGCCCTCCTCGACCACCCCCAGCTTGCCCTCGTAAGGACTGCGCGGACCGGAGAGCGCCAACAGCTCGGCATTGTCCGCAGTCGCCATGCGCAGCGCCTCGGCCGGCGTATACCAGCGCGTCATCGCGGCCAGCTTGGCGCCCTGTCGTTTGGCATTCTCGGCATTGAACAGGATATCGGTGCCCCAGGCGGTCTTGACGCCAAACTGCTTGGCCAGCCGATAGGCGCGATCGGTGCCGGCGTACATCGCCAGCTGCTTGCGCCGGTTCATCGAACCCTCGGCATAGGGCGAGGGTTGATCATCGATGAACGGCTGCAGGCTCCACCAGAGATCCTGCTCGGCGATCAGCCGCACCGTCGCCTCATCCAACAGTTGGCCGTGCTCGATGCTCGCCACACCCGCCTCGATGGCCTGACGCACGGCACGCGGCGTGTACGCATGCACGGCGACATAGGTGCCCCAGTTCTCCGCCGCCTCGACTGCAGCGCGCAGCTCCGGCACCGTGTACTGGGTCACATCGAGCGGGTCGTAGCTCGACGCGACACCGCCACCGGCCATCAGCTTGATCTGCGAGGCGCCCAATGCCAGCTGCTCACGGGCGCGTTTGCGCACCGCATCGGGGCTATCGGCGATCACCGCAGCACCAACCCGCTCGCTGAACGAGAAGGCATCCGGCGCGGCCGGCAGCTCGCTCGGCAGGCGGAAGTCGCCATGACCGCCGCTCTGGGAGATGAAGGCGCCTGCCGGCCAGATGCGCGGCCCCGGCACCAGCCCCAGGTCAATGCCGCGCTTGAGCCCGAACACCGGACCACCGAGATCGCGGATGCTGGTGAAGCCGCGCAGTAGCATGTCCGCCGCCGCCTTGGTCGCGGCGACATTGAGGAAACCGAGATCGCTGGTGAGGATCGCCTGCTGCGACAGGGTGGCGTACATCACATGGGTGTGCGCATCGATCAGCCCCGGCATCAAGGTGCGGCCAGCGCCCTGGATGCAGGTCAGCTCGAGCTCGGCTGGCGGCGCGATCGGCTCCGCCGAGAGCTGGACGATGCGGTTGCCCACCACCAACACCTGCATCGGCTCGGTAAGCTGCTCGGCGGTGCCGTCGAAGACGCGCACCGCCTCGAACAGGACTCTGTGCGTTGGCGTTGGTTTTGGCGCTGGCGCTGGCGCTGGCGCCGAAGAGTCGGCGCTCGCGGCCATTGCGGTGGTGAAACACATCAGGATCAAGAACGCGATGTTTAGGGGATACCACATGGTTGAAGATCAACAGCCCTCGGTGCAATGCGTCGCGCGACCAGGCATGGGTTGCGCTCTGATCGCCGAGACGATGGGGCCAGTTTAGCAGCCCAGCCGACCGGCTTGTGACATCAAGCAAGGTCGTCGGTATCATCCCGGGTTTAGGTTAGTCAGGAGTCGTCAGTTGCAAAAAAGGAGCTCAGGGCTCGCCACCTATGCGCTGTTGTTGGGGCTGTCGAGTCTTCTCCTGGGCCTGTTCCTCTGGTCGTCGTATCAGCGGTCCCTGGAACTCCAGGAGAGCCGCCTAGCATTCTCTTCGGAACTGATCGCCGAATGGATTCGCGGCGCCTTTGTCGCCTCGGATTACCTGTTGCGGGACATGGCCGGCCAGATCGACCCCGATGACCTGCGCTATCCCCATCCCGACCCCGAGGCCCATGCCGATCTGAGCCAACGGCTCGAGCAACGCTACAAGACCTTTCCCTACGCCTTCCTGTATGGCGCGTTCAATCGCCAGTGCGTGGTCACACATGGCAACGCCAGGCTCGGTTACGACGCCAGCGAGCGCGAATACTGTCAGCGGCTGCAGGCCGATCCCGAACTCGATAGCCTGGTGACGCGCGGCTATCGCTCCAATGTCGGCCCGGTGAATGTGACCCATGCACGCGCTCTACGGGATGAAGACGGGCGCTTTCTCGGCCTGGTCGCCATTGCCCTGGATCTCGAGTTCTTCAGTCAATGGCTGGCCCGCATGGGCACAGGTCGCCTCGATTCCCTGGCGATCGTGGACGACCAACACATGCTGCTGGCGCGCTACCCGCCGTTGCCGCAGGCGATTGGACAGTTGGTCGACAACCCAAATCTGAGCGACTTCCTCGCCTCTGACGAACGCTTTCGGGTCGCCACTGTGCGTTCTCCACTGGATCAAAAAAACCGCTACTTCGGCTCACTGAAGATCGAGGGGACCCCCTATACGATCATCCTCGGCATCGATCGCGCCAACTGGTTGGCGGACTGGTATCGTCTGGCCTGGCTAGCGGTGTTGGGCTGGACCCTGATCATGGCGCTGGGGTTTATCGCCCTGCGCAACTACCTGCGTTTGCTCGAAGGGCGCAACGCATTGCATCAGCAGGCGCGCACGGACCCCTTGACCGGGATCGCCAACCGTTCCTACTTCGCCGCGCTGGCGGAACGCGAGATCGCCCGGGCGCAGCGGACTCAGGGCTGGATCGCGTTGCTGATGGTCGATGTCGATCGCTTCAAGACCATCAACGATACCCATGGTCATCATGTCGGCGATCGCGCCCTAAAGACCTTTGCCGCCTGCTGCAGCCGGGTCACCCGCGCCGAGGACGTCGTTGGCCGCTGGGGCGGTGATGAATTCGTCGTGCTCATCAGTCAAGATCAAACAGCGGCGCTTGGCCTCGCCGAACGCCTTCTGGAGGAGATCCGGGCGGCCAAGATCCTCAACGATCATGGCGAGCCTTTGAGCCTGAGCGCCAGTATCGGCGTCGCCTGCCTGCGTGCCGACCAGCCCCTGGATCTGGATGCCTTACTGCATCAGGCCGATCTGGCCATGCTGGAGGTGAAGCGAACCGGGCGTGGACGGATTGGAACCCTTTCAGACTCAGCCGACTTGAGCACCGGTTAAACGCTCATCCTAGTGATCGGCTATGCTGCCGACTTAGCAATCCACTGCAGCGATTAATGCAATGCCAACTCTCATCATGCTGTCCGCGTGAATCTGAGGCAGCCCACCACGTTCGCATCGCTGCTGAGCTGGAGGCCCTACTGGAAACTGGGCTGGATGCTATGCGTGGCGTTTTTCTACACCGCCATCACCTCCCCGGCGCTCGCCACCAGCGCCAGCACCAGCCTGCTCAGCCCACCCGACACCAGCTCGCCACGGGCAACCTTCGACAGCTTTCGCCGACTCACCGATCAGATCGCCGAGCAGTATGCTGCCTATCGCGAGGCGCCCAGCGCGCAACGCCAGCAGACCTTCTTGCGCGCCGTCGAGCAGGGCAAGCAACTGATGGATCTGAGCAACGTGCCACCCGCAGCACAGCACGAGATCGCCACCGCCACCATCATCTGGCTCTGGGAGATCATCGCCCGCGTCGATCTGCCCGAGGCCGAACTGATCCCGGAGGCGGCCGATTTCAGCAGCGGTGGCCCACTTGCTGATCAACCCGCGCGCTGGCGTCTCCCTGATACCAGCATCGTCATCGCGCGCGTCGAAGAGGGTCCACGCACGGGCGAGTTCCTGTTCAGCCCGGAGACGGTCGCCTCGGCGCGCAGCTACGCTGAGCTGGCGCGGGAGCTGCCCTATCGCCGCTCCTCACGTATCGACAACGTCAGAGACCTCAGCGCCACAGCGCTCGGCTTCTCCGGCTGGATGCTACCGCCGCACCTGATCGAGCGCTTGCCCGACTGGGCGCGGCAGCCTATCGCCGGCCAGGTGCTGTGGAAATGGGCGATGCTCGTGGTCAGTCTGGCGCTGACCTTGGTCCTGCTCGGACTGGTGCTGCGTTGGGCGCACCGCCGTGCCTGGGATGCCCACCCTAGCACCTTACTGCGACGCCTGAGCGCACCACTGACCCTGCTGTTCTGGATGCCCCTGCTGCGCCGCTTTCTCGATGACCAGGTGCAGGTCACGGGTCTGGTGATCGCCTGGCCCGACTACCTCGCCGAGCTGACCCGGGTGCTGGCGCTGATCTGGCTGGTGTTGCTGGTCGCACGCTGGATTCCCGAGGCGCTGATCGCCGCGCCAGGGCGCAAGACCGAGCACGCCGATGCCAGCCTGATCCGCTGGGTCGCGCGCGTCTTTGCGCTGTTCACGGTGCTGGGGCTGTTGTTTGCCGCCGCCCAGGATCTCGGGATTCCGGTCTATGGCCTGGTCGCCGGCGCCGGGGTCGGTGGCCTGGCGATCGCGCTCGCCGCAAGGCCAACGCTGGAGAACTTCATCGGCGCGCTGAACCTGTTCGCCGATCGACCGATCCGCGTCGGCGACCTGTGCCGGTTCGACGAGCGCCATGGTCAGGGCTGGAATCCGGTCGGCACCGTCGAGGCGATCGGCCTGCGCTCGACCAAGATCCGACAGTTCGATCGCTCGCTGATCACCATTCCGAACGCCGATCTGGCCGAGCGCAATATCGTCAACCTCAGCGCCTGCGAGCGCTTTCTGCTCCAGCAACGCCTACCGCTGCGCTACGAGACCAGCGCCGATCAACTGCGCTATCTGCTCGCGACCCTGCGCGAGCTGCTACACGCGCATCCGATGACGATTCACACCGAGGAATACCCGATTCGCGCGCGCTTTCTCGGCTTTCGCGACCAGGCGCTGACGCTGGAGCTGCGCGCCTACATCCGCACCACCTCCTACACCGAATTCCTGGCCATTCAGGAAGACATCATGCTGCGCGTGATGCAGGCGATCCAGCAGGCCGGCACCGGCTTTGCGCTGCCGGCGCAGACCCTTTACATGGCTCGCGACAGCGGGCTCGATGCCGACGCGCGCGCGGCGGCCGAACGGCGCGTGCGCGAATGGGCTGCCGCGCATGAGCTGCCGTTTCCCGACATGGACGAGGCCCAACGCAAGCGCATCACCGGGACTCTGGATTATCCGCCCGAGGGCTCGCGTTGGGCTGAGCACGGATAATTCAAACCGAGGTTGCTAGCGTGGGGCGCGCGAAACCAGGGAGCGTGCCTATACTTCAGTGCCCGAGTATCAGCACTCAATCGAGCCGGTTGGCGCGGCGGTGCTGGATCAGCAAGGCCGGGCCATCGAGACCCGAAGCCGGTTCGGTCATCCCGGCGCTGCCGGTGGTGGCGCGCCAGAGAACACGGACTCGAGCAGCTGGGCAACCTCCTCGGTGATGCGCTGGTTCATCGACTCCGAGAGCCCAAGGCGCTCATAGAGCGCGTTCTGACGCAGAAACAGAAGCAGCAGCTGCTTGCGCACCTCCTCTAGGTCGTCGAAGGCCCAGCCGATCAGACCCGGGGCGATGGCCTCGCGATGGCCGAGGCAGAGCAGCCCGAGCACCAGCGGCAGGCTGTCGCCGACCTTCTCGATAAAGTGCAGCCAATAGGGCCAGGCCTCGGTGAGGCTGGCGAAGTAGCGCCGGACCTCAGGAATCTCGACGACCTCGCGCGGATCATCGTCCCAGCCGGCGAAGACCATCGCAACCCGGCCTTCCCAGCGCTCGGCCAGTTCGCGGGTCTCGGTCATGAACTCGAGCTGCTGCAGCACCGGGGCGATGTCGCCGGCCTCGACCTCGGCGCGGGCGATCTTGATCAGCAGCCGATCCTCTTTCGCCGGTGACAGACGCGCCTTTGGATAGCGGAGGGGCCGGTTGTTGGGGTGTTCGGACTTGCTCATCCGCTCAGCATAGCAGCCGTGGCTGACGGGTCGGACGCGGCGGGTCCGGTCGAGGCGCCGTGCGCTGCGTTAGGTATCCTCGTCTGATTAGCGCCTATGACGCCACACGCCCGTCGTTTCCGCCTCAGCAGTGGGCCACCGGCAGCTCGTCGAGGCGCGTGGTGTAGCGCGGTGCGCGGAACTGCTCGCGTCGGCGCCAATGCGGTGCCGGGCGCGCATTCGCCAGCGTTAGGCTGCCGCGACCGAAGCGGCGGTTGATCTGATCCAGGGTCGCCATCAGCGCCTGGCTGCGGTCAACGGCGGAGGGATCGGCGAACAGGTCCGGCTGTCGCTCTATGGCACGGGTGAGATCCAGCAGAATCACCCCGGCCTTGACGTAAGACGGTCCCGGCTTGTAAAGGCGGTTGAGCCCAGCGCGGGCGGCGGCGACCAGCGCGCGCGTGTCCGCCGTCGGGGCGGCCAGCGGTACCACCGGCTGGCGGCGTAGGCTGCGGCATCACGGCGAAAGGCACGGCTGCGGATCTCGACCATGATCGCCGCAGCCTCGCCCTGCTGGGCGCGCAGCTTCTCGGCGGCGCGGCTGGTGAAGCTGGTGATCGCTTCGGTCAGCTCCTCGAGGCTCGAGACGGTTGCGCCCGAGCATCACCGAGGCGTGCTGGCGGATGCGCTTGGACGGCGCGCGGCGCAGGTCCAGTGCGGTCAGGATACCCAAGGCGCCCAAGCGATGCGCCAGCCGTTGACCGCCCCCCCAGACCTCACCCACCGGCACCGGCGCGAGCAGGCGCTTGACCTCGCCGGCATCCAACACCGCGAGATCACAGACCCCGGCCCAGGCCGGGTCCTGCTTGGCGAGATGGTTGGCGAGCTTGGCCAGGGTCTTGGTCGGGCCGATGCCGACACAGACCGGCAGCCCGGTCCAGCGCAGCACCGTCGAGCGAATCCGCTGGCCGATGACTTCGGGCGGCTCGGGCAGTCCGTCCAGCTCGAGGAAGCTCTCGTCGATCGAGTAGACCTCCTGGCGCGGGCTGAAGCGACCCAGGATGCGCATGACGCGGTTGCTCATGTCGGCATAGAGCGCGTAGTTGCTCGACAGCGCGGTGACCTCCTCTGCCTGCCCCTGCCCCTGCCCCTGCCCTTGCAGCCGGCGCCGGACCTGGAACCAGGGCTCGCCCATCTTGATCCCGAGCGCCTTGGCCTCGCGCGAGCGCGCCACCACGCAGCCGTCGTTGTTGGAGAGCACGACGACCGCCCTGCCCTGCAGCCGCGGCTGGAACACCTGCTCGCAGGACGCGTAGAAGCTGTTGCAGTCGACCAGCGCGACGGGCATGCCGGCAGCCGTCGCTCAGACCGACTTGATCACGCGCGTGACCACGCCCCAGACCTGCAGCTCCTGACCGTCCTTGAGCTCGATGGCCGGATACTGCGCGTGCGCGGCCTCCAGCCGCACCACCTGGGCTTGGCGGTGCAGCCGCTTGACGGTGAACTCGCCGTCCACCACGGCGATGACGATGCGCCCATGGCTGGGCTCGAGCGCCCGGTCCACCAGCAGCAGGTCGCCGTCGTCGATTCCGGCGTCCACCATTGAGCAGCCTCGCACCCGCAGCAGGAAGCAGGCCTCCGGATGCGGGGCGAGCAGTTCGTTGAGATCGATCGCCGCGTCCTGGTCGTCCTCGGCCGGCGAGGGAAAGCCCGCCTGCACCGGCCAGCGCAGCCGGGTCAGCGGTCGATGGCTGCGGGTGGCGAGGCTGCACAGGGCGCCGAGGGGTTCGGCGGTGGTAGCGGCCGGTGGCTTGGACGCCGTGAGGCTGTGAACGCGGTTGGCGATGACACCCAGGCCGGGCTCGAGACGTGCAGGATTCGGCCGGATGACGCGCTCAGGCATGGGATGGCTCAGGGTAGGCACGCTGACTATTTAAAAGGACAGTATAGCCGAGTGCTCTGCTCGAGGCGGTCAGTGTGTGTCATCATCGCCACTTCATTCGGCGAGCGGCCCGATCCGGCTTGTCCATTCATCGACAAGGAGGGTTCATCATGAGCTTTCGATTCTGGCGTCGCGTGCAGCTGTTTCCAGGCGTGAGCCTGACACTCGCTGAGGAAGGTCTTCACGCGCGCGCAATAGCCCTGCGGCGAGTACAGGCGATCGAACAGCGCGGTATAGCCTTCCTCTAGGACGTCGAGACCCATGCGCGGAAGGATGTTGGTGCCGCCGTTGATGTTGTCGCCGGAGATCGCACCAAGTAGCCGGCCCTCCTTCTCCAAGCGTGCATAGAGCTCAGTGCCCGGCGGTGCCTGCAGCATGCCGATCATGGCGAACACGATGCCGCTTTGCTGGATGAAGTCGAATTGACGCTGAAAGATGTCGGCGCCATCGCTATCGAAGCCGACGATGAAGCCGCCATGCACCGCCAGTCCCGAGCGCTGTAGGTGCTTGGTGTCGGCGATCACGTCACGGTTGACGTTCTGGCCCTTGCCGCACTCGGACAGGCCCTCATCGCCGGGCGTCTCGATGCCGATGAAGACCTTGTTGAAGCCAGCGCGAACCAGCAGGTCGATCAGCTCGTCATCGGAGGCGACATTGATCGAGACCTCGGTGGAGAAGGAGAAACCAGCTTTGTCTTGGCGCCAGGCGATGATCGCCGGTAACAGGGCCTGCTTGAGATAGCGCTTGTTGCCGATGAAGTTGTCATCGACGAAGAACACCGGCCCGCGCCATCCGGCTTGATAGAGCCCGTCCAGTTCAGCGATCACCTGCTCGGTGCATTTGATCCGCGGCTTGCGACCGAGCAAGGCCGTCACGTTGCAGAAGTCGCAGTTGAACGGGCAACCGCGCGAGAACTGCACCGACATCGATGCGTAATCGGCCAGGTGGAGCAGCGACCAGAGCGGCGGCGGTGAGAGCGCCATGTCGGGAAACTCGGACGAGCGGTAGACGTGGTGCGGTTCGCCCTTGGCCAGGTCGGCCAGGAACGGCGGCAGGGTCAGCTCACCCTCGTTCAAGATGAAATGTTCGACACCGCTGAACTCCTCGAACTCCATCGTGAACAGCGGTCCACCGGCGACCACGGCAACCCCGGCGGTGTTGCACTGGATGATGACCCGGCGCGCGGCTTCGCGCTGCACGGTCATGGCGCTGATGAAGACGACATCGGCCCACACCAAATCCTCATTGAGCAGCGCTCGGACGTTGAGATCGACCAGGCGCTTATCCCAGGCCTCGGGCAGCATCGCGGCGACGGTCAGCAGGCCGAGCGGTGGGTAAGCGGTCTTCTTGTTGACGAACTTCAGCGCGTGCTTGAACGACCAGAAGGTATCGGGGAACTCGGGGTAGACGCAGAGGATGTTCATGCAGCGAGCCCTGGGGTCGGTTTGGCGAACTGGCGTAACCGCTCCCAGGCGGGGGCGATCTCGAGGAGTTGGCAGCCGGTGCGCTCGATGCGGTAGCGCTGCTGAGGCTGCAGGCGACCGTAGACGATCAGGAGAGAGGGCTGCAGGCGCTCGAGCATCGCCGCAAGGCCCTCGTTGAAGCGTCGTTGGACGTGGGCGCGGCGGCAGTCGGCGGTGCCGATGCTGAGGATCTGGCCGGGTGGGATGCCGTCGAAGCAGAAGGCGAACGAGCGCTGATCGCTCCAGTTCACGGTGGGGATCACGCGCAGACCGCCCTCCTGCCAGAAGCGCCCGAGCCAGCGGCTGCGGTAGGTGTTCCAGAGCTGTGCGGCGATCGGCCAGTCGGGATAGAGGCTGAAATCGGGGGTTAGCGTGGCGAAGTAGCCGGCGACATGGCGCGCGCCCACGTCGAGCCGGGTCCAGGTCGATTCAAAGCGGTAGTCGTCGAGGTAGAAGTGGCAGCAGTCGCGGGATCGGTCGAGGCGATCGAGGCGGGAGCGGTACGGGAGCAGACGGAGGTTGGGCGGGAGGTCGAAGCGTTGGGGTTGCAGGTTGGGGATGCCGTGCGGGCTGTCGCTCGGCCAGACCTGGCGCTCGCAGTGCAGCGCGTCGTAGCCTCCAGGGTTGGCGGTCCAGTTGGCCGAGCTTCGGGTCATCCGCCTTTGGGCTTGCTGTCGTTTCCGCGGCCGCCGTTCGGATGCCGATCGTGGTGGTGCATGGAGCGGGATCTCCGGAGACTGTATTTATAGACAGTATAGCCCGTTGGCCCGCGATTGAGCAGCTTCGAACTGGCGAGTTCGCCCAGATATGATAAGCACTGACCTGGTTTTGCAGAGGACCCAGTAAGTACGATGGATGATCACAACCTGCAGCTTTTCGCGGCGATTGAGTCTGAGGATGTGGCGCAAGTCAAGACGCTACTTGCGCGAGGTGCTAACCCAAGCGCGATTGACGAGTACGGCGAATCGGCGCTGATTAAGGTTTGTGTTAGCTGGAACGAACCGGAGAGCCGATTTCTGATGGTGGCGGACTTGCTCGATGCCGGGGCAGATCCGACTTACACGGAGCCGCAAGGAAGCGGTGTGCTCTTTGCCTGTGTGATCGCCAAAGACGCTCGCCTGATCGACTACTTGTTATCGCGCGGGGCTGATCCGAACAAAGAGCATGACTTGGGAGAACCGCTCTACAGCTGGGCCGAGTTCGATTATCGTTACGACGAGTACGACCTGAACTTACCGGAAGAGCCCACAGAACAGGACCGGGCCTCTGAAGAAACCTGGCTCGAGTTTCTGTCCAGACTCGCCGTGAAGTACGGCAAGCATCCGCCAGACTATCTGATCACGCTCAGGCGAGCGGGTGCGTTGACCCATCGAGATAAGCACAGCGCGACGCATGAGCCTTGACACAAGGAGAGCAACACCCCAGTCAATCAGCACGCATCGGCCTGCGGATAGTTGAACTTGAGCGCCCGTGTTGTGAAGTCGTCGCACGAGTTGTAGTTCATCTCGAAGGGATGGCGGTAGTTCTCCGGGTCGATCAAGGCCGCCTTGAGCGTGCCGAGATCCTCGGCCCCGCTGGCCTCCAACAGGAACTGCACAAAGGCCGCTTCGGGGTGCGAGCGACAGCAACAGTAGAGTTCGAGGAAGCGGTGGCCGTAGTCGTCGGCAAACTCATCGTCAAAATCCCGAAACTCGTAGAGCGTTTTACCCAGTGTCTGCTCCAAGCGCCCGACGATCGGCCGCAGATGCTGATGCCACTCGGCGAAAGCGGCCATGCCCTCTGGCGTATCCATGTCGCACCGCCACGGCGGGCCAGGGATGAATGAGATCATCGCCTTGGCGGGCGGTTGATCGGGGCGTGTTGCCAAGGTCCAGGGCGCATCGGGACGCTCAGGATTGCGAAAGAGCGCGGCGCAGGCGAGTGCATCGAGCACGCGCGCGAGAAAGGCACTCAGCGGCTCGCTGATGAGGCGACGATGTTGAAGGTGCTCGAGCAGGCGCGGCAATGGCATGCACTCAGGGGTATCGGGGTCGCAGATACCGAAAAAGCGAACCCGTTCGATCAGCGGCAGGCTTGGGCGCAGTGCCGCATACTCGGCCTCGGCACGGGCTGAGGCAGCCTCGAAGGTTTCGCCTTGCGCCCTGAAGAGCACGATCATTGCCGTCAGTGGGTCGACATAGGGCGCGGCTTGGGCTGCTGGCGGCTCCAAGAGGGTGATCTGGGAGGGCACCCAGTAGTGGGGACTCTTGTCGGCGAGACCGTCGATCCAGCCGATGGTCTCTGAGTCGAGATGCGAGACTGGCAGGTACTGCTGCAGGCCGGAGAGATCGAGCATGGGGGTCAGCTCCTTGCGTTGCCGGGGCAGTGACGGGGGTCTGCCAATGCCGCTGGGCGGTTGATTGTTTGGCGTCGCGATCTTGAGTATAACGGCCAACAAGCGCTGGGCTTGGCCTCCGTGTTGGACGCCTGACTTGCATCTGGCCGGTCGGCGATGTTGATTGTTGCTCGGCGCGTTTCGGTTACGGCTGCTGCGGGAGAAGACGTTGGTCAAGGGCAGAACTGACCCCCGATTAGTGCATGAGCAGCAAATCGCGCTGCTGGCCGGTGAGACGCCGGAGCGCCTGTTGGACGCACGCCAACAGCGTCATCTGAACTGGCGCAAGCGCTTGCTTGGCGTGGTTGATACGGAGACCGGCGCACCGTCGGGTCGGGTGTTTTCGATCGCGCTTGATGGCGCGCTGACCCTGATGTTCCAGGTTAAGAGCCTGTCGCCACAGTGGTACTTTCACTGCTACCTGCACCGCGATAGCCAGCAGTTTATGCGCTTTAACCGATCGCGCAGCAAACAAGTTTTTTACGGCTGCGTCATGCCGCGTAACGCCTCCAATCAGCGCAGCGGATTGCTGGCCGACATCCATCTGATCCGTGAAGGTTTGACGGAGCTGACCATCGTCCATGAGTCCGTTCATGCCGCGGCGCATCTCGCATTTGTGCTTGGGGTGGCAGATGCCAAGGCGCTCGCCGCGCCTTACATGTGTGGATCGGAAAGCGCGCGTGTTTGGCGCGAAGAGATTCAATGCCGAACGGTCGAGTTGTGTTGCAAGCAGATTCTGCTGAACCTGCGGGCGCTCTCTGTTGAGGCAGTGCCGATGGTGGATGCGTCGATTACGTAGCGATATTCTGAGGCTGCGTTTGTCTCCGTTCTGCCAGGAAGCGGACGCTTCACACTCGAATACAGTCCCGTCAATTCGGGGATCTCAAGACTGTAACGGTTTGTCGGTGCGTGCTACCCTCGGTCTTCTTGGCCCGCATTGAGAACTTTCACCAGCGCGGAACAAGCGCCTCAGTGTCTATCGTCTTGAGGCCGCCAAGACCTTACAGCGAGCAAGGGCGCAGAAGTCGATTCAGGCTTGGTTGGTGGCTCGCTGGGCACCCCTGAACCTCGGAACACTGCGTCACGAGGAACCCCTGCGCGAAAGCGACAGGGGTTCTGTTTTTCTGCCGCCTGATACAATGACGCGATGCAGCGTTCGGGCTTCGCTCGCAACCCAGTTACGCAGGCCGTCCCGGACGCGCCCAACGCTGAGCAGATAAACAGTGCCGACAAAAGGCAAGTCCAGCCAAGGGGCGATAGCAAAGCCGACCCGTGGCAGATGACGGACTGGGATCTCAAAACTGTATCGGCTTGTCGGTGCGTGCTACCCTCGCCTTCGTTGGCCCGCGCTGAGAATCTCCACCAACGCGGATTAAAGCGCCTCAGTGTTCATCGTCTTGAGGCCGCCAAGACCTTACAACCAGCAAGGGTGCAGAAGTCGATCTTTGAGGTTATCGGATGAGTTTGCCAATCGTCATGCGCTTTAAGGTGATCGATCCTAAAGGCCGTGAGGACTGCTGGGCTGAGAGTCCGGAACAGGCTCTAGGGCTTCTTGAGCAGAATTATCCGGATGAGGTTGATCGCTGCTGTGTCGAGTGTTGGGAATGGCGGCAGGGGCCGCTTGGTCGCGTTACCTGGGACAACTACGAAAAACATTGCGGGCTCTTGGGCGTTGATCCGATGAGCTATAGCGAAGGCATCTCTTGGGCAACTCCCGAGGAGGTTAGAGCGCTTTTCCGTTGACTATCGACCTTCTTTGGGGCAAACGGCAGCTTCGGTCTCCGCTTGTGCGGCCTCCTCCATGCAGACTTGCTAAGACTCAGGGAGTAAAACGCGATGGATCATGCCTTCGAACAGCGCTTACGCCTTTGCTATCCGGCTGGCCTTCATGGTGTGGTCGCGCAGGATCAGGCCGACCTAGAACCGGCGCGTAGCTTCTGGGATGAACTACAGCCGATCCTCGCCGCGCACGGTTTCTATTGCCAGGGGCCTGATATCTGGTCTGATACGCCGCATGTGGTCGAGTTTCCAGTGTATCGCCTTGGAGAACCGGCGCACTGGTCCTTCTGCGATAACCGGACTGAAAAGATTGAGGCTTTGCGTGTTGCCGGCGAACCTCAGGTTGCTTTGGCATTCAAGGTTTCGACCATCTTGCCCGCCCTCTTCATCGACATCCAGGAAACTTGGTTCAACCCGGATACCTACGGCGACAAGGCCAAGGGACGATACGACGACGGGCTGCAGACCAAGAGCTTCCTGCACGAAACGGCCTTCGAGCCTTGGGCTTCGCTCGTGCAGGCGGTACGCGCGTTAGGCCAGAGGCTCGATCTGCAGGAATTCGATCTTGAGGCGCTGAAGGAAGACGTGCCCTTCATCACACATCCGATGTGGAGCGATGACGACGGAGACGACGAAGACGACGACGATATCGACGACCTGTCCGATGAGGAATATAACGCTTACATGAAGCGCTATCAGCCGCAATATGTCTGCTGTCTCTACGACTGCCTGTTTGGGTTTGTTTAGGCGATTCAACTGGCAGTTTGCGTGACCTGTTCCTCAGGGACTCTTATCTGCACCGGGAGCGCTTGGCAGCGTTCCACATCAAATCCACGGGCCTGAAGATGCTCGATCAGGGGATCGAAACCGCTGTCCTTGGAGACGATCCGAAAGGCCCCGCCCGGATACTGTTGGGTTAGCTCGCCGAGATAGAAGGCTAAGTGGAAATCGAGCGCGTTGCGACCGGTACCACCGATCTTGACATAGCGGGCTCGCTCGCCAAGCTGTTGCATCGCCTCGGCAAAGTCGAAGGGGATGCGGTTCTGCTGAGCGCCGACGAACACCAGGACCCGCACATCCTCGCCCTCCAGGCCGGCAAGATCTGCCGGTTGTAGGCTTTCGTAATCGATCAGGATGATGTTCAAGGCCGATGCGCTCAGGGAACGGGTCTGTTTACCAAATGTGGCCAAAAAATGGCGCTTCCCGCTAATTGGCGCGCCTAGCGCAGGACCGCTTGCCATTGCGGCGGCAACTGCTCGCGCTCGGCATCGTTAATCTCGATGATCTCAACACCGACCGGATCGATGGCATCGCCCTCGACGATGACCACAGCTTGGCCGAAGCTCGAGGCCGCGTGCTCGGTAGTCAAAGTGGCGTCGTACTCGCGATTGTTCAGCAGGTTTTTGATGCGCATTGCTGGCTCCTCGTGTCGGCACATGATGATAGCGCGATCCCCCGTGTGCAGCGTCAGGCTCTTCGCTAGCCAGGCACAGGGATCGTGCCGACTCGGGCAGGGAGCCCGCCGCGAGGAGGTGGCCCGGAGGCGGCGGGTGCGAGCACGGTGGAGCGGAGACCCGGAGCGTTTTTTCTGGAGCGGAGGGTTGGCGCCTGTGCAGTGGAACCGGCCCGATATCTAAACAGCCGGCGTTGGGCGCGCCCCTTGCCCCCGGAGCGCGGTGCGTGCCAAGGAGATCAACCACCCGCACGGCGCGGAGGGGACCCGAGCAAGGGGCGTGACCGGCGCCGCTCAGCCGGGCCGGTGGAGCGGAACAGGTGCCGGGCCGGATCGGAGGGAAAAACGCGGAGGGCGTAGCGGAGCCGCGCGCAGCACCCGCGGCCGGAGGGTCGCCGACGAGCGGCGTTGCCGCCTTTCAGCCTGCGATGAGAGAGCGCAGTGCCGGGGCCGGTGGAGCGTGCGGGGTTGGGCCAACACCGGACGCGGAGCCGAGTCCCCGGCGCGAAGCGGGCCGGATGAGCACCGAGAGAGCCGCCGGACAGCCGCGACGAGGCCGCCTGGAGCCGATGCCCGGAGCTTGCGGAGGGCATGGGCGGAGGGTGGCTGAGGAGCGGCTTCTACTGCCTCTCAGCCAACGCTGAGGCTAGCGAAGTGCCGGTGCCGGACCAGTGTGCGGGTTGGGACAACACGCGCGCTGGGCCGAGCGTCCGGCGCGAGCGGCGAGGTCTGCGTCCTCCTCTCAGCCTGCGACGCTGCAGATCAGGCAACACCGACGGTAGCGAAGTGCTGACGCCAGACCGGGCGCCGGGACCGGAACGGTACCCGGGGCCAGGGCTGAGCGTTCAGCGCGAGCGAGATTGAGCGCGCGGAGTGGCGGGGCCGGCGCCGCTGGGGCGCTGGGCCAGCGACCGAGCGGCAGCCAGGCGCCCGGCGCGGAGCAAGCGAGACGCGATGAGCGATCACCACCCACCATCCAACTCTTCTCGTGCCGCTGGGCCAGCGGCCAACGACAGCGAGGCAGGAGCCGAGCCCGGCGCCGCTTGCCGGGAGCAAGCCGCGCCGGACCACCGTAGGTGCCCGCTGGCAGGGAGCCTGCGGCTCTTCTGGCTGGGAGCCCTGCCCGTCGGGAACGGGCGTGCTAAGGCGGCAGACGTCGCCGAACGAGCGACCGGAGCCGAGAGTGGAGCTTGCGGAACGAAGGCGGAGCGAGTGAGTGAGGTGCGGCTGCGGCCGTGCGTTTCGCCAAGGAGGGCAAGCTCGCTGGGGTGGTGCGCGATGCCGGATGCCGGAAGCCGCCAGGCTTTTGGCATCCGGCGAGGAGTCGCGATCGAGCCGGGCAAGGATGCCGGGCGATCTTCGGCAGGGAGCCTGCGAGGCAGGAGCCGAGCTACGCGGAGCGCCGCCGAGCGACAGCGATGGACGGGGCGGAGCCTCCAGGGATGGGCTCTTCTACTGCCTAGTGCGCGCCGGGAGCGCGCCGATTGCCAGGACGGCACACCGTCTCAGGAGCAAGACGAACAGGAACCCCAGAGCGCGGCAGCATCTGGCAGCAGGCGTCGGCGCTGATTGGCTGGCGTCGAGCGTGCCGCAACGCTGCCCTCGTCACCATCAAGGCTCAAGGCAAGGCGACTCGGCGCGGGCGGTTCGGGCTGAGACAGCAGCGCAGCAGCAGGAGGAACAGCAGCAGGAGCAGCAGCAGGCGGGTGCTCAAGGGGCGGCGGCAGCACAGCAGGAGGAGCAGCAGGACGGCGATCAAGGGATAGCAGTGCAGCAGGACGGGCGTCGAGCGACGACAGTGCAACCGACGACGCCAGATAAGCAGCAGCGCTGGCGACGAGGGTGATCGGTCTGCGGCCTAGCGACGGCGCGGCTCTTGCTGCCGCCGGGAGAGGCAAGCAAGAGCCGTGACGGAGCGGGCGGCTGGCGATGTCGGTTGTTGGCTGGTATCGAGCTCGCCGGTTGGGTCCACGTCGAGTGAGGCTAGCGAGAACGGTCGAGTTAGGCACTGAATAGCCCGGCGCGACCCTTGCGGCTGCCGGGAGCAGCACGCAAGGGGCGTGACCGGGCGGGCAGCTAACGCGGGCGGTCGAGGATGGCAACCGAGCGGACCGCGGGGGTCCACGACGAGTACAGGCGGCGATGACGGTCGAGGGGCACGGCAGAGCGACGGCGCGACGCTTGCTGCCGCCGGGAGCGGCAGGCTAAAGGCGTAACGGATAGATTATTTGGCCACTTCAGGCAGTAGAGACCGCAGGTTTGCGGCTGACGGCAGTGAACGATTGACACAATGATGAGCAACCGGCTTCATCACCTGTATGACGCTATGGTAGGCGGAACAAGGCGGTTCTTGGTGTACTTAGCATGACTGACATTTACCCAAGAGCCGCCATGCCAAAAACGCAAATCGATTCGAAAGCTTAGCAGTTCCCAGCAATTACGCGCATGCTCAACGAGGGGATATCGAGAGCTGGTAAATCATCCATCATCACATACTCTTCATCTTCATCTTCATCTTCATCTTCATCTTCATCTTCATCTTCCTCGTCATCTTCAATCTCATCGTCGTCTGCGTCATCTAAGCCGAGATAGTTTTTCTGCGTGGCATAGCTTGTGATCCATAATTTTCTCAGGCCCATTGATAATTCAATGCCTGAGCCTTCCTCGATATCTTTGGGAAGCGCCCAGCCTCTTTTTTGCATAGCGGCTACTGTTACAATTATATGCGCCATATAAGGCGTTTCTGGGAATAAAGTTTCATGAATGTAAGGCCAAAAAATGGTATCGCCGCCTCCATCAGCAAAATCATCAGGACAGGAGGCCCGCCATCCTTTTACTTCGTTTACAACCTTAACCGAGTCGTACGGATGCGAATGAAATGTGCCAACCACCTCCACGTGCGGCCAGTATTTTTGTAAAAACTCCGTCTTCATCGATAGTGACTCTAGCTTAGGGTCTACTGATCCTTTTTCACGAAGAGCGGATGTTTCTACCGTGGCAAAGGTAGCAACAACTCTCGGGCGCCGCTCTTCTCTTTCTGGTATCACATAACCCCAAAGAAGGCCGAATGTTTCTAACTTGTCTTTTTTCTTCTTTTTTACTGTATCACCAATTTCGTAGGCTTCGAGTGCAGATGTAAAGAGTTGCGGTACCACATGATCTTCAATCGTAATGTCAAGGTAGTGCATTGAATGCTTCCTCAAATGTGAATATCACTCGTTCCATTCCTCGGCTCCCAAGGGGAGCTCGTTCAGCTCTGCTCGGGCCTCGCGCCAGGTTGGGTAGTGTTTGGTCAAGAGTGCGATGAATCGGTCACTATGGGTTGGCTCCAATAGGTGTGTCATCTCGTGAACGATGACGTACTCCAACAGATCCTTTGGCTTCTTGACCAACTCGGTGTTGAGGCGGATATGCCCCGCTTCGGGGTTACAGCCACCCCATTTCGTCTTCATGCGCTGCAAAAAGTATGCGTCAACGGATACGCCTAAGCGCGGCTCCCAGTGTTGGATCATCCCCGGCACGACTTGATGAAGCAGTGATTTATGCCAGGTGTGCATTATTTCGGCGCGTTTCGCTTGGTCACTGCCAGGACGGACAGATAAGCTGATGCGTCGATGGTCCAGGCTAACGCCTGGTTTCGCATCGCGCTCGATGATGGTCAGCAGGTGTCTGCGGCCCCAGAGATAATGGCTTTCGCGCTCGATGAATTGGCGCGGCGTCTCCCGGGCCTGATTGCGCAGTTGTTGCTGCTGGACGCGTATCCAGCTGAGTTTGGAGATCGCGTAGGCACGCGCGACCTCTAAGCGCGTCGACAGTGGCGCGGCCAACGTCACGCGCCCATCAGGTGGATGCACCGATAGGTGGACGTTCTTGATCGCCTTACGGGTGACCAGGATCGAGATGTCACCCAGTTGGATCTGCTCGGTCATCAGTAGCCGGGTTGATTCTTGATGAGCTCAAAGACCGAAAGCGTCGCCGTGCGATCCTGCGACAGCAGCGGAAACAAGGCGTTGAGCACTTGGGATTCGCGCGCTTGATCGCCCTTCCAGCCAGCCGGCGCATGCTGTCGCATGGCTTCATCAAGGCGCAGTGCGAGCATCGCCCGTTCATCCGGGTCGTGAGGCCAGACGAGGCCGTCAGTGCTGAGCTGCTCGAGGTTGTTGTAGAGCACGATGGCTTCTGGACGGCCTTGTAGGACATCCGGATGCGAGCCTGAATCCTTGGTTGCAAGCTGCTGAACGAGTGCCTCGGCTTTCTTCAGGAACTCCTCGTACTTCTCGGCACTGTCCCGGCTTTGCTTGATCAGGTCATCGAGCAGCTTGGACATGTGCGCGTAGAAACGCGGGTCGGTGAGCTGATCACGCACGATGGTCTTGCGCACGTTGTTGATGATGCCCTCGGCCACCGCATTTTTCGATAACTTGCCCTTCTGGTTCAGCTTGCGGGCAATGGCATCGTGGATGCCGGTCTCGATGATGAGATCCACCAGCGTAAAGGCGTTTAGGTTGCCCTGCGGATCGGCTGGGTCTGCTTGGATATAGGTGTTGAGCAGATGGCGCATATCCGCTTCGTAGGGCTTGATATCCAGCTCTTCGCCGGAGTGCTTCTTGATCGCATCGCGGGTGTCGCCATGGAAGGTCACCGCCTCCTGCAAGGCATCCGCCTCGGACTGCGAATAACCGGCGGCGATGAGGTCCTGAGCCAGCGCCGCATAGGCGCGCACGAAGGTAGCCGTCGCCTTGTAGTAGCTGATCCGCAGCTGCTCTGTGTTGTTGAGCCCCTCGGGGTCATCGGCGGCACCACAGAAGTAGTGGAGATACTGCTCGAGTTCTTTTGGGTCCGGTACTGGCTCGCATAAGTAATGCAATACCTCCCAGGCCTCGTCGAGCTGCTGCTTGCCCTCGCTGAGCCAATCCTTAATGTGGACGTTGTTGTCGTCCGAACCGCCACCGCTATCGATATCAAGCTCATCGGAACTGTAGACGGCGATGGCCTGCTGCACATCGGTAAACAGCTCCTTGAAGTCGACGATATAGCCGTAATCCTTGTCGTCGCCATCCAGGCGATTGGTGCGACAGATGGCCTGGAACAGGTTGTGATCGCGCAGCTCGTTGTCGAGGTAGACATAGGTGCAGGAGGGCGCATCGAAGCCGGTCAGCAGCTTGCTGACCACGATCAGCAGCTTGCAGTTGGCCGGCTCCTCGCGAAACCGCCGTTTGATCTCAAGCTCGTAGGTCTTGGTGCTCTGCTTAGGCGCGAGGACGTGCTTGGTATAGGTGTCGAACTTATAGCGTTCGTCACTGTTGGCAGGTAGCCGCGAGATCGCGTTGTGGTTCGGCTCGAACGAGGTGATGATGCCGCAGTATTGGCCAAAGCTCGTGTTCTGAAACAGCCGGTAGTAGTGGCACGCATCGTAGATGGACGCTGCCACGAGCAGCGCTGTACCACGGTCGTTGTTCAGGCGCGGCCGTAACCCGAAATCATGAACGATGCTGGCGATGATGCGCTGCTTACGCTCACCGGCGCTCATCAGCTGCTCCATGGTCGCCCAGCGTTTGCGCAGGATGGCCTGCTGGTAGTTGTTCAGGCCCTTGGTCTTCTGCGCAAACCAGTTGTCGATGTCCTTCTGTGAGGTCAAGCGCTGCGGGACGTCGCGGGCCTCGTACTTGAGGTCAAGGACGACCTTGTCGGCGACCGCTTCGTGGAACTTGTAGGTGTGGATGTAGGTGCCGAAGATCTCGCGCGTGGTCTTCTTGTCCTTGCGCAGGAGTGGCGTGCCCGTGAAGCCAATGAACAGTGCGCCCTCCATCCAGCGCCTCATCTGCTGGTTCATGTGGCCACCTTGCGTGCGGTGGCATTCATCGACGAAGACGTAGAAACGCCCATGGATCGGTGGCGGCGGGCCATTGAGATCAGCCGGATCGAACTTATGGATCAGGGCACAGAGTACCCGTGGCGTCGTCGCGCCGAGCTTCTCGACGAATTGAGCGCGATTGACAATCCGCGGCGATGGGTCGTGTTCGCCAATCACCCCAGCGTTGCGCATCACGCCTGCGATCTGCTGATCGAGCTCGTCGCGGTCGGTGACGATGAGCACGCGGGCCTGCGGGTCGTGCTCGAGCAGCCACTTGGCGATGAGCACCATGAGGATGCTCTTGCCGCTGCCTTGGGTATGCCAGATGACGCCGCCCTCGCGCCGTATGATCCGCGCTTGGGCGGCCTTGATGCCGTAGAACTGATGTGGCCGTGGCACCTTCTTGATGCCGGCGTCGAAGATGACGAAGTTCCGGGCCAGGTCGAGCAGCCGGTGGCGATCGAAGAGATAGGCGAGCGGTTGATCCAATAACCCACCAGCGGCGAGCGGCCCCGTTGCAGCGATCACGGGCTGGGCGTGGCTGTCCTCCTTCCAGCTGACAAAGAACTGTTCTGGTGTTGTCGTGGTGCCGTAGCGAAGCCCCTGCGTGTCATTGCCGGCGGCTAAGAGCTGGACGGTACTGAAAAAGCCTTCATTGAAGATCGGCTCCTGGTTGGTCCTAAGCTGCCGCACGCCATCGGCGACTTCCACCGAGCCGCGCTTTAGCTCAATCACGGCGAACGCAATCCCATTGATGTAGATCACCAAGTCCGGGCGACGCTCGTAGCCACCGCGCAGCGTGACCTCCTCAGCCAAGCCGAAATCGTTGTGCTCTGGGGTTTCCCAATCGATCAGATGCACCGTCTCATGCGGCTGGCCAGCGGCAATCTGTACCTGAACGCCATAACGCAGCAGTTGGTAGGTGCGGAGATTGGCCTGATACAGGGTCACGCCAGTGATGTCTGCAGCGGCCTCGAGCTTCTGCAAAGCGGCGGCGATGTGGGCGGAGGAATAGCCGCGCTGTTCAAGGTTTTTGCGCAGTAGCGCAGTCTCGATGGGCCGGTTCTGATCGCGCTTGTGCCAGTCGCCGAGGTAGTCATAGCCCAGACAATCCGGATGGGTCTCGTCCGTGAATAGCGAGACGACGCGATTCTGTGTCAATCGTTCGGGGCGGATCTGCTCAGGCATCGCTGTTCTCCGTGAGAATGATCTGATTGGTGCGCTCACAACCCTTCACGTGACGCACGACAGTCGATGTGGTCGGGGATGGTGTGGCTCTTCAGATCAGCCGAGTCCTTCCGGTCAGCAGTTCCTGCATCATGCCTTGCTTGAGGGCTCGGGTTTTGTCGCGGCGTTGTTCGAGGGCTTCGATCTCGTTGTCCATATCGGAGAGGACTGCAGCGATAGCGGCTTGCTCTTCTTCCGGTGGGATTTCCAACTCAAGCGCGGCAACATTTGCTTTTGAAATTTCTAAAAACGTCGAGCCGAACGACCTATCTATCATCTGCTGCTTCATTGTTAGCAGCTTGTAGTAAACAAACTCGTTATTAATCCCTGGTTTGCAAATTAGCGACTTGAATCCTTGGTTTGTGGTAATTGCGGTTAGTGCAATTCTTACTTCCCCGATTGTTGCGCGACTACACAGAAGTAACGTACCGGGTGGTAGCAACTTTGCTCCACTCTTACTGAGTCCGAGGTTAGTAATTTTGCGCTCCGTGTTGTTTATATACTTTGCTTGGCACCGAGTAATATCGGTAGGCGTGCACCACTTAATATCACCATTCCAATACAAAAAGTCTCGCGTAGAAGGGGTACCACCGCTTACTATTTCAGCTATTTCGCCTATTATTTTAATTTCCCATACGCCATCAAACCCCGCCAGCCGAGTTTGCCCGGTGAGCAGTTGCTGCATGGCGGCTTGCTTAAAGTTGCGCTTCTTGGTGATAAGGCTGCCTAAGCTATCTACTAGAGCTTCAATGTCGCATATAACAGTAGTAATTGCCCTTTGTTCTTCATGATTTGGAAAGGGAATCCTAAGTGTTGCAAAATCTTTTTTATATATATGCTTTTGGGATGTTCCCTGCCCGCGGATTTTGAAATGGTGTTGGCGAGTGTTTATCTGCGATCTCAAATAGAGCGGGATCGCCTCACTTTTTATACGAATACAGCCCATTCGCTGATTCAATACGTATCGATCATCTTCAGGGATTAAGTCACAAAGGCCCAGGAGATTACCATGAGCCAAGTCGCTCAATACTGTTACAAGGTCGCCTTTTTTGAGAGACCCATCCAAAATATCTATCTGCTTATGATCTTTTTTTAAGTAGCCATCAATATCAATACTGTCCAATGTAATCAGAAAATATTGTCCGCCATCCTTGATATTTTTTTCATAGGGCTTCCCGTTGAAAAAATCGGCAACTTCAAGAATACCAAGCACATCCCAATCTTCGGGAATGACACCTGCTTCCGTCTGCTTATAGCCCGCCTTCATTTCCATACTGCCCCCATACGTTCCAAATGCCCATCGACACGCGCTGATAGCGTCTCCACCTCGTCAACCAGCGCAGGCAACGGCGTGGCATAACGCTCGGCAAGTTCCTGCACCCGACCTGTCAGACGTTGCGAGACTCGCTCGACCTCGTTCTTAACATCGGCGGCAATCCGGGTCATCCATTTGTCCTCGATGACCAGGGTTTTAACCTCGTCTTCGGTCAGCTCGGGATATTTTTCATAAGCAAGGGTATCGAGTTCACTTTCCGCCTCCTTGATCTCGGATTTGACTTTGGTCTGTTCGTCAAGCAGCTGGAGATAACGCATGGCGACATGGAGGTCTTTGCACTCCTCGGGCAGTGGTTCCTGACCGAGTTGCGTCAATAACTCCTTCTCGGCTGCTTCCATCCGTGCCTCGGCCTGCTTTGTGGTGGCTTTATAGCGAGCTTGAGTCTCGATATAGTCTTTGAGCAGCGTGCGCTCCTCGCCCGGCATAATGCTGCCGAGACGATCCTTGACGGCCTTGGCGGTTAATCGGCCTTTGCCGTTCTTCAGCGCGATCAAGTGGTGATGGTTGGCCAGTTCCAGCAGGTGGTCGGCGAGTTCTTGCGCTTTTTCGGTCAACGCGGTGTAGGCATCGAATGCGGATTTGTCCTGTTCACCCCACAAGTCGACCAATGCCTGTGCATAGGCCTCTAGCGCGTCAGACTTTGTGGAGACCTCATACAGCGGGCCGTCTTCGCTGCCGTGCTCTTCTTTATGCTCTGTGAGCGTCGCCTCAAGGTCCGCGAGCTTGACCTGCTTGGTATCAATGACTGACTGCTTCTCGGCGAAGAAGCGGGCGATGACCAGTGCTTTGGGGACCAGGTCGCAGGTCCAGCCCTTGTCTTTGGTGCTGCCTTTTTTCTTACCGTTTTTGACCTCTTCCACCAGGCGGTAGGTCTTGGCCACCCAGCCCTCGGCGGCGATCAGATAGCAGTCGTCCTGCATGGTCTCGTCCCAGTAGTCCATCAGGTGCTGGTAGATGTCGTAGCCATCGAGCAGCGGCGCGTCGTGGAAGGTCGCGAGCAGATCCTCGGCGATGGCTGTAATCAGGGCCTTTGGCTTGGCATCGCGGTCGAACGCGCGCAAACGTTCGGTATTGTCAGTGCGCCAACGCTCAAACAGCTTGGTGATGGTCGTGGTGAAGCGGGTGAAGTCTGGATGCCCGAGAATCTCGGCCTTGATCGCAGTGCTTGGCAGCTTTGGGGTGCTGTAGCCGTCACGGCCGGCGGATTGAAACAACGCCGCGCGCACGTCAGGCAAGACCCGCCAGAAGTGTCCGAGTGCATCGATATCGGACTCTGGAATCCCCCCGCGCAGGTGACCGTCGATGTCCTGTTGGTCTTCAGGTTCGGTGCTATCGATGTAGCGCGGTAAGTTGAGGTTGTAGTCGTTCTTGGCGTCGGCGATCTCGTCAAACGGCACCATGCGCGCATAGCGCGGCACTTCAGTCTGCTTGCGGAAGGTATCGACAATGCGGTGGATATCCTGGGCGCGCAGGCGGTTCTTGTTGCCGTCCTTCTTAAAGCCACGAGAGGCATCGATCATGAAGATGCCGGTGCGTGCCTGTGCGTTCTCCTTGTCGAGCACGAGGATGCAAGCGGGGATGCCGGTGCCATAGAAGAGGTTGGGCGGTAGGCCGATGATGCCCTTGAGGATGCCGGAGCGGACGAGCTGTTGGCGGATCTCGGCTTCGGCATGGCCGCGAAACAGTACGCCGTGGGGCAGAATGCAGGCGCCTTTGCCGGTGCGGTTCATCGTGCGGATGATGTGGAGCAGATAAGCGTAATCGCCCTGTTTTGTGGGTGGCACACCCCACTGAAAGCGCTGATAGGGGTCGCTGTCCGGCGTGAGCCCGGTCCGCCAGCCCTTATCCGAGAACGGTGGATTGGCGACCACATAGTCATAGGTCCGCAGCTGATCGCCCTGCTTGAACTTGGGATTGGCGAGGGTATTGCCAGCCAAGATGTTGGCAGTCGGGAAGTCGTGCAGGATCATGTTCATGCGCGCCAGACCGGCGGTGGTGACATCCTTCTCCTGGCCTTCCAGCGTGATATGGGTGCCGGCTTGAGCGGCGACTTTGAGCAGCAGTGAGGCCGAGCCGCAGGTTGGATCAGAGGCCGTGGTGGATGCCCTAGCGTTGTCTGGTGAGATGCCAACGATCTGCGCGATGACGGAACTGACTTCGGACGGCGTGAGAAACTGTCCTTTGCTTTTTCCGCTTTCAATCGCGAAATTCCGCATCAGGTATTCATAAGCATCCCCGAGGATGTCGTCGTTGTCGGCGCGATTCTTGGAAAAATCCAGCTCCGGGCGTTGAAAGATCGCGACCAGATTGGTGAGGCGATCGACCATTGCCTGGCCTTCGCCGAGCTTGTTCGGATCGTTGAAGTCAGGAAAGTCACTGCGCGCGAGCCGGCTATTCGCGTCGATCAATGGCTGGATGATCTGGGTGTTGATCTTGTCGCCGATGTCGCTCTTGCCCTTGAGTTCAATCATGGCCTTGAAGCTTGCGCCGGGCGGGATGGTGACCGGGGGTGCGAAGGCATCGGCGTACTTGTCCGAGATGTACTTGATGAACAACATGAACAGGACGTAGTCCTTGTATTGGCTGGCATCCATGCCGCCGCGCAGCTGGTCGCAGGAGGCCCAGAGGGAGGAGTAAAGATCGGATTTCTTGATGGCCATTGGATACGGTGGTTGTGTTCTCTATCGATGTCCGACGTTCTTGGGCATGCGTGGCGGCGATGCGTAGCTACGGTGGTGCAGTGTCAGGCACGGCTGCGGTTTGCTCGGCTTGGTTGATCTGCTCTTCTTGCCAGGCGGCGTAGGTCTGCTGCGTGCCTTTGACCTTCCACTCGATGCGGCCGTTAGCGGAGCGGCCGACCACGACGGCGCCGGCGGCACTGGGGCTGGAGAAGGCGATGTCTTCAGTGAGGATCAGCCAATCGGAGTTGGGGTCTGGATCGGGCTGTAGGGTGCCGTCCTCGATGAGCTTGCGATGCAGCTTGGCGTAGCCCTGATCCTTGGTTGAGATTTGCTTCCAGTGCGTGACCGTGCGCGAGCCTTTGAGGAGCACGAAATCGCCGTCGATTTCTTGGGCCTCGGCATGCAGGCCGGTTTTCTTGTGGTCGAGGGCAAAGACGGTGCCAGCAGGCTCGGGGGGCTGCGTTGCCGGGTAGCTCGTATCTGTTGCTGTTGTTGATACCGATGCTGTTGGCGCTTCGCGGAAGAACTCGAGCCCGAGCACCGGCAGGATGAGCCGGATCTGCTCGATGAAGAATTCCATGTCGGAGCAGTCTGCTTCGGGCAGTGGTACTACCGGCGGCGCGGTGCCGTTGTCGAGTTTGGCGCGCTTGGCCTTGGTCGCGATGCCGATCAGGCGCGATTCCAGATAGCGCGCGTGCGCCTTGGTGATGTTCTGGTCCTTGCTGGTGATGACGCAGGTGCGCTCCCAGTAGGTCTTCTTGTCTTCCTGGTTGTGCTGCTTGAGGCGGGTGCCGACTTGGTCGCTCTCGCCGATGTAGAGCATCGTGCGATCGGGGTCTTCGGGATCGCGACCGTGCAGCAGGTAGACGCCAGTGCGGGCGACCTCGGGGCGGGCGAGGAACTTAGGGAGTTCGGTGCGAGGGCCGGTCAGGACGTGGCCGGTCCAATTCATGATCTCGGCGGTGATCAGACCTGTGGATTTACCGTCGACGAGGAAGAGCCGGACGCTGCGGCCGATGGCATCGGTCATCGGGCGGCGCTCCGTTGCGGGCGGGTACCTGTGGCCAGGAAGGCTTGGTTGGCGCTTCTGGGGACGATCAGATGATGAGATGTTCTGGCCATCGTTCGATGTTCCTGCAGTCTTCCTTTTGTCCTTGGGCCGGAACGGCGCTTGAAGTGCCTCCGTAGTATAACGCGGACGTATGTCTGAGGGTAATAGCTCGCGGCGTTGTTCGGCGGGATCGGCGAGGCAGGAGCCGAGCATGGCGGAGCGCCGGTGCGCGTTAGCGCTGCCGGTGCGGAGCGTCCAGGGATGGGGTGTGCGATGTGCCCACGTTGTGGGCCCCGGGGCTGATCGCGGAGCGGCGCACTGGACGCCGCGCGCGACAGCGTTGTGCAGCCCCGTTGCGGCTCAATGCAGGTACCCGACGGGCCGATGCTCACAGGCGTCGTCGTCCCCGCTGCCCGGGGGATGGCCCTGGAGCGCGCGTTGCAGGTCGGCCTCGAAGTAGCAACGGTCGAGCGGCGAGGTTGGCAGGCGGTCGTACCAGTGGCACCAGGCGAGCCGGTAGCCCTCGGACCAGGCCGCTATGGCTGCGGGATCATCCGGGGGTGGCAGGCAGCGGTGCTTGGGGCGGGTGTGAAAGGCGCGGCGGCCGAGAGTGCGCCAGGTGGCGAGGGAGTGAGTTGGCGAGAAGGAACGGGCAAGCGAGGTTTCCACAAGGCCTCCGTGCGTTGTCCAAGTGCCCTTTGAGCATAGACGATTCCGCAGGGGCTCACCAGATGGCACCGCGAGGATGCCTTGGTTGCGTGACGCTCGCGCGGTGAGGCGCGCGAGGTGGATCTAGCGAGGCTTGTTTATCCCGCAGGTGTTGAGCTGGTCGAGTAGCTCCGGATAGTCTGCGAGGCGCTGCGCGAGGGCGGCGCGCACGTCGTCTTCGCACAGCCAGCTGTCGGGGCTGTCTTGGGGCTCGTCGTTGGGTTCCATGCTGTCGAGCCAGGCCATGGCGAAGCCACCGAGCCAGAGGCGTTGGATGGCGGGACTGTCGAGCGGCGGGAGTGGCGCGGCCTTGGGACCGGAGCGAAAGACGCCCTCTCCGGCGGTGATCCAGCATTCTTCGCGATCTGAGAGACCCGGCTTTGGGTGGTCGGCCGGGTGCATGGCGGCTGGGGTTGCGGGGAGGTCCGGATAACGGTGTTGGATGGCGGGCGCGGTTGCGTGCACGGGTGGTTGGTTCTCTCTGGATGGAGCGTTGGATTCGCTTGCGGGCATTGAGTGGAGCCAGTTGGCGTCGAGTTCCTCAAAGACAATTGGCTTGTAGGTGATCCGGGCGTAGAGGTAGACGGCAAGGCCGGGGATGATCAGGAATAGCCCGGAGTAGTCGATGAGCAGGATCGGCAGGCCGATTAGGACAACGATCGTGGAGATGGCTTCGGTGGCGGTCATCGGCCGTTTCGGGCGGCGCTGCTGCTTGGGCTTGGGTGCCGGGGTGGCGGCGACGGTCTGCACGTGAGCGGTGGACGGCTTCTCTGAGAACATCTCTTCTTCGGGGCGGCGCGCCTGGCGGATGAATCCAGTGTGGTGCTTTGTGCGGCTCGGCGTTGTGACGAGGAACACGGCTTGATGTGCGCGGCGGAACGGATGCGAGCGAGGATTGACGGGCGTCAGTGCTGCGGGGGTGATGGGGTCGGTGGTCGGGGTGTGATGGGTTGTTTTTTTTATCGTTGTGTATAGATCCCCTCTGACAAGGGATCTTGTCAGCTCGGCACCGGTGGGGCGTGCCGAGCGGACAGGCGGTAGCGGCGGGGTTTAGGCGGCGAGCTGGACCAAGTGCTCGGACTTGAACTGCTGGCGGTGCTCGGCGTCGCTGGGGTCGAAGCCGTTGGCGGCCATCTTGTCGATCAGCCAGGCCGGCATACGGCCGCGCGTGTAGGTGTTGTCGGGGTTGTCGGGGTCGGCATAGCGGGTGTAGTTGGCCTGGGCATCGTTGGCGCTGCTGGCTGAACGGCGGCGCTTGCCGTTGAGCGAGCGGCCGATCACGAGCTCGGTGATCTCCTCGAGGGCGTGTCCGCGCTCGCTGATCATGGTCTTGATCTCGGCGGCGAGGTTGGCCTTTTCTGCTTCGCGGCGCTGTTGAAGCGCGACATGGAGGGCTTCGCGTTCGGCGGTAATGGCTTCGAGCTGGGCTTTCAGTTCATCGGCGCTGAGGTGTTCAGTGGTGTTCATCAGTGGCTCCATCTTTCGTGTTTCGTTTGGGATCACTCCGCGCTGCGCTAATGGCGATCGCGGGTTGATCTGTATCATTCGGTGTTCTTTTACAGAATGCAAGGTGAATGAGCATGTTTGCCACTGATTCTGCGAGTCGTGACCGTTTTGAATGGGCGTTTGTATATGACGCGATAGCGATAACGCGCAAGTCATCCGATCATTATTATCGGTGCCGATATCAGGGCGAGTCCCGGTTGGTGCCGAATGTAGCAAGACGCCAGACTCGCGCCTGTGACTGTGCGAACGACTCGTGCAAGGGCTGCGGCGCTCGAAGCCTGCCCGCTCAATCCCCACCATTGCGCCATCATCAACGACGGCTAGGCGCTACTCGACACCCATGCGATCCCTTCTGACGCTAATCCCCGCGGCCTGGCTGCTGCTTGCGCTTAACCCTGCCCTAGCCGATGGGCTGCGGCTAATGACCTGGAACGTCGAGGGCGGCAAGCAGCCCCCGCGCGTGGTGGCTGAGCGTGTCGCGCAGGCGCTGGCTGAGGTCGGCGCGATCGATGTGCTTGTGCTGCAGGAGGTCGTGGCTGAGGAGCAGGTGCGGGCCGCGGCTGAGGCAGGCGGCTTCGCGCATTGGGCGATGAGCGACTTCTCGCCACCGATGCGGATCACCGACGCTTGGTGGAAGTCGCTCGAGGTGGCGATCCTGAGCCGGGTTCCGATCGAGTCGGCTGCCGAATGGGATCTGACCGGACGCAAGCCGACCGGCGACGGCTACCCGCCACGGTCCTCCGATGCCGGGGTTCCGAGCCTTGAGCTGCGGGTCGATATCGACACCGGCGATCCGGCACCTTCGCGGGGCTTCTTGCGGGCTGATCTGGCCACTGGGCTAACCGTCTATGCGGTGCACTGGAAAAGCTCGCGCGGTGAGAATTGCACGGCTGATGACCGCGAGAACGCGCGACGGCGCGAGGTCCATGCAGCCGGGCTGGCGGCGGATGCGGTGGGCGTGCTCGAGGCCGGGCGCTCGGTCATCGTCGCCGGCGACTTCAACATCCAGGCTCCAGGCCGGGTGCTGCGCGTCGGCACCGATCCGGGCGAGGACTGCGCGCCGACAGACGGTACCTGTGAGGGCCTGTGCGGCGCTGGAGGGCTGGATGGCTACGACGACAGCATTGCGATCTTGCTAGGGGTCGATGACACGGCGCGGCTGCTGTCTGGCGATCTGGACTCGACTTATGTGCTGCGGCACTTTCCGGGTGGGGCGATCGATCACATCCTGGTTGCCGGTCCTGATGCAGATGCCTTCTTCGGTTCCTGGACGCCACCGGTCCACGGCCAGCGCTGGCAGGGGTCGGATCATCGGCCGGTGATCGCGCAATACATGCAGCACTGGTGTGCGCCCATCGACGAGGGCCTGATACGACCACAGCGCCCAGCGCCTACGGGGCGCCAGGCAGCGGCCTGCGACCGGCATGGCAACCGCTAGCGAGCGGTCCGGTCTGCTGAGGTGCCGGGCAAGCGGGCTTAGGATGGTGATGGTGAGCACTGCCCTCGTTGCGATGCTTGACAGCGCGCGGGGTGAGTCCACAGCGAGCGACGACCCGCTCGCGCCCACCGAGGCGATCAGCATCACGTTGCCCCCGCTTGATGCGACCGAGCGCGGTTGGGTGGCTGATCCTGGCAGCATTCCAATTCCCGCTCGGCTTGGCTTCGGACGTGTGATCCCCGAGGACGGCTTGGCTGCGGCTCTCGGTGATCCCCAGCATTGGCAGGCGACGGCGGATGGTGGACAGCACCTCGTGCTGCAGGTGCGCTCGCCGGAAGCGCGGGCGTTGCGGCTTGGGCTTGCGGTGCGGGCCTTGCCGGAACGGGCTTCGCTGCGGCTGTTCACGGCCGGTAGTGATGACTTGGCGCCGATCAGCGGGGCTGAGATCAAGGCCAGCCTGGAGCGCGACCGAGCGGCGTTGCCGATGGCTAGCGCGGATGCTGCGGACGCTGAGTCGCTGTACTGGAGCCCACTCCTGCTGGGCGACAGCCTGATGCTGGAACTGACCCTGCCCTCGGGGTTGGAGCCGCAAGCGCTCGATCTGGACCTCGTGCGCGTGTCGCATCTGTTCCGGCTGCCGTTCACCTTGCCGGGTGAGCGCTACCAGGGGCCGGATGACTGCCATGTCGATCTCGCCTGTGTCGATGATCCGCTGCTCGAGCGATTGGCTCGGGCAACGGCTGCCGTGCTCTTCACGCGCTCGGATGGCGGTAGCAACGCTTGCACCGGAACCCTGCTGGCCGATGCGGACCCGGAGACGCGCATTCCCTACCTCATCACGGCCCATCATTGCATCCCCGATCAAGCGCGGGCCTCGAGCGTCGAGACATTCTGGGGGCATCGGGCTGAGGCTTGCGGTGCGGTCCCGGCGCGGCAGCCTGAACGGATCACTGGCGGCGCTGATCTGCTGTCTGCTCACGAGAGCATCGATACGGTGTTGCTGCGGTTGCGCGGAGAGCCGCCACAGACGGCGGTGTTCGCGCACTGGTCAGCGCGCTTGCCAGAGACCGATACGCCCTTGATCAGCGTGCACCATCCGCATGGGCAGACGGCGAAGATTGCCCGCGGGCGGGTGAGTCATTACTGGAACTGCGCGGATGTCGTCTACTGCGGCGCCAATGCCGACAGCGATGCGATCCACTACTTTGGTGTCAGTTGTTTGGACGGCCTGACCAGTGGCGGCAGCAGTGGTGCCGGGGCCTTCCGCGCCGATACAGGCGAGCTTGTCGGTGTGCTGACCGGCGGACTGAGCCGGTGTGGGTCGCCAGAAGGTCCGAACGACTTTGGGCGCTTTGACTGCGCGTACCGGGCTGGTCTGCGCAGATGGCTAGGGCGGTGATAGGCGCGTGGATGGAAGCCGATAGCTGCGCCCGAGGTCGCCCAGCGGACAATGGGGATCACCAGTGGCGGGAGCAGTGGTGCGGGGGCGTTTCGGGTGGAAAGCGGGGTGTTGGTGGGTGTGCTGACGGGTGGTTTGAATAGCTGTTCGGCGCCGACTAAGAGTGGCGACTTTAGGTGGTTTGGTTGGGGGTTTTGAGATGGCGTAGGCTGGAGCACAGCGCTAGCTAGCTATGATGTGCCTTATGATGGCAGTTCGGACATGCAGCGACCGCATTCGCTACAGTATTGTCTCCTCCTTTCGCTAATGGTTTCTTGTGATGAACATCAAGATGGGGGCAACCGTCCGATCGACAAAAAAAAGACGCTTTTTATCCACAAAGCTCACTGACGCCGCTCGCGCGAGACAGAATTTCGGCCGCCACATCTGGATTGCGTTCATAGGTAACCACTTCGACTAGACGAATTGGTGGATTTGCAGGCGCGGAATTCAATCTTGCAGCTCGACCTTTTGAGTCACACAGTGCCTCTTTCCCCTTTTGAATTGAACTCTGCGTCTTCGTCCGTTGGTTGACGAATGAGAGTGAATTCAAAAAGTTCTAAATCCCGGATAGGGTCTGAGGTGTTGAACGAGGATGGAATCTAGTCGGTGGCCAAAGCGTAAATGTATTTCAGAGGATATAACCGCTCTTGAAGTCCTCGGACATACCACGCTCGCGCCCCAGTAAACCGGAACCGCCTCTCGCCTCGATCATACTTTTGCATGGCCTTTCGAACGGCTGATTTTGTCAGTGTATTCGCGGATAATACTATAGGCTCCGACGCAATAACCACACTCAACATCGGACGACCACAACGTATCGCAGCGTTTGCGCAATAATGGCGCAGCCATGCGCAAAAGCAGCGCGAAGTAGTTGCGGGTCGGCTGGATGTTTTGTTTAGACATCTGATTTTCTTATATTACCATCTGGAGAAATCACAAACCTCCCTTCTCCTAGAGTTGACATTAATAGCAATGTGACATGATCTTCGCCTTTGATAAGTGTTTCATGACCATCTGTCTCATACCGTAGGCTAAAGTATAACTCTTTTGGCTTCGTTGAAGTTTGAGTAACTCTGCTATGTATCTCCGTGTCATCTTTAAACTCTTTTCTTAGAATTACTGGATCGCGACCACTATGATCGGACGAAGAAATCATGTATTGCATTAGATTGCTCAGCGTAATTTCTTCTGCATTGGGTTCTTGTATAATTGTTTCCTCAGCATCTATAAGGCCAACACCGCTCTCACCCTCTAGCAACAACAAGTTGACATTTTCAACTATTGGCATGTGGATGCGACCTCTTATTTGTATATCTTTTATTCTTCCTTCCCAATCTTTTTGGGTTGGCGCGCGTAATTCCATGAGATCGATGTTTTTGTATTGAGCAAAAGCTATCGCGTCTTCCGTAAACCCGTTTTTCGAGACGATCACACCTTTGTGGATTCTTGCGTCCTCAATTATTTCAGCCAATTTTGTAACATCGTCTTTAGAGCGTTTTCTTTCTCTAAACTTGCATTCAATAGCTGTTTTATATACATGAACCCCAACCGAATGATCAGTTAAGACATCAACTTGATGACACACTCCTGACTTGCCAAGTACTTTACAATTTCTACCGCTGCAGATGATATTTACTCCAGATTCCTTACCGAGAGCTTTATATATCCCTGCAACAGTTTTTTCATAAGAAGACCAATCCACTTTCTATCTCCTGATGAATGCCTAACAAAAAACCTCACCTTACTCTCTCCATCAATCACGGCACAGACTGGAAAGAGAGCTATCGCGAATACATTGCTATGATTTAATAACCTTGCTCGCTCGCGCTCATTGGTTCCCGCTGTAACAGAGCGCTTGAATATATTTAACGACCAAATGGTGCTTTGCGCCAACTTCTTGCCCTCCCCGCTCTCATCAATCGGAGTTTCAGCTACGGTTGACGGTCGGGCTGGCGCATTTTTTGCTAACTTTGCTATTCAATTCACGCATTTTTTCCGAAAAACCTATGAGTTCTTCAGCCTTCATGTGCCTCTTTAGCTTATAGATTTCAGATGCTTGGCGACGACACTCATTGACGACGGATATCAAAGCCACCATCACTAGCGATATCGCGGTTATTAAAACAAAAAGTAACCGAGCCTGAATAAGAGTTAGGGTATTGCCTCCCCACCAGGCTTCTGGGAGATGGTCAGGAATATGGAAAGCCACCGGCGAGACGACAAAAATACTAGCCAGCGCAACTAGAGCTATCTTGGTCGGTAACAGGTCTTCAAAATGCTTAAATATCACTGAAAACTCCGGAAAGACATATCAAACATGCGCAAAATGTTGGCATGCTATTTTTTAATTGGACGATATATTGATAAATGTTCCCAGTCTTGGCGACTAATTTGTTCCGTAAGAAACGCGTCAATTTGCTTTCTTAGTTTTACGTATTGTGGGCAATCACGGCCTGTAGCGAAAAGAATAGAGCGTTTTATAGTGAGTTTACTTTCACCGTGCCATTCGGGTTTAGAAAAGCACACTGCGATGCTCGACTTCGGAGCCACAAGTTCATAGGTGTAGAAATTTTTTAGGTCGTTCTTGAGCGTGACGAAGTGAATTTCTGTGAAGTCGACCAAGTCTAGATACAGCGTTTTTTCGAGAGGCGCATGGCGCTCACCAACAAGTTTGGAGTCTGGCCTTGTGTATCCGCGTAAAACAACGATGCCAGCCGATGGTTGAAGCGTTAAGTGTGGGTCCGCTGTCATTACGATGACGTCTCGCCGAGGTTTTGGTCCGCTAACCTGTTGATTGGACAGAATTCAGCTCTGGTCTGGCGCATAAATTCTCCTTAAAGGAGACAGGAAGAATCGCTACTAGCAGCTCGTCTTGATCGCCTGCCAGCACAAAATAGACACGGTCATGCACAACCCGATTACATACTGCGGACACAAAACAGATCCGGTTGTTGGTGTAACACGTAAAAATGATAAGTCCTCACCGATCAGCGACATCCATACGTCCACGGTTGTTGGCGCTCCCCTACCATTATCCAGATCCCCTGACCCTGAGCGCGTGTAGCGCCTCGCTTGAGTTTAGCGATTATGACTAGCAGGAATAGTCTTCACCGGGCGATTTGTCCTGCTTGAACAACAGAAAAATGACCTCGATCACATTTTGTTGAGCGAACCGTGTGTGGTTTTAGATAGCAAAGCGTGTTCGTTGGCCAGTGCTTTGGTGGTGATCAAGATAGATCCGAGCGAGGCCGCCGAAGATCGGCCCGAACTCCGGGAACAATCGCCACTGCGGCTGCAAGCGCTGGGCGTCGTGCAGGGCTTCGCGGAGATAGCGCAGATCGGCGGCATCGAGCCGCGACCCCTGGCTGACTCGCTCGTGCAGGGCCAGCAGGCGCGGGATACGGGAGAGGCGCAGGCGCTCCAGCAAGGCTAGGGCGATACCCATTTCATGCTGGTTCATAGCGGCCTGTAATCCTCCACATAAGGATTCGCTCGCCGCTGCAGCCGTGCAATTCGCGCCTGGCGTGTGCGTTCCCAGGCGTCGACCGGGTCGAGGTTGTTCCAAGCGGAGAACAACTGTTCATCCTGCTTTGAGAGCCGGAACCCATAGGTATCGCGCATGTAGAGCATGATTCGCGCGATGTCGCCTCTGAGCGCATCGGGTGGCTGGACGCGGCGGTAGCTGGCGTCGATGCGGATGTCACAGGCGCCGTAGCGGTCGCCATTGGTCGCCATCCCCCAGCGATAGTCCCGCCGATCACCATTGATCATCCCGACCGCTGGGATCAGGTTCTGCAGATCGTTGTGCGCCGCAACAAAGGTCTCGTCGACTCTGAGGCAGCACTCACGCCCCGACACCAGATCCCCGTCCTTCTGGCGACAAGCCCGGTAGGCTTCAGGCTCACGCCAACAGCGCCTGAAGTTGCCGAACTGGGCCGCTGGAAACACATGCTCGGCCTCGACCCGCCGCGCCCTGGCGTTGCCGGCATAGCGCTCGAGCCCGCAGCTTCGGAGATCCACTTGACGCCGGCCGTTGTAGGTGCAGCCGCAGTAGGCCGTGACCGGCTGCCCGCGCTGAACGCGGGTGTAGAGCAACTGCTTGGCTTCGGAGAAGGTTTCAGCCACGCGCGGGAGATCGCCACGCGCGATGAGTTGACCAATACCGCCGGTCTGTTCGCGATTGCTGCCGTCGAGGAGCCAAGGCAAGGCGATGCCAGCGCCGGCCAAGATCCACCAGACGAGCAGGCGTTGATGGCGCGGCAGGAGGCGATGCCAAGGGATTGTGCGGCGTGTCATGCGGTGGCCTTTGCGGTGGTCATGGTGCGGTCAGCCAGCGTTGCAGTCGGGGTGGGATGGCGGCGGATGAGGCCGCGAGCGGGGTGATGGCGGGGATCTCGGCGCCGGGCACGTGGCGCACTTGGGCGGTCAGGTCGACCTCGCGCAGGGTCTTGCCGGCCCACGGCTCTAAGCGCTCGGGTAGGGCGTAGATGAGCCGTACCGTGTCGCTAGCCACCTCCAGCGTTGGCGGGTCGGCCTTGAGGCCCTGCAGCAGGACCGAGCCGATCAGGTAGACCTCGCCCACGGACTCCAGCGGGCGCAGCAGCGCGCGGACCTCGGTGGCTGAGAGGTGTCGCCCTGGATGGGAATGCTCGTGGTCTCCATCGGCTCGCCGCGCTCGAGCTTGGCGTGGCTGGCGTGCCAGTCGCAGTTAGAGCTCGCACACAGTGAGCGCGGACCGTCGCCGGCATCAACGATGAATCCCTCGGTGGACCACGGGCCGATGATCGGATAGGTGCCGCTGACGTCCTCGTAGGTGCGGTTATCGCGCCCGGAGAGCTTGACGCTAAACGCGGCGGTACCCTTGTTGCGGTCGTAGTCGCCGCGGGCCATCTCCAGATCCCCGAGCGCGCCTCGGATCAGGCCAGCGGTTCCGGTCCCGGTGACGGCTAACGGCATCATCAATAGGCCGATGCCGATCACGATCAGCAGGAACGCCAATTCGCCCCCGCCCATGACCTCCATGCGATAGGCCGGATTGCCCGGCAGCACACAGCGGATGCGTGCGGGCCAGAACCACGCGACACCGCCCTTGGTCATCATGTCGCACCAACTGTGGCTGACCCAGCCAGCGATCAGGGCCAGCACATAGCCACCCGGCAGTAGCCACCACGCGAGCAGTCCCGCGATGCACTGCAGCAGCAGGGAATGGGTAAAGGTGCGGTGGCCGAAATAGCGCTCGAGCGTGCCCGAGGTCAGGCGCAGCAGGCGGCCGATGTAGCTGGCTTTACTGTCGAGATCGGGCAGCAGACCGCCGAGAAGCGCGACCGCAGCCTCGGCTGGGGCTGGAGCTGGCGGATAGGCGACTCTGGAGTATTCGTCTCAGTGCGGGCCTTCGGAAATCAGGCCGCGTGTTGCCCGCACTGGCTAGACAACACTCGACGGATCAGGACAGGTGCGGCGTGCCTCGCCAGTGCCGAGCGCATCGATGGCCTGCATGTCTTCGGCGCTGAGCGCGAAGTCGAAGCGGTCGCGTTGATCAGTGTCCACCGCCTCATAGCCCCTACCCCGTTCGCCTGCGGATCGTCCAAACGCGAGTGACCCACCCAGCAGGCAATCAGGGTTCAATCGCCAAAGACATCGGCAACAAGCCGCAGGCTCTCATCGTCGATCCCGCCCCTGGCCGATTCGCTACACTGCCCCGATGTCACATCCCTCCCCCAGCCATGCCACCGACACCCCCTGCGAGCGTCTCTCCGGCAGCATCGAGCGGCTGACCTTCCACAGTGAGTCCTCCGGCTTCTGCGTGCTGCGGGTCAAGGTCCGTGGCCAGCGAGACCTGGTCACCGTGCTAGGCAGCGCCGCCGCCGTCAGCCCCGGCGAGTCCATCGAAGCCCTGGCCCAGTGGGTGCAGGATGCCAAGCATGGGCTGCAGTTTCGCGCCGAGCGCCTGCAGGTGATCCTGCCCGGCACCCGCGAGGGGATCGAGAAGTATCTCGGCTCCGGGCTGGTCCGCGGTATCGGCCCGCACTTCGCGCGCACCCTGGTCAACGCCTTCGGCGAGGCGGTGTTCGAGGTCATCGAACAGAATCCGGAGCGCTTGGAGCAACTGCCCGGCATCGGCCGCAAGCGCCGCGAGCAGCTCAGCGCCGCCTGGGCCGAGCAGCAGGTGGTGCGCGAGATCATGGTCTTTCTGCAATCGCACGGCGTCGGCACCGCGCGGGCGGTGCGCATCTACAAGACCTATGGCGAAGCGGCGATCCTCACCGTCAGCGAGAATCCCTACCGCTTGGCGCTCGACATCTGGGGCATCGGTTTCAAGACCGCCGATACCCTGGCGCAGAGCCTCGGCATTCCCCGCGACTCGCCGCTGCGTGCCCGCGCCGGGGTCCGCCATGCGCTGCAGGTCTGGTCCGAGCAGGGACACTGTGCCTCGGAACCCGAGGCCTTGCTCACACAGGCCAGTCAGCTGCTGGAGATTCCGGCACCGATCATCGAACAGGCGATCGAGGATGAGGTGCAGGCCAAGCATCTGATCCGCGATCAGGGCCTTCTTTATCTGACGCCGCTCTATCGCGCCGAGCAGGGCTGCGCGGTGCAGCTGCAGCGCCTGTTGCAGGGCACTCCACCCTGGGGCCAGATCGACGTCAGCCGCGCCCTGCCCTGGGTCGAGATCCAGACCGGACTGACGCTCGCGCCCTCGCAGCGTGCGGCGCTCACCACCCTGCTCTCAAGCAAGGTCGCGGTGCTGACCGGTGGCCCCGGGGTCGGCAAGACGACCTTGGTCAACAGCCTGCTGCGTATCCTCCAAGCCAAGCAGGTCGAGGTGCAGCTTGCCGCCCCGACCGGGCGTGCAGCCAAGCGCCTGCAGGAGACCACCGGCTGTGAGGCAAAAACGGTTCATCGGCTGTTGGAGTTCGACCCCAGTGCCTATCGCTTCAAGCGCGATGCCGAGTATCCGCTGGAGGCGGAGCTGTTGGTGCTGGATGAGGCCTCGATGCTGGATACGGTGCTGATGAACCAGCTAACCAGCTGCTGCGGGCGTTGCCGGATGCGGCCGCGCTGCTCTTGGTCGGCGATGTCGATCAGCTGCCCTCAGTCGGACCCGGTCGGGTGCTGGCGGATCTGATCGCCTCGGGGGCGATCCCGACGGTGCGCCTGACCGAGGTATTCCGTCAGGCGCTGTCCTCGCGGATCATCGTCAATGCCCATCGCATCCACAGCGGTGAGCGGCCGATCGCCCCGGCCAAGGGGGAGACCAGCGACTTCTATCTGATCGAGGCCGCTGATGCGGAAGACCTTGCCGAGAAGCTTGTGACCAGTGTCACGCAGCGCATCCCAAATCGCTTTGGGTTCGATCCGCTTGCGGAGATTCAGGTGCTGACGCCGATGAATCGGGGTGCGCTCGGCACGCAGGCGCTGAATCTGGCCTTGCAGCAGCGACTCAATCCCGATGCGCAGCCGCGGCTGCAGCGCTTCGGCACCACCTATGCCCCGGGCGATAAGGTGATCCAGCGCGTGAACAACTACGACAAGGAGGTGTTCAACGGCGATATCGGACAGATCACCTGCATCGATGCCGAAACGGGCCTGGTGGTGGCGGCGATCGATGGCCGGGCGGTGGAGTATGAGGCCAGCGCGCTCGATGAGCTGGGCCTGGCCTATGCGATCAGCATCCACAAGGCGCAGGGCTCGGAGTATCCGGTGGTGGTGATCCCGTTGGCGATGCAGCACTATGCGCTGCTCGAGCGCAACCTGCTCTATACCGGAGTTACCCGTGGACGTCAGTTGGTGGTGCTGATTGTGGAGGCGAAGGCGTTGCGCATCGCGGTCGGACGGCAACAGGCGACGCGGCGGATCACGCGCTTGGCGGAGCGCTTGGGTGGGCTTGGATGAGTGGCTGGACAGCGGCGGTGCGGGCTGTGGTGGTCGCTGGTCAGGGCGGCGTTTGAACGCCGCCCGTCTTCGCTCCCTGGATCAGAGCGCTTTCTTGCAGAAGTACCAATCGCTGCACTCATAGCCCTCAGCCATGCGCGCCTCGGCCTGCTCGGCAGTGGCCGGCGGCGGCACAATGACCTTGTCGCCCGGCTGCCAGGCTTCTGGGGTCGCCACGCCGTGCTCATCGGAGGTCTGCAGGGCCTTGACCAGGCGCACGAACTCGTCGATCGAGCGGCCGTTGCTCATCGGGTAGTACACCATCGCACGCAGCACGCCATTGGGATCGATGATGAAGGTGGCGCGCACCGCTGAGGTGTCGCTGGCACCGGGCTGGATCATGCCGTAGGCCTTGGCCACCTGCATCGAGAGGTCGGCGATGATCGGAAAGCCGATCTCGACACCGAACTTCTCCTTGATGTTGCGCTCCCAGGCGATGTGCGAGAAGTTGCTGTCGATCGACAGGCCGAGCAGTTCGCAGCCGAGTGCCTGGAAGTCGGCATGGCGCTTGGCGAAGGCGATAAACTCCGTGGTGCAAACCGGGGTGAAGTCGGCCGGATGCGAGAACAGCACCAGCCATTGGCCGCGATAATCTTCGATGGTCTTGCGCCCGTGGGTGGTCGGGGCATCGAAGGCCGGGGCCGGCTCGTTCAGGCGTGGCATGGCGGGGGTGGTCTGGACGTCGGTGGTCATGGGTACAGCTCCTAGTCGGTGGGTGTGGATGCCTCGTTTGAGGTTGACACCAGGTTAGGCGCCGCGCCGCTCGGGGTGAAATCGTTTGATCGGATGGATGCTATGGGCCAGACCTATTGTGTTTTGTCAATCGATAGATCGAGCCTTTCATTGATCCGATCAACAGCCCACCTCAGCGGTCGATTGGCCGGCTGCTGAGTGTCCTGGCCTGCGCCGCACCGGGGGCCGTCATCGACTCTTGCACGATGATCGTGACTGAGGCCAACGCGTTGTTGGCGCCGATCCATGATCGGATGCCGGTGATCCTGGCGCCTGAGGACTATGGGAACTGGCTTGCGAGCGGTGACGGAAGCGCGAGCAAGGCGGCGCTGCTGGCGCTGCTCAAGCCGGCTGATACAAGATGCTGGGAGGCCTATCCGATCTCGCGGGCGCTAAACTCGTCGGCCAACGACAGCCCGGAACTGCTCGAGCCAATCGCCACTGGAGCGCCATGAACGCATCCCCGCCCGCTGAGACTCTAACGCTTGAGATCGATCCGTCCTTGCTCGAGCATGTGCGCGAGCGCCTGGCACAGCGGCATCGCGATACCCCGCCTGAGGAGCTGGTCGCGGCGCTGGTGACCAGCATCCTCGACAACTCCGGCTACCCGATCAGCGCGACGCGCACGGACGCTGGCCAGATCCGCATCCGCTACCGGCTGCGCTCGTTCAGCGAGCCGATCCTGTAGCACCGTCTGGACTCACCCCGAGGTCGTCCTGCGATGCCGGCTGGCGCAGCGCAAGATAGAGCAGCGGACCCAGTAGCGGCATGTGCACAGCCAGCGCGGACCAGCCGCTCAGGCGCAGCCCGCGCCGCTGTCGATCCATCACCGCACAGCGATGCAGCGCAATGGTCAAGACCAGCAGGTCGGCACTCATCACAGCGATGAAGGCCGAGTCCTGAAGCTGGGCGGCGAAGACGCTCAGATCTCCAGCCAAGACCGCAAAGCCAATCAGCCCCAGAGCCGTCAGCAGCAACACCACGCCGGTGATCGGAGAGCCGAGCGCGCGCACAAAGGCACCGGGTGCCCGCTGCAAGGGCGCGCGCAGATCCCGTATCACCAGATAGGGCAGCAAGACGAAACCACCGAGGACGAAGCTGCCCAGCGCAAAGGGCCAGGGGCTAGGCTTGCCGGTGTCGAACAGCAGGATGGCGAGGAAGGCGACCGGCAAGACCCCGAGCAGGTTGAACACCGCGATCGCGATCGGATCGACGGCTTGCACGCGCGCCAAGGCGAGATCGCGGAGTTGGCCGAGCAGGTCCGCTGGAACCGGAGGTGCGAACAACAGCGCGTAGGTCAGCAGCAGGAGCCAGAGTACGGCGAACAGCCAGCGGTCGAAACGGCGATCAGTGAGCACGATGTCAATCAGGTTCCTGGGTTGGTCATGAATGCCGAGCGCGCTGGCTTCAGATCCAGCAAGGGTGTGCCATCCAGGCAATCCAAACCGCGCACCCGTAGCAGCTGGCCTTCGATGCCGATCAGTTCGACAACGCTGCTGCCAATCGGATTCGGCCGCACCGGCGAGCGCAATGCAAAGGTGCCGAGGGGCTGCTCACGCCCTTTCGGGCATTGCAGGACCAGGTCGCGCCGGGACTGATCGAGCCAATAGAGCACCTCGAGCGGAGTCGTCGTCTGAAGACCGACCAGCGCATGATCCCAGGGCTGGAACACCTCGATCTGACACTCGGGGCCGTCCAGTTCACCTTGGCGCGGACAGTCTTCGCGCCGCTGCCAAGGGGTGTGGATGCGCCCGATGTACTGCAGCCAGGCATCCGACGCTTGGGAGTGCTCCACAGCAACCTCGCCGGGGCGTTTGGCTTGCTGTTGACTCATTGCGGCGCTCCGCGCGCGCCGCCCTTGCGCGCTGTCGTCGAACACGCTGGGCGCGCAGCCGCTTCATGCAGCACGCCCAGCTCGGCGAGCACTGCCGGCTCGAGCACCTGCTGCGCGGTCTCGAACAGGGTCCGCTCTTCAAAGCGGATATGCGCCTGCAAGGCGTCGCCGAAGCGCGCCGGGGCATCAGGGGCGTCGCTCACAATCAATCCCCGCAGCTCGGTATGCTCGGCAAGGGTTTGCTCAACCAAGGCCTGCTGGCCGGCGACCCGCAAGGCAGGAAGCAGCCCCCGCTCCTCAAGCTGGAAGTGCGCTTCAAGCTCATCGGCAAAGCGGGCCTGGATCTCGGCCCAGAGGGCACGACGCTCGGGGTCTTCAGCCGTCGCCAGTTCACGCGCCCGCTTGGCCAGGACCAGTGCTGATTGATGGTCATGCGACAGGCGCACCAGGTTGGGATCGCGTTGCATCGGCAGGGTCCGAATCGAGGGCTGAGGATTGAGGTTCCCACTGCCGGGGCTGGGCGGTCAATGCCTCACCGCGACCGGCGGCCAGACATCGGGCTTCCAACGCCGGCTTAGACCGCGACCTCAACCCACTTTGGCGACAGCAGACGTTGCAGATCCGCTCTGCGCAGCCGGAGGATGTAGCCGCGCTTGCCGCCGTTGATGTAGAGCTGCTCGAGCTGCAGGATGCTGCGCTCGCAGTAGACCGGCATCGTCCGACGGGTCGCAAAGGGTGAGGTGCCGCCGACCTGGTAGCCGGAGTGCTTGTCCGCGATCTGAGGTGCGCAGGGCTGAATCCGCTTCGCGCCGATCTGGCGCGCCAGGGCACCGGTCGCGACCTCGCGATCCCCGTGCATCAGCATGATCAAGGGCTGCTGCTGTTCATTCTCCATGATCAGGGTCTTGACCACTTGGTGCTCATCGACGCCCAATGCCTGAGCCACCTCGGCGGTCCCGCCACCGCTGTAGGGATAGCAGTGGCCGCTGAAGGGGACGTCAGCCTGGCGTAGAAGCCGCACGGCGGCGGTCACAGGTTCTTTGGTTTTTGCCATCTCAATCGCCATCGATCAGTCGTCTTGCCCTTTTGAGGCAAGGGTCACACGAGCGCTCAGCACAACGGGTCCTATGATCGGACGTTCATCGTCCAGGAGACACAAGGTATGAAAACAGGTTACGCGATGATCGTCGGCGCTGGCTCCGGCACCGGCGCCGCCGTTGCCAAACGGTTGGCCGCTGAAGGCTGGCCGGTGGTGCTGACCCGGCGCAACGCGGAGGCGCTCGATGCGCTCGCCGCGGAGATCGAGGCGGCGGGAGGTCGGGCGCTGGCCGTCGCGGCCGATGCCGGCGATGAGGCTGAGGTCAGCGCCCTGTTCGAGACCGCGGCAGAGCACTTCGGCACACCGGAGCTGGTCGTGTTCGCGACGGCCGGGTTCGCGATGGGACATCTGGTCGAGACCGAGCCCAGCCGGCTCTATGAGCTGTGGCAGGGCAGCACGCTGGCAGGCTTCCTGATTGCGCGTGAGGCGGCCAAGCGCATGCTGCCGGCCGGCTCTGGATCATTGCTCTTCATCGGCGCCACCGCCTCGGTCAAACAGAGCGCTGGCTTTTCCGCCTTTGCTGCGGCCAAGCATGGCCTGAGAGCACTGGCAGGCAGTCTGGCACGCGAGGTTGGCCCGCAAGGGATTCATGTCGCACACCTGATCA
>NZ_NRRY01000036.1 GCF_016583905.1 Lamprobacter modestohalophilus | reverse complement strand
GTGGTGGTATTCTTCAATGTGAAACGCCAGATTCTCTTTCAGCGAGCGCAAGGGATCTTGCCGTGCAAGGCTTTGGGTTTTGACCATGAGACGTCCAGAATCTATTTGTTACGAGCTGCCTGGAAAAATGATAACAATATCAGATGCATAGAGCAAGATAACAAAGTAGTACTAAAAGGTGGTGCTGGCACAGGCAAGACAACCCTTCTGGCGGCGCTTGCGCTGTGGCTGAAGGCAGAGCGTCTTCCACATGCCTTCTTGGCTCCGACTGGGCGCGCGGCACGGATTCTTAGAGACAAGACCGGCGCCGATACATCGACGATTCATCAGCGTATCTATAGCTTCGCGAAGCTAGAAGTTTTTGAAGAAGCGAAATTGAAGAACGATCCCGGTATGCGCGTGCGCTTCCACCTGAAGGGTGATGATCCAGGTAGCACGCTATTTGTTGTTGATGAGGCATCAATGGTTGGTGATCAGGCCGACAAGCAGGATATGCTGCGGTTTGGTTCGGGGCGTCTTCTTGCTGATCTAATCGAGTACACGCGCATCGGCCGTCTTGGGCGTATGTGCGGCGATATTGGTGCGAAGCTCTTGTTTGTCGGAGATCCCGCGCAGTTGCCACCTGTTAGACAATCGTCCTCTCCAGCACTATCGAGCGAGCATTTAAGTTCCGAGTATGGGCTGTCTTGCATCGATCTAGAACTTACCGATGTCCATCGGCAAGAAACTGGTAGCGCGATCCTTGAACGCGCCACTGAAATTCGTCAGGCCGTTCAGTCTAAGTCCTTCAATCATTTCAGGCTCAGCCCATTTGGGGAGACGCTCATAGAAGAAACTGTGGTTCAGGGCATCGACCGCATCGCACGGGCCTATCAGGAGCGTAGGCCACATGGGGTGTTGATTACTTACACCAACGCCAAGGCGGCTGAGATGAACCGTGCAATTCGAGGAAGGTTGTGGGGCGACGAAAATGCAGACCTAAGACCAGGGGATCGGTTGCTGATTAACCGAAACAGCCCGCGCTGTGATCTCTTTAATGGCGATCTCGTCCAGGTTCTGGACGTCTCGGGTATGCCAGACCGCAGAACAGTACAGCCGCGAGGGCTGACTTTCCCCATCACATTGACTTTCCGTAAGGCGACCGTTGCCTACAGAAACTCCGGCGGCATTGTGCAGCGGATGGAATGTCTATTGCTTGAGAACCTCCTCAATTCGAAGCAGGGGGCCTTGACTCCCGAAGAGCAGCGGGCGCTGCTCGTCGAGTTTCAGAAACGTTACCGGGATCTCAAACGAAACACGAATGCCTTCAGTTTGGCGCTCAAGGATGATCCCTGGTTCAACGCCCTGCAGGTCAAATACGGTTATGCCATGACCTGCCACAAAGCCCAAGGAGGGGAGTGGGAGTCGGCGGTGGTTTACTTCGATTTTAGTGGCGGCAAGCAGAATGCGGACTTCTTCCGGTGGGCTTATACGGCCATTACGCGTGCGAAAAAGACACTGGTCACGATCGGAGCTCCGGAATTCGATGCCTATTCTGAGATGCAATGGCAAACGCTAGCACCACTCGAAGAGTCGGCTACGAATGAGCAAGAGCGTAGGGTGGAACTAGCGGCCGATCCCGATTGGAATCGTTTTTCTTTTTCGTCGAGCCAAGTTATGCTCTTCGATTACCACCGACAGGTACGCGACGCTCTGCAGTCACAGGGAATCAGTATTGAGAGACACGATCATCTCTCTTATTGTGAACGGTACCAGATTAAATGTAATGGGCAGGTTGCTGGAGTTCAATATCGGTACAAAAAAACCGGGCGAGTTTCTACCATTACTGTGGCGGATGGTTGTTGGGCCGGTGATACGGTCCTCGCTCAATCCGCTGTCCAAGCGATGCAACATGTATTGCATCATGGCGAGACGGCCGATAGTGAGCCGCTTTCGAACCCATTCATTAAGGCATTTTTCGATCGACTCGAAAAGAGCACCGCTGGTGCTGGCCTTCGTATCCTCTCGAAAAGAGTTCTTCCATATAAGTTGCGGATAGAAATCAGCGATGGGGCACGGCATGGAACGCTTGATTTCTGTTACGACGGTACACCCAAGTGGACCGTTGTGCAGGAAGTGGGGGCCCCGGGAAAAAGTCAGGGTTTGTTTGACATGGTGAAGGCGCTGATGGAGGAGGGATAAGATGCGTGCTGCCCAGCAGATCTCGGCGCTGCGCAAAGCGGATCAGTTGGACGAAGCCCTTGCGGTGGCCCGCCCCCTGTGGGCTGAGATACCAGCCAGCGCCGATTTGAAGTGGGCAGTGGGATGGCTGCTCTACGCCCTTGTTAAGCGAGATGTGGCGGATTTCGCGGCTGGTCAAAGATCGCGCGATGACCTCGTCTTGCATCTCGATGAATGGCTGCGTCAGTACACGCGAGGCGGTAAACCGAATGCTCCTGATCTGCTCCACTCTCTGTTAATGACACAGGTTTTGAAAGTTGCTAGGGAGTGGCCAAACTTCCTCGCGTTTGCGCGTTGGTGGTGGAATCCCTCTCTGCTCCGACAGGAGGATCGCATGTCTTTCGAGACAAGTGATGGCAAGACCATCGCCAGCCTTGAGTTGCGCCTGATACACGCGGTTGCGCGACTCATCAGCGCAGATCAAGGCGAGCAACGTTCAGATTTGGTCGCTTGGGGTACCGAACTGTTGGACAGCGCCCTTCAATCCCATCCCGATGACCAATGGCTGCACTATTTCAAGAGCAAGCTTCTGACGGAACAGGGTAATACAGAGGAAGCCCGTAAGCACCTGTTGCCGGTTCTACGTCGGCAACGACGGGCAAGTTGGGCTTGGTCTCTCTTCGGGCAGACCTGGGAGCAAGACAACACTGATAGGGCGATCATGTGCTACTTTCGCGCCCTTCAGGTCGCGCGGAATGATGTCGAAGTGCTTAAGACGCGCGTTCGGCTGGCAGTTCTATTGACGAAATCTGAGCGTTACGCAGAGGCTGTTCTACAAGTACAGGCGGCTAAGCAGTGTCGTGAGCAGCACGGCTATAAAATGCCGCTACACCTGTCACAGATGGTGAATTCAGACTGGTTCCAGCGCTACGGTAAGTTGCCGAACGCGAGCAAAGAGCCGGACGTTGCTGCGGAGGCAGAGTCGCTGCTCTTTGGTGCCGATGCGAGCGACGTCGTCCATCGGCTTGGTGTGATCGACCATCAGAACATCGACAAAGCATTAGCCCATGTTGCCTTTGATGCTGACGATGGGGTGGTCTTGCTCTATCGGACGATGCAGGCCGTATCTAAATTGACTGTAGGCACTTGCGTCGAGGTCGGTTTTATAGAGGGCGAAAAGCGACCCGTCAGCGTCCGGCCATCGGAGAAGACCGCAATCCCCTGTGTGTATGAGACATTTGAGGGTGAACTTTCACAGCGACCGGGGCAAGCCTTCGCGTTCGTTGTCACCAATGCTGGTCGACGTGTCTTTGTGCATCCAGGACTTGCGAGTCCGCTCAGTGGAGCAGTAGGCAGCAAGGTCTCGAGTCGTGCTGTGATTAGCAGGGATAAACAGGGACGCCCAAGTTGGAAAGCGATCTGCGTTGAGCTTCTGTAAGTCAGGGTCCAAAATGCTTTTCATTTTGCACCCAAGCCCAGCCGTGTCGTTCATGGCACCGATTCCACCTCAAAGCCCACCACCGTTCGCTGCTCACGGCTGAACTCCACACCGATGAGATGGATCGGCAGGCCTTCGGCGCGATACTTGTCAGCGTAGCCCTGGTCCTTGATCTGTTGTAGGGCGCGACCTTCTGGCGCCAGCTCGACGACCTTGAACTCGAACAGGTAGAGGTTGCCGTTGAAGCGTAGCGCCATGTCCAGCCGCCCGGCGTTGCTGGACTCCTCCGGTGTTAGCGCGAAGCCGAGGCTGGCAAAGTAGGCGTAGAACACGCTGGCGTAGTAGCCCTCGTACTGGGCAATCGGGTTGTTGCGGTACCAGTCGTGCGGGATGCTGGCGAAGAAGGCGCTGAACAACTGCTCAAGACCGGGGAAGTCGTTGGCCATCAATAGCCGATACAGCGAACGGCGATGGCGCACGGACTCGGAGCCAGCCGCGGTCCAGGCCTCGAGCAGGGCGCCGTTGAGGCTCTGGTAGACCTCTTGGTTTGGATAGCGCAAGCGGTAGAAATAGGTGCCGCTGACAAGCTCCTCCTCAGCGATGGTGAGATAGCCGGTCTGCCACAGCAGGGCCTCGGTGCTCATGTGGTCGACATCGAAGGCAGAGAGTAGGGCGGCGTCGCTCTCCAACTGCCCGAGCAGCGGTAGCCAGGTCTGGCGTTCGGTCAGGGTCTCGATCAGGAAGCTCGGCGAGCCGGTCTCGAACCACCAGGGGCGGAATGTGCGTTTTTGGAACAGCAGTAGCAGATCGAACGGGTTGTAGACCGCCTCACCGGTCCAGTTATAGCCGTTGTACCAGGCGCGCACCTGCCCGCGATCCAGACCCTCCAGCTCGGGGGAGAAGACCCTGTCCAGGTCCGCTTCGGTGTAGCCACAGAGCGCTGAGTAGTGCGGATCGACCGTGATGTCGTTGAGGTTGTTCAACCCGGAGAACAGGCTGACCTTGCTGAATTTGGATACGCCGGTGAGGAAGGCGAAGCGGATGTGGGCGTCGGAGTCCTTGATCACCGAGTAGAGATTACGCAGCCCATCGCGCATCGCGCGTGCAATGTTGGGATCACGCAGGTTGTCGAGAATGGGCTTGTCGTACTCGTCGATCAGCACCACCACGCGCTTGCCGGTTTTGGCGTGGGCGCTGCGGATCAGTTCCTCGAAACATCCCGCAACATCGGCGCCATCAGTGCAAGCGAGGCTGAGCGCCTGCTGATTGTTGCGCAGCAGCGCCAGGATGCGCCGATCGAGCTCGGCACGGCTTTGGACGATCCCGCCGCCGAAGCTGAGCCGGATCACCGGGAAGCGCCTTGACCAATCCCAACGATGATGCGCCTGAAGCCCCTCGAACAGCGCCTGATTGCCGCTGAACAACTCGCCGAGCGTGTCCAGGAACAGGCTCTTGCCGAAACGCCGCGGGCGCGAGAGAAAGTAGTGCGTGCCCTCCTCGATCAGCTGCAGCGCAAAGCCGGTCTTATCGACATAGTAGTAGTCGTCTTCACGGATCTTGCTGAAGGTCTGGATGCCGATGGGGAGGTGTTTACGGAGCATGGGGAAACGTCCGAGGGCGGGCTGGCTGCGCAGCAATACAGTCAATCTTGATCGTCGCTACTGGCGAGATTCGCTTCGCCTCTTTGCAGCCTGCCCAGGTGCTCAACAGTCGTCTTGACTACGCGATTAACTAAGCGATTCAAGCTCGCCAAGCGAGCCAGAATTTGCGCAGCGGGGTGAGGCCGATGCGTTGATCGGCGACGTCGAAGCCGCTGCGTTCAAGGACGCTGAGCAGATCTTGGTGCAAGCGCAGTTGAACTCGAATGGCGGGTGTTAGCCTGGAGAGCGTTTGGCCTGATTTGTGGGCCTTAAAGGCGTCCCATCGCTGGCGGCGCTTGGGTTGACTGGCTGTTGTGGCTTGGCCGACTGTGTCTTGGCCGGCTTGAGTCTGCTCGGGATGGCGCTCGCGCTTGGCCCGGTCAGGTGCCGCTGCGTGCAATTGCTCGCCGATCGGTCTTAATAGCTCGGGCAGGCGTTGGCGGCCGTCGGCGCTGGCGAGCTGCTCATGGCTGAGTCTGGCCGCGGCGAGCTGGTCGGCCGGTAGCACCTCGCGACCGCGGCGCAGCAAGAGACCAGCGTCGCGGATGCGCCGCACCTGGGCACACCAGCCGCCCGCGCGCCGTGCTGTTGTGAGCTGGCCTTGGTCGTCGGCGTCAGTGCCTTCGCAGCGGGCGATGAGCTCGAACAGGGCACCGAGGTCTTGCTCGTCGCTTTGGCGCTGCGCCTGCTGGTCAGGATGGCGGTGCGCGCGCAGAACACGATCGACCCCCTCGATCAGGTCGATGAAGGCGGGTTGCGGAAGAGGGTGCTGGGCGACGACCGGGGCTAGGCGCTCGCTCAGCGGATGCCGTGGCTCGCCGGCAAAGAGGCGATCGATCTCGCTGCGCCACCAATCGAGCTTGATCTGGGCAATGCCGGGGTCGCTGACCTGATCGGGGATCGCTTGCAGCTCGGCGCGCAAGGCGAACAACGCCGCGAGCGCATTCCGATGCGGGGCCGTGCTCATGCGCACAGCGTAGTAGGCACTGGAGCCGGCTGGGGTGGCGCGATTCGGAAAGCCCCATTCGAGGCTGGCGGCGTTTGGAGCCTGATCTGCGCTCTTCGCTCCGGCTTGATGACCCCTGTTGGCCGCCGACATCAGCTTAGCCTGGGACGCTGGTCCAGGGTAGGACACTGGCTGAGAGTGCGACGCTGCTTTAACCTGAATCTCAGACGATTCATTTTGCAGTCTGGGACCGCGCCATGAGCGATAGATTGCGACGCTGGCCCAAGGCGTGACGCTGGCTCAAGGTGTGACGCTGGCTCAGAGTACGACGCTGGCCTTGGGGCTGGTCTTGGGGACTGGATCGGCATCGGCTCGGGCTCAGGTCGCGGCGGCTGAGACGCCGCTTGGTACATCGACGTCGAGAAAGCGCAGCACCTCGAGCGGATGCTCGAGCAGCCCATCGGCACCCCAGTCGCGCGGATGCAGCTCGACGCCGAGATAGCCATAGAGCGCCGCAAGGGTGCGCATGCCTGCCGCGCGACCGGCGAGGATGTCGCGATGATCATCCCCGACATACCAGCACGCCAGCGGGTCGCGGTCGATCATGCCACAGGCATGGAACAGCGGATCAGGATGCGGCTTGGCGCGTGGGGCCGTATCACCGCTCACCACGCAGGCGGGTTGGATCGGCAACACCATCGCCTCGAGCAATGGATCGGTCAGCCAGCCCGGTTTATTGGTGACGATGCCCCAGCAGATCCCGCGGTCGTTCAGTGCCTCGACCAGATCGCTGATCCCGGGGAAGAGGCAGGTGTCGCAGTGGATATCGGCCGCGTAGAGGTCCAGATACTCGGTGCGCAACGGCTCATAGTCGGGATCGCCCGGCATCAGCCCGAAGCCCACCGCCAGCATCCCGCGTGAGCCTGAGGAGACATGACAACGCGCCTGCTCGAGCGGCACTGCTGGCCGGTCGTAGCGCGCCAGCAGCCGGTTCAGCGCCGCGGCCATGTCCGGTGCGGTATCGGCGAAGGTGCCGTCGAGGTCGAACAGCACCGCCTGGGGCGACGTCAATTCAGGCATAGGCGCCTCAGGCATCAGTGCCGCGCGGCATCTGACAGCACACCAGGTAGTTGACGTCGATATCCTTCGACAGCCGATAGTGGCGCGTGACTGGGTTGTAGCTCAGCCCGGTGATGTCGGTGGTACGCAACGGCGTGGCCCGCACCCATTGATCGAGCTCGGAGGGGCGGATGAAACGGGCAAAATCATGGGTGCCGCGCGGCAGCAGGTTCAGCACGTACTCGGCGCCGATGATCGCGAACAGATAGCTCTTCGGGTTGCGGTTCAGGGTCGAGAAGAAGACGAAGCCGCCGGGGCGGACCAGCTGGGCGCAGGCGTCGATCACCGAGCTAGGATCGGGCACATGCTCGAGCATCTCCATGCAGGTGACCACATCGAAGCTGGCCGGACGCTCGGCGGCGAGCTGCTCGACCGGCATTTGGCGGTAATCGACCTCGACGCCGGTCTCCAGGGTGTGCAGCTCGGCGACCTTGAGTGGCTCTTCACCCATGTCGATGCCGGTGACCTTGGCCCCGGCCAGCGCCATCGCCTCGGAGAGGATGCCGCCGCCGCAGCCGACGTCGAGCACCTCGCGGCCGTCGAGCGCGACCCGGCTTTGCACATAGCCGAGCCGGAGCGGATTGATCTCGTGCAGTGGTTTGAACTCGCTTTCCGGGTCCCACCAGCGCGAGGCGAGGGCCTCGAACTTGCTCACCTCGGCGTGATCGACGTTGTGTAGGGTTTCAGTCATAGGGTCCATGATGAGTGACTAGCGCCGTCAGCGGCGGTTTGTAATAGTGTAACCGAGCGCGGTGAGCAATTTTCGGTTGGCCGGGCAAGTCGGTAAGATCAGGCGATCGTTTCACGTTGAGGGTAATGGCGACGTCGCCTTGGCGTCCCACTGGGCGCGACTTGATCGGGCACTGACTGAGCTTGAGGGCAATCAATTCTCCGCTGGAAAGCCATACGGCGGTGGGCTGAGTTTGAGCAGGGGACCACTGTCGCCAAGACGCAGCTCGCCGTCTTCAGCGGCGCTGATCTCGGCGACGACCAGCATCTCCCACTGTCCCGGGCCGGTTGCGCGGGCGTCGACGACCCGGCCTGGGGCCTGTTCTGAGGTGCTGCTGGCCGCGCTGAGCAGCGTGCCGGGCAGGGGCGGCTCGGCGTCAGCGTCCAGCGTTGCCTGGGCGACATACATCCGCCGCTTGAGCTTGCCCAGATACTGCATCCGTGCGACCACCTCTTGGCCGGTGTAGCAGCCTTTGTGGAAGCTGACGCCATCGATGAGCTGCATATTCGCCATCTGTGGGACGAAGCTATCGCTGGTCTCGGGCAGAACAGTCGGGATGCCGGCGCGGATGTCACGTAAGGCCCAGAGATCAGGGTTTGCCGGTTCGGCGCCAGCCGCGCAGGCGGCTTCCCAGGCTGCGCGGGCGGATTCTGCTGGACCGATCAACAGATAGCGTGGGCTCGGATCGGGGATTCGAATCAAGGCAGTGTCGCCGGCGCGGACCATCGCGTTCAGCGCTTCAGGCAGGCTGCCGAAGGCGTGGGTCAGCGACGCGTTGGCACAATCGCCAACGAGTCCCATGCAGACAAGGGCGTCGCTGGCATCCTCAATCGTGGCTTTCGCGCGTAGCAGGAACATGCGCAGGCGCTTCAGCAAGGTCTCCAGCTGTGCCCGCGGCAAGATCAGCAAAAAGCGCTCGTCGAAGCGCAGGACGCGAAAGTTGGCGAGCATCCGGCCCTTGGGGCTGCAATGACTGCTGAGCTGGGTGTGGGTTGCGGTCAGCTCGCGCAGATCATTGCTCAGCTGGCCTTGGAGGAAGTCTTGCGCCTCCGGGCCGCTCACGGCGATGAGCCCGAGATGCGAAAGGTCGACAACGGCGCAGGCGGGCTCGGCAGGCGCGCTGTCGAAGTGCGCAGCGCCGTCATCGCCGATGCGACCGCCTTGTGAGTCGAGAAAGGCTTGCCAGTCAGTGTTCATAGTAAGATCTCGTGCGATGTCCGGCCTAGCGAGTGAGCCCGCCGGAGCGTGGGTCTGGGGGGCAGTGTGCCGGATCGATGGCTTGCAGCGAAGCCGCGATGATAGCGGATCGGGCCACTGCCTGAGCACCGCTGATTGCGCACAGCTGATTCAGCACAGCTGATATAGTGGCCGGTTAGGCTGCATGCCAATCCTGCGCCATCTTGGCCCAGATGAACGCCCTTACTGACTGCCCTGTACTGGAGATAACAACGCATTGCCTTCCCATCAAGCCATTCCCCGAACCGGCAGCCTGGTCGTTTACAAGAGCCGACCGGCGCGGGTGCTGGCCGCGGCGGAGAAGATCGAGATCGAGATTGAAGGCGGACAGACCAAGCGTGTGCGGCCGAAGGACATCCTCTCGTTGCATCCCGGGCCGGTGGCCAGTCTCGCCGAGCTGCGTCCACCCGAGGTCCACCCGCAAGAGGCCTGGGAGCTGCTCGAGGGTACCGAGACCGATCTCAAAGAGCTGGCGGAGCTGCTGTACGGCGAGCATAGCCCGGGCGCTGCCTGGGGCGCTTGGGAGCGACTCAGCGAAGGACTTTGGTTCGAAGGCACGGCGGATGCGTTAAGGCCGCGTGCCGGCGAGTTGATCGAGCGCGATCGCGCCGAGCGCGAGGCCAAGGCCAAGGCCGATCAAGCCTGGGCAGCAATGCTGGAGCGTTTGCGCCAGGGGCGGATCGAGCCTGAGGACCGAGACGCACTCGGCGAGGTCGAGCGGCTGGCAAACCTGCAAGGCGAGCACAGCCGTATCCTCAAGGCGTTGAATTATGAGGAGACACCGATCGCTGCCTATCGGCTGCTGGTTTCGGTGGGCTATTGGCCGGCGACGCACAATCCCTATCCAACGCGCGTCGGGGCGGCGCTGTGCAATCCGGAGCTGCCGATCCCGGGCCTAGCTTCGGCGACAGCGATCACCGGCGAGCCGGAACGACTCGACCTGACGCATCTGCCGGCCTTCGCCATCGATGACGAAGGCAATCAAGATCCGGACGATGCCATCAGCTTGGATGGCGATCGAGTCTGGGTACATGTCGCCGATGTCGCCGCCTTGGTGCAGCCAGATTCCGAGCTCGATCGCGAGGCCAGGGCGCGCGGCGCCAACCTCTATCTTCCAGAGGGCATCATCCACATGCTGCCCATGGCCATCACCGAGCAGCTTGGGCTTGGGTTGCAGGCCCAGTCGCCGGCGCTCTCATTCGGTCTACGGTTGGATGCGCAGGGTGAGATCAGCGAGATCGAGATCCAGCCAAGCCTGGTGCAGGTGCAGCGGCTGAGTTATGCCGAGGCTGACCGCCGGCTCGATCAGGCGCCGCTGGCTGATCTGGCGCAGATCGCCGATCGCTACCGCCAGCGTCGCTTCGCCCAAGGCGCGGCCGAGATCGATCTGCCCGAGGTCAGTGTGCGGCTGCACGAGGATGAGGTCTTGATCCGCCCGATCGAGCGCACCGGCTCGCGCTCGATGGTCACCGAGCTGATGCTGATGGCGGGCGAGGCGGCGGCCCGCTACGCTCAGGCGCGTGAGCTGCCGATCCCTTATGCGACCCAGCCGACCCCGGAGCGGATCGACCAGCCGAGCAGCATGGCCGGAATGTACGCCTATCGGCGCCTGTTCAAGCCGAGCCGCACCGTCGTCGGCGAGCCGGGGCGCCACTTCGGGCTCGGGCTCGACGCCTACACTCGCGCCACCAGCCCGCTGCGCCGTTACGGCGATCTGCTGGTTCATCAACAGCTGCGTCAGCATCTGCGCGGCAGCGAGCCGCTGAGCGCCGAGCAGGTGAGCCAGCGCGCCGGTGAGGCCGATCAGGGCGGGATCACCGTGCGCCGCGCCGAGCGACAATCCAACCTGCACTGGAAGCTGGTGCATCTGAAGCAGCAGCCACAGTGGAAAGGCGAGGGCGTGGTGGTCGAGCTACAGGAGCGCAAGGCGGTGCTACTGATTCCGGAACTTGCGCTCGAGACGCGCATCCGAGCCAAGCAGGGGCTGGCGCTGGACCAATGTGTGCCGCTGGCGCTGGCCGAGGTCGATCTGGCCCAGGCCGAGTGCCAATTTCGGCTGCTGGGCTAAGCGACAGATGGAAACAACGTATCGCTACCCATGTGTTCTCACAAATCGCCTGAACGTAAGGCGGGCACTGCTGCAGCCTGAGTGGCCTGCGCTCGCACCTCACGACAACCCCGAGAGGAATCATCAATGTTTCTGATGCCTGACCTGATCCCTGCGCCGACCTCTTCGCCGATCTTTTCGCCGACCTCTTCGCCACTCCTGCGCCTACTGGTGCTGCTCTTGGTCGTCCTCAGTGGACCAGCGCTCGCGGCTGATCCCGGGCGCGATCCGGGCCAGTACTTCTTCAACCAGACCTTTGGTGATTTCAGCGAAGAGCTCGAGACCGCGCGCGACGAGGGCAAGAACGGGGTTCTGTTGATGTTCGAGATGGACGAATGCCCGTTCTGCCATCGCATGAAGACCACAGTACTCAACCAGCCCGCGGTGCAAGACTACTTCCGCGAGCACTTTCTGATCTTTCCGGTGGATGTCGAGGGCGATATCGAGGTGGTGGATTTCGCGGGCAATCCTGATATCCAAAAGGACTTCGCGCTGAAGCAGTTTCGGGTGCGTGCAACGCCGGTGTTTGCCTTCTTCGACCTCGATGGCAACATGGTTGCTCGCTACACAGGAGCCACTCGCGATAGCGAAGAGTTCATGCTACTGGGTCAGTACGTCGTCGAAGGTGCCTACAAAGAAACCACCTTCACCAAATACAAGCGTGCCAAGCGCGACGCTGACCAGCAGGCCGCGCTCTCTCCCGTGATCTCGGAATAGTTCAGCGAAAACGTCTATCTGAGCGTGCCCAGAGGAGGGCTCGATGACCGATTCCCAGCAACGCTCCGGATGGGCCGGCGCGCGCTGCATCCGCTGCTTCGTCAGTGGTCGAGTGCAAGGCGTCTTTTTTCGTGCATCCGCAGCCCACGAGGCGCAAGCGCTCGGCATCACCGGCTACGCCCGCAACCTGCCCGATGGGCGCGTCGAGGTGCTCGCCTGCGGCGACTCCGCTGCGCTCGACACCTTCAAGAGCTGGCTGCACCGCGGCCCGGCGGCGGCGGAGGTGTCCGCTGTGGCCTGCGAGACGCAAGACTATCGACCGCTGAGCGACTTTTCGACGCGTTGATGCGGGAAATGCTCAAAAGACTCAGAGGCGTTCGATTCCAGTGCGCAGGCTCCCATCCGACGCTAGCTCGAGCCACCGATAACCGGGTAGCAGGCTGTCTTGGGCAAAATCATCGCTGCCCGGCGTGAATTGTGAGCAGGTAGAGGGTGTGGCGAGGAGGCGAACCTGATCCAGCTGGCGATCGAAGGCCTGATGGACATGCCCCCAGAGGATCACCTTCAGCTGCTGGTATCGCTCGGCAAGGGTGATCAGGTCCTGACCGTTCTCAACCTGCATGGTGTCGAGCCAGCGGCTGCCAATGGGGATCGGCTGATGGTGGAGGGCGACCAGCGCCGGGCGCTGATGAGCCGATTGTAGGTGTTGCTCGAGCGCCGAGAGGGTTCTCGGTTGCAGCTGTCCCGCTTCGGAGCCCGGTCGCGTCGAGTCGAGCAGGATGAGATCCCAGGCGCCAAGACGTTCGACGCGACAGTCTCGATCAGAGCCCGGCTCGACCTCTGCGGCGAGGAGATCGGCACGGTCGTGGTTGCCAGGGATGCAATAACAGGGGCAGCCGAGGCTCTCGATGCGCTGACGGAGATAGCGGTAAGCTTCAGGCCGTTCGTCGTGCACCAGATCGCCAGTGAACAGGATCGCGTCCGGCGGCCAATCTGTGGCCTGTGCCAGCGCCAGCACCTCCTCGAAGCGATCGCGAGTGCATTCGCCGAGCAGTTGACGTTTTGGGTCGGCGTAGAGATGGAGATCGGTAAACTGGAGGATGCGCTGGGCCATCGAGGAAGATCCTTCGCTGAACGGCCGAGATCGGCATCAATGGGTCAGGGTGTGACACCTGATGCGATGTCCGGCGATGACAAGCTCCATCGGAGCCGGGCTTAAACTCAAGCATCTTAGTCTGCAATCGGGAAGCTTGATGTGATGGCAATCGCAAATGCCAAAGCATTGGCGAGTGCGGCCAGCAGCGGATGCCCGGTGCGGCGATAGATCCAACTGCTGAACAGACCGAACACGACGAATAGGATCAGGATGGCGGGGATGATGATGACGAGGAAGAACAACTCCTCGAGGTTCAGCACCACGGCCAGGATGAGCGAGACCAGGAACATGATCTTGGTGAGCGCATAGCCACCGGCGAAGGCCCCGCGGCCGCGGGTCAGCCATTCGTCGGCGACAAACCAGGCCGTGGTTGCGACGAGGAGCACCGCCAAGATGCCGAACCGGTGTGGATCGGGCAGGAAGGCGGCGACGTAGAGGTCGGTTGGCAGTGCGATGCTGAGGGTCTGATAGGCGATCACCGCGAGCAGCGCTAGCATGAAGCCTGAGACGGAGATGTGCGCGCCAGAGTGCTCGCTGCGGCGTGGTCGGATCAACAGCAGCATTAGCCCGGTGAGCAGTGCATAGACGGCAAAATGCAGGGCGATGTAGTCGGCGATGGCGATCGACAGGAAATCGCTCGGGAAGGGGCGCAGGATGAGCGGTGTCAGCAGGGCGGGCAGCAGCGCGGCCGGGAGCAGCCGGCGCCAATCGAGGCCGGCACCAAGTGGCTCGCTACTCACCTGCGGCAGCAGGCGCGAGAGTGGCCAGGCGAGCAGGATGACGCCAAGGAAGTAGAGCCCGAGCCAGGCGCCGCGGGCGTCGATCCAGCCACTGTCCTGGTGGTCGAAGACCTGGTTGAGCCAGTCGAGGGCCGCTTCGAGCGCGGAGGCGCTATAGAGCACACCAATGTGCTCGACATTCTCGGCGACGACCAGCCGGCGCGCGTTGCCGAGGTCGAGATCGCCGTAGGTGATGTTGGGCTCGATCTCGCTGCTGGGGCGATCGGCGACGGCCGCAACCGCGTCGCGGCCTTGATCCAGAATCATCTGCGGCTCCCATTCGCCATAGATGAACAGCAGATTATCCGGGGTGCGGCCGGGTCTGTGCTCGCCAAGGTCTTGGGACAAATAGGGGGAGATCGCGACGATGGCGTCGAGTTCGGCGGCAGGTCCGGCAGGTCCGGCAGGATTCGCACTGGCTTCGGAACCAGTGCTCAGGTTGGCGTCAGCCTCGGCATCCGCGCTGACATCGCCATCGGCGCTGACACTGGTGTCAGGGTAGCCAGGCCGATGACCGATCGCCTCAGTGCCAGTCGCGGGCTGATCGAGCCGGCTTGCTGGGCTGAGATCGCCGTTCAGGTCGGCATAGCGCACGGCGATATCGCCGGCCATGGAATGGCCTAGCAGCGCGAGCCGGCCATCGTACTGCGGCAACGCGCTGGCATAGTCGACGACCGCCGAAAGCGCATCCAGCAGGACTTGGACGCGCTGCTGATCGCCGATCTTGCCCTCCAGCGGCCGCGGATTCGCGCCATGGCCGGGGAAATCGAAGCTGACGGCGATATAGCCATTATGCGCCAAGGTGCGGGCAAAGGGCTCCATCATCTGCCGCGAGCCGGAGAAGCCATGGGCGATCACCACCACCGGCGCCGGGCTGAGGTCGTTGGTTCGGTAGACCGTCACCGGCGCCTGTTCGAGCCTCACCTCAAGGTCGATCAGGCCTTGATCCGTGGTCATCAGCCAGAGGAGGCCGATCAGCATCAGGGTCAGCGCCACGCCGGCGATCAGTGCGTCGATCAGGCGCCAGCGCGGGCGTTGCTGCGGCGAGGTTGTCAGGCGTGCGCTCATGATGTCGGATGCTCTCGGAAACCTCATACCCGCTCTCCAAAGACAGAACCACAGATCAACACCGACAGACGGAGATCAACAGGGCGAGGATCGCTGCCCATCCGCGTGCAGCCGCAGCTCAGTGCAGATACGGCCCATCCTCGCCAATCTGGCCGGGGCCATCCAGCACCCAGATGCCCGCCGAACTGCCTTTGACCGGGAAGCTGAGATGACCATCGCTGTGCTGCTCGGCGCCGCTGACCGCATCGCGGTAGAGGCCGGGGCGGATACCGCCGATCTCGACCTGCTGGTCGCTGCCGATGGCAAGTCCGACGACTGCATAAGAGCCCTCGGCGGAGAGATCGCGGACGAAGCTCATGCCGCTGCCCCATTCGTTCACCTGCGTCATCTGGGCTTTTTGCAGCGCGGGAATCGAGCGGCGGATCAGATTCAGCCGCTGGATGTGGCGATAGAGCGGGTGTGACTGGGTCTCGGCGATGCGATCGTCCTCAAGATGGTCGCCAAAGTAGGCGCGTCCGGTGCTCTCCAGCGTGTCCTTCTCACCCTCGACATCCTGTGGCGCGCCGCGCATGAAGGCGATCTCCTCGCCGTAGTAGAGGCAGGGGATGCCGCGCGCGGTCCAGAGCAGGTTGTAGGTCGCAGCCGCCATCCAGTCCTCGCCCCTGAACCGGTACTTGAAGTCGTTGTCGGGGCCGACGTCGTGGTTCTGCAGGAAGGTGACCAGGCTGGTCGCGTCACCGTAGATCCAATCCATCGACAGCACCTGCGCGGTGCCGCCAAAGGTGCCCTTGCTGACCGTGTCGCGGAAGGTCGAGAACAGGCCGAAGTCGAGCTGTGGGAAGCCGGAATCGCCGCCGCTGTTGGGATCGCGCGGATCATGGCCGAGGCGGGTATACCACCAGGGTCGGATCTCGCTCGGACCATTATCGCCGCCGCCGAGGTCGCCCCAGCCATAGCCCTTGACCAGGTTCTCGCCGAAGACGAAGAGGCCGGGCTTGTGCGCCTTCCAGGCATGGACGTACTCGAGCAGGTTGTCGCGCTCGACGTGCTTGACGGTATCGATGCGCAGCGCATCGACGCCCATGTCGAGATAGCGATTGATGGCGCCGATCAGGTAGTCCTTGACGTTCTGGCGCTCGGTGGCGAGGTCGATGCAGTCGCCGGCCAGATGCTTCTGCTGCAGCGGATGGGCGCTCTCCCAGTCGCCGCCGCAGATGAAGCCGTCTTGGTGGTACCAGTTTGGGTCTAGGTTTTGGGCGTCGATGCCGAAGAAGCGCCCGGGGTTGTAGCCGGGCTTGGGTACCGTCTCGCCGGTCTGGGGGTCGACTAGCGGCTCGAGGCCCTCGGGATCGCGGTTATGGCGCTCGCGATACCAGTCGGGCGCGACGGGATTGTCGATGTCATCGCGGTTGGGCCAGGCGTAGTTGCCCAGGTTGCCTTGGTAGGGGCCATGATCAACCCGGCCCGGCTCCGAGCCCTGCGGCACATAGTATTTGATCGGCAGATGGTCGATATGGACCTGACCGCGAATGCCGTACTGGCAGGAATGGTTGACCACCACGTCTTGGATGATCTTGAGGCCCTTGGCATGCGCGGCGTCGATTAGATCCTGATAGGTGGCGTCGGGCGACTCTAGCCGTGGATCGATGCGGGTCCAGTCGTAGGGATGGTAGCCGTGATAGTCGAGCCCGGAGCGGTTCTCCACCGGTGGCGTGATCCAGATCGCGCTGAAGCCGAGGTCGCGGATGTAGTCGAGCTTCTGGATCAGGCCCTTGAAGTCGCCGCGCCAGTGTGGGTCGATGGCGTTGCCCTGATCATCGAAGCGGATGCGATCGCGGCAGAAGAAGTTGTTCGAGGGATCACCGTCGTAGAAGCGGGCGGTGAGCAGGAAATAGATGGTCTCCTCGCGGAAATCGGTGCGTTCGGCGACTGGGCGGGGCTCTGCGGCTGGAGACTGGGAGGGCGGCGGTTGAACATGGGGGCTGAGATCGGGCATGAGGCGTGGTCGCTCTGGTCGATGCATAGACGGGTGGCGGTGATGAGGCCCAGTTTAAGCCCTGGCATACCTCGCTGCTCGGGCAATGCCCGATGATTGCTCGAGATTGGCCGATGATGAATTGATCACCGTCTGATCATTGACACCGGGACGTCACCGGGGTTTGCTAGGCTGTTCAAATCATCGATTCGTGATCCCAAAGGGCAGAGACTGCTGATGACTGATCAAACCACTGATCAACAAAAGACGGCCTGGCTGCAGGCCTCGGTACTGGCCGAAGAGCTCGATGCGAGCGAGGTCGCAACCCTAGCGCAGGCGATGGGCGTCGTGCGGCTGGCAGGGCAGGAGTCCCTGGTGGTGGAGGGCGATGCGAGGCGCACCCTGTTTGTGCTGGTCGAGGGCCGTCTCGATGTGCTCCATGACCATCAGGGTGCGGACTCGGCGGTCTATCGCATGTCGCCTGGCGAATGTGCCGGAACTCGTGCCTTTGTCGATGGCTCGCCGCGCAAGGCGGGGTTACGCGCGGCCGGTGATGGCGTGGTGCTGACGCTGGAGCCAGATGACTTCGAGGCCTTGCTCGCGCAGCATCCGATGCTGGTGCTCAAGGTGATGCGGGCGCTGTTCCGGATCACCCACAGCAACCTGATGCGGGCGAATCAGGAGTCCGATGCCCTGCGCAACTATGTGACCCGATCGCATGGGCGCTACTAAGGTGCGAAGCGCCTTGCCACCTCGGACGATGAGGCGCTTGTTTCTCGGTATGATGCATCCCGCGTCGTTCTACCGGAGCATGCAGCCTCGGTTTCAGGGGCATCCCATCCAGCATCAGACGGGCATCGCGCGGCGACGTCCGTGCCGGCGAATTGCTGTCCTGACGCTGCTGTTCAGTCTGATCGTGGGCGGCGGCGCGGCGCTGTCCCGGGAGAGTTCGGAGCAGCCCGAGACGGGGCTGCGCTTCTTCGCGGTTGGCGATGCGCCCTATGGCAATGCCGAGTACGCGCCCTTCGAACGCCTGATGCAAGAGGCCGCTGAGCAAAACCCGCCGTTCATCGTCCATGTCGGCGATATCAAAGGTGGCGGCGAGCCCTGTACCGAGGCGCGCAATCGACGCATCGCCGGGCTGTTCCAAGCCATCCCGGTGCCCATGCTCTATACCCCCGGCGATAACGAGTGGACCGACTGTCATCGCCAGTCCGCCGGCGGGCTCGATCCGCTCGAGCGCCTGGCAGCACTGCGAGCGCGCTTCTTTGCCGACCCCGAGGTGCTGCACAACGCGGTGCTTGAGCTGCAGGTACCAGACCTGGCCTATCCAGAGAACGCCTATACCCTCAAGGATGGCGTGATGCTGGTGTTGCTGCATCTGGTCGGTAGCGACAACAATCATCGCTCGAAGAACACCGCCGCGATGACTGAATGGCGGCAACGCTCGGAGGCCAATCGCAGCCTCTTGCGCGAGGCGACCCGCGTTGCGCAGCAGTCACAGGCGCGGGCGATGGTGCTGCTGTTTCATGCCAATCCGTTGTTCGAGCGCTCACCGGCATCGCCAGGCTTCGCGCCATTCATGACCGATCTGGAGGTGTTGCTCGGCAGCTATTCAGGGCCAGTGCTGGCCATCCATGGCGACACCCATCGCTTTCAGTTCAATCAGCCGCTGCTGCGCAATCGGTCGGCGGTGAAAGGCGCCGAGCGTTTATGGCGTCTCGAGGTCCCAGGCTCGCCATTCCTTGGTGGCGTTTGGGTGAGCCTGACCTCAGATCCTGCCGAGCCGTTTGCGATCTCGGTGGTGTATCCATCGGCGGCTGAGGCGTTTACATCGTTCTATTCTTACGACGGACCGCACGGCGAACTGCGTGATCACGGCGAATGCGTGCTTGGGCTCAGCCACAGGCGCATGGAGCGAGGGCTTGCAAGACAATCCTTTCTGCTTCGCGAGCTTTGCGATAACCGAGTCCCTTATGAAGGTAACCTGCTATGAATTTTACAGTAACAGTTGATCGGGACGAGGATGGAATTTGGATAACAGAGTGCCCTTCGATCCCAGGTTGCATTTGAATAAACGGCGACCCAAAAACTGCGTCCGGCTCTGTGCCAGAATACGAGTTTATCGTGCGCGGTTTTTGGGCGCGTTATTCTGAACGTTAGCGGTCATGCCCGCGGCCTAAGCGTCCTTGTCGCGCTCGACCATCGCATAAGCCGAGTGGTTATGGATCGACTCGAAGTTCTCCGCCTCGACCACGTAGGCCGCGATGCGCTCCTCGGCATTTAGCCGCCGCGCGACATCGCGCACCGTATCCTCGACGAACTTGGGATTGTCGTAGGCATGCTCGGTGACGTATTTCTCATCGGGCCGCTTGAGCAGGCCATAGAGCTGCGCGCTGGCCTCCGCCTCGACGAGCTCGATCAATTCCTCGATCCATAGGAAACCACGTGTCTTTGCCTCGACGGTGACATGCGAGCGCTGATTGTGCGCCCCGTAGCGCGAGATCTCTTTCGAGCAGGGGCAGAGGCTGGTGACCGGCACTACGACCTTGATCGAGAGCTCCGGCTTGCCGTGACGGACCTCGCCGATCAACGTCACCTCATAATCGAGCAGACTCTCGACCCCGGTCACCGGCGCGCGCTTGTTGACGAAGAAGGGAAAGCGCATCTCGATATGGCCGGCCTCGGATTCGAGCCGCTCGGCCATCTCGGTGAGCATCTCCTTGAAGGTGCCGACTCCGATCTCGCGCTCGTGGCCATTGAGGATGGCGACGAAGCGTGACATGTGCGTGCCCTTGAAGTGATGGGGCAAGAACACGTACATGTTGAAGGTCGCCACCGTGTGCTGCTCGGCGCCGCTGCGATCCTTGATCCGCACCGGGTGGCGGATGTCTTTGATGCCAACCTTGTTGATCGCGATCTGCCGACTGTCCGGACTGGACTGGACGTCGGCAATCTCCACCGATGCCGGCCCGGCCGCGCCAGTCGCGCGCTGCGGATTTGGTCGATCATCACGGCGATCGATGGTTTCAAGGGATGGGTTGGGGGTCAGCGCGGCGTCCACAGAGACTGCTCCTCGGGTGTAACGGGGGGCGAGGCAGCGCAAACGACGCAGACCTCGCCAAAGACCGCTTACGATGAGGTCTAGCGCGTTTCGCTGCAAGCGTCGAGCCGCTGCGGCAAGCATCGACGCGCGGTTCACTCGTGCTCGAGCAGCCCCTCGGAGCGCATCAAGGCGGTGCCATAGTCGATATCCACGGCAAATGAGATGTTGGTGCCCGGGGTTGAGCGTCGCTCCCAAGTCGCGCTGCCGCTCAAGACTTCGGCAGGCTCGAAGCGCCCGCTGATGATACCGACCACGTGACCATCCGCGACATGGATCAAGGGGCCACCGATATCGCCGTTGTGGACCATGCTGTCGAACAGGATCAGCTGGGTATCGTTGGCCGAGCGGATCTTGGCCGCCGCAAAGCCGCCGACGGTCAGCGTGGTGTGGATCTGCTCGTGGCCGAAGGCGTAGCCGAGACTCATCAGCGAGGCGCCAGGCAAGACGTTCTCGCCGCTGCCGAGGAAATCATCTGGCACGCTGATCTCGAGTCCTTGGTCGATCTTCAGCAGGGCGACATCGTGGGCGGTATCGCGGCGCGCCACCGACACGGCCATGGCCGCGACGCGGTCGAAGCTCATCGGCTGGAACTCACCGCCGCTGGAGGTCGGTACCACCCGCAGCCCTTCGGTCTCGGCGACGAGATGGGCGGCGGTGAGTAGATAGCCTTGCGGATGCACGACGAACGCCGTGCCGAGAAAATCGAGCGCACCGGCGTTGTCTCTGGCCAGCATCAGGCAGCCGCCGCGAAATTTTTGGCTGATTCCTTGGAGCATCAGGGGTTCTCCGATGGTTGTGCGTCACCCAGCCACGCCTGCACCCGTTGCGGGTTGGCGCGCAGCCAGCGCAGGGCTTGGGCATAGGGGTCTCGGCCTTGGTCCTGGTGAATCCAGACCAGCAATTGCTCCATCGCCTGCGCATCCCAGGCAAAGCGATCAAGCACGGCGGCGGCTTGCGGGCGGTCGTCGCTCAGGCCGGTTCGGACCATGGTATGGATGCTGCCGGTGCCGCCATAGACGCCTTCGGGATCATCGAGGAAGCGCAGCGACCAACGTCCGAACATCCAGTGCGGAATCCAACCGGTCACCACCACCGGTTGGTTGCGGGCGATCGCATTCGCGAGGGCGTCTGTCATCTGCGATTCGCTGCCGGCGACCAGTCGAAATCCGCTCAGGTTGTAGGTCGAGATCGCGGTTTCGGTCGCGCTCATGATGCCCGCTTCCGGATCGATACCGATGATGCGACCGCCGAGCGCCTGGCGTCGCTCTGCCAGTTGCTCAATGCTTTGGATCTGAAGGCTCGGCTGCGTTTGGACGCCGCGCTGGTCGGTCTGGCGTCCAACCCCGGTGGCCGGGATCACCAAGCCGGTTTTGGTTCCATCCAGGTTGGGACCGAGATCCTCGAGCTGGTCGCGATACTGGGCGAAATAGTCGGCATGGGTGTCGGGCAGCCAGGCTGAGAGCAACACATCGGCCTCGCCCTCGGCCACCATGCGCCACATCGCGTCGGCGCTGGTCTCGATCAGCTCGCAAGGCTGCTCGAGATGCTCGGTCAGGACCGCACAGACGACATTCGCGCTGGCGACCGATGAGGACCAATCGACGTAGGCGATGCGCAGCGGTTTGCTGCTGTTGGTGTTGTCGCTGGCGCTGACGCCCGTCGCGAGCAGGAGACAGAGTGCGGTTAGGAGTCCCTGCACAAACCGCTTGGCGGTGCCTGTTCGGGGCCGCTGCCTCTGACTCTTCAGGCGCGATGCTTGGAGCCATCGCGCTTGATCCACACGAGCAGTGCGGCTCGTGTTTGTACCGTTCCTCGGGCATTGACCTTGACTTGGGCCTAGCGCTTGGGCGTTCGGTCGGTATTGCTGCTTGCTACTCATCAGACCTCTCCGTCGGTCGGTTTTTGCTTGCTGGCTGCCGTGTCGCCAGCGGCGTCGGCGGGCGCGGCTTGCGGGTTGACCTTGAAGCTGGTCGAGCTGCCAGGTGCCGCTGCACTGCTGACAACGGCGGTCCCAGCGCCCGACTCGACGCCCAGCCCAACACTGGGACGTGGGCGCACGGCAGCGCCGGTGCTGCGTTGAAGAGGGGTCGGTACCCAAAACTGCCGGCGGCCAAAGGTCGGCATCTTGCGCGTCGCCTGGGTGCGGAATTCAGGGCCCTGGTAATCGCTCAGGCTGAGCTCGAAGCCCTGTCCAGTCTTGTAGTGCACCAATCCCATGTGCAACGACCAGCACATGCCGAGCAGGATGATCGCGAAGGGGAGGCCGGTCGAGATCGCCGCCGTCTGCAGCGCCACGAGCCCGCCGCCGAGAAGCAAGGCTGCGGCCACCGCGCCTTCCATCACTGCCCAGAACACGCGCTGGATCACCGGTGGCTCGGTGTTGCCGCCGGCGGTGATGATGTCGATGACCAAGGAGCCAGAGTCTGAGGAGGTGACGAAGAAGGTGATGATGACGGTGATAGCCACCACCGAGGCAATGGCGCTCAGCGGCAGGCTCTCGAGCATCACGAAGAGGGAGACGGGGATGTTCTCCTGCACCGCCTTGGCCAGCCCGCCGACGCCGAACATCTCGACGTGCAGGGCGGTGTTGCCGAAGGTCGTCACCCAGAGGAAGGTCACCAGGGTTGGAATCAGCAAGACCCCTTTGATGAACTCACGGATGGTGCGGCCGTAAGAGACGCGGGCGATGAACATACCGACGAAGGGCGACCAGGCGATCCACCAGCCCCAGTAGAAGACGGTCCAGCCGTTCTGCCAGTCGGTGTCGTCGTAGGTCTCGTTCCAAGTGCTGAGTGACGGGAAGTGCTGAACGTAGATACCGATGTTCTCGATGAAGGCATTCAGGATGAACAGTGTCGGACCGACGATGATGACGAAGAACATCAGCACCGCAGCGACGACGACGTTGATCTGACTCAGCACCTTGATGCCGGAGTCCAGGCCGCGCACCACCGACCAGGTTGCGATGGCCGTGATACCGGTGATCAACAGCAGCTGAACCATCGTGTTCTGTGGGATGAAGTCGACCAGATGGCTGAGGCCGGCGTTGACCTGCTGCACCCCGAGCCCGAGCGAGGTGGCGACGCCAAACATGGTGGCAACGGTCGCCATGATGTCGATGACGTTTCCAATGGGCCCGTAGATGCGCTCGCCCAGGAGTGGATAGAAGACCGAGCGGATCGACAGCGGCAGGCCCTTATTGAAGGCAAAGAAGCCCAGCGACAGGCCCACCAGCGCGTAGATCGCCCAGGGATGCAGCCCCCAATGCAGGAAGGTGAAATCCATCGCCACGCGCGCGGCCTCTGGGGTGCCGGGCTCGGCGAGTGGAGAGGCGACATAGTGGAACATCGGCTCGGCGACGCCGTAGAAGAGCAGACCGATGCCCATCCCCGCGCTGAACAGCATCGAGAACCAGCCGATGGTCGAGAACTCCGGCTTTGCACCCTCGCCGCCGAGCCGGATATCGCCGTAGCGCCCGAGCAACAGCGCGATCACATAGATCAGGATGATGTTCATGGTGCCGACGAAGAACCAGCCGGCGTACTTGGAGACGGCGCCCTGGACCAGGTTGAACAGGTTATCGACGCGATTCTCGAAGAAGATCGTCAGCGCGACGAAGAGCAGGATGATGCCGGCGGAGGTGAAGAACACCCAAGGGTGAACGTCGAGCCGGAGCCAGCCCGGCTGGTCTGATGAGCGATCGTTTGCGTCTTGCATAGGCGTTGCCCTCGGGCTTGATGCGGTCAGCGGTGCGCCCCTGCTGCCAGGGTTGAGCGGAGCTGTCGATGGTATGGATTCGGGGCCGGACTCAGTTTCGGACTTAACTCGGATAGGGTCGCGAGCGCCACTGTGTGAGCGTGAATCGTCTTCATACTACTGCAAACTCGGTCGACCCCAAAACCTTCGTAGCCGAAGTATTTGTCATCGGCCTGGCCATAGCGCCATCTATCGCACCCGGGTCATCCCATACTGCGAGCCCCCGATACCCAGGCCAGTGTTTCACCGATTCCCTATCATTCAAGCAGTTTGATCGTTGAGTCTTGCGAGCCTGTTTGGCTCCTGGGCTTGGGTTTTGATGCCCGTTGGCCTGGAAAATATGTTGCCTACGATATAAACTGCGCTCCTTGTTGCAGATGAACGACATGTCGCTTGGATGGGCTGCTGGTTGGCCCTAAGGCCAACGACGTTGCGTTAATGGCATCTTTCGAGCCAAGAAACCCCACGCAGGACACCATGAACAATCACGAATCGCGGACGCTTAGCGCCACTCCCAACAGTCAGCGACCAGCGCACCGACGCGCTCGGACGCTCCTCGCCCTGAGTCTTGCGAGCCTGGCCGGCGCGCCACAGCTTGCGACCGCAGCAACAGACCCCAACGCCCTCGAGCGACGCATCCTCGAGCTTCAGCGCCAGCTGGATCAGGCCGAGGCCGAGCTCGCAGCGGCCAAGGCCGAGACGCTGTCCGCGACCGAGAAGGCTGAGGTTGCAGAGGCCGAGCTGGCCAAGGCTGGCTCACCGCAAGCCGATAAGATCACCGTCGGCCCCGTCACCATCGGTGGCGCGATCCGCGCGAACTACATCCTCGGGAGTTATCCTGGTGGTGGCAGCGGCCCGTCTCGCGGCGGCAATGGCGGCAACTTCGCGCTCGATACCTTCCGTATCAACATGGATCTGAAGTACGAGCAGTTGGTCGGCAAGCTTGAGTACCGTTGGTACGACGGTTACAACTTTCTCCACACCGGTTGGCTAGGCTGGGATTTCGATGATGGCAGCCAGCTTCAGGTTGGTGTCAACCGCGTGCCCTTTGGTCCTGGCCCCTATGGTGTCTCGCAGAGCTGGTTCTTCGATCAGCACTACTATGTTGGCCTTTCGGACGATATGGACCTCGGTATCAAGTACATCACCGATATCGGCAATTGGAGCCTGGACTTCGCCTACTACGCGCGCAGCGAGTGGAACGGCAACGGTACCAGTCAGGACAGCACGCGCTACGGCTACGATGCCGTGGTCTGGGATAACGCCGTCGCGCCGAATGGCGACGTGACTTATGGCGTCCTGCCGAACGGCTACGAGGAGCGCAACCAATTCAATGTGCGGGCGATCTACAGCTTCGAGGACACCGCAGTCGATACCGACCTGGGTGTGTCGCTGCAGTATGGTCAGCTGAAAGGCCGGCGCACCGATGACGGGCACCACTGGGCGGCCTCGGTGCACATGACCAACAGCTGGAACAACTGGCTGCTCGCGACCCAGCTGACCCGCTACAAGTACGATATCGATTCCGATAACGCGCTCAGCACCGATGCCTTGTTCCCGATGGGTGCCTACGACTTCGCCTGGCCGGTGGCGACAGATGCTTGGCTACCAGCCATCTCGCTCAGCTATCTGTACGAGACCAACCGCATTCCTTGGCTCGACTCCGTTCGACCCTATGTCGAGTACTCGAGCATCATCAAGGAAGACAACGCGTTCAACGATAGCCAGCTAGTCACCCTGGGTGCGGCCTGGGCACGTGGCGGCTGGTACATCTACACCGATCTCGCGTTCTCCGACGGTAACTACTTCGTCGGTAACGAAACCGAAGACGGCACAGCAGAAGGCTATTCCAACCTGTTTTCACCGACGGGCGGCGTCGGCGATTTCGGCGCCAACGGCAACGACCACTGGAACTACCGCTTCAACATCAACTTCGGCTACTACTTCTAGCCGCCTCGGCGAGCTATCCGTGCTAGCGGTGCTAGCCAGCTGAGGCCGGACGCGCCAGCGCCAATCACTGGCCGCGAACGGCCTCAGTCTCTCCCAAACGCGGAGCGCATGGGCCTTAGCGGGCGTCTGCGACAAGCATCATGCAAGAGAAAGTCATCGTCGAGCACCTGTACAAGGTGTTCGGCGATCATCCAGACGAGGCCCTGCGACTGCTGAGTGAGGGTGTCGACAAAGACGCCATCTTCGAGCAAACAGGGCAGACCGTCGGCGTCTGCGACGCCGGTTTTTCAATCTATGAGGGCGAGATCTTCGTCGTCATGGGCCTCTCCGGCTCGGGCAAGTCAACCATGGTTCGGCTGCTGAATCGGCTGATCGAGCCAAGCGCGGGCAAGGTGCTGGTCGATGGCCGCGATATCGCGGCGATGAACGACAAGGAACTGCTCGACCTACGCCGCCGCGATATGAGCATGGTCTTCCAGTCATTCGCGCTGATGCCCCATCTAACGGTGGGCGCCAACGCCGCCTTCGGGCTTGATCTGGCCGGGGTGGGGCGGGCCGAGCGTGAGGAGCGTGCCCTCGCCGCGCTGGATCAGGTCGGCCTCAAGGCTTGGGCCGAGAGCTATCCGGATGAGCTCTCCGGCGGCATGCAGCAGCGCGTCGGGCTGGCGCGAGCGCTGGCGAATGATCCATCGGTGATGCTGATGGACGAGGCCTTCTCGGCGCTTGACCCCCTGATTCGCAGTGAGATGCAGGACGAGCTGCTGAAGCTACAGGCCGATAGTAGCCGGACCGTGGTCTTTATCTCGCACGACCTCGACGAGGCGATGCGCATCGGGGATCGAATCGCGATCATGGAAGGCGGGCGCGTGGTGCAGGTCGGGACGCCCGACGAGATCCTGCGCAACCCGGCCGATGAGTATGTGCGCTCGTTCTTCCGCGGGGTCGATGTCAGCACCGTGCTGAAAGCGGGCGATATCGCGCGCAAGACGCAGGTGACGGTGTTCGAGCGCTTGGAGGAGGGCATTCGGGCGGCCATCGAGCGCCTGCGCGACCATGATCGCGAGTTCGGCTATGTGGTCGATCGTCGGCAGCAATTCCATGGCGTCGTCTCGCTGTCCTCGCTGCAGGAGCTGCTGCATCGCGAGCAGCCGCATCGGATCAGCCAAGCCTTCTTGGATGGGGTTCCGACCCTGCCGTCTGATACGTCCGTCAGCGATCTGCTGCGCACCGTTGCTGAGAGTCCCTGCGGGGTTCCAGTGGTCGATCGCGAGCAACGCTACCAAGGCGTGATCACCAAGGCGAGCCTACTCGAAACCCTGGATCGGGAGGATTGACCGATGGCTGCAGACACGAATCCCTGGGCGCAGCAATCTGCGCCAACGCAAGCCTCGGAGCCAGCGGAAGCCTCGACTGAGCCATTAGCTGCCAGCAATGCCAGGTCGGCAGAGGAGGCCAGCGAGCTAACGCCTGCCAGCAACCCTTGGGCGGCTGAATCGAACGAGCCTGCAGCCACGAGCAACCCCTGGTCGGCAGAGCCTTCAGAGCCAGCTCCCGTGGCGAATCCTTGGGGCGGTGGCGGCACCATCGGCGATGACGGCGTTACCGCGACCTCGGGCGACTGGCTCGCCGGCGGCGATCCAATTGAGCTGACGGCGATCGATTGGATGCACCCGTTCCAAGACGCAGTGATCCCGCTCGGCGATTGGGTCGATCAAGGCCTGGACTGGCTGGTCGAGCACTTTCGTGCCGTCTTTCAAGCCATCCGTTGGCCGATCGATGGCACCTTGACCGGCATCGAATCGACCTTGCTGGCCGTGCCTGATCTGGTGATGATCCTGATCTTCGGGCTGCTCGCCTGGCAGGCGGGTGGCAAGCGGCTCGGGCTCGGCGCGGTGATCTCCCTGGCCCTTGTTGGGCTCATCGGCGCCTGGGCCGAGGCCATGGTGACCTTGGCGCTGGTGCTGACCTCGGTGGTGTTCTGCATCGTCATTGGGCTGCCGACCGGGATCTGGCTGGCACGTAGCGACCGCGCCGCGTCCCTGATCCGGCCGGTGCTGGATGCGATGCAGACCACCCCGGCCTTCGTCTACCTGGTGCCGGTGGTGATGCTGTTCGGGATTGGCAATGTGCCGGGCGTCGTCGTCACCATCATCTTCGCGCTGCCACCGCTGATTCGGCTGACCAACTTAGGCATTCGTCAGGTGCCCTCGGACCTGGTCGAGGCCGCGCGCTCGTTCGGCGCCTCGAAGAAACAGCTGCTGTTCAAGGTCCAGCTGCCGTTGGCGATGCCGACCATCATGGCCGGCGTCAATCAGACCCTGATGCTGGCCCTATCGATGGTCGTCATCGCCTCGATGATCGCGGTCGGCGGGCTCGGCCAGATGGTGCTGCGCGGCATCGGCCGGCTCGACATGGGCTTGGCCACCATTGGTGGCGTCGGCATCGTGTTGTTGGCGATCATCCTCGACCGCATGACCCAGGCCTTTGGCCAGGCCAGCCGCGATAAGCCGACCCGTCACTGGTACGAGTCGGGCCCCGTCGGCCTGTTCTATCGCCTGTTTCGGCGCCGAACGCCAGCGGAGGTCAGCGGCTGACGCTAAAAAGCATTTCGCTGTCCTGGCCCGTCGGAACCGGGCCTTGATCTTTTCACCCTGAACGGAGAGTTCTCACTATGCCTAACTCGATGCTGCGCACCCACGCATTACCCACCCTAATCGCCTCGTCGTTGACCCTCGCAGTGAGCGCTGCGGTGGCTGCTGAACAACCCGGCGAAGGCGTCGAGGTGTTGCCGATCAAGAGTTCAATCGCCGAGGAGACCTTCCAGACCCTGCTGGTCATGGAGGCCCTGGAAGACCTGGGCTATGAGGTCGATGACATCAAAGAGATCGAATACGCGGCCGGACACGTCGCCCTCGCCAATGGCGATGCCACCTTCATGGCCGCACATTGGGACCCGCTGCATATCGATTTCTTCGAGGAGGCCGGTGGCGATGACAAGATCGTTCGCGAGGGAACCTATTCGAGCGGTTCGCTCCAAGGCTACCTGATCGACAAGGAGACCGCCGAGGCCTACGAGATCACCAACATCGAACAGCTCAAGGACCCGGAGATCGCCAAGTTATTCGACGCCGATGGCGACGGCAAAGCGGATCTGGCCGGCTGTAACCCAGGCTGGGGCTGTGAAAAGGTGATCGAGCATCACCTCGACGCCTATGACCTGCGCGACACCGTTGAGCACAATCAGGGCAGCTACTCGGCGGTGATGGCCGATACCATCACCCGCTACGAGCAAGGCGAGCCAGTGCTCTACTACACCTGGACCCCCTACTGGGTCAGCGGCGTGCTGGTGCCCGGTGATGACGTCACCTGGCTGCAGGTGCCGTTCAGCTCGCTGCCTGGTGAGCGTGAGGATGTGGATACCGCCCTGGCCGACGGCTCGAACTATGGCTTCCAGGCCAATGTGCAGCGCATCATCGCCAACAAGGAGTGGGCGGAGGCCAATCCGGCCGCAGCCAAGCTATTTGCGGTGATGGAGGTCTCGAGCAACGATATCAGTGCACAGAATCTGCGCATGCGCGATGGCGAGGACAGCGAAAAGGACATCAAGCGCCACGCCGAGGCCTGGATCGAGGCCAATCAGGCGACCTACGACAGCTGGCTGGAGCAGGCTCGGGCGGCTGCTGAGTAACCCCTAAGTAAGGCAGAGGCTGAGCGGCAGGATTCCGCTCAGCACTCAGCGATCACGATTGACGATGTAACGCGCAATCCAGCGTAAGGGATCGGCACCCTCGTCAAAGCTGCTGAGACTGTCGAGCGCGTCAGTGATCAGGTCATTGGCCGCTTCATGCGCTGGTCCAATCCCCATCAGTGACGGATAGGTGGCCTTTTCATGCGCGGCATCGGCGCCACTTTGCTTGCCGATGACGTCGGTATCACCCTCGACATCGAGCAGGTCGTCTTGGATCTGGAAGGCGAGGCCGATGCACTTCGCGTAGTGATCGAGCGCGTTTGCCTGTTCTGGGTCGAGGTCAGGGCAGGCGAGGACGGCCATCTGCACGCTGGCGCGGATCAGCGCGCCGGTCTTATGGATGTGAATGTTCTCCAGCATCACCAGATCGAGTTCGCTGCCTTCTGACTCGAGATCGAGGGCCTGTCCGCCAGCCATGCCGATCGATCCCGCAGCACGTGCCAGTGCGGCGATCATCTGAACCCGAGCGCCATCGCTGGTATCCCCGTGCTTGTCTTCCGCGATGACGCCGAATGCGAGCGTCTGCAGCGCATCGCCGGCCAGGATGGCGGTGGCCTCATCGAAGGCCTTGTGACAGCTCGGCCGTCCGCGCCTCAGATCATCATCGTCCATCGCCGGCAGATCGTCGTGGATCAGCGAATAGGCGTGGATCAGCTCGACGGCAGCGGCACCGGCATCGACCCGTTCTGGGGCTAGGCCGATTGCCCTGGCGCCGGCATAGGCCAAGGTCGGGCGCACCCGTTTACCTTCGCTGAGGACCGCGTAGCGCATCGCCTGATGCAACCGTTTGGGTGGCTGTTCAGCTGCCGGTAAGGCGCGATCGAGGGTCTGTTCTACGCGGGCTTGGCAGTCTTTGAGGAAGGTCTGGAGACGAAGCGCGTCTTGCATGGGCCGAATAGCGGTCAATAGAGGTAAGGGGTTGAGCTGGGGTGTTCTGCTGATCGAGTCGAGCACGATCTCAGATGCGCGCTGAGGTTACCACCCTGAAGCAATCGCTTGATCTTCGGCGATGGAAACGTCGGCGATGTAAACGCGCTGTGATGAGAGCGAGATGAGCGCCAAGCCGTCATGGTTGTTCGACGTGCGCAGCGCGCCTAATCGCTCTGCGCTCGGTCTGCGGTGCCGCTGAAGGGCTCGGGCTCGGCCTGGTCTGATGCCTCGCTGAGGATGCGAATGCGCTGCTCGGCCGTCTCGAGTGCTTGTTGGCAGCCGCGGCTGAGACGGATGCCTTGTTCGAACGCCGCCAGCGATTCCTCCAAGGTCAGATCCCCACGCTCGAGCTGATCGACGAGGGTTTCCAGCGCCTGCAACGAGGCCTCGAACTGCTTGGGGTCTTGAATCTTGTCTTCGCTCATCGTGCGTTTGAACCAATCTTTCGATCTACGGTACCGTAGAGGGCTTTGACCGGTCAACGCATCAACAACCAAGGAGTCTCCTGCCCCGCCATGAGCGGCAACTACGACGCCTCAGCGATTGAGGTTCTCAGCGGCCTAGATCCGGTGCGCAAACGCCCGGGTATGTATACCGACACCACCCGTCCGAACCATCTCGCGCAAGAGGTCATCGACAACAGCGTCGACGAAGCGCTGGTCGGCAAGGCGACGCGGATCGACGTAATTTTGTATCAGGACGGCTCGGTCGAGGTCAGCGATGACGGTCGCGGCATGCCTGTCGATCTCCATCCCGAGCAGGGCCTGCCGGGGGTCGAGGTGATCCTGGGCACGCTGCATGCCGGCGGCAAGTTCTCGGCCGGAAGCTATCGCTTCTCCGGTGGTCTGCACGGGGTAGGTGTCTCGGTCGTCAACGCGTTGTCGAAGCGTCTCGAGGTCTGGGTCAAGCGCGACGGCAAGGAATATCGGATGGCCTTTGCCGGCGGTGACAAGGCCGAGGACCTAGTCGAGATCGGCACGGTTGGGCGCGGCAACAGCGGCACCCGGCTGCGGTTCTGGCCAGATGAGCGCTACTTCGACTCACCGAAGATCTCGGTGCGGCAGTTGCTCCATCTGCTGCGGGCGAAGGCCGTGCTCTGTCCGGGTCTCGATGTCCGTTTTCGTGACGAGAATACCGGTGATGAGCAGCGCTGGTGTTATGCCGATGGCCTGCGCGACTATCTGAGCGAGGCGCTCGGCGAGGCAGAGCGGGTGCCCGACGCGCCCTTCGTGGGTAACCTCGAGGGGCAGACCGAGGCCGCAAGCTGGGCCATCACCTGGCTGCCGGAGGTCGGCGAGCCGGTGACCGAGAGCTATGTGAATCTGATCCCGACCGTGCAGGGCGGGACGCATGTGAACGGCTTTCGCACCGGACTGACCGAGGCGGTGCGCGAATTCTGCGAGTTCCGCAGCCTGTTGCCGCGCGGGGTCAAGCTCGCGCCAGAGGACGTCTGGGCGCGCGCCAGCTGGATTCTCTCGGTGAAGCTGGCTGACCCCCAGTTCTCGGGTCAGACCAAGGAGCGATTGTCATCGCGCGAATGCGCCGCCTTTGTCTCCGGCGTGGTCAAGGACGCGTTCAGCCTCTGGCTGAACGAGCATGTCGGCGACGGCGAGCGCATCGCCGAGATCGCGATCGGCGCGGCGCAGGCGCGCCTGCGGGCCGGACGCACCGTGACGCGCAAGCGCATCACGCAGGGGCCGGCGCTGCCGGGCAAGCTGGCCGATTGCACGGCCACCGATCCAGCGCGAACCGAGCTGTTCCTGGTCGAGGGCGATTCTGCCGGCGGCTCCGCGAAGCAGGCGCGCGACCGCGAGTTCCAGGCGATCATGCCGTTACGCGGCAAGATCCTGAATACCTGGGAGGTCGACCCGGCCGAGGTGTTGGGCTCCCAAGAGGTGCACGATATCGCCGTGGCCATCGGTGTCGACCCAGGCAGCGAGGATCTCTCGCGCTTGCGCTTCGGCAAGATCTGCATCCTGGCCGATGCTGACTCTGACGGTGCGCACATCGCGACGCTGCTCTGCGCGCTCTTCCTGAAGCATTTCCCGCAGCTGGTCGCTGCTGGTCATGTGTATGTTGCGATGCCGCCGCTGTTCCGAATCGACGTTGGCAAACAGGTCTTCTATGCGCTCGACGACGCCGAGCGGCGGGGCGTGTTGGATCGCATCGCCGCCGAAAATCTCAAGGGCAAGGTCAGCGTGCAGCGTTTCAAGGGCCTTGGCGAGATGAATCCGGCGCAGTTGAGGGAGACCACGATTCACCCGGATACCCGCCGACTCGTTCAGCTCACGGTTGAGCCTGGCGATGACAGCGCCACTTTGATGGATATGCTGTTGGCCAAAAAGCGCTCTGCGGATCGGCGCGCCTGGCTACAGGAAAAAGGCGACCTGGCTGAAGTCTGAGCCAGCCCGGCGCCACACCGCCCACACCTAGTTTGATGCGCAGCGCGACTATGCACCCATTTCCATACGCCCACGCCGCCGATGACGACTGGACTCTGGCGCTCGAGCGCGTCATTGCCGGTCTTGGCCAAGTCCAGGGTCGGCTCGGTTTCCTCTACGTCACCGATGCGATCAATGCGCATCTCGAGGCCATCCTCGATGCATTGCGGGAAGCCACCGATGTCGAGCACTGGGTCGGCGCAGTCGGCATCGGTATCTGCGCGACCGGGGTCGAGTATTACGAGCGGCCGGCGATTGCCGCGATGGTGGCTGATCTGCCAGAAGAGGCGTTTCGGGTATTCCCGCCGATCGTCAAGGATCTCGATGGCTTTGACGCAGCGCAGCGGGCTTGGCTCGGCAACGCCCAACCCTTCATGGGGCTGGTCCATGCTGATCCGAGCAATCCGCTGACCGAGAGCCTGATCCGCCAGCTTGCTGAGCGAACCGTCAGCGGATTCTTGGTCGGCGGCTTGGCCAGCAGTCAGCACAATGCCCGGGTCATTGCCGATGAGCCAACGGAAGGTGGCTTGACTGGGGTAATGTTCACCGAAGCGGCCGGCATTCAAACCGCACTCTCGCAGGGCTGCTCGCCGATCGGGCCGCATCGCCAAATCACCGAATGCCAGCGTAACGTCATCGTCGAGCTTGACGGCCGTCCGGCCTTGGATGTCTTCAAGGAGGACATCGGCGAGGTCTTGGCCCGTGATATCTCCCGCGTCGGCGGCTATATCTTCGTTGGGCTGCCGATTCGTGGGTCCGATACCGGTGACTATCTGGTGCGCAATCTGATCGGTGTCGACCTGGATAAGCGGCTGGTTGGGATTGGCGATCTGGTTGAAAAGGGCCAAGCGCTGATGTTCTGCCGGCGTGATGCGAATACCGCTCGCGAAGATCTCTCACGCATGCTTGAGAATCTAAAAGCGCGTTTGAAGACGCCACCGCGCGGTGGCGTCTATGTATCCTGCCTCGGCCGCGGTGCTAACCTCTTCGGCGAAGACTCGGAAGAACTGAAGCAGATCCGCGATGAGCTGGGCGACTTCCCGCTGGTTGGGTTCTTCGCCAACGGCGAGCTTTCGCAGAATCGTCTCTACGGCTATACCGGCGTGCTGACCCTGTTTACCTGATGCCTTGGCGCTGCGGTGCTTTGGCTCATGACCCGAGGCCACAGTCGACCTGATGAGCAGCGAATCCGATGCAAGTGCCGGCAGGCGCGGTCTGTCTGGCGTTGGCAAACCGGCCTTACTCTGGGGGGTTGCCGCCGCGCTTGGCGTTGCCATTGTCGCGGTGGTGCTGGTCAAGGCCTGGCCGTTGCTCCACCTAGACATCAGTGAGCGAGCGGCCTTGAGCCCGGACTGCGACCTGTTGAGCCAGGCCTGCTCGGTGCGATTTTCGGCGGGTGCCGAGGTGACCCTTGATATCCAGCCCCGCGGCATCCCCGCCGTGCATCCGCTCGAGCTGCGTGTGGGGCTCAAGGAGATGCCGTCGCCGCAGCGCGTCGAGGTCGACTTCGCTGGCGTTGATATGGCGATGGGCTTCAATCGCGCTGCGTTGAGCGTCGACGCTGAGACTGGGGCCTGGACTGGTCAGGGCATGTTGCCTGTCTGTGTTCGTGACCGCATGACCTGGGAGGCGCGCGTCCTCTTGCATTATCCGGATCGATTGCTTGCGGCCCCGTTTCGTTTCGTCAGCGCGCGCCCAGGGGCGTTCTGAGCCGATCACATTTCGCCTGGTATGGGCCATTTCACCTGGCATGGGCGATTTTGCCTTGCCTGGGTCAGTATTGAGTGCAACGCTCGCCGCGCATTGTGGGTCGCGCTGCTATCATCATCGGACGTCGCCCGCCGCTTTGGTTCACGGGCGAACGTCTCAGTCTGGAGAGAACATCATGCGTGTTTTGGTCGGCGATATCGGCGGCACCAAGACGGGTCTCGGGATTGCCGAGGTTCAGGGGAATACAGTCAGTCTCGATCTGCATCGCCGCTACCCGAGCCGCAAGTCGGTATCGCTCGGCGAGATCGTCACCACCTTCTTCGACGAGACCGGTTGCCAGTGTGAGATGGCGGCCTTTGCCGTTGCTGGGCCGGTCGTCAGCGGACGCAGCAAGACGACCAACCTGCCATGGCAGATCGATGCGGCCGAGCTGCAGAAAAACCTGGGTTTCAAGCGCGTTGGCCTGCTCAACGACCTTGAAGCCGTTGCTTGGGGCGTGCCGGCGCTCACCCGCAACGAGCTCGCGGTGCTGCAGCCGGGGGCGACCGGTGCCGTGGGAAACGCCTGTGTCGTCGCCGCCGGGACCGGGCTGGGTGAGGCTGGCCTGTTTTGGGACGGCACCAAGCATCACGCCTTCCCAACCGAAGGCGGACACACCGACTTCGCACCCACTGATGATCGCGAATTCGCGCTCTTGAACTATCTGCAGAAGAAGGTCGGGCGCGTGAGCTGGGAGCGCGTGGTCTCGGGAATAGGCATCGGGAATATTTATGCGTTCCTGGCGCAGTGGCATAAGGCGGTGCATCCACCCGCAGTCGCCGAAGCGCTCCGCAGCGATGGCGATATCGCCGCCGCCGTGGCCGAGGCCGCCAACAATGGCCACGCCATCAGCCAAGAGGCGATGGAGCTGTTTGCGGTGCTCTACGGGCGAGAGGCCGGCAACACAGCGCTCAAGCACATGGCCCTAGGCGGGGTCTATCTTGGTGGGGGCATTGCGCCGAAGAACCTTGCGCTCCTGCAAGGTCCCGGTTTTGCCGAAGGTTTCCGGGATAAGGGCCGGATGAGAACCCTGATGGAGCAGATTCCGGTACAGGTGATTCTTGATCCATTGACGCCGCTTTATGGGGCCGCGCGCTATATGGCTGCCGAGATTGGCTGACACCTGGCCTCATGGTGTTCTGGCCTCATAGTGTTACTTCTGTGCCATCATATGTCGCATCTTTGCACTATATGGATGCTGCCACGCGGATGTCTCTGTTTGGACATCAAGATTCGACCCCGGCGCTTCTGACGCTCATCGAACGTAAGCGATGGCTGGCTGTGGTTGGGCTCGGCTTGGCCGCGCTGCTCATCCTGCTGCCAGCCGATGCTCAGGCTCTGAGCCTCGAGGTCAAGCTCAGTGGGCTTGAAGGTCGCTACCAAGCCAATGTCCAGGCGCTGCTCGGGCTCTATCAAGAACGGGGCGACAAAGACATGTCGGTGCCCCGCCTGCGGGCGCTCTATCGGCGGGCACCGGAACAGATCCGTGAGGCCCTCGCGCCTTTTGGCCTCTATCGGGTCGAGATCGAATCCACTTTGACTGAGCCTGCCGCCGATGACGGGGCCTGGATCGCCTCCTTCGAGGTTGACCCAGGTGAGCCCGTCAAGATTGGCCGGATCGATTATCAGATCACAGGCCCTGGCGCTGACAATCCGCGCTTTCCGAAGCAATTCCCGATGCAGGTCGGTGATCCGCTGATCCACGCCGACTATGAGAAGGCCAAGAGCAGCATCGTCAATATCGCGTCTGAAGAAGGCTATATCGACGCCAACCTGGCGCAACACCTGGTGCTGATCGACCCCGTGGCCTACGAGGCGATCATCGCGTTCCATCTCGACACTGGCGAGCAGTTTTATCTCGGCAAGGTCCGCTTCAACCAAGACCTGCTCGACGACAGGTTTCTCGCGAAATTCGTCAATTTCAAACCGGGCGTGATCTATAACCCGGAGCTGCTGCTCGGGCTACAAGGCCGCTTGATCAGCACGGAATATTTCGACGAGGTTGAGATCCAGCCCCTGCAAGATCAGGCCGGACCCGATCGGCAGGTGCCGATCGAGGTCATCGCAAACCGCAACAAGGCCAATGTCTATCGCTTCGGCGTTGGTTATGGCACCGATGTCGGTCCGCGCTTCAGCCTCGATTATCGGCGCCGCTACATCGGGCGCCGGGGCCACAATCTGAAGGCCGAGATCGAGATCTCGCAGATCGAGCAATCCCTGGCCGCGGAATACCGGATACCGATTCGCAATCCGGTCCAGGACTACCTCCTGATCCGCCCCGAGTTCTACGCCTTTGACACCGACAGCCGACAGGGCGACCTGTTCAAGCTCAGCGTTGCGCAGTCGGTACGCACCAAGAACGGCTGGCGGCGCATCCTGGGCGTCGATTATCGCTACGAGGATTTTTCGGTTGCGAGCGAGGATGACGGTACCTTCAATGGCTTGGTACCGAATATCTCCTGGTCCAAGGTGGTTGCGGATGACCCGATCAACACGCGCAACGGCTACAAGATCAACTACTATTTACAGGGCACCTCTGAGGATCTGCTCTCGACCAGCAACTGGTTTAGCGGGCAGCTCAATTACAAGCTGATCAAATCATTGGGCGAGCGCATGCGATTCATCGGTCGGACCAACCTCGGCGCCATCTGGGCGGCCAGCGTTGATGACGTGCCCGCGAGTCAGCGCTTCTTTGCCGGCGGTGACAACAGCATTCGCGGCTGGGGCTTCGATGTGCTTGGCCCCGACGACCCGCTCGACAACGAAACCGTCGGCGGGCGATTTTTGGCCGTTGGCAGCCTCGAGCTCGAGCATCAGATCGTCGGCAATTGGGGGGGCGCTGTGTTTACCGATTTTGGCAACGCATTCGACCCTGACTATCAGGATGAATGGCAACAGAGCGTGGGCGTCGGCATCCGCTACAGTACGCCGATCGGGCCAGTTCGGGTTGATTTAGCCTATGCGCTGACCAAGGACCCAGCCGGCTTCCGCCTGCACTTTGCTATAGGGCCTGATCTGTGAGCGGGACCGACACGCCTCCTGATCCCAAAGCCGTGGCGAATGAGACCAGCGACCGCCGACGATTTCGGCCGCTGCGCTGGATCGGCAGCCTGATCGTTGTCACGCTGACCCTTGTCGTGCTGCTGCTGGTCTTTGTGCTTGGCACGCAGACCGGTCTGCGCACGCTGTTCGCGGTGACTGACGATCTGGCGCCGGGATTGTTGAAGGTTGACCGGGTCGAGGGCAGGGTGCTCGGCCGGCTGGAGCTCGAAGGCTTCGCCTTGAACCTACCCGGGCTTCAGGCGTCAGTTGGAGCCCTGGTGCTGGACTGGAGTCCGGGTGCCTTACTCACGGGCACGCTGCGGGTTCAGCAGCTGAAGGGCAGCGATATCAGCGTGGTGACTGAGCCCGCCGCCGAGGAGAAGCCGAGCGAGCCGTTCGAGCTGCCATCGATTCGGTTGCCGATCGGGATCGATATCGACCAGCTCTTGGTTGAGCGGCTCAGCTACCGGCAGGCCGGCTCGACGGCCGAGTCGGCCATCGAACTCACGCGCGCGGAACTTTCAGCCACCGCGACCGGCGATACCGTCGATCTCAGAACGCTGACGGCCGAGCTGTCACAACCTGTGGCGCGCGCCCGAGCAACAGGCCAAGTGCAGCTCGATGGCGCTTATCCGATCCGGCTCAGCCTCGATTGGCGCTTTCAACGGGCGCCGGCACTGTCAGTTGTCGGCGAAGGTCAGGTCACGGGGGACCTGGATGCGTTGCTGATCTCGCATCGTATCAGCGGCTCGGTCACCGCGAGCTTACAGGCGCAGGTCCAAGAGGTGCTGAAGGCGCCGAGCTGGCAGGCCGAGATCGATCTCAAGGCGGTCGACCTGCCGCAGCTCGTCGCCGATGCACCGCCCATCCATCTGCAGGCGCAGCTGAAGACCGAAGGCGATCTCGAGCAAGCCTCGGTGACCGGCAGCCTCAGCGGCGCTGCCCCGGAGGTCGTCGAGATGGGGCGCCTGGCAGCCGATCTCGATCTCGAATGGGCCTCGCAGGTGTTGACCATCAACCTGCTGCGCCTGACTGAGTCTCCCAATACTAAGACAGCGGCGGACTCGACCCAGGCCGGGCAGACATCGTCGGGCGGCGAGCGTCTCGGTGCTCGTGTCGATGTCACTGGCCACTTGGATACCCGCCCGAACGTGCCCGCGTTCAAGCTCGATGCGCTGTGGGAACAGCTGCGCTGGCCCTTGGCGGGCGAGCCTATTGCGCAGTCACCACAAGGCGTGGTGGCGGCTGAGGGTACGCTCGATCGCTATGACTATCGCGTCAACCTGCAGGCCTTTGGGCCGCAGATCCCCGAGACCGACGTTGTCTTGGTCGGCACTGGCGATCAGACAAGCACCGATCTGGTCGAGCTGACGATCAAGACGCTGAATGGTCTGATCAGCGGCAAGGGGCAGGTTGGCTGGTCGCCGGAGCCGACTTGGGATCTGGCGCTGACCGCGAAAGCGCTCGATCCAGGTCAGCAGTGGCCGGACCTGGATGGCCGCATCGGCCTCAAAGCCGATACACGCGGCGGCCTCAAGGATGGCTTTAGCTACAACCTGAGCCTCGATACAGCGTTGACCGCCTATCCCGACGCCCTAGTCAATCTGACGGGTACCGGCACCACGACCGATGCGCTGATTCGGGAGCTCAGCATCGAGACCTTGGGCGGCGTGATCAACGGCAACGGTGAAGCGGCTTGGTCGCCAGCCATGCAATGGCGATTCAGTGTCGAGGCGCGCGACATCAACCCTGGCAGTCAGTACCCGGGGCTCGACGGCCGTGTCGGGCTCATGGCCGAGACCGCCGGTGGGCTCGAAGCGGGCTTCGACTTCAGCCTCAAGGGCGACGCCGCGCTTGCCGATTATCCGCCCACCCGCATCGATCTGGCGGGGGTTGGCACCTCCACCTCGGCGACGCTCGAGACGCTTGCCATCGAGGTCATCGGCGGGCGCATCGATGGCAGCGGCGCGCTGACATGGGCGCCGGCACTCGGCTGGAATGCGGCGCTCACCTTGGCTGATCTCGACCCGGGCCAAGTCCTGGCTGATTGGCCGGGCCGCCTGGGTGGTCGACTGCAGAGCCAGGGCTCGATGGCTGAGGCTGGTCTCGACATGAACGCGACTATCAGCGATTTCGGTGGTCAGCTGCGTGGCTATCCGGTGTCCCTGCGTGCGGATGTCGGGGTGCAGGGTCCGACCGTCATGGTCCGCACGCTCGAAGCCAGCTCCGGCGATACGCGGCTAAGTGTCAACGGACGTGTCGAGGAACAGCTCGATCTGAACTACGCCTTCAATTCACCCAGTCTCGTCGCGCTGTTGCCGGAGCTCAGCGGCAGTCTCAAGGCCGAGGGCAAGGTCGCCGGCAGTCTTGAGGCTCCTAAGATCAGTCTTGCTCTCAACGGTCGTGATATCGAAATGAGTGGACAGGGGATCGAGCGCGTTGACGCCAAGGTCGAGCTTGGTCTGGCGCCGGACAGTCCGCTCCAGCTCAATCTCGATGGCAGCAACCTGATCGTTGGACCGCAGCGCTTCGAGGTGCTGCAGGTGCGAGGTCAGGGCAGCACCCAGGCCCACCAGCTGAGCGCAGAGCTGAAGAGCCAGCCGCTCAGCCTTGGGCTGACGCTTGATGCCGGTCTCCGTGATGCAAGTGCCTATCGCGGGAGCCTGACGCGGCTGTCATTGTCGACGCAAGACTATGAAGATTGGGCGCTACAGCAGGCCGCACCCTTCAGCGTCGCGGCAGGCACGGTCGAGGCCGGTCCACTCTGCATCGGCAACGGCGGCTCGACCAAAGGCTGCCTGGCGTTCAAGCAGCCCGAGGCCGGTCGCTTCTCGGCCTCGCTCGATCTGCAGCGACTCGGCTTCGATCTGCTGGATGCGATCACACCGGATACCGCCTCGCTGACCGGCTACCTGACCGCGAAGGCTGACTTCCAAGGCCAAGGCGATCTACTCACCGGGACTGCCGAGCTGCGCGTGCCCGAAGGTGGCGTCGAGATCGTGCTGCCGCGGGCAAGCGAAACCTTGGTGTTCACGGGCACCCGACTCGATGTCCGCGCGGGTGCGAATGGCATCGATGCAAGCTTTGCGCTACCGGTCGAGAATGCTGGGCAGATCAATGCTGAGGTCGGGCTGCCAGGCTTTCGGCTCAGCAGCCTCGACAGTCAGCCACTGACCGGGCGTATCCGCATCGGTTTCGACAGCTTGGATCGCTTCGCCAAGCTGGCTCCGGATGTCAGCGATACCGCAGGCCGGATCGACGGCGATCTACGGCTCGGCGGCCGGCTCACTCAGCCAGCGATTCAGGGCAACCTCGCGGTCCGCGATCTGGCGCTCAATGTGACCTCGATCGGCCTCGAGATTGCCGACCTCAATCTGACGCTGCAAAGCGAGAGCGCCGATGCGATGCGGCTCAGCGGTGGTGCTTCGGTTGGAGGCGGTCAATTGAGCCTCGAAGGCAATGCAACGGGCATCGGGTCGCCGGAGCCGAACCTCGCCGTGAAGCTCAAGGGCGACCAGCTCAAGGTTGCGAACACCAAGGAGTACATGGCCATCGTGTCGCTGGACATGGATGCCGGATTCGGCCTCGGCGGCGGCGCCGTGCGCGGCGAGCTGAGCGTGCCGACGGCGAACATCATGCCACGCACGATTCCGGCTGGTGCGGTGCAGCCGTCGCCGGACGTGGTCCTGGAGGAAACGACTCAGGAGACCGGATTGCCGATCAGTATCGACGTGCTGGCCAAGCTCGGCGACCAGGTCCTGGTGGAGGCGTTCGGACTCCGCGGTCTGTTGCAAGGGCAGTTGCGGGTCACTCAGCAGCCCGGCAAGCAGCTACTCGGTAGCGGTGAGCTCCAGGTGGTCGACGGCACCTATCGGGTCTCGCTGCCTGGGCTTGGGATCTTGACCTCGGTGGGCAAACCGCTGGTCATCGAGAAAGGTATCGTGCTGTTCGCCAATACGCCGCTGGATAATCCTGGCATCATCCTCAACGCTCAGCGCGAGGGTGGTGACATCACCGCTGGCGTTCGCGTGCTAGGCACGCTGCGTAACCCAAAGCTGGCCTTCTTCTCGGAGTCCGATCCAAACATGTCGCAATCCGAGATCACCAGTTATCTCGTCACCGGCATTCCCCCGAAGCGCGGCGGCAGAACAGACGACCGCTCGGTGTCGGTCGGAACCTATATCGCCCCGAAGCTCTTCATGGAGTACGACACCAGCCTCGGCGAGCAATCGGACAGCATCAAGATGCGCTACGACCTGACCAAGCGCATCCAGGTACAAAGTGAGACCGGGGATGCGCAGGGATTCGATATCTTCTACAAGTTCGAGAACTGAACAGTCCCTGTACTGGGTGCCAGTCCGTCACCGTCTATGACAGCGCGGCTGTGGACCCCAGGGCACTGGCCGAGCTGGGCCGTGGTCGGCCTGTTCAAGTTGCTCGCGTTGTTGCCGTTCCGGCTCCAGGCTCGATTGGGGCAAGGGCTGGGCTGGATCGGCTACCAGCTCGCGTGGGACCGACGACGGGTCGCGCGCATCAACCTATCGATCTGTCTTCCAGAGCTTGGGCCGAAGGAGCGCGAGCAGCTGGTGCGCGAGCATTTCGGCTGGCTGGGCCTGGCAGCGGTCTGTCAGGGACTAAGCTGGTCGGCGTCGCCGCGGCGTCTGGCGCGGATCGTGCGGTTGCGCCATCGCGAGCGGATCGATGCCTATCTCGAGGCGGGGCGGCCGGTGATCGTGCTGGTGCCGCATTTCGTCGGCCTGGAGCTGGGCGGTACCGCCTTCACGGCCTTGGTGAATTCCGGCATGTATATGTATCAGCGTATCCGTAATCCGGTGCTCGATGCGCAGGTGCGGCATGCGCGCACCCGGTTTGGGGCGATTCCGGTTGAGCGCCAGGATGATTTGCGCGGGCTGATCCGGACGCTGAAGTCGGGGGTGCCATTCTTCTATCTGCCGGATCAGGACCCTGGTCGGCGGCGCGGTGTGTTTGTTCCTTTCTGCGGTGTGCCGGCGGCGACGGTGCCGACCTTGGGTCGGATTGCGCGTTTGGCGGGGGCGGTAGTGATACCGACCTTTGCTCGGTTTTTGCCGCGCGGTGAGGGGTTGGAGCTGTGTTTCGATTCGCCGATCGCGGATTTTCCCGGTGGTGATGCTGAGGCGGATACGGCGCGGATGAATCAGGTGATTGAGGCGCGGCTGCGGACCATGCCGGCGCAGTATTTTTGGGTGCATCGGCGGTTTAAGACGCGGCCTGAGGGGGCGGAGCCGATCTATCCGTTGCGGCGGCGAAAGCGGCGATGAGGGTGAGGATGCCGCGGCTTGGGCGGCCTCGAGATTGGCTTCTCGGTGCTGTGCTGCTGGCCTTGGTGCTGGTTGTGGTCGAGGCCACGCTCGGCTGGTCGGTTGTCTTGGCGCCTTGGGCGACCTTGCCGTCATCGGTGCTGGTTGGGGCGTTTGTGTTGACGGCGATGAGCTATCTGCTGCGAGCGGTCCGGGTGCGGGTCTATTTCGCTGAGGTGTTCGCGGGGCCTGGGGATTTTTTGGCGGTGTTGCGGCTCTCGGTGCTGCATAACACGGCGAATAATCTGCTGCCGATGCGGGCTGGGGAGATGGTGTTTCCTTGGTTGATGCAGCGCTATTTCGGACAGGGGTTTTTGGCGGCGGGGGCGTCGCTGGTCTGGATTCGGTTGCTTGACCTGCACTTTCTTGGGCTGATCGGTCTTGGCGTGCTTTGGATGCGAGCGCCCAGTGGTTGGTGGCTGTTGATGGTTGTGGGTTGGCTCGGTTTGCTGCCGCTGTTCTGGTGGGTCGCGCGTTTACCGCTCGCGGCTGCGGGGGGCGAGTCTCGTCTCCGCGGCTTGCTGGATCTGGTCGCTCGCTCGGCGCCTCGGGATGCACCTCGGGTGCTCTGGCTCTATCTTTGGACGGCGTTATCCTGGAGCCTGAAGTTCGTGGGCTTTGCGTTGATCCTGGGCCATTTCGTGCCGGCCGCGCTCTGGCAGGTGTTGCTTGGGGTGATGGGTGCGGAGTTATCGACGGTGCTGCCGTTGCATGGGATTGCTGGCAGTGGCTCGTTTGAGTTTGCGGCGGTGGCGGCGATGGTGCCGCTCGGTGTTGCGCCAGCTGAAGCACTTACCGGGGCGGTGAATCTGCACCTGTTCTTGCTCGGGACGACGTTTATCCTTGGATGCGCCGCCCTGTTAATCCCGCTGTTCGGCCCAAGGTTCAGCGACCAACGTCACGCGCAAGGCCCGCAATGAGGCGATGTTTGCCAGCCGTTATCTCCGAGGTCTGGATCTGTCGCCTTGGCCATCTGTTTTAGCTGATCCCAACAAGAAAAGCCGCTGGCGGCATGATCGGGATGCCTCGCCATGGGTGTAGATCAGTGAGGTGCGGATCGCTGGCGACGATGAGCTCGGCACCAGCGGTTTCGGCGAGCGCGAGAAATTTGTTGTCCTTGGGGTCCATGCAATCCGTGACTTGCTCCGTGACCTGGATGCTAGTGGCATGTCGCTGAAATCCGGTAAGGAATTCTGTGCGTTGCGCTGCTGGGGCATAGCGATCGAACTTCGGTCGCATCAAAACGGTTTCGAACTCTTTGAAGGTTTCGTCGCTGATACAGACCTCGAATGTAAGGAATGCCTTTTGCAGCGCAAGTGCGGGAATGGATTCGGGGCGAATGGCCGCACTGACCAAGATGCCGGTATCGATAATGATCCGCCTAGCGAAGGGCATGCACAAGCTCGTTGACAGCGCTGTCGGTTAGCTCGGCGGTCGACTGATTTGACTCGTGCTCGACAATGCGTTGACGATAACTCGAATACCAGCGAGCCGCCGCCTCTCTGCGCTGGTGCAATGACCTAAGCTCCTGCATATCGAACTCGGAAACGACAAAGGCCGCCGTCCGCCCACGGCACGTCACTTCGATCGGTTCGCGCTGAACTCGATCGATAAGCTCGCCGAAGCGATTCTGTGCCTCAACAGATGTGACAGTGATCATGACAGGCTCTCGTGGGTTAGCTAATGTGGCTATCTTAGCCGCTTCTGGGTGCTTGACAAGCCTGCAGCCGTTGTAAAGAGTCAGGTAGTGTTCTGGATCTGGAGTCTTCCGAAATCATTGAGCGTTGATCAGGCCAAGGATGTTCCATGTAGCGCCTGGCGGAGCTGATCAAGGACGATGGGCTTGCGGAGCACCAGGGGTTTGGGCGTGAGTTGATCGACGCCAAAGTGGGCTGCGTCTTGTCCGCTCATCAGAATGACCTTTTGCTCGGGATCACGTTTGGCAATGGCGGCATAGAGCTCGGCGCCGTCCATCTTCGGCATCGCAAGATCGGTCAGGACGAGGTCGAATCCAGGCTCGAGGCTGAGTCGCTGGAGGCAGGCCGCGGCGTCTTCGGCGTCTTCGGCAATGACGCCGATGCTGCGCAGCAACCGGCAAACGGTCTCGCGTACTCTGGGGTCGTCATCGACCACCAACACCCGCACCTGCGCGAATGCCTGCTCGGGATCTGGTCTCAGCCTCTGCGGTCGTGCTTGTGGCTGGGGTTGCGGTCGCTCCCGCGCCTGCGCCTTTTCCTGCTCCAACGCCTGCTCAAGCACGAGTTCAGGCTCTAGTGCTCGCTCTGGCTTAGGCTCCAGCTCTGGCTGTAGATCCAACGCTCGCTCAGGTTCCAGATCCAACGCTTGCTCTAGCTCGAGTTCGTGCTCTAGATCCAGCTCGGGCTCGTGCTGAGCCGTCATCGCTGTTTGTGGCAGTGCTGCCGCTGGCTCGTCTTCGTCTGGCTGCGCGGATGGTAAGAGCACTCGAAAGACTGATCCTTGCCCCGGTGTTGACTCCACCACCAGGCCGGCGCCCGAGCGGAGCACGAATTCCTGCACCATGAACATGCCCAGGCCATGGCCGCGTTGTTTGGCCTTGGTCGAGAACAGGGGCTCAAACAACCGCCGCAGCGTCGCACTGGTCATGCCACAGCCGGTATCGGCAACGCGCAGCTCGACATAGTCGCCGGGCGGCAGCTGACCGGTGGCTAGGGGCTGATCACCACGCCAGGCGCGCGTCCGCACCCGAATGCTCAGTTGGCCCTCGTCCGGCATCGCATCGCGGGCATTGAGCGCTAGGTTCAAGAGCGCTGACTGCAGGAAGGCAGCATTGGTCACAGCGCTGATGCCGGGCTCAATCGAGAGCACCAGCTTGATGCGTGCGGGCAGCACCTGCTCCAAGATGCGGGTGAGATCATGGATGGCCGGCTCGAGCAGGGTAGGCGTGATGCGAATGCCACCGGCGCGGCTGAGCGAGAGCATGCCGGAGGTGATGACCGTAGCATGCCCCAGGGCGCTCAGGGTCTCATCGATGATCTCGCTGAATTCGCTGATCTCCGGATGCTGTGGTAGTCGATCGAGCGAGGACTGCAGGTAGCGTAGGTTGCCGTCGATGACGCCGAGCAGATTGTTGAAGTCGTGCGCGATACCGCTCGCCAGGTGACCAATGGTCTCCCGCTCCTTGGCAATGATCATGACCTGTTGCACATGCTCTTTGAACAGCAGCGCTACCAGGCGTTGACCAATCAGCCGAGCCAGCTCCCGATCGAGGCTGGACAGGACCGAGATCGGTTGTTGCGACCAGAAGCTGAGCGCGAGCGTCTCGCCTTGACCGTCGGGGGTGCTCCAGGGGAGGGCGAGCAACAGGGCGCTCTGCCAGCCCGCCTCCTGGCAGGGCGTTGGCAGCTGATCGGTGCTCATCAGCTGTGGGATGCCGGGCTCGGCACGACTCTTGGCCAACAGCTCGCGATCGATGCCGGAGGTCGGTTGCTGCAGCTCATGGGCAGCCTTGGCGACATGATGCACCTGTGGCAGATAGTCGATGTCGTCGTTGATCTGGCCAAGCTCGCCAACTGCCATCTGCAACCCATCGCAGCCCAAGGCCAGCAAGGCCGGGACCTCCTCGTCGAAGGCCAAGGAGCGGCTGCTGAGATCAACCAGCTTCTCGAGCTGGTGCATGTATTCGGCCAGATCATGCTCGACCTGTTTGCGCCGTTCGGTCTCGAGCTGGACCTCGGTGATGTCCTCGAACATCGCCAGCGGCAGCGGCGGTTGACCCTCCTCTTGCGGGATCAACACCATCCGTAGATCCACCCAAACGACCTGGGCATCCTCGCTCAGCAGGCGCTTGGTGATGCGATAGCCTGAGCGCTGGCCGCTGATCAGCTCATGGTAAAGCTGACGCTCTTGGTCGCGATCCTCAGGGTGCGTCAGCGTCTCGAAGTGGACGCCGATCAGCCTCTCCGGCTTGCGGGCGACCAGGGCCCCCATCGCCTGGTTGGCCAGCGTGATCCGAGCCTGCTGATCAGTGGTGGCAATGCCGATGGGGGCCTGATTGAAGATGGCGCTCAGACGCGCCTCGCTGTCGCGCAGTTGCTGCTCGGCGCGATGGCGCGCGCTGATGTCGATATCGATACCGCGGTAGCCTTGCAGCTTGCCCTGCTCGTCGAGAATCGGGAGCCCATTGGTGTTGACCCACACCAGACTGCCGTCGGCATGCTGAAGCACGTTGACCAAGTCGTGACAGGGCTTGCCCTGCGCCAGGTAGACCATGCCGACGGCCTTGAGGCGCTCGCGCTCGGCCTCTGGGAACAGGTCATAGAAGTGGTATTTACCGACCAGCTGATCGGGCCGGTAGCCGATCAGGTCTTCGATGATCGGGCTGAGATAGGTATAGAGGCCGCTGGCATCGATCTCCCACGCAACACTGCGGCTCTGGCGTGCCACCTGATCATAGCGGGCTTGGCTCTTGACCAGGGCCTGATGGATGCGCGAGCGCTCAAAGGCACCCACCATCAGGCTGGCGACGACTTGCAGGAACCGGACCTCGGCGGCAAGCCATTCGCGCGGCGCAAAGACGGCGTCGAAGCCGATGAAGCCAGACAGCTTGCTGTCTGTCATCAGCGGCACCAAGAGCACGGATTGGATGCCTTGAAACTCGAGGATCGTGCGCTCTTCGGCCCAGTCATCGCCAAGGTCAGCGACCCGCGGCACCACCACCGGCTCGCCGCAGTACATGTGTTGCATCAGTGCTGCAAAGTCATCGGCATTCAGGTTTTGCAGATGACTGATCATCGGCTCGACATCCGCGCCACACCATTCATGGGTGTTGCTCAGGCGTGTGCCTTGCGCCTCGAGCTGAAACAGATAGGTGCGATCTGAACGGGTAAAGAGGCCAACCCACTTGAGCACCTCATCGATGAGCTCTGCGAGCTGCTCGTCCCGCTTCAGCACAAAGGCCGTGGCAATCTCCAGCAGTTCGCGCTCGATGGTTTCGCGTTGAATCAGATCCAGCTCGGCGAGCTTGCGCTCGGTAATGTCGCGGCCAAGCGAAACGATGCTGGTGATGGCATGGTTGTGATCGAGCACGGCGCGGTCGACCCACTGCAGCCAGCGCCAGCCCCGCTTGGTAGAGACATAGTGCTCGGAGAGATGCACATAGGGCGGTTGCCGCAAGGACTCGATGACCGCCTGCTTGGCTTCCGGCTCCTTGGGCAGCCGTGGCGAGAGGATGTCTTGGCCGATCAACTCCACCTCGCACTGGCCGAATAGCGTGCAGTAGGAGGGACTGACGAATTCCAACCGGCCATCGCGATCGGTGCGGACGATCAGGTCTTCAAGGTTGTCGATGACCAGCTGGTAACGCTCGCGCTGAAACTTCAGTGCATCGCGTTCTTTCTGCAGCTTGACGAAGCTCTCGGCGAGTTGATTGCCCATCTGCTCAATGGCGCGCGCCAGGCGTTCGATCTCGCGCACCGGTGCTGGCTTGATCGGCTCAAGCGGTTGGGCGGTGGTGATCCGATTCGGAACGGCCGTGGCAGTCTCGATCAACCGCTCGAGCGGCCGCGTCAGCAGGGTACTCACTCGCTCAGCGAACAGGGCCGAGAGCGCGATCATCGTCAGCAGGGCGCCGAGCAAACGCACGATGCGCGCATGCAGTTGATCGATCACCAGGGTCGTGCTGACCTCGATCGCGAGCCAGTCGCCGGTTGCCGCGGTGGTTGCCGCAGTGGTTTCCGCAGTCGACGCGGATGCGCTCGACGCGACCGCAGGGGCTGTGGCCGACATCGGGATCGCGACCTGATAACGTGCCGCACGCCAGCGTTCCATGTGCGCGGGATGCTTCTGCTCGGGCAATCGCAGTGAGAGCCCCTCGACCTTCGACGGCACCAGCGCGATCGCCTGTTGAGCCGCCGCTGGCAACAGCGTGATGCTTGGGCGTTTCGAATCGGGCAGGCGCGCGGCGAGGATCTCCTGCAGCTCGGCCAGCTGCTCGGTTGCTTGATCAATGTGCATCAGGTCACGCCTGGCGAGCTCGGCAAACCAAAGCAGCCGATCGCGCAGGTCGGCCTCGATGTTGGCGCGGGCATTCTGGTTTTGCCAGGTCATCAGGCCGATCACCGGAAGCAGCATCGCCGTGAGCAACAGGCTGAACAGCAGCTGGCGCAGCGACAGGGCAAGCGATCGGCGTCCGACCAGCGCGACGCCGAGCAAGATCAGCTGCGCCATGGCCGCGTTGAGGATGCCATTCAAGGGCTGTTTGATCGCGATCAGCACCACCTGCGTGACCGGCATCTCGAGCGCATAGCGGTAAAACAGCAGCACCAGCGGCGCCCCGATCAACAGCCAATACAGACTGACTAGCCAGAGCAGTGGCAGTGGCTCGCGCCCTCGGCGTCGCACCAGCAGATCGACGCCACCGACCACCAACGCTTCGGCGAAAAAGATCAGGATCGCGTAGGGGTGATCCCAAAGCACATAGGTGTAAAGCCCAGAGGCGGTGGCCACCAGCAGCGCCGCAGGCAGCCCCAGCCAGGCCAGGGCAAGCCACACGGCTACTGAGCCAAAGATGATATGGACGCCGAAGAACAGCGACAGGTTGTAATGATTGCCCACCACGGCGAGCGCAAGCAGGCCAAGCAGCAGGCCAAACCGCCGCCAGGGCATCAGCGACAGGGCGCGGATCATACGCTCGAATAGATCATACTTGGCGCAAAGGTCCCGGCCGAGGCCGGCGCCTTGGTATAGTGCTCGACAAAGGCCTCGATCGACATCGGCCTGCCGAACAGGAAACCTTGCGCGAGGTTGACCTCTTCGGCCACCAGCAGCTGACGCTGTGCCTCGGTCTCGACGCCTTCCGCCACCAGTTGCAGCTCGAGGTTCTGGCCGAAGGCGATAATGCTGCGCAACAGGCTGAGGGCCTTGGGCGAGTCGAACATCTCCGAGACGAAGCTCAGATCGATCTTCAGCGTCTCGAAGGGCAGCTCGGCGAGCACGCGCATCGAGGAATAACCGGTGCCGAAGTCGTCGATCGCCAATTTGGCCCCGGCGAGCCGGATGTTCGCGGCCAAAGATTGCGTTTGTTGTGGCGATAGGCTGCAGGCGGTCTCAGTGATCTCGACATGCACCGCGCAGGTTTTACCCAGCCCGGTCACCAGCGCGCGCACCAAATCGAGCGCGGGCTGATCATCGAGACCACTGGCTGGCAGGTTGACGGCAATGAACTTGAGCCCGAGCGGGGCCAGTTGCTGCCGCTGCTCGATGAGCGTTTGGACCAAGCTTTGCGTGATCGGGTAGATCAGCTTGTGGTCTTCGGCGAGCGGAATGAAGTCGCCGGCACCCAGGATCTGACCATCCGGCAGACGCAGTCGAGCCAATGTCTCAGCGCCCTGAAGGCTGCCGTCCCTGGGATCGACGATTGCCTGCAGATAGGGCACAACAGCACCCTGGTCGATCAGACCACGCAAGGTCTCGACGTCGAGCGGTGATTTTGGCGTCTGGGCGCAGGGCGGCGCTGATACCGTGACCGTTGCCGGGGCCGGGGGGGCCGGGGCCGGGTTTGCAGCGTTCTGCTCGGTGGCCTTGCCACGGTGCCAGTGCTCAAGCACCGCCGGCAGCTCTGTGATCAGCCGCGCCTTATTGACGATGCCGAGCACCTCGAGATCGCGCCCTAGGGCAATCCGGCGCGCCGTGTCGAGCAGGCAATCGCCACGCCCTGAGAGCAGTGCGATCGGCAGCCGCAGGCTTTGGTCCGCAAGCCAGTGAATGACATCGATGCCAGACTCTTGGCCCAAGCCGAGGTCAATCAGCACCAGGTCAGGAGCCGCTTCGCTGAGGAGGCCATTCTTGAAGGCGCTCACCGAGCAGTCAAAGCGCAACTCATGGCCCAGGCGCCTGAGCAGACGCCGTAACAGGCCCTCTAGGAGCCTGTCCGACTTAGGGCTAGAATCCAGGGCTCGCGACCGTTTGTGGTAAAAAGAAAACGCTTCGCGGGGCTTGCCATCGCGAAAATGGGCCGTTTTTTCACGATATCACGCCATCTTGCCCGTTTTTCTATCCTTTAAGCGCAAACAGGCGCTTCAGGTTCCACCCCAGACACACCAACGCCCACTCGCCCTGCACTGCCTCGAGGCCGCGCAGCAGGAATTGGTGGAACCCCTGCACCTGCTTGATGATGCCGAAGACGGTCTCGACCGTGGACTTGCGCTTGGCGTAGCGGGCCTTACCGCTGCGGGTGCGCAGCCGATGACGATTGGCCTCGACCGAGGTGAGCTTGCCGCTGGGCAGCGGCGGGTCGTCGGCAAGCCGCTCGGCTAAGGGCGGGTTGTGGCGCTGGCGCGCTTCGCAGATGTAGGGGTCGATGCCGGCGGCCTCACAGCGATCGAGGTTCGCTTCGCTGTGATAGCCGGTGTCAGCCAGCAGGGCGTCGACCTCGCCAAGCGCCTTGGGGAGGGCGTCGAGGCGCTCCAGGGCGGGGGCGATCTCCTGCTTGTCGTTGGTGTGATCGGTGACATGCTGCTCGACGATGAGGTGGGTCTCGGTATCGACCCCGGCTTGCGCGTTGTAGGCCTGCTCGAAGCCACCGCCGGCGGTGGGCATGATGCGTGACTCGGCGTCGGTGAGGCTGACCTGATCCTTGGCTCCGGGACCGGGCTCGGGCGCCTTCGGCGGCCTGCCTCCGGGCTGTCTTCCCGTGCGCTCAGCACGCGCTTGGCGGGCCGCCAGCTTGCGCGCGTACTCGGCTTGCTCGGCCTCGAAGCGCGCCTGTGCGCGGGCTTCGATCTCCTCTTTGGCGGCCGCGATGACGGCGAGGCGCTGCGCGCGACGCTCCAGCTCTTGCGGGAGGTCCAAGGGCTTGGGCAGCGGTGTGTTGTCGGCCTGCTCGGCGAGGCGCATCAGCTCCTCGACCTCGCCCTTGAGCTGCTCCTCCAGGCGGTTGGCATAGTCCCAGCTCAGGGCTTTGTGCTTGCTGGCGTTGGCTTTGAGCTTGGTGCCGTCCAGGCTGACGGTGCCAAGCTTGACCAGCCCCATCCTCTGGGCGATGAGCAGCACTTGGGTGAACAGCGCCGCGAGCTCGTTCAGGAAGCGCTTGCGGAAATCAGCAATGGTGCGGTGGTCGGGGTGGGTATTGGCACAGAGGTAGCGAAACGCGATCGAGTCGTAGGTCGCCTGCGCGAGTTTGCGGCTGGAGAACACGCCGGTGGCATAGCCGTAGAACAACAGCGCAACCAGCATCGCCGGGTGGTAGGGCCGCGAGCCGCGCCCCGTATAGGCGTCGATCAGGTGGCTCAGATCCAGCTGGTCGACGATCTCCACCACGAAGCGCGCCAAATGATCCTCGGGGACGTACTCCTGCACCGTCGCTGGGAGCCGGTCCGGCGTCTCTCGATCCGCCGTGATGAAGTTGACCGCCATGTTGCATCCTCGCCTCTGTTCTGTAACGCTCCTAGTCTACCGGATGCCCGGGGTGATAAGTCGGACAGCCTCCTAG
>NZ_NRRY01000035.1 GCF_016583905.1 Lamprobacter modestohalophilus | reverse complement strand
GCGGCTGGATCACCGACGAGCTGGTCGGCCCGTTCAAGGGCGAGCCGGGGACCGGGCATTGGTAGCCGACCAACGCCGTGCGGAGATCCTCACCTCGCTGACAGCGATCGAGGCAGAAAAGGGGGTATGCATCCTCTTCGCCTGCGAATCCGGCAGCCGCGGTTGGGGCTTTGCCTCGCCGGATAGTGATTACGATGTCCGTTTCCTCTATGTCCATCCCCTGCCCTGGTACTTGCGGGTGCGGCCACAGCGCGACGTCATCGAGCAACCGATCACGGGTGATCTCGACATCAACGGTTGGGAGCTGCGCAAGGCCCTGGGGCTGCTCGGCAAGGGCAACGCGACGCTGATCGAGTGGCTGGACTCGCCGATCGTCTACCGTGCTGATGCGGTGTTTCTGCAGCGGTTGCGCGCACTCGCTGAGTCTGTCTATCAGCCAGAGCGGGCGTTTCATCATTATGTGCACATGGCGCGTGACAACTACCGGGACTTTCTGACCCGCGAGCGGGTGCGATTGAAGAAGTACCTCTATGTGCTGCGACCGTTGTTGGCAACGCTCTGGATCGAGCAGGACCGTGGACCCGTGCCGATGCGTTTTGAAACCTTGGTCGAGACCTTGATCGATGCGCCCAAGCTACGCGCAGCCATTGATCAGTTGCTGGTGATCAAGCGCTCGGTTGGGGAAGCGGAGGTCGGCGCACCGCTGCCGCTCCTCAATGCCTTCATCAACCGCGAGCTGACACGGCTGGCGTCCGTGGCACCACCCCTGGCGCGGCCCGTTGATGAGGCGGCGCTGGATCAGTTGCTGTTGGACACCCTGCTTGGGCCAGGCTAGCGCGTTCGTGCACGGACACCCATGAGGACGCGTCTTCAGTCAGCGCCGACTCAGCAGACGTGTTCGGCCCGTAGCTGTTCAGCACCGGGGCTCAGGCTGGGCTTGTGCCGATCGGGCGTCTGCGCGAAGCTGCCCATCATCGCTGACACGACGCCTGCCAACACCGGTTCAGGCGTCGCCACCAAGAGGAGGATCTGAGCGTTGTCGATGCCTTGCCCCTGCGGCTCCGGACACACCCTTGCCGACTGTTGCGAGCCATTCCTGGCTGGCACGACAGTGCCGCCAACCGCTGAGGCGCTGATGCGCTCGCGCTACACGGCCTTCACCCAAGGTGCTGTCGAGTATCTGCGCAGCACCTGGCACGCCAGCACGCGACCCGCCGAGATCGTATTGGACCCGGCGCCGACCTGGATGGGCCTCAAGATCCTAAGCACCAAGGCGGGTGGTGCCGACGACAGCGAAGGCTGGGTGGAGTTCGTCGCGCGCTACAAGATCGGCCGACGTCCGTTGCGGCTGCATGAGCGCAGCCGCTTTCTGCGCGAGGATGGGGTCTGGCGCTATGTCGATGGGGTGTTGGACCCGCTGCGTTAGTCGGTCTCGGCGGTGATGAATGCGGCGATGGCTTGCACACGCTCTTTGGCCGGGCTATTGAGCGTCTTGCCGTAACCTGGAGCATCCCGCTCAAGTTGGCCTGCCCGAGAACTCCAACGATCGGTTTGCTTGGCGCGCAACTAGGCTTGGCAGTGCGGGCCTCAGGCCTCGGCATCAACCGCAACAACGGCATCACCGACGCGCAGCAGCCCACCCTGAATCACCCGCACGCAAAGTCCGCCATGACCACGCATGGCATTGTAGCCGCCTGGCCCCAAGACCTCTTCCATGCGTGAGCAGGGATGCGCAAAGCCGGTGCCCTCCAGCACCACCTCGCCGATCTGAAAGCGCTGCCCCTTGAGCGCAGACAGGTTGATGTCGGACACCAGCAGGTTGCGGCGCAGCGTTGCCGGCGCTATCTCCTCGACTCCGGTCAGCGCGGCGATCACCGGCAGATGCTCGGCCTGCAGCAGGGTGATGCCGCGATTGCCCGTGCGGCCGCTATAGTGATCGCCCTCGAGACCCGCGCCGGTGATGGCCTGCGCGGCCTCGACGCGGATCAACGCCACGCGCTTCGCCGGCCGCAGGCCGATCCAGTCCAGACGGCCAGGCCGTAGAAAGGTCTGCATCAGTGACGCCAATGGGCTGTTCTTGGAGAGGATCATGGCTTCCATCATACAAACGCTGTGGGCACGCAGGCTGAATCTGGCCCTTGTGCTCGGACTCAGCATGGCGAGCACACTGATCAGGGCCGAGCCACTCGATCAGGGCGCCGATCGACCACTCGGAGCGCTTGCCTCGCTGCGCTGGCAATACCGGATCATTTTAGTGGATGCGCAGATCCCGGATGCGGTTGCATGCCTGCGCGCCGAGCAGCCGGCGATCGATGAGCGTGACATCCTCTGGTTTGTGCGCGATCAGGAGCAGTTGCAGACCAACTATCCTGGGCCGCTCGATGCTCGACTCAAGCAGGAGCTTGAGCAGCGATTTTTCAGCCGATCCGATGCCGTTGTCTTCCTGATCGGCAAGGATGGCGGTCTCAAAGCCAGTGCCGGCGAACTGGATCTGCCAGCGCTCTTCGCACGCATCGATGCGATGCCGATGCGTCGTCGGGAGATGGAGAGCGGAGAATGAGCGATACGCTCGTCACACGGTCGCGATCAGTCGCGGCCTGGAACGGCCCGGCGAATCGCCTCATGTTTCAGGCGATCGTACCCCAATCCATTCAACCGTTTACATAGCCCCAGCGCTCGATCATGCCCCAGCCAACCACTTCATCGCTGCACCCGCTCATCGGTCAACAGCCCCCGAGCGTGCTCGGGCTTGGACTCGCCGCTCTGGGTCGTCCCGGTTACATCAACCTCGGCCATGGCGAGGATACCGGCACCGGCCGCAGCATCGAGGCGATGCGCGAACGCGCCTTCGCGGTGCTCGATGCTGCCCGGCGTGCTGGGATAGGCTATTTCGACACCGCCCGCTCCTATGGTCGCGGCGAGGCCTTCCTTGGTGAGTGGCTGCGCTCGCGGGAGGTTCCCGGCGATGGTGTGACGATCGCCTCGAAGTGGGGCTATACCTACACCGCCGATTGGCGGATCGAGGCCGAGCAGCATGAGGTCAAGGACCATTCGCTCGCGGTGCTGCAGCGGCAATGGCAGGAGACCCACAGCAAATTGGGTGGCTACCTGGACCTCTATCAGATCCATTCCGCCACCCTGGACAGCGGGGTGCTCAATGATCGGGCCGTGCACGCCGAGCTTGCGCGACTGAAGGCTACTGGCACGCGGATCGGGCTGACCCTGAGCGGCCCTCAGCAGGCCGTCACGCTGGAGAACGCGCTGACCCTGCAGGTCAATGGCATGCGCTTGTTCGATGCCGTGCAAGCGACCTGGAACCTGCTCGAGCGCTCAGCCGAAGTTGCTTTGGACGCGGCACATCGAGCAGGACTGACCGTCATCATCAAAGAAGCGCTGGCCAATGGGCGCCTGACCGCGCGTAATCAGGCGGCAACCTTCCAGGCCCGGCGGCAGCGGCTCGAGACCCTCGCCGGTCGGTTCAATGCCTCAGTCGACGCCGTGGCGCTGGCTGCAGCCCTCGCCCGGCCCTGGGCTTCGGTCGTGCTCAGCGGGGCGGCGACCGAGGCGCAGCTGCAGTCGAATCTGAACGCTGTGGCCATCGCTTGGGATGATGAGGCTGAGGCGTTGATCGGGGCGCTTGCTGAGGACCCTGCTGCATACTGGCAGACGCGCGCCCAGATGGTCTGGAACTGAATCTCGGTGTGATAGGTCTCGCCCTGTCTGCTTTCGGCTGCCTGCCAGAACCAAGCTTAGCGCTCGGCGAGCCGACCCAGAAAGCCCTGCACCGCAGCCCGATAAGCCGCCGGCGCTTCAACGTGCGCCAGATGCGAGCAGCCATCAAGTAGCGTCCACTCGGCCAGGGGCAGACCCTCAAGCAGGACTTGGTTGATCCTGGGCGTCGACTCGTCGAACTCGCCGGAGATCAGCAAAGCCGGAACCTGAATCTCACTGAGCCGCGCGGTGCGATCCCAGTCCTTGAGATTGCCGGTGATATGAAACTCGCTCGGCCCCCACATGACGCCGTAGGGCTGACCGATCTGCTCGAACGCACGCTGGACGGACGCGGGCCAAGTCTCGAGCCGAATCACGTGGCGGCAGTAGAAGGCCATCATCGCCTCCTGGTAGGCCGCGCTGTCGGTGCTACCGGCGGCTTCGTGCTGATCGAGCACCGCCCGCACCTCAGCGCTGAGCTGCAGGCGCAGGCGCTGGGTCTCCTCGCCCCAGAGCGGCGCGCTCGGGGTGCTGTTGGCGAGGATCAGCCCTTGCAGACCAAGGGGCTGGGTGAGCGCGTACTCGATCGCCAGCATGCCACCCCAGGATTGGCCGAGGATGACGACCCGGTCCAATCCGAGTGCGGATCGCACCGTATCGATCTCGGCGACGAAGCGCGGCAGTTGCCAACGCGCGGGATCATCGGGCTGATCCGAGCGCCCGCAGCCGAGCTGATCGTAGAAGATCACCTGCTGCTGCCGAGAGGCTAAAGCCTCGAGGTTCTCCAGGTAGTCGTGCGGTACGCCGGGACCTCCATGGAGGATCAACAGCGGGGTGCTCTCGGCTGCGGCACCGCCGCCGATGGTGCAGGACCAGACCTGGTCGCCCTGCTCGACGGTGATCTGATGCGATTGTCTCAGCAGTGAGGTTTGGGTGTTGGTGTTTGCCATCGGTTCGGTTGGCCTCTCGATGCAGGCGATGCCTGGTGGTGGCCAAGGATAACCTTGACGGACCGGGGCAAAGAGCGATCGGCTCAGAGGCGGCCCGAGAACCGAGCTGAGACCGGACCATCGGACGCGCCGCCTGGGGGCACTAGCGGTCGCGGATGCGCTCGACGCCCTATTGGGTAAAGCTCACCGCCGGCCCATCGGCGAGTAACTCGCGAATCCGCCAGGGTCGGCCGTCCGCGTCCAACTCCACCAGGCCGATGCCGCTGCCATTGAGCAGCCGCCGACCGCTCGCCGCCCCCTCGGGTTTGCGCGGCAGGATGCGCAGGCGCCGTCGACGGGTGAAGACATTCAGCGGTGAACTGGAGGCAAAGAGCCAATGATCGAGCCGATCGAGCACGGCGAGCAGGCGCTCCGGGAAGGCATTGCGCACGCCGCTACTGGTGATCTGCCAGACCTCCGGTCCTTGGCTGCGTCCGCGCAGCTCGACGTCGTAGACGAAGGAGTAATGCACATCGCCCGAGAGGATGACGAAGTGCTCTGGCGTCTGCGGATGGCGGAAGATGTTCAACAAAGTGTGCGCCGCGCCCGGATGCGCCATCCAGTTCTCGGCATCGACCATCAACGGATAACCGAGCCAGGTAAAGACGCGCTGGATGCTCTCGATCAGCTTGACGCCGAAGATCGGCGCCGGCGAGACCAGCAGCACCGCCGGCAGGCCGCGCAGGCGCTGCTGCAGATCGGTCAGCGCCTCCCAGTCGAGCAGACCCGAGGGCTTGCTCGCCGCCGACTCCGAGCGCCAGCGATGGGTGCGGCTGTCGATCACGACCAGTGGGGGCGTCGTCGGCCAGTCATAATGCCAATCGCCGAAGCGTAACAGGCGCTGCACGCAGGCCTCGTGCTCGGCGCTGCCGGGATCATCGAGGCTGCGTTGCAGGCCTGCGAGCAAGTCATCGCTGAAGGCCTCGGGGCGATTGCCCCAGCCTTGATGGATCAAATAGCCGATCAGGGCATTGCCGATCACCCGCCGCGAGAGCGCATGACCATAGGCCACCTCCTCCCAGGCGCGGCTCAGGTTCCAGTCATCGGTGACGTCGTGATCATCGAAGATCATCGCTACTGGGAGATGGGCGAGCAGCCGACGCACGGCCGGCAGCGCGGCGATGAAGGCGTCGAGCGTGGCACGCTCCTGCGCGAACCGTGCCCGTTGCGCCTTGGTCAGGCTGGCGGGTGGATCAAGATCGAGCCCTTGCCAGGGCGCGGGCGAGAACACCAGCAGGTACATCGCCAGCATCTCGCCGAGGCTGATCAGATGATTGTGGGCATTGGCGCTGGTGAAGATGGGCTTCTCGACGCCACCGAACAGCACCTCGAGCAAGGCCGCGTTGTGACGCTGCCGCGGTAGCAGCCGCTCGCGACGGTAGTAGCCATCTCGGTGCGCATAGAGCGAGCGGGCATCGACGACGCCGCTCTGCGTCAGCTCCGGCAGCGCCTCGTCCGGCAGGCCAAGGCGTTCGATCAGCGCATGGATCGCGCGCAGCTTTGGGCCGGCGACATCGTCCATGTAGACCTGATCGCCGGAGAGCATCAGTAGCGATGGCCAGGCCGGCATGGTATCTGCGTCCTGCGCGCTGGCGGTTGCTTGATTCGGTGTGGTCGGGCTTGGCGACCCAGCCAGCAGATCGGCAAGCAACTGGTCAGCCCGCGCCAGTCCATCCCCGCCGGGATGATGCGGCTTGCGGCAGGAGCCATGCAGCAGCGAGTGGACCTGGGCCGGCACCTTGAAGCCTGGCGAAGACTGGCCCGGATAGCAGAGATCAGGCGCCCAGGCGGCGCTGTCCTGCCAGGGTTGCTCGGGCTCCGCGAGCGGCTGCAGGGCCAAGCTATAGGCAATCCAGTGCTCGGCTGGCAGCGGTTGCGTCAGCCTCAGATCGATGAGGACATAGTACAGCGCGCTGCCGGCGCGCAGCAGTCGGCAGGATGGATCGCCAGGCTCTAGGATGTAGGTCTGTGCTGAAGGCTGGCGATGATTGGGTTCCAGAAGCGATTCCAGTGGTGGTTGTGGCTCCCAAACCAGTTCCAGGCGCACACGCACCGTCTCGCGCACCGCGAGCCAGAGACTGACCCGGTCACGGAGCACACGACGCAGGATGGGGCCGGCCCAAACCAGCGGTAATGCGACAGTATTCGGCATGAGCGGCACGTCATTCGATCGGCGCCCGGCGGATGTGCGTTGGCGCTATCGGAGTCACGAAGAGACAGCATTGGTCGCTGACGGGCGTGCACCGTGCCAACCATCACCGTCCTAAGGCGGAGTCATGCACGCTAGTCTGGAAGACGCCGCCGGATGGGTCAAATGGCCTGATGAACAGTCTCCATGCCAGCTCACACGCGCTTCTGCGTTTGCGTGAGCAACACGGCGAGCGCGGTGGCGGCGATCACTGCCAGCACTGGCACCGCCAAAGGCGGCACCGGCAAGGGCAACAGTAACCCGAATCCAACCAGGAAACCCAAGCCAAGCAGCACCCGCACCGCCAGCCGATGCGCCAACGGGCTCGGATAGTCGAACCCGGCCAGGCGGATGCGCCGGCGGATGAGTCCGTCACCCACCGCGCCGATCAGGACGAAGCCGATGAACGGCCACCAGGCGAACAACACGACCAGGCGCTGAATGGCCAGATAGATCGCGAACCAGATCAGATCGAGCCGGGTCTTGACCCATGGCCAGATCGGCACGGCGGCCAGCTTATTGAGTTCGGGCGTCTCATTGACAACGGCAGCATCCGGCAGCAACAGATCATAGCTGGCATCAACCAGGCCGGAGCGCAAGAAGATCATGCCGTACCAGTGCTGCGCCGAGGCGAAGACGGCGGTTGCCGTGCCCTCCCCCAACTGGCTCGAGACCCAGCGCACCTCCTGATCGCGCATCCGAGTAGACCAATCGGCTGGGATCAGCGCCGAGAGCAGCACGAATTCCATGATCAACAGCATGACAGCGACCGTCATCGCCCAGAGCCAGCTGGTCTTGGTTTGGGTGTCAGTCGCCATCGGTTCGGGCATTCCCTGGACGAGGCTGTGCAGTCTCGGGCTGTGCGGCAGGCGCAACATCATGCCCTGGCAAAGGAGCAGAGACAGACTCAGCTGTTGGCCATGGCAGGCCGCTCTCATCGCTGACCAAGATCGCCTTCCCTAACTCCGGCCGGGTCTGCGTGTCAGCCTCGGCCGCTGGCGGAGTCTCGGCCTTGAGTCCAGCCACAGCGTCCTCGGCCAACACGTCAGGCGCCACCAGGATCGGCAACCGCCCCTTAATCGTCCGTCCCCCAGCCAAGCGACCGATGTACTCCAGATTCGGCAGATGCCCCAGCAGCGCCGGCGGCAGCAGTTCGCCCTCCTCCTCGATCAGGCGCTCACCGGCATTGCCACTGTAGAGCAGCGGATTGTCGGACTGGGTGCTGCTGGCCTGGGTGCGCATCACGGTCTGAAGACGAATCTTCGGCAGGCTGTCGGTGATGTAGGTCTGGGTCTCGGCATCGAGCACCCGCAGCGCAATCAGGTTGTTCAGATTCGCCAGCACCTGGGTGGCCTTATCCTTGCTCCCGGTGCGTGCCGCAAAGTCAGCAAAGCTCTGAGTCGCAACCGTCAGCCGCAGCCCAGCACCACGCCCCTTGTTCAGCAGCTGCACGAAGGGATCGTTCATCACCTCAGCGGCCTCGTCGATGAAGACGCTGACCGGCTTGTTGTTGACGCCATAGTTGTAGCGATCCCCGGCGATCGAGGTCAGCTCGGCGATCAGCAGCGAGCCGATGGCGCTGCCGACCATGCCATCGGAGAGCGAATCCAGGCCGATGTAGGCGACATAGCCATCGTTGATCAGATCGGTCATGCGCATCAGATCGCGCGGGTCGTCCGGGTCGCTCGGATTGGGCGAGAGCAAGGGACCGAGCGGCCCGGAGGTCAGCATCACCAGCACCGGCATCAGGCTCGCGACCATCTTGGAGAAATGCACACGCTCGTGCTCGTGCATGTTGACCAGGCCATCGATCACCGATGAGGGACGCTCGGGGGCGATGCGGCTGCGGTAATGGCGGATCAACGCCTGCACCCGTCCGTGGCTATCACGGGCCTTGCTGAGCAGTGCGTCGCGATCGAAGCCTGGATCGACCTGGGTGCAATAGGTCACCAGCGCGCGCTCGACCAGGGCATCGACACCGCCTTCCAGGTAATGGCGCAGCTTGAGCAGGTTCGGGCGCTCCTCGACCAGCAAGAGGCCCGCAATGATGTGGCTCATCGCCATCTGACCGAAGGCCTTGAACGGATCGGCGCCGGTCTCCGAGGGCATCAGTGCGGCGATGCGGCTGGCCAGCTCGGTGTGGCGGCCAAAGGTGGCCATTGGATCGATGCGGCAGGAGTGTTCCGGGAAGGCGGGATGGAAGGCGGCGAACTTCTCCGGGCGCCCCGCCAGGCTGCAGGCGCGCTCGGCATTGTCGCGCAGCTCGCGATCGCCCTTGGGATCGATGATCAGCACCGATTCACCGCGCAGCACGGCCTGGCTGATCAGCAGATCGAAGAGCCGGGTCTTGCCAGCGCCAGTGGTGCCGACCACCAGCAGGTGGCCTTCCATCGTGGTGAGTGGCACGGCGAGGTCGTCTTCGCGTGGGGCCAGGCCATGCAGCCAGTGTGCGCCGATCGCAGTGGTTGAGATCGGGGTCAGTCGCGAGGGACCCACACGCAGCAGATCATGGGCGAGCTGCGCTTGATCGCGCTCCCACTCAAAGCCGCGACCGAGCCAGAGCTGGCCTTGGAACTGCTCTGTGGTCGCAGCCAGTTCGGCGACCGTGACGAAGGTCTGCACCCGTCCACTCAGATTCGCGTGCAGCGCGCGCAGGCGCAAAGCCCCCGGCAGCCAGCTCAGGGCCATGAGCAGGGCCAACAGGGCGAAGAGCCGAAAGGCACCCGGGTGCAGCTGCCAATGGCCGGCGCTGGCGAAGGCGAAGGCGGCGAGCAGGAGCCATAACACTGCGGCGACCGCCTCATCATTGGCCCGCCAGGGGTTGTGATAGCGCTGCATCAGCGCTGGACCTCGATGCGCTGATGCGCGCCGAGCCGAAAGCGCGGGTCCGTGAGCAGGCGCTGGCGCAGGCTGTAGACGCCGAGACCGTGGCGTTTGGCCAGCGCCTTGAGGGTTGTGCTGTCGAGCACGAGCACTTGGCTGCCATCACCGGGGCCGTGTTGGCGGTCGAGATCGGCGAGGATGGCGGGGATCAGCGGTGGCTTGTCGGCGGGTTCCTCCGGGTTGGCGGGTACGCGCGGATGCTGCTCGGCCGTCCCTTGACCCGAAGCCGTTGCTGGCCGGTTTGGAGATGTCTGGGGACTTGGAGTTATCGGCGCTGGCGCTGGCGTTGATGTTGGTGTCAATGCCGGTGTCGGTGTCGGTGTCGATGACAGCGGCACTGCGGATGGTGCTGAGGTTTCCGAATTGGGCTCGACGGCGGGTTGACTTGAGTTCGCCGCCTCCACCAGCAACCGCAACAGTGCTGAGACCTCGGCGGTCAATACCAGCCAGCGCTCGCCGCCATGCTCGCGCACACGGCGCATCGGGGTTCTAGGGTCAGGCTCGAGGGCGCCTTCGGCACTCAGCACCTCGGCCGCCGCAGTGGGCTCCCAGCCTGCGGCTTTAAACCAGGCTGGGTAAGATAGCCAGAGGAGATCATCACGCCAAGCCAACTGATGTTCATGAGCCGCCGACGGAGTCGCATCGATCAGGTGGGCCTTCAACTGTGCGCTACCAGGGCCGTGATCGGTCAGCCAGGCATCGGCCGCAGCGCAGGCATCGCTATGCGACGGATCCTGCTCTGCGGCCGATGGTGGCCTGATCACTGACGCTGAGGCTAAAGCTGGTGCTGGTGCTGAGCCAGACGCTGGTGCTGATGCACCGAGGACACTGAGCGTGCCGGCTTCGGAATCGCGATGCGGGCGCTGCGCACCGTTTGACAACGTTAGCGGGCTGTCCAAGTCAAACGCATCGTCGTCTCCGCGTTCCAGATCAGACACCCTGCTCCCAGCTTCTGCGGATTCCCCAGCCCTCGCCGCATCAGCCAGATCACCGGCCTCGTCCCTACCAGCCCTATCAGCCTCTGGAGCGATCGCCTCAGAGCGCGACGTCACTCCGACACCCGCCTCGCTTTGCTCATCCCGCGCCACCAAATCCACAGCGGCCGGGGCACCATGCGGAAACAACAGCTCCGGACTCTGTAGCCGCAGCAGGTTGAGCAGGATCGGCTTCGCCCCCGCCGCTGACAGGAGCGCCGGCGCCAACCGCCAGGTCAGCTGCCGACCAACGGCATCGACTCGCGCAATCGCCAGCCCCCGCTCGAGCAGCAGCTCGGCGATGCTCTGCGGATCACGCGGAATCCCAGGGATGCGCTCGGCGGCGAGCAGTTCGGTGATGTCGCGCGCAGCGGCCGGCCAGACCAGATGCAGACCCGCACCACGCAACAGCCAGACCCGCGCGCCGGGCACGTTGACCTGCCAGCGCCCATCGTGCAGCAGCCGACGCATGGCATCGAGCAGATAGCGATCGACCGGCACCCCAACGGCGGTGTCGATCGGCGCGATGCGTTGCTCGCGCAGATCCCGCTCGACGCTGTGGCGGTCGGCCTGGCGTACCAGTTCGACCAGCACACTGCTATGGGGCACGCCGGTCACGGCAGCGACCAGCCCGCTGTAAAGCCCGGGATCGGGTTGCGAGAGCCAGCGTTCGACCCGGCTCGGCAGCAGACGTTTCAGGGCGATCAGGTTGAACACCTCGTGACCGTTGTGGGACCGCTGCTCGCGCCAGCGCAGGAAGTAGCGCTCGAGGCCCTGGCGAGTGGCCCAGTCGGCCAGATCCTCATCGATCGGCGACCAGGTCGTGCGGCCCTCGCGATCGGTGGCGGCGACATCGACCAACGCCTTGCCACTATCGTGCAGCAGACCACCGAGGGCGGCGGCTGCGCGCAGCCGCGGCTCCAGGCGCCGCTGTTCGACACGCGGACGATCGAGTCCGACCATGACGCCGCGACTGGCCCGTGCGGCATGGAAGGCGACCTCTAGGCCATGGCGATAGAGTCCACCGGCGCCGCGATGATGATGCAGCTCGCTGGCTGGGATCAGATGCACGAAGGCGGCATAACGGCGGATCACCGGGGCGATGTAGCTGGACCAGCGTTCGCTGCCGTCGTCTTCATCGTCGCCAAGGGCCAGCTCCCGGCGCAGCCGCGCGATCAGCTCGGCCTGGGTGGCGATCAGTCGCTCGAGTGGCGGCAGCGGCAAGCCTTTGAGGAAGGGTGGATAGCGTGGGATCTCCTCGTCCAGTAACGCTGGCGCTGACGCCGTTGCTGCTGTTGGCATCGGCATCGGCTCCGACTCGACTTGACCTCCGGGCTCGGTCATCGCTGTTGACAGCTCAACAGTCGGCAGCGACTCGATCGTTGCCGACAGCGAGCCAGCAGGGTCCGGGATGCCTGTCATCTGGCGCAAGCGGTGCAACAGACTCATCGTTGGTCGCCAGCGGCATCGACAGCATCGTCCGATGCCTGATCGCCCGAACACTGATCCCCCGGCAGCGGCTGCGTCAACCGCGCCAGCACCTGCTGCAGCCGCAGCTCGGCCTGTTTCATCCAACGCAGGCGCAGTCGAATCTCGCCGAAGGTCCGCTCGGCCTCGAGCGCGATGCGTCGCTCCCAGGGCATGGCCGCGGACAGGGTCGAGCGGGTATAGACGTCGGCCTCACCGCGTGGCAGATACAGGGTCCGACCGGGACCGCGTGCCAGGAACCACTCGATGGTGAAACTGCCGCCGGTGCGCCGGGGTGCTCGGATGCGCACCCCGAGCCGGGCATCGCGCCCACGCTGCATCCGTAAACGCTGCGCCCGCAGCTGCTCCATGGTCTCGATCTCGATCCCCTCGGCGACCAGGCGCAGGCGCTCGCGCTCGGCCTCGAAGCCTAGCCCGATCAGCTCAGGGAGCGGCTCGAGCGACAACAAACCTCCGCATGTCGACCCCCCTGCCCACCACTTATCCAGGTGGGCAGCCCCCTGCGGGGTCACCAGGGGAATTTGGGGTGGATCGGACGGTGTCTGCGTGGGCTTAGCCATGGGCGTCCACCTGGCCCCGCTGCTCGGGGCTGCGCACCAGGCGGCGCTGCCACCGGCTGCGCCCTTGGCTCTGCGAGCGTTTCAAATGATCGATCAATGACTTGAACCCTCTGTTCAGCCGTCGTTCAGACGGCCCTGCTCACCTGGACTTGGGGCACCCGTTGCGCACCTGGCTCAGGCCTGACCGGTGGGCACCTGGGGCTGATTCGGGCATTGACGGCCCTGTCGGCCGCCCGCTGCGCATCAGGCCGTTCAGCCTGGGCCTGCTCATCTGCGAAAGCGAATGCGCAATCAATGGCTTAAGCGACTCTGGTCAGGCTGCTGCGCACCTGGACTCGCTGCACAGTGGTGCGCACCTGCGGCCTCGACTCGGCACAGCCTAGCCTGCGGTTCAGCACCGGCGCAGCAGGGAAAGATGCCGTTTTTCGGCATCTCTGTCGGTTTCGTGCCTGGGTCGGGCACGGCATCCTCGTTGTCGTGCTGTAGTCGTGCTGCAGTCGTGCTGTGGTTCCGGAGCTGCCCCATCGCGGCCGTCTCTGGGACCTCTCATCGGTGCTTGTCGTGCTGTAGTCGTGCTGCAGTCGTGATGGAGGATGCGGGGATGTTGGTGGTCGGTCTCGATATTGGATACAGCAACCTGAAGCTCGCAGCCGGGTGCTGCGGCGAGCCGCCGCTTGAACGGGTCATGCCAGCGGTAGCGGCACCCGAGGCGCATGTCGCGGAACGCCTGGCAGGCGTGCCGTCACGCACGACTGATGGGCTTGCCGATGGCGTGAGGCTCTCGCTGCATGGCCAACCCTGGATCGCCGGCATCAACCCCGCGCGGGTCTCGGGCTGGCAGCGGGCGCTGCATGAGGACTATGCCGCCAGCGAGAGTTATGAGGCCTTGGTTTTGGCCGCCCTGCAGTTGGTCGGGGAGGCGCGGATCGATCGCCTGGTCACTGGACTGCCCGTGGCTCAGGCCAGTGATCCGGCTGCGCGTGAGCAACTGCGCCGACGGCTGCAGGGACGACAGCGGCTGGCCGATGGCTCGGTGGAGGTCGCCGAGGTGCGAGTCATCGCCCAGCCGGTCGGCGCCTTCGTCGACCTGCTGATGCAGGCCGATGCGGCGCTGATCGAGCGCATCGGTGCCGGCACCGTGCTCGTGATCGATGTCGGCTTCTTTTCGGTGGACTGGTCGGTGTTGGTCAACGGTGATCTGCGACGCACACGCTCAGGGACCAGCCTAGAGGCGATGAGTGTGCTGATCGATACGGCGGCGGCGCGCCTGTGTGCCGGACGCGGCGGCAAGGCGCCGGTGGCGGCGATCGAGCAGGCCTTAGCGGCGCAGCACTCAAGGATCGTGCTGCATGGTGACTGGGTGGCGTTGGAGCCCGTGCTGCAGCTTGCAGCACGCGAGGTCGCTCAACGGGCCTTGGAGGCACTGCGTCAGGATCTGCGCCATGAGCAGACCAATCCTGATCTGCTGTTATTGACCGGGGGTGGCGCGGCCTTGTTCGCGCCGGTGGTGCAACGGGTCTTTCCCCGAGTGCCGCTGCATCAGGCGGCGGACCCGGTCGGCGCCAATGCGCGCGGTTATTTCCACTATGGCTGCCGCTGAGCGTCTGCGCATCCAGGTCGGGATCTGCGCGCACCGGCATCCGGAGTTGTTCGCCATCTTGATGCGGGTTTCGCGGCGCGGGCGTGCGGACCGGCTGCGGCAGTTGGCCTTGCTCGGGTTGAGTGGTCCGTCGCGTTCCGACCTTGAGCCGGCTGCGGCAACGGCCGCAACGCCGCGCGAGACGGATGCGCGATCCCCGCCTGCGTCCTCCATCCATTCCGAGCCCGATCCCCAGCTCGTCGCCGATCGGGCGCGCCTGCTGGATGCCCTTCACCTGTCTGATTAAACTTGATCGAGGTCTACTTGCCATGACGACTTTGCTTTCCCCTGAAGCCCTGGTCGAATCGATTCAGCGTCTGAACCGTGCCTATCTGCAGACGGCAAGGGATGGTCTGCGCGCGCAGCCGGCGTTGGCGCGGTCGCTGTTTGGTCTCGAGGCGCCGTTGGCACCCTGGCTGGCAACCGCCGACACGGAGGCTGTTGAGCGTCTCGCGCGACTGCCGGGGACGGTGTTTCAGCCGCGCTTGCCGGCGGAGCCGCAGCGCTTGCTCGCAGCCTGCGCGCGATCGTCGGTGGATGCGGCGCTGCCGGCACTGCATCTGCTGTTGCATCAGCTCGGTGATCCTGAGGCCGATGCCGATCACGATCAGGATCAGGATCACAAAAACGACTCGGCCTTGTCCTGATGTCGGCTCAGCCGATGCTCGAGCGGCACGCCCGCATGCAGGTGGCGCTGGCCTTGATCGTGCGTCGGGCGCGCCTGTCGATCGTGCATTGGGAGACGCGGGTCGCGCGGGATGCGCTACGCGCGCTCTATCGGGAGGTGCATGGTGAGCCGGCGCCATCGGGTCAGTTACCGACGGCCGGTGGGGCGGCGATCACGACCCGCCATTGCCAGCTCTGTGCGTCGGTGTTCGTGATGCTCTATCGGCACTTGCAGCTGGCCTCCAGCGGTGCGAGCGGGCAGGATCGGCGCTCGAGGTCGATTGTGGCTATGATCCAGGCGCATGATCTGGCGCAGAGGGTGCTGGGTGCCGAGCACAGCCTGGATATCACGCTGTGCTGGATGCTGGCGCGTGATCTGCGGATGGGCCGTGCGCGCCTGAGATCCTGTCCACAGTGCCAGATCCAGTATCTGGTCACCGAGCAAGGGCGCTTTGATCAGGGCTGCCCGCTGTGTGCGCGTTATCGTAGTCTGGGCTTGTCGAGCTTGAAGGTCGGGCAGGCAGGCGGCTCATTGTTGCGAGGATGAGCCGTCCATGGTCTCGTCGCCCTGTCCGAGCCTGGATGACAGACCCGTCGTTGACGCTGCGATGACGGCATCGAGCCGCCGTCGGTGATGCTGCCGATGGCGGCTGCGCCTGAGACCTGGTCTCGTCTCGCTGATCAGAACCCGCGGCGCGGCTTGCCCTCCTTCACCACCCGTTTGACCATCTTGCCGAAGGCGCGGTCTTTGGTTCTGCGCTCGGCAAGACTTGCTGAGTTGAAGCGGTCCTCGGCCAGCAGCTTGCGCCAGCGCTGCAGCCGCGCGGGCTCGAGTTGGCCCTGTTCGATCGCCTCGCGGAGTGCGCAGCCGGGCTCGCGCTCGTGTTGGCAGTTCCCGAAGCGGCAGTGCGCCGTGAGGGCCTCAATGTCCTCAAAGGTCTCGGCGATGCCGGAAGCGGCGTCTGCCAATTGCAATTCGCGCATGCCCGGGGTGTCCAGTACCAGGCAGCCGCCGAGGATCAGGTGCAGCTCACGACGGGTGGTGGTATGGCGCCCCTTGGCATCGTCTTCGCGGATGGCCTGGGTCGCGATCGCCTCGGAGCCAGCCAAGGCGTTGGTGAGGGTGGATTTGCCGACCCCGGATGAGCCAAGGAAGGCGACGGTTTGGCCTGGCTGGCACCAGGGCGACAGCCGGTCCTGTGGGTCGTCTCCGCGGGCGTCGAGCGCGACGACCGGGACGCGGTCGGAGACGCTGCGGGCGGCGTCGATCCAGATTGGCAGATCGGTCACCAGGTCGGCCTTGGTCAGCACGATGACCGGCGTGATTCCGGCCTCGAAGGCCAGCGCGACATAGCGTTCCAGCCGGGCCAGGTTGAAGTCCTGATTGCAGGAGGTGACGATGAAGACCGTGTCGATGTTTGCGGCGATCAGTTGTACCTGCCGGTCGGTGCCGGGCGCGCGGCGCTTGATCAGGCTGTTGCGGGACAGGAGGCGGCTCGCCCGGGGCTGTGCGCGATCGAGCAGCAGCCAGTCGCCGACGGTCGCATCGGCGCGCGGTGGGAGGGTCTCGTCGATGCCGACGCCCAGGATCTGCAGGCCGCTGCGATGCACGGCGACGACGCGGGCTGGGGGCGTTGCTGAGAGGGCCTCCGGGCTGGTCTGTTGCGCGAAGCAGGGTTGCCAGCCGAGTGCGGCGAGCGATGCCGGATCATGGCTGGCTGAGTCGGCGTGCTTGCTCTCGTGAACATGGCCAAAGTCGTCGGAGCTCATGCAGATCACATCTACCAATACACGGGATGGTTCAGTGCCTCGACACAGCGCGAGGGTCCTTTGAGCGGCGTCACCGCCCGGTCTGTCAACGACTGCGCCAGCCAGCCTTCGGGCTGCTTCAGCTTGAAGGGGGCTGGTGCATCCGCCTCACTGATCGGCTTGAAGCCGACCTTGGCATAGTAGCCGGGATCGCCGTAAGTCATGACGATATCGACGCCGGCTTTGCGCAGCGCGGCTAAGCCATGGTTCAGCAGGCGTTGCCCGATGCCCTTGCCTTGCTGATCGGTGGCCACGGCAACCGGGGCGAGCACGAAGACGGTCCGCTGATCCTGTTCGTAGGTCAGCCTTGAGAAGAGGATGCCGCCGATGATGGCGCCCTCTTCCTCGGCGATGAAAACGAAGCGATCCGGCTCCGCCGTGCTGGCGAGCAGATTGTGCACCAGATTGCCGATCAGGGCGCCTTCTTCCGCGCCCTCAGAGGCGGTGAAGGTGGCGCGGAACAGCTCGATGATCACGTCTTCTCGGCCTTGGGTATCAGTCGAAAACGGCATGCGATCGTTTCCGTTGAATGGAGCAGTGGACGCTGTCACCGTTGCACGATGTTCGTCGCAGGACCCGATCGACGGGTCGTCTCGGTGAGGCCGGCAGTCGCTTCCTGGCATACCCAAGGCGAATCAGCAGTAGCGGTTGTTCGCCGGCGTTCAAGCCCAGGTGGGCCGCAAGCCGCCTGCGAATCGGCTCGACTTCGCAGGGCATATTGACGTGGGCGTGCGCGATGCCCAGCGAGGTTGCGGTGAGCACGACGCGCTCGAAGCTGCGACCGACATCGACCCAATGGCGTTGGTCATGCTCCCGGGCGATGAAGAGCAGCAGCAGTGAGGACTGACGGATCGCCTTCTCCTGCCGATCGGCCTCGCCTTCTGGCTTCACCAGCCTCGTCATGATCCAGCGGCCGAGCCAGCGCGGCACTGCGGGAAAACCCAAGGCCGCAGCGGCAAGGCCATCTTGGCGGGTCGATACCTCACGCCGGGAAAACCGGATCCATGACACCAGCTCCGCGACGAAGGCCGGATCGCTGAACTGGACGATGTTGGCCTCCCGGACGAAGTCGATGAGCGGCTCGATGTCCGGATCGCCGACGCGGAACGGGCGTATCTGCACGGAATCGCAGCCATTGGCCTCCAGCATCGCTGTCAGATCGGAGGCGTCGATCGCTCGCCCATCGTAGGTTCCGCGGTTCGACTGGCGCTCGGGAATGGCGCGGAACAAGGCGTCGGTGTCCTCATCGGCGCCCTCCGACAGCTGAATCCGCAGACAGGGCTCCGGTTCATCGGCGGGAAAAGACTCGACGCTGGCGGCAAGCCCCTGATGCGCGGCTGCAACGAGAAGATTCTCGAGCGCACAGCCGAGGCTGATGTACAGCGCGTGATCGTCCGGGTCGACGACCGGTAGGCGACGGGTCAGGTCGGGGAAGATCCGGATGCTGTCCTGATTCACCGAGAACTGCCACGGCTGCGTGTTGTGACCGGAGGGTGCGCGCACCGCGAAGGGGATCAGCTGCTCAGCAATGGAGTCCATGGCGCACCCTCGGGATATCATGAGTGAGGTGAACGACGGTCTACCGATCACGCTGATGGCGATCGGACCGGGAAACAAGATCGCGCATGACCATTTGGCGCGCGGACGCTGGCCCATACGACTCATCAGGGCTTTATCATCTCCACCGCGATGAAGATCGGCAACCTCTATGGCATCCCCGAATACGCCCCATTCTTTCGCGCACGCCTCACGCGGGTTGAGTCCTGATCATGGGCTGAGGTCCAGCGCGGCCCGTTCTATCCGGAGCGCATGCCGCTGGTTCCGTGTCGGCCCTCCCAGGACGGCTCCGGGCACCTGGCAGCGCAGTTCGACAGTGTCATGGCCTGAGTATGACCCGGTAGCGCTCGATGAAGGACGGGGCCGGGTCTCGGATCTCGAGGGTACTCGACCGCGAGCAGGACACCCCTGACGGCAGGACTGGAGGTCACGATGGACGCTTTCACCTTACGGCTGCTCGACCAAGCGCTGTTCCTGCTGCACGCGGCCTTGGTGCTGTTCGTCCTCACCGGCTGGATGTGGCCAGGCACCCGGCGCCTGCACCTGCTCGTGGTTGTGCTCACGCTCGGCTCCTGGGTCGGACTCGGCGCCTGGTATGGCTGGGGCTACTGCCCGCTGACCGACTGGCACTGGCAGGTCAAAGCCGCCCTCGGCGAGACCACATTGCCGGCGTCGTACATCAAGTACTACGTCGACGCGCTGACGGGGAAGCCCTGGAATCCGATGCTCATCGACGTTTGGGTCGTCGGCTTGGCGCTGACGGCGCTGGTCGTGTCAGCGGTGTTGAACTGGCGCGACTGGAGGTGGCCACGAGCCAGCAAGCGCCGGTGATCGAGGCGAGTCAGCACAGGGGCGAAGCACCAACCACATCCAAGCGCGGCTTGCTTCGACGCCATCGGCGCCCAACTTCCATGCCATGACCAAGCGCCCTCTTTCAGCCTTGCGCGCGCTGCTTCCAGGGCGCCTCGGCAAGCCTCGCCAGCCGCCTGCGACTGTGGCTCGGGTCGATCTCGATCGGCTGTTGGGAACCTGGTTCGAGGTGGCCAGGCTACCCAATCTCGAGGCGGACGGACCTTGGCAGGACAGCGTCAATGTAGCCGCGACCTATACGAAGCGTCCAGATGGGCGCATCCGCGTCCAAACCGTTGCTCACAACGCGAAGGCGGGGATGCGCCGCAGCGAGGTCAACGGTAGCGTTCATCCCGCCGATCCGAGTGGCTCGAAGCTGATCTTGCGCTTCTTCAAGCTGATCCGAGGCGACCTCTGGGTGATCGGCTTGGACGCTGATTACCGATGGGCGCTGATGGGGACGCCAAGCCGCAGGCGGCTTTGGCTCATCGCCCGCGCCCCGCGCATCGAAGCCGACGACTTTGACCAGGCCATGGCGATCGCTGTCGAGCAAGGCTACGATGCGGCGCGCGTCAGACCAACCCGGCAACAGGTCAAGTCCTGACGGGAGGCTGGCGGTATGGGTGCCTTGCGCGCATCCGATTCTGGTTGCAAACTCAGGATCAGCACAGACTGACAGCTCTCGCTCACAGCGTCGCGACAAAGCCGAATACCGCTTCCGCCGCCTGATCCAGGTTCTGCTCCCAGGTGCGCCCGGATTGCCGGCGCGGCTTGAAGCTGTGGTCCCCGTCCTCGATCCAGGCCAGTCGAATCGACGGCGCGAGCGCATAGCCGGCGACCTCGTCCGGCGTGCCGAAGGGATCGCGGGTGCCCTGACAGATGAGCGTTGGCGTGCGCAGGCCGCGCAGGTGCTCCGTGCGCAGCCGATCCGGTTTTCCCGGCGGATGGAATGGGTAGCCGAGGCAGGCCAGCCCGGCGACGCCGCGTTCGTCAGCGATCAGGCTCGCCATGCGCCCGCCGAGCGACTTGCCGCCGATCAGCAGTCGTCGAGCGTCGGTACCCGCTGCAAGCGCTTGGTCGATGACTCGATTCCAGCGCTCCAGCAGCACCGGCTCCCGGTTTGGCGGTTTGCGCCTGCCGGTGCGCCGGATCTCGGCCATGTACGGGAATTCGAAGCGGATCACCCGCATCCCGGCTCGGCCGAGCGCACGAGCGATGTGCGCCATAAAGGGTGAATCCATGCCCTGTCCCGCACCATGGGCCAGGAGCAGGGTCCAGTGCGCATCCGGTGGGCCGTCGGTCAATAGATCCAACGCGTTTCCGGGGTTGTCAGACATCGCTTAGCGGCCTCATGATCAGTGAACCAGCACATCCGCAGCATCAACCCACACCAGCAGTCGGCAAGACGATGAAGGCGATCGAGATCCGAGCGAACCTCAATCCGGTTTCACGGGCGTTGTTGCTCGCGATGGGTTGATCCTGGGACGCAGCCCAACACACCCGTCCCGTGCTTCGCGTGGCCATTCTCTCCGATACCCACGGCTTTCTGGACGCGCGGGTGGAGGCCTTGGTGGCGACCTGCGACCTGGCGGTTCACGGCGGCGACATCGGTAACGCGGAGGTCTTGCAGCGCCTGCGGCCGCGTCAGGGACGGGTCATCGCCGTCATCGGAAACAACGACCTTCCACGCAAGTGGTTGCCAGAGCAAGCGCAGGTCCTGGATGGCCTGCGAGAGCACGAGGACCTGATGCTACCCGGTGGGACACTGGCGGTCATCCACGGCCACCAGCTCGCCGCCCGGAATCGCCATGAGCGTCTGCGCCGCCGCTTCCCGCAGGCCCGCGCCATTGTCTATGGGCATAGCCACCGTCTGATCGCCGATCGCGATGCGCAGCCCTGGGTGCTCAATCCCGGCGCCGCGGGCCGGGCACGGACCTTTGGCGGACCCTCCTGCATCGTGCTCGACGCCGCTGAGCATCGCTGGGCACTGCGCATCGAGCGCTTCGAACCCTTGAAATGCCATGGACGCTCGTCCTGAAGCTGCCCTGTTGTTGATTGTCGCTGTCCCTCCCACGATGGCCACGCAGGACGCTGGCAGAAGTCGCTACACTCGGAGCAAGCAACCCCTTGGAGACTGTGCATGCGAATCCCTGTCCCGATCATCTCCGTTGTCGTTTCAACAGCAGCGCTACTCGCTTGCGGGCAGCAACAGCCACCTAAGGATGTTGATCCGATGGTGGGCCGCGACTGCTTCGAGTCGCATCTGCCCACCCTGCCGCCCGGCAGCCAGTACGAGGGGATCGCCGAGGCCTCCGATAACCGCATCACCATCCGTGCGATGACCGGCACTCAGGTGGAAACGTTCGATTGCTCACTGGGACCAGACGGCACGGTGACCCAGAGCAGCGACTGAGCTTGAGGTCGTCGCCGAACCCATTGTTCCCGTGGTGAGCGTCACCGTGGCGCCACGACCGCCTCAGGCTGAAGACGACCAAATCCGGGCGGCGGACGACGGTGTTGGGTCGCTTGCTCGTAGGCGTAGGCATATTGGAACAGCTTGTGCTCATCGAACGGCCGCGCCAGCAGTTGCAGGCCCAACGGTAGGCCGCTCTCGGTGAAGCCCATCGGCACCGTGATGGCCGGTTGCCCGGTATGGGGCGCGATCACCGGGCTGTTGTTGCCGTGGGGACTGTCGCTGTCGCCGATGAGGCGCGGCGGATGGCTCCAGCTCGGGTAGATGATCGCATCGATCTGGTGTCGATCCATCGCGGCGACCACGGCATCGAGCAAGGCCTTGCGTCGCGGGTCGCCCTGCACGTCGACGCAGGGCGGCTGCTGTGAGTGCGGATCCGTATCGACAGCCATGGCCCACCGCATCGCCCCGGTGCTCTGGGGCAAGAATTGGTTGCTCGCCACCACCTCGTCCAGGGACTGGATCGGTGCGTTCGGTCCCAGGGTTTGCAGATAGCGATTCAGGTCATAGCGGAAACGGCTGCAGAAACCCGTGGCATCGGTCAAGCGCTCGAGATCGGGAATTCGGAACGGATCGAGGATGACAGCGCCGGCTTGGCGCAGATCCTCAATCGCCTGATCGAAGCGCGCCACGACCTCGGGGTCGGCGATGTCTGTCTCCGCAGCCGCAGCCGCATCTGTCTCTGTGACGACCAGAGCGCGCAGCACGCCCAGTCGAGCGCCCTGCAAGCCATCACGCTTGAGATACCGCCGATAATCCGGCTTGACCCGGCCGATGGCGACCTGGGTAAGCGGGTCCGCCGGATCATGGCCGGCCAGCACCGAGTAGACGATCGCGGTGTCGGTCACGGTTCGCATCAGCGGTCCGCCGACATCGCGGTTCGCCAGCAGGGGCACGATGCCGTCGCGGCTGGTGGCACCGAGGGTCGAGCGGAGGCCGACCAGGGCCAGATGCGAGGCCGGTCCACGGATCGAGTTGCCGGTATCGGTACCCATGCCGATGAGGCCGAGATTGGCGGCGATCGCTGAGGCGGTGCCGCCGCTGGAGCCCGCCGGCACCCGATCGAGGGCGTAGGCGTTACGGGTCTCGCCATGGGTGGAGCTGATGGTCTGGTAGGGGCTGAAGGCCCACTCGCCCATGTTGGACTTGGCCAGGATGATGGCGCCCTCTGCGCGCAGGCGTTGCACCAGGAAGGCGTCATCGGGCGGTACTGAGCCCTTCAGGGCCAAGGAGCCGGCCTCGGTCGGCATGTCGGCGGTATCGAAGTTGTCCTTGAGGATGACCGGGATGCAGTGCAGGCGGCGCATGCGGCTGGTCTCGGCAGACTGGCGGTCGAGCTGCCGCGCTCGCGCTAAGGCGTTGGGGTTGATGGCGATGATGGCATTGAGTCGGTTGGCAGGGGTTGGCGACCTGCTTGCGCTCGGAATCGGAGCTGCGTCGGCCTTGGTGGGTGGGTCGTAGGTCTCGATGCGCCGGAGGTAGCGCCGGGTGAGTTGTGCACAGCTGATCCGCCCGCTGCGCAGGGCCTGGTGCGCCTGGCCGATGCTGAGCTCGATGATATCGATGTCGGGTGTCGGCCCGGTCGATGCGCGATTCACCGGCCCGCAGGCGGTGCAGAGGCCCATCAGCAAGACGATGATCAGGCGCCAGGACATGCGATTGTGCTGATGGCTTTGGGTCATCGCGGTTCACAGGGCTCTCTTGCAGTGGCGTCAGACCTGAGAAGCGGCCTCACTCACGGACATCGCAGCGTCGCGCAGAATCGCGTCGACCTCGGCCTCGATGACTGGCAGCGTCAGCACAGCATAGAGCGGAAACCGCTCGGCGAGCAGCGGAACATACTGCGCCTGCTCTTTGCTGACCAGGACGATGACCCGTGCGTCAGGTGCCTGCTTACTCAGGCTGGCGAGGAACACATCAAGGTTGCAGACATTGGCACCAGCGTAGTTGTTGCCGAAACCGTAGAAGAATTCCGCCACCACCCAGTCAGGCGCGCTGCGCTTAAGCGCCTGCAGGGCCTTGCGCTGGGATGGGAGCTTGATCTGGGTAATCCCCAAGCGCTGGTAGAGCGCGTCGAGCCGGGGATGACTGGGAGATTCGATGATGGAGAACAGGGTCGTCATGTCGTCATGGAAGTCGAACGCGTACTCTGGACCAACCGCTGGATGGGATGCAGCCTATCAGGCCTGGCCGGCGCGATCCTGTTCAGCACCCAGGGTCGCCGATACACCACCGCCATGCCTGCGGGCGAACCGCCATGGATGTCGTCTAGGCTTCCGGACGATCAGGGGTCCCGATCAACGCCGCTCTAGAACTGAAATCACTCCGCATCGGACAGGGTTTGTGCAAGAGGCCTCACCATGGGACATCTGCTGAACGACAAATCGGCCCTGGTGCCGCTGATCGACCGCCTCAACCGCTACCCGGTGGGCCTGGTCGACAGTCCGCGCCTGCGCCAGATCCTCGCGCTGCTGTTCGATCCGCGTGAGGCCGAGGTGGCGGCACGTTTTCCGCTGACCGAGGCCACCCGAGCTGAGCTGGTCGAGCGCACCGGCCTGCCGGCGGCCGAGCTGGATGGGATTCTGGAATCCATGGCCAACAAGGGGCTGGTGATGGATCTGCCAGTAGGGCAGGAGACCTACTATCTGTTGGTGCCGGGGCTGATCGGCTTCATGGAGTTCAGCTTCATGCGCGATCGCGGCGATCTGCCCCAGGCGGAGTTGGCACGACTGATGTCGGCGTACCTGCGCGAACAGGGTAAAGACGGACAGGCCGGCGAGTTCTTCGGCAGCCGCTAGCCGTTGACGCGGGCGCTGGTCTATGAGGATCAGATTCCGGTGCAGTCACGCATCACCCCTTGGGAAGATGCCCGTCAGATCATCCAGGATGCCGAGTTTCACGCGGTGACGCTGTGCTTCTGCCGGCACAAGAAGGCGCATGAGGTTAAGACCTGCCAACAAGGCGCACCGGTGGAGGAGATCTGCATGGTGCTTGGCGAGGGCGCACGCTTCCTGGTGCGCCGTGGCATGGCCGAGCCGCGCAGTGCTGATGAGATGCTGGCGATCCTCGACCGGGCGCGGGCGCTTGGGCTGACCCACATCACCGATAACATTCGTGAGCAGCCGTCGTTTCTCTGTAACTGCTGCCGCTGCTGCTGCGAGTTGTTGGCTGGCGTGCAGATGGGCTTTCACGAGGGCATCGCCAAGACGCCCTTTCTCGCCGAGGTCGATCCCGCGCGTTGCGACTACTGCGGGGCCTGTCTGCGTGCCTGCAATGCCAAGTGCATCGGCCTGGCCGACGATGCCCGTGCCCTGCCCAAGGAACAGCGCTGGGCGCAGGTGGACGCTGAGGTCTGTCTCGGCTGCGGTGCCTGCCTGCAGGCTTGCGAGCAAGGCGCATTGATCCTGGTGCCACGCGCGAAGCGCCCACGCCCGCCGCGCGATCGCAATGCCCTGTTCGCGCGCATCCTCTGGGACAAGGGTCGGCTGATGCCGTTCATCGCCGAAGGGCTGCGTCGGGGTGTTGAGCGCCTGTATCGGCGGCGTTGATCGGCCTAGGGTCCAAGCGGTCCGGCTCGAGCCACTCGCCCGCGCCCAAGGTCTGATGCCGCACCAATCGCCCGGTTTAGATCGGTGCTGTCACGCGTTTATCGATGAGGTAGACCTGACCGTCGATCTCCTCGCAGCGCAGGGGCTCGAGTCGCTCGCCGGAGCAGAGCACGCTCAAGGATTCGCCTGAGGTCGGATCGAAGACGATGCCATGCATGGAACAGCGCAGGTGCCCTTGCTGTTCATCGAAGACGGCGTCGTGGATGCAGTCCAGGCGCCGCACCATGTGCACGCATTGGTTCAGGTAGGCGTAGACCTGGCCGGCGTAGCGCAGCACGATCGCGGTCTGCGGGTGCTTCTTGAACAGCAGGGGCACGATGTGATGCTGGCGATCCGCCAGTTCAGCGCTGTCACAGACCAGCAGCTTGCGTCGGTCGCGTGTTGTCGTGTTGAGGGTCGATGGCGTGTTCATCGCTCAGTCACCTGGCTCACTCGGCCCTGCTTCGCCTGTGCGGGGTCATAATGCCGGCGCCAAGCCCTGCCGTTGTGTTTTGCTCTGTTCTGTTCGACAGCCTGCTGCGTAGCGACCTCCTGCTGCGGCTCCATGTCCAGATCCAGCTCCAACGCATCGGCAAGCACCTGCGCCAGATGGCGAGGGCGTTGCGCCGTATGGGCGCGAATCTGCTGCCGACAGGAGAAGCCGTTGGCGATGACGGGCGCGTTCGGGTTGGCGCGCAGTTGCGGCAGCAAGGCCAGCTCGGCCATCTGTCGGGACAGGTCGGCGTGCTCCTGTTCCAGGCCGAAGGTGCCGGCCATGCCGCAGCAGCCGGCATCGATGATCTCCGGCGTCAGTCCTGGTAACACCTTCAGCACCTTGCGCATCGACTTCATCGCGCCTACCGCCTTCTGGTGACAATGGCCGTGCACCAACGTGGTGCTGCTGTCGTGCGCTTGCGCATCGGTGAAGGGAAGCTTGAGGCGCTTGGCCATGAGCTCTTTGGCCAAGAACTCTTCTAGCAACAGGCTACGCTCAGCCACGACCTGCGCTGCGTCACCAAGCCCGAGCGCGAGGTGGTCGTCGCGCAGGCTCAACAGGCAGGAGGGCTCGAGTCCGATGATCCAATGCCCGGCGCGGGCATGGGGCAGCAGTGCGCTCAACAGGCGCCTGGCCTCATCGGCGGCCTCTTGCACCAGGCCTTGGGCCAGATAGGTACGCCCGCAGCACAGCGGGCGTCTCGGGTTCGGGTCCGATTCGGCAGGCTCGGCGATGTGGACGCGGTAGCCGGCGGCCTTGAGCACGCGGAGTGCCGCGCGCGGGATCTCGGGCTCGAAATGGCGACCGAAGCAGTCGACCAGGAGCACGACCTCCGATAATGAGGGTGGCGCGGCCTCGGTCAGTGTCGATGCGGGTGCGGCGACGGGTTCAGGGTCGGCCGCAAAGGGCGCTCGAGTGGGCGCCGGCAAGGGGACCTCGGCGGTGATACCAAGCAACCGCTGACCTAGCTGCGCCAGCCAAGGGTGACGGTTGCGCACCCCGATCAGCCAGCGCACGGCAGGTCGATAGCGCGACAGCCAGTGAGGCAGTGCGGCGAAGAGGCGGGCACGCCAGCGGAGACCGTCACGCCGCACCCGCTGCGCCAGGTATTCGCTCTTGATCAACGCCATGTCGACGTTGCTCTCGCACTCGCGCTTGCAGCCCTTGCAGGCGACGCAAAGATCCATCGCGCGAGCGAGGGTTGGGTCGGCGAGGGCCACATCGAGCAGGCTGGCCTCGCTTTGGGTCGCATCAGCCGAGTGTGCATCGGCTGATGCGCCATTGAGGGCGGCCTTCAAGAGCCGCACTCGCCCACCGGTGGACAGGGCCGGGTCGCCAGTGACGCGAAAGCTCGGACACATGATGCCCTTGCTGGTCTCAGCCTCGCACTGGCGGCTGTTGATGCAGACCGCGACGGCCTTGGCGAAGTCGCCACCGTGCTTCGGGATGTCCGCATAGGCATCGCCCATGCCGGCATCCTGGTAGGCGGACCAGTCCAGCGCTGTCTTCATGAGATGAACAACTCCGACCGAAAGGATGGGCAGCGCACAGCGATACCCAGAGCGAGACTAGGCGGGTACCGGCGCTTCGCAGACCTCGAGCAATAGCGGGAGGACTTCGTCGAGCCAGGCGTCGATGCGCGCGTCGGTCAGCAATGACTGCAAATGTTGATCCAATGCCAGGCCGACGAAGCGTCCATCAACGACGGCCCGCGAACGCTTGAACTCGAAGCCGCCGGTGTCGATTCCGCCGACCATCTGGGCACCTGCCTTGGCGAACAGGCTGTGCAGGTCCATCATGGCGTCGCAGAAGTGGGTCGGATATTTCTCCTGATCACCGAGCCCGAACAGGGCAATCCGGATGCCACTGAAGTCCTTGCCGTCGAGCTGTGGCAGGAACTCCAGCCAGGCGGCCTCATCGGTGTCGTTGGCCTTGCCGGGGAGCACGCCTTCACCATAGGTGGGTGTGCCGAGCATCAGCGCCTGGAAGGCCAGCAGGTCATCAGCGCTAGCGCGATTGACGTTCAGCGGTTTGGCGACCATGTCCTCTCCGAGGCGCGCCTTGATCGCCTTTGCGATCTTCTTCGCGATCAGTCGGGTGGTGCCGGAGTCCGTTCCGAAGAAGATGCCGATCTGACGCATGCTGCCCCCGTCGAGTGCGTGTCGCTCCGCTGGGAGCCTTGGTGAGCGTCTTGATGATAAGCCCATCGATTTGAGAAAATTCAGCAAGACCCGCGCCAATCAACGGCGTGCCGGCCGGCATCCCGAAGACAGGAGCGACCAAAGGGTTCAAGTGGCTGAAGCGAAGGCGGATCCTGATCGATGGAGCAGCGGCATCTCGGTTGTTGAGCGGCCGGATGTCATCGCCATCGTTAGCCGCATGTCGCCACTCAACTTACCTGAGCCTGTGGCGAAGCCGACAACGGTCTCGGTCTTGGCTGGGTCGTGACAGTGAGCACTGAGGCGCAACACCGCGCAGGGGCGTTGGCTCACTGATCGGGTTCAACGACCTCGACCATGACCTCGTTGCGACGCAGGAACGGCAGCGAGAACGGCGAGTTGTAGCGGGCGTAGAGGGGCTCGCCAACCGGTGTCAGACCAGCGGCACGGACCGCATCGAGCAGCTGCGTCTCATGGTTCCGATACTTGGATTCGCCCCAGCCGCCAGCGTAACGCAGCACGGCCATGAGACGACCGGGTTCTTCGCGGAGGGTAACGCGCGGATCGTTGGGACGCGGCACGGTCTCGAGCGTGAAGCGCTCCGGCATCACGAAGCTGATGATGAAGCTGTCGCCGTCGGTCTGTGCGGGGCGTTGCGTCACCGGGGCGGTCATCTCGATCCGGGTTCCGGCTTGGTCATCGTCGCTGGCCGACGGGCGCTGCGTGACGGGGGCGGTCATCGCGATCTTCTCGGCGGCTTGGTTGTTGCCGAAGATGTAGTCGGCAAGGATGCGAAAGGCCTTGCCGCCGACCTTGTCGAAGCGACCCTGCACCTCGGTCTCCGCGAGCAGTTGCGGCTGATAGCGGCGGAGCTCGAAAACCGGGCCTTCACGGACGACCTCGTAAGGCGGTTCTTCGGTGGCCATTGCTTGCCCTCCCCAAACTGTCAGTAGCATCGTCAACGCGATACGCGTCAAGCGTTGGGTGTGCCTGTTCATCATCAATGTCCTCGTGCGGCTGTCGTGTTGGCGAGACGGGTTTGGTGGTGACGAACCACGCTTCATGCAAAGCAAGCCCGCGCGCCACCGTGACCCATCGGGCAGATGGCATCAGGATACTCAAAGGTCGCGTGCGGGAACGTCGCTAGCCACAAGTCGCTATTCAGATCGCGAGCGCCACAACACACTGTCAGCGATGGCTGCTTTCAACGGGAATGCAAAGGGGCCAGCAGCGGCCTCCAAGCCATGCTAAAGTGCTTCTTAGACAAGTGCTTAAACCACGTTCCCTGTCCATGATGAACAGGGAGGAAGCATCAACGTGCCAGTATCCATCCGAACCCAACCAGACCAACCGCCCGCCGCGACCCAGTCTCTGGGTCGGCGTCTGGCTGACGCGGCCTTGGCTCTAATCGCAACTGGAGCGCTGTTCACGGCCTTGGCGCCCTTATCCTCACTATTGGTGCATCTGACGGCTTGGTCAGTGTTCATCATGGTGCTTGTCATCAGCTCATGGATGGACCGCGCACGGTCTGCCAACGAAGCGCCGGGGGAGCACCTCCCTACCGCGAACTCGGTCACTTCCCCTGAGACGCTAGAGCGACGTTACCCGGGCGCGAGTTTCCCGTCGTCGCTGGGTGCCTTCAATACGCAGGATGGACTTGATCTCAACGTTTCGCCGGAATCGACACCGCTCCTGATCAGTCTTGATCATGGCTCAACCTCCAGTCACTGTGACGACCCCTGGGAAGGCCCAGACTTCGATACGTTCACCTCATTCCCGACGTCGGACCCGTTCGAGTCCATCCATCACTGAGGACCAGGCCACCGTCGCCCGGTTCCCCGCCACACCTTCGTAGTAGCTGTGGTTGCTGGCATCCGCCGGCAGCCCCGCCCAGATGCGCGAGAGATTGTGCGCAAAGGTGTCGTTCGGCAGCCGACCCGCCTCCCAAGCCGTCAATCCCGCATCACGCGCGAGGGTCATTGCCATCCGATCCTGTAGTTCCGGGGTGAAACGTTCCTGTCCACTGAGGCCCATGCGCGTCATCAGGTCATCGAGCGTGTCATCGATGATCTGATAGCGCCCGACGGGTGAACCGCCGCGCTCGGCGACCAAGCGCTGTTGCAGTGCCTGGACCTCATTTAACGTCAACGTGCTCAGGTTCAACGCCGACTGATCGGCATCGCGATAGAGCGCATTGTAGTTTCCCAGTGACTCGGGTCCGGCGACCAGATCGAGGATCTGCCCGGCAACGCCACCGGTAACGGCATGATGGATCAGTCCCTGGCTAGTCGAGGCGGATTCCAGTGTTTTTTTTTCCGACGCATCGACGACAGACTGCGCCCGGTTGTAGGCGATGATGCCAGTCAGCTTGCTGTTGTCGAGGCTGTGCGCGGCGCCAGTGAGTTGACCGGCAATCGCCTGGCCGAGTTCTGGTCCATGCTCATCGATCAGCCGGTCGAGCTGCGCCTCATGCGAGGCTGTTGTGATCTCCAGACCGCTGAAGGCGGTATGGCCCATCCAGGCCCAATCGACCCGGCTGCGGTAGAACGCCTCCTGGGCCTCCGTCAGCGCCTGCGGTGGCAGCGTCTGCAGCTGATAATCGGCCAGGGTGCCAATCGCATCGCCGTAGCGCTCGCGGGCCTGAGCCACGGCGCCTTGCCAGTCCTCTCCGCTCTGCAGACCGCTGAGCAGGCCGTTGAAGGCTTCGATCGCGCGATCGCCTTTGATCATGCCGCGTCGCAACAGGTTCTCGATGCCGCCGGCGATGGCATCGGTGCTCGCCTCCGCAGGCGAGCTGTACGTCTTCGATTCTGTGATGATCTGTCGCTCCCAGTGGGCCGCGCGCGCTGCCGCGACCCGCTGTGCCTGCCCTTGTTCGACGCCTGCGAAACGGGCCTGCGCTCCAGTATGGAAGGCCTCAACGGACGCCGCGCCAGTGGCTGGATGGATAGCCGCTCCAGCCCCATCGCCCAGACCAGCCGCCGCCGCACGCGGATCAAACAGGCCCGCGCCCATCACCTGATCGCGTGTCGACCCAAACGTCCCAACTCCGCCGAAACCGCCAATCCCTCCGACTGGCTCAGGATCAGCTCCAGTACCCCCAGGCCCCTGGAAGGCTTCGCCGAGAATGCCAAACGCCGTTTCACGCGCCTGCAAGCGCTCACCATCGCTAAGTGCCCGTTCCGGCTGCGCGTAGCCGGCCAGCAGGTGCATCGCCGCTGCGGCACGCGCCTGCTCGGGGTTGGCGAACACACCCATGGCGTTGTACCAGCTCGCGACCCGTTCGTGATCGCCGGTCAGACCAAGACGATCGATCGCCCCATAGGCCTGCTGGGCCAACGCAGGCTGACTGGCCAGGCGTTGGCCCACCTCGGCCGCGCGATAGCTGCCGGAGGCCGCAGCCGACTGCGACAGTCGCTCGGCACGCTGATGGGCGCGACTGTCTTGGACCACATCGGAGGCGCTCTTTTGCAGCTGGGCACTGTCCTGGCGGCTGAGTCCTTCGGTGAACACACTGCGGTTGCCCTGCTGCGCATCTTGCCTGACGGACTCGGCGAGGCTCGACTGGAAACCTGTATCCGACGTCACCCGTTGTGTGAGTTCATCGGAGAGTTGCTGCGCGACTTGCTCAGTCACCTCATACTTGTTCTGCAGGCGGCCATTGAGTTCGGCGCTGATTTGGCGCGAAGACTGCCCCTGACCTTGCAACCCGAGCCCAGTCGCCAGCAGACCGGTCAGTTGATCGCTCGAAAGCCCAGTCTCCGAATACTGCCGCGCCAGACTACTGCCCTCGCTGTAGAGCGTGCGATCCGTGGCACTGGTACTGGCCGAATACTCAAAGCCAAGCGCCCGCTGCTCGAACGATTCACCGCTCTGCGAGGCCGAGCGCGTCGCCGTCTGCCCCAGGCTCTGCATGAACTGCTGCGACGACTGCATCAGCGCCTGCTCGGTGCGCGCCGCCTCACGATTGGCCTGCGTGCCCATATCGAAACGCGGCAGCACGTTCTCTGCGCCCATCGCCGTGGTGCCGGCATAGGGCGTGCTCTGAAACCCGGCGCTGATCGCCAGTGCCGGCGCCGTGGTCATGACCGGCGGAGCCAGGTTGCCTTCAGCAATATGGTCACTACCCTGCAGCCGCCCAGCCAGATGGGTCGCCGTGATCGCACTGCCATAGATCAGCATCAACGCAATCGCCGGTGTCGCGGCCGCCAGCATGCCGCCAGTGGCCAGATAATCCTGCAGGATCTGATCGAGCTGCATCAGCCCGTAGAAGGAGAACGGGTCCAGATTCGCCGTGTTGGCCAAGGCATCCAGATCCCGCCCCGCCGCCATCAGCAGATACAGGTTGGTGATCGCCAGCACCGGCAGCCAGAGCTGGGTCCAGAGCGCGAAGAGCAGCCACTTGCCGGCCAGACTGATACCAAAAGGACCAAGCGCAATGGCAAAGCCCATCAAGGGTGCCACCGCATAGATGAAGCCCTCGAAGAAGGTCAGCATCGGGCGGACGATGTTCAGGAACAGCGCCTGCTCGGCGGCCCACTGTGCATTGCGCTGAGCGATCGCCTGCTGCACCGTGGTCGCAGCTGACCACTGCAACCGGTTCTCATGCGTCAGTACGATGCCCTTCTCCAGCCAGCCGAGTGCGGCTGACATCAGCATCAACTGCTGCGCATCGCGCCCGGCCCCGGCCAGGGCATCGAGCGCGTTGTTCAACTTGGCGTCGACATCGGTGACGCTCGCCACCCCAAAGCGCGCCTGCAAGGTCTCTTTCAGCGCCGGGACGAACTGATTGGGCAGCAAGGTCTCGATCCGCCGCCAAGCCTGATCGCAAGGCAGCGTCACCGCCCGCCCCGCCTCGATGAACACCGTCGTGAAGGCCACGTTACTACTGGCCAGCGCCGTATTCAGATCCGGCGCCTTCATCACCTGATCCAGGGTCCGGCGCTGGGTATCGACATCCGCCAGCACACAGTCGGCGACATAGCTGACCAGGGAGCGTTCCACGTCCGAGCCCGGAACCGGCTCATTGGCCGCGCCCAGCGTAGCGCGGGACAGGGTCGCCTTGCGCACGCTGGTCAGGGTCTGCAGCGCATCGGCAAAGCCATGCTCGGTCATCGCCGGGGTGGCGAAGGCCTGCTCCATCAGCCGCGTGACGCCATAGCCGACATTCGACAACGCCGAGCCGACGGCGGCGGGTCCGACCGGGACATTGTCCACAACGCGCACCGCCCCACTATAGCCATCCTCGATGGTGACCGAGACTGAAGCCCCGAAAGCGAGCAGATAGACCAACAGCGCGATGAAGAAGCGCCCGATCTGCAGGGTTTGTTGGACCAGTCCCTGGAACAGGCCGATGATCACACCGACCGCCAGACCGACGGCGATCAGCTGCCGGAAATCCCCGGTCCCGGTCAATGCAGCGACCGCATTGAGGATCTGGGTCAGAAAGGCAGCATCGCCGATGGAGTAGATCTCGAACATCGCGTGCCTCCTAGTTTTCTGGCGTCAGCCGACCGCCTCGGGCCTGCTCGACGCTGAGGTAGGGGGTCGCCTTGGCTGAGCGCAGCAGGTCGGTGTAATAGGCCAGCTGCTCGTGGGCCGAGCCGTATTGGGCACTGACCACTTCGACCTCGGTGCGCAGCTCGGTCCGCGCCTCCGCGATCTGCTCGCGCAGCAACCGGGCATAGGCGTTGTCGGTCATCGTCGTCGAGACGCTGACCGCGCGCGCCATGTCATGCAGCATCAGCTGAACGAGTTCCAAGGCGATCACCGGCGCCGCCTGCTCGGCAAACAGCACCGCGGTGCCCTCGTCGGTCCTGGCCAGATTGGCCACGGCCCCACCCAATCCATTCGGCGCCTGCTGCATGAAGGCGCGCTCATCGGCAGAGAAGTCATCGGTGCCGAGGCGGAACTTGGCGATCAGGCCGGGACGACTGGCATCGCCGATCAGCAGGTTCCGCACCCGGCTGATCATGCCCTCCAGGCTGAGCGTCTGGATGGTCGGCGCCAAACAACCATCGGCATCGCGGCTGGGTGCGCAGCGGTAGATGCGCACGTCCGAACTGTCGGTGGTGCCGTGCAGCAGATCGCGCAGGGTCAGGACCGCTGGCAATGGTGTGATGCGGTTGTTGCTGCCCCGCCCATCCGGGCTCGGCTCCAATGGGCCGACGATGACACTGCCAGTGACTGACATCAGCGCCTCGAGCAGGGCATCATCGCCGCTACCGAACCAGCCAGCGACGCCTTCGGTCTTCAGTGCGCGCCAGACCAGGTTGCCCTGCAACACGGTACGGGCGTACTCAGGATCAGCCCGCTGGACCTGGGCGATGGGGTCCTCACCCGTCACGCTGGACCAGCTCTCGAAGACATCGCCCAGTCCTCGGACCAGCGAGGCCTCGGAATGCTTGATCTTGTGCTGGGTATCGAAGGCATCGACCACATCGTTGACCACGCCTTGGCCCAACTGACAGGAGTTGGCGAACAGACTGTTCAGGGCCTGGATCTTCTTCTGCAGTGAGTCCATGACCTGGCCGCAGTTCTGGCACATCGAGTCCAGGGCCAGCTTGAAGGCGTAGGTCGCCGCATTCGAGGCAATGGAGCGAAACAGCTGTGTCAGCTGATCACGGGAGATGAACGAGAAGCTGCCGGCGAACAGATCGATGCCACCACAGCCGGCCTCGAAGCTCGGCGGCACGACGTTGACCAGGTTGGTGTTCATCAGTCGGTTGCGGGCGACCACCGAGCCACCGGAGAGCACCCCACGGCGCTGGCCCAGATGGGCGGTCGGATCGGTGACGTTGACCAGGCTGTTGAATAGCGTATCCAACTCGTCGGCGAGGTCAGCCTTGGCCGGGATCGGGATGCTCAGGATCAGGCTGGTGAGCAACGAGGAGACGAGAAGCGGGGCTGAACGCATCAGGGGGTTCCAGAAGTCGGAGTCAGAGGCGGAAGCGATGGCAGGACGGCGCGCGAGCGCAAGCGCTCGAGCAGCTGATCGGGGTCGTCGCCAGCAAGATCGGAAGTCGGTAGCGGCGTGCCGTCGAGACGCAGGTCGGTCACCCGCGCGCGAGTGCGTTCACGCCAGTGTTCAGGAATCCAACCGGCCTCGGTGGCGGCATTGACCAGGCGTTCCTGCAGCTCAGCGAGCGAGAGCACGCCTTGGGCGATCGGGACCACGCCAGCGGGGGGCCGGGCCAGGAACAGCGCCGGTGTTGAGACGACGCCGAGGGTCTTGGCTTGACCGGCATCGGTAGCGAAGGTTGGGAAGAAGCCTCCTGGCAGTGGACGTCCATCCAGTGCAATCGCCCGCACCGCCAGCTCATAGCGCGTTGTCAACAGGTCGAGCAGCGGCGCCTGGGCTTCGCAGTAGGGACAGTCGGCGCGGTAGAAGAACCAGAGCCCGGCCTGCTCGGCGATCAGCTTGAGCGCCGCGTCTCGAGCAGCACCGGCCTCGCGGTTGGCCAGGTTGGCGGCAAAGGTGGCGAGTGGTCGCCGCGTGGTCTCATCGAGCAGCGGATCGGCCCAGACTGCGCGTTGGGTGGCTTCGGCGAAGCGCTCGGCTTTATCGAGCACCAGGCGCTGCAGATAGAGATACAGGGCGACGTTGGTCGGCGAGGGATCGTCGATGGCCTGGTCGCGGTAGCGCTCGAGGTTCTCGCGCAGCCAGGCGGCGGAGAGGGGTGCCGGGCCGCTGGTGGCACTGGGTGCTGGATCAGCTGTTGGTGATGGCTGGGCCAGCGGTGGCGCTGGCTCAGGGGTCGGCGCCGGCTCTGGTTCCGGTTCCGGCTCAGGGATCTCAGGCTCAGGCGGCTCATCGGCATACCAGAACCAGCCTTCGGCACTGCGCTCATAGAAGCGCGCGACCTCAAAGGCTGAGGCCGGCGGCGAGGACGCAACAAGCCCGATGGCGAGCCCAAGCGCCAAGGCCAGGGTCAATCCTGCCCCAACCCGGGAGAGGTCCCCCAGGACTGGGCGCGATGCGCAATGGAAGCGGAATTCGATCATGTCTCCATGATCCGATCCAACCAGGATTTCGGCGACAGCGAAAGGGTGGCGTTTTCACCCCTCTTTCCTGACCCGCCCCCGCACAAGCCCAAATGATGCCGTTTTTCCGCATCTTTCCCTGCTGCGCCGACAGAGCGCGGCCCAGAGAATGGCTCTGCGGCTCAGGCATCCGCGCACCTGAGCGATAACTTGGAGCGCAAGCGCTCTGGCTGCCATCGACCATGCCTGCAACGCAGCAGGATGCGACCCGCGGATGGATTTTCGGTCCGTGGCTGCTTCAGCCACGACCTGACGAGACCGACGACGCCATGAGTCTCGCCCCTCAGGGGTCTGCAAACGCGTCCACTGAGTCGCCCGTCGCCACCGAGGTGACGGTCACCCATCCACCGCGCGAGGCCGCGCCTCGACACGCCGGCGCGGCCTCCCAGCTTCCAGGAGAGCCCCGATGCCCGCGCATCCCTCCCCATCCCGCGCACGCCATCCACTAATGCGCTTCCAACGCCGCCTCATCCGGCGGCTGAAGGTGCTGTTCTGGCAACTGCGCGATCGTCTGCAGCCACCCGCCATCGAGCCCTGGCCAGACGAGGACCAGGCCTACGCCGAGTACGAGGCGCCGAGCCATGAGCGTCGGCGCCGACGCGAGCAGGCCTGATCAACCCCACCCGGCAGGCGGCAAGACCGTCGACCTGCCTCTCATCAACAGGAGCGCGACCCATGCTTAACAAAGTCCAATTGATCGGTCACCTTGGCCGTGATCCCGAACAACGCCAGACCAAGGATGGCAACGCCGTCACCACGCTGTCGCTGGCCACCAGCGAGCGCTGGAAAGACCAGGCCGGCCAGCGCCAGGAGCGCACCGAATGGCATCGCATCGTGCTGTTCAACCGCAGCGCGGAGGTCGCCGGCCAGTACCTGACCAAGGGCTCGCGGGTGTATCTCGAAGGTCGTCTGCAGACCCGCCAATGGCAGGATCAGGCTGGCCAGGAGCGCACCACCACCGAGATCATCGCCGAGCGGATGACGATGCTCGGTAACAAAGGAGCGAAGGACGCCGGGTCTTCCCCGAACGGCGCAGCACCCTTCGACGATGAGCTGCCGTTCTGAACGCCGCTCAGCATCGGTCTGGGCGCGCTGCGAGCTGAGGGCGATGGCCCGTGCCCTGCGCAAGCGTGCGCGGATGATGCGCCGCTGCAGTCTGCGCAGTCTGGATACCCATCGGCGCCATGCCGAGCGCCTGGAGCAGCGTGCGCAGCGCCTTGAGCGTCTGACCCGCTGAGCCAACACCGCTACCCTACTCACCCACGCCGGGCATCGGTCCCCTGCGGGGCCGGTCCCGGCCTGTCGCATCCTGGAGGACCCTGATGCCATCGACGCAAACACCGCTCGCAAAGGCGGATCAGCCGCGCATCCCGATGCCGGCGCTCGATCCCGCCTTGAACCTCAGCCCCAGCACCTGGAAGGTGCTGACCGAGTCGATCTTCCCCTCGGCCAAGACCGCTGAAGGGATTCTGCTCGCCGTGCACTACTGCGCGGCGCGCAACCTGGACATCATGAAACGCCCGGTGCACGTCGTGCCGATGTACTCCAAGGCGCAGGGCCGGGAGATCGAGACGGTCTGGCCCGGCATCGCCGAGCTGCAGACCACGGCAGCGCGCACCGGCCAGTGGGCCGGCATCGATCCGCCGCGCTTCGGCCCCTTGTGCGAGCGCACCTTCAGCGCCCGCATCAAACGCAACGGCACCTGGCAGGATCTGGAGAGCAGCGTCACCTTCCCCGAGTGGTGTGAGGTGACCGTCTATCGCATCGTCGCCGGTCAGCGTTGTGCCTTCACCGAACCGGTGTTCTGGCTTGAGACCTATGCCCGCTATGGCGGTGCCTACTCCGAGCTGCCGGCCGATATGTGGCTGAAGCGCCCGCGCGGACAGCTGATGAAATGCGCCAAGGCCGCCTCACTGCGCGCGGCCTTTCCCGAAGAGGCGACCTATACCGCCGAGGAGATGGAGGGCAAGGTGATCGAGAGCGATACGCCCTTGTCGATGGCGGGTGCTGCGCAGGAGATCGGGTCGACCTCTCAGGCGTCTCAATCGAGGCCAACGGAGGTGAAGACCAATGACACCGCCACCGCGGCGTCCGAGACGTCCGCGCATGCCTCACCAACGCCAGAGACGGTCGCTGTTGCGGAGACGCTGGCCAGCGATGTCGAGCCCGACGCAACGATGAAACAGCGCATCGACAAGGTCATTGCGCGCGCAGCCGAGAACGCCGCCTGGACCCAGGCCGAGCAGTACCTGCGCGATCGCTGCAGTGGCTCCGATCTGGCCTATGCCCTGCAGGTACTGGCTGTGGCCCAGACCCAGCCGCAACCGCAGACCGACAGGCTGTCCCAAGCCGACGCCGACCAACGCCAGGCCGCCTGAACCGGCCTGCTGTCATTCCCCTGCCGGGAGCACCTCCCGGTCGGGATCGGTGCGCCCGGCTCACCGAGGACCCCCGATGAAGATCATCGATATCGCCCAACGCACACCCGCCTGGCAGCAGTGGCGCGGCCAGGGCATCACCGCCTCCGAAGCGGCGATCATTCTCGATCGCTCACCCTACAAGACGCGCTGGCGGCTCTGGGCCGAGCGCACCGGACTCGCCCGTGCGGCGGATCTGTCACGCAACCCGCAGGTGCAGCGCGGCAACCAACTCGAGGATGCCGCCCGCCAGTGGTTCGAGCACGCCTATGACACCCTGCTGATGCCCTTGTGCGCAGAAGCCGAGGCGGAGCCGATCCTGCGTGCGTCCTTCGATGGCATCAACGATGCCGGCGAGCCGGTGGAGCTGAAGGTACCGAGCGCGAAGACCTATCGTGCCGTTTGCGCGCAGGGACGTGAAGCCGAGGCCTATCGGCTGTATCTACCGCAGGTGCAGCATCAGCTCTATGTCGCTGGCGCTGAGAAAGGCTACCTGGTGTTCCATCAGGATGCGCAGACCAATACCGTCTTCGAGATCGCCCGCGATGCGGATCTGATCGAGACCCTGGTCGAACAGGCGCTGGCCTTTTGGGAGCTGATCCAGCAACGCCAGGAGCCGGCCAAGGACCCAGTGCGGGATCTCTACCTGCCGCCGCCTGAGCAAGCGGAGGACTGGAACGCGCTCGCTGGTCGTTATCGTGACGCCTGGCGTGAAGCCCAAGTGCATGAAGCCGAGGTCAAACGCTGCAAAACCGAGCTGGATCAGCTGCAGACCGATCTGGTGGCGATGATGGGCGAGGCCCTGATCGCCGAATCGGCCGGACTGCGCATCACTCGCTTCTGTGCCAACGGCAGCGTCGATTACCCGGCGCTGGTGAAGGCCCTGTTGCCGCCGCTGCCGAGCGAGACGCTGGAGCAGTTCCGACGCAAGTCGAGTGAGCGGGTGCGCGTCACGGTTCAGGAGGACTCGGCCAAGGCGGCGATCGACTTCGATGCCGAGGCGGTTGCGCAAGCGGCGAAACAGGCCGTGGCGAAGGACTTCTACTTCTGAGTCGCGACCGCTGACACCCGCCCTTTGAGATCGCTTCGCGCTGGCTGTCCCATCGGCCAGTGCAAGGCCCTTCAAACCCCAGACCGTCCTGCCCGCGGGCAGGCGGTCTGCCCCAGGATCTGGCAGCCGTTCAGTTCCTGCGGCAGACCGCTGTGCTTTGCCGTGCGCTTGTCGGAGCGCCTCACAAGTCCCGACCGATTCAGCCGGCTGCCCTCTGGCAGCCTTGATCCACCCCGAGGGGAGCCTAACTCCCTGCCGGGGACGTCGGTCTCTCCTCACCCAGGAGAGAGAACCCCATGTCCACCACCCAACGCTTCGATGTCGCCACCACCTTTGCGATCCAGGCCCCGCGCGGACTGGAGATCGACGGCTTCGCCGATGAAGACCATCCGCAGATCCCTACGCGGCAGCCCTATGTGTTTCGTCAGGGTCTGAACGCGGTGCTCGCCTTTCTGCGGGCGCCGGAGGGCGATGCGCTGTTGCTGAGCGGCCCGACCGGCTGCGGCAAGACCTCGCTGATCCGTCAGGTCGCCGCCCGGCTCAACTGGCCGGTGCAGGAGGTGACCTGTCATGGGCGCATGGAGTTGAGCGATCTGCTCGGCAGCTTCCAGCTGAGCAACGCCAGTACGCGGTTCGTCTACGGTCCGCTGGCGCTGGCCGCGCGCGAGGGTCATCTGCTGATCCTCAACGAGCTCGATCTGATGGACCCGTCCGAACTGGCCGGACTCAACGATATCGTCGAAGGGGCACCGCTGGTCATCGCTCAGAATGGTGGTGAGCTGATCCGCCCGCATCGGCTGTTTCGCGTCATCGCCACCGGCAACAGTGTCGGCGCCGGTGATCAGACCGGGCTCTATCAGGGCGTGCTGCGCCAGAACCTGGCGTTCCTGGACCGGTTTCGCGTGCTACGGGTGAGCTATCCGGAGCCCGAGGTCGAGCAATCGCTGCTCGCTGAGCTGGTTCCGTCCTTACCAAGAGAGATCGCTGAAAAGCTGGTCGTCGTTGCCAATGAGGTGCGACGGCTGTTCATGGGCGAGAGCCTCGATCCCGTGACCAGCAACCCGAGCGATCGTGCCGGGCAAAGTGAGCTGACCCTGACGCTGTCGACCCGCGCCCTGGTGCGCTGGGCGCGACTGACGGTGACCTTCAAGGGGGCACCGAATCCGCTGGCCTATGCGCTGGATCAGGCCCTGACTGCCCGTGCGGTGGCTGAGGAGCGTGAAGCGATCCACCGCATCGCCGCCGATGTGCTCGGCGGACTCTGGAGCGGGGCGCAATGAGCGACCCGGACCCGACACCCTGGCAGCTGTTTCGCTATCGACATGCGCACGGGGGTTCGAAGGACTGGGCCTATCGGCGCCGCGCGGACGGCGACCTCGATGTCTGCTGGGGGCGCACCGATCAGGTGAGCCAGCAGCGCCGTTATCCAGCCACTGAGGGACTGTCGATCCTGCGGCGAGCTGCTGAGAAGCAGTCCAAGGGTTATGTGCTGCTGGGCCGTGCGGTGCTGAAGGATCAGCGCCTTGAGCTGTTCTCGACGCCCTTGTCCGAGTCTTCGGCGCCAACGCCCGAGCCGTCCCCGCCTCCCCCACAAGCCTTGCCAACCGCACAGGCCGTCGATCTGTCGCGGATTGCGGTTGGTGAGGACGACTTTTGGTTCTGAGCGCCGTCCTCTTTCCATCATTGCCGCGCGGTCGTCCTCGTGACGCCGCGCGAGGAGCAGACCTATGAATACAACGTCCATCCCGGCGCCCGCACCTGAGGTGCTGCGCCTGACCGATCAGACGACCCTGTTTCTGATCGACTACCACATCTGGTCCGGGCGCAAGAAGCTGCGCCCGGAAGACCTGCGCATGGGCCAGGATCGGCCGCCCGATGAGCTGATCTCCCTGGGCAGCAAGAAGGTCTGCGACCCGCAGGCGCTGCGGGTCTTTCACCGCAAACGCCGTCAGGTCGAGCGCGAATTGCTGGCTGTCGGCACGCGTTTTCTGGGCGGCTATCTGGTGCCGAACAGCCATGCCGCAGCCGTGTTGGTCGAGGCCAACCGGCTGACCGGCGAGGCGCGTGCGGCCGCCGAGGCCTTTCTGGCCGATTATGACCGCCATATCGATGCCTGGTGTGCGGCCTATCCGCGCTGGGAGCCGGCCATCCTCAAGGCCATCGATCCGGTCGAGGTGGTGCGTGCGCAGCTGCGCTTTCGGGTGCAGGCGTTGCGCATCGAGACCTCCTTGGCGGTGGCGGAGGATACCCTGGCTGAAGACCTCGAGGCGGTGGGCGAGACCATCTTCTCGGAGGTTGAGCGCATGGCTCGGCATCTGGAACAGTCGTTCCTGGGCAAGGATGAGTTGTCACAGCGCGTGCTCGGCACCTTCCGCCGGATCGCTGACAAGCTCGATGCGTTGAGCTTTGCCGATTATCGCATCGATCCGGTGGTGCGCTCGCTGCGTGCCTGGCTGGCACGTCTGCCGGCGACCGGATCGATCACCGGCGGGCTGTTCCTGGAAGGCTGGGCGTTGATGCGGCTGGTTGGCGATGCCGAGGCGATGGCGCGCCATGGGGCGGGTCTGCTCGCCTTGGCGGAGTTGATGCCACGGGATGCGATAGGCCAAGCCTTGGCCGGTCGCTCTGATGACACTGTCGATGCCGATGAGACGGCTGGCAGTGCCGATGCCGATGCCGATGCCGATGCCGACAGTGATGCCGTTTCAGGGATGGATGCGCAGACGGATTCAGACGCATTCGCACCCGTGAGCAACGACACGCAGACCAAGCCTGCCGAGGCATCATCGACGCGCGCGGAGCCAATCGCAGACTTCGATGCGTTGTTCAATGACGATCCTGTCGACGGCCAGGACGCGTCCCAGGAGATCGAGTCGACGAACGCGTCCCCGGCGCTGGTCCCATCGACGACACCCGAACCCATCAGCGCTCAGGACTTCTGGTTCTGAGCTTCCACTCAGGCCGTCACTGGCTCCGATTGGAGCCTTGACGACCGTCGTCCATCACCCCTGCGGGGCAGCCGGCCCCAAGGGGCCGGCTGTCCCCGATTGAATCGTTTCGGAGACACCTGATGATCACACCCACCACCACCCTCCACCGGGCCATGCCGATCGTCGCGGCGGCGCTGGGACGCAAGTTCGGCGTCGCTGTCCGCGTCGGCGGCCATGAGGCACTGACCGATGGCCAAACTATCGTCGTGCCGGCCCTGCCCAGCGATTCGGCGTTGTTGCCGGTCGCTTGGGGCTATCTGGCGCATGAGGCGGGGCATCTGCGCTATACCGACTTCGCCGTCTATCGGCGTGCGGCTCAGGACGGCGATGCCCTGAGTGGGCAGATCCTGAATATCCTCGAGGATGTGCGCATCGAGCGCGCGCTGGCTGGCCCTTATCCCGGCACCCGTGAGACCCTGCAGGCGGTCTGTGCGCATCTGCTGGACGCCGGTGCGATGACAGCGCCGCCCTTGGATGCGCATCCGGCGCGGATCCTGAGCAGCTATCTGCTGCTCTCGCTGCGCCATCGCGTGCTGGGTTATGCGCTGCTGGCTGCGGAAGCGCAGCGTGCCGAGTCCCGCTTGCGGGCGGTCTTTCCGGCCCGCACCGTGCATCGACTGCAGGGGCTGCTGACGGAGGTGGCACAGTTGCAGAGTACCGAGGCGGTGGCTGAGTTGACAGGACGCGTGCGGGCTCTGCTGGAGGCAGAGAACGAGAGCGCACAGGCTTTGCAAGAGGCCTCTCAGTCACCCGAAGCGACCCAGCCGGAACAGGCTTCGCCGGAAGCAGCGCAGGATGACCCGCATCAAGGCGATGGCGCAGCGGGAGCCTGCACTCAGCCGTCTTCAGGAGCCGGAACCGATGGCGCTGACGATCGCGCAAGCGATCCGATCGGCACCGCCGATCAGGGCCAGCGACCCGAGCCCGCAGAGGACGATGATGCCGACCCACCCGGCGCGAGTACGGATGCTGAAGACAGTGCGTCCATGGACTCGGATTCGAATTCGGACTCGGACTCGGACTCGGACTCGGACTCGGACTCGGATTCGGATTCGGATTCGAGCATCGATCGAGCCTCAGCTGCAAAGCAAGCGAAACCCGACGATGCATCCGTCACGCCCGAAGCCACGGCTGCGCAACTTAGCGCACTGACCCAAGCGCTGCAGGCCACCGATGCGGACCTGCCGGCTGATCCGTTCGAGATCCTCCGTGGTCTGCTCGCGGCGGCGGGCAGCGGCCAGAGTCGCTGTGTCCTGCCCCACGGTGAGCGCTTCTTGGGCGATGCCCAGGCCGGTTTTGAGCGCCTGGCACAGGTCCAGCAGACCTCCCGAGCGCTGATGGCCCGGCTGCATGGACTGGTGCAGGCCTCGCGCCTGGATCGGTCACAGGCCCATCGCCATGGCCCACGGTTGCTGTCGAAACGGCTCTACCGTTCGGCGATCGGCGATCCCCGGATCTTCGCCCGCAAACGCGAGCGGATCGCGGTGGAGACGGCGCTGCATCTGCTGATCGATCTGTCCGGATCGATGATGGCCAGCGTGCGTTGCGATGCCGACGGCTCCGTGAAACGACGCCTCGACATCGCTTTGGAGTCGGCGCTGGCCCTCGCGCTAGCACTCGACCAGCTCAACGGGGTGTCGGTGGCCGTTTCGGCATTTCCCGGCCAGGATGGCGAGGCGCAGACGGCGACCGTCATGGTTCGCCATGGCGAGCGCCCTCGCGCGCGTGCCGGCGCCTTTGTGCAGGAGGCTCGCGGGACCACACCGATGGCCGGTGCGCTCTGGTTCGCCGCCGCCGATCTACTCGCCCGACCAGAGTCGCGGCGCATCGTCCTGGTGCTGACCGATGGCAAACCGGATGCGCATGATGACACGCGGGATATTCTGCGCCTGTGCGAGGCCAGTGGACTGGAAACGGTCGGTATTGGCATCGGCGTCGATGTCTCGGCGCTGTTTCCGATCGCACTTCGCGTCCAGGCGGTGACGGAGCTCAAGCAGGCCCTGTTCGGGGTCGCTGAGCAGCTGTTGATCGCTGCTTGAATCGTTTGACCTGACTTGACCCGACCCGATCGGCGATCCCGTGGAGTTGCTCTGCGGGGTCGCCGGTCGCTTGTTCCGGCGTCGCCCCCCGGACAGTGCCGGTGCAGGTGCTCGACCATCTCCATGGCGCGGTCGCGGTCATCAATGGCAATGACAAAGGCGGCTGCGTGCTTGATGTCCGGCGCCGGCAACCAAGAGCCGATGAGCCGTGCCCTTGGAGCTGTAAGCGAAACCATACTCCAAGACCAGATCCTGCCATTCCGATGACCTCATGGGCCAGCAGTCGTCCCTGCTCGCGCTCGGTGTCGATCTGAAAGCTCGGATACTCGGCGTAGAGATCGACCAGGGTCACGCCCTCGACGCCGGCGGTAGCCTAGATCAAGGCGCGGTTGACCTCCGAGCGGTCGAGGCAAGGGGGAGCGAACAGGACGAGGATGCGCCGGGGTCGCCTCATGGTTGCGTTCGCGTTTGGATCGGTTGATGAACGGGGCATCCAGTCGGCCTTGGCTGATTGATTGATGGCGGTAGCAGCGCAGGGTGCGCGCTGCGGTTCCGATCAGTGACGATCCAGAACGATCCGGTAGCGCGCCTTGCCGGCGCGCAGATGCTCCATGGCGTCGTTGACTTGCTCCATTCTGAAGTGCTCTGTGACGGGAGCAATCTGGTGCCGTGCTGCAAACTCGAGCATACGGCGAATGGCAAGCGGACTGCCCACCGGCGAACTGCTCACCGAGAGCTGCCCCATCAGCATCGGAAACTGAGACAGCTCGAGCGGTTCCACCTGCACACCGAGCAGGTGCAGCCGCCCACGCGGCTTCAGGGTCGCGAGATAGGCACTCCAGTCCAACGGCACATTGACCGTCGACAGTAACAGGTCGAAACGCCGCGCCGCGCCGGCAATGGCATTCGGATCGCGGGAGTTGAGGGTGTCATGGGCGCCCATCGCCAGTGCCTGCTGGGTCTTGGATTCGCTGGAGGTGAAGGCGGTCACCTCGCAGCCCCAAGCGCGTGCGAACTGGAGCGCCAGATGGCCAAGCCCACCGATGCCGATGATGCCGACGCGGCCCGTCGGCGGCAGACCGAACTGCATCATCGGGTTGAACACAGTGATGCCGCCGCACAGCAGCGGCCCGGCTTCGCCCGCATCGATGCCCGCTGGCAATTTGAACACGCTGGCGGCGCGCGCACGGACGCGGTCGGCGAAGCCACCATGCCGGCCGACGATGGTCTGCTCCGCCTTGGAGCACATGTTGTGGTGCCCGCCTAGACACTCGTCGCAGGTCATGCAGTAGCCCGCATGCCAGCCCAGTCCAACGCGGTCGCCGACCTGGACATGGGTCACCATCTCGCCCACCGCGCTGACCCGGCCGCTGACCTCGTGCCCAGGCACGAAGGGGTAGGCGGAGATCCCCCAGGCATTCTCAAGCATGCTCAGATCACTGTGGCAGATGCCGCAGGAGTCGACGCTGATGTCAACGTCCTCGGGACCGATTGGCCCCAACTGGTATTCGAACGGCTCCAGCGAACCATTGGGGGCGGTGGCAGCATAGGCGTGGACGGTGGTCATTGGCATGTCCTCTGGGGGGCTGGATTGGAGCCTTCGGCTCGTGGGAGTGCGGGATTGGAGATCCCTTCGTCCCTGATCTGCAAAATCTTCGACAAAACGGCAAAGACTTGAAAGTGCATTTCGAACCAGGCTGGGTTGTACACCATATTCGCGGATGACCAGGGCGGTGACGATGACGCGCCGGCCGAGCGTGGTGAAGCGATCATTGTAGCTGTGGGCGACCTGCTTGATCAGGCCATGAGTGCGCAGGCGCTTGATCAGATCGGAGCTGCGCCCCGGTGTGAGACCGGGAATGTGCTGGCGCAAATCGCCGGCGCGCACACCGAAGATGGCCCACTCGCCGCGAGCGAGCGTCAGGAACAGACGGTAGTCAGGGTCGAGGAACAGGTCGAAGCTACGATAGGAGCGGCCCTTGACCTTGGTCGGTGCGGTCATTTTGGCCAGTGCCTTCTGCCCGGCGTCGGGATTGTCGAGACACGCCATGAAGGCGAGGTAGCGCTCGTTGGCGGCGTGCATCAGTTGGCGCAGGTCGCCGAGGCTGTCGATCGATTTGAGCAGTGGAGCGAGCTTGAACAAAGGCTCGCCGTTGCGCTGTTCCACATGACGGCGGTGCTTGAAGAAGGAGAACAGTCTTCGCAGCAACAAGCCGTTCCTTGCGCTCCCGCCTGGTGATCGTCGCCTCCCGTTGGTCACCCAAGGCAGTCCGCAAACCCTCCTCACATCGGCTGTGCTCAAGGCAGGACAGGCCCGTCACAAATCCTCCGCACCGCGCTGATCTTTCCGCCTATCGCTGACCGCAACCGTTGCGGCAAGCTAGTGAAGCCCGCTGCAACGGACCACCGCATCCAGGCGATCCGGTAACCCGCTCCGGGGCTCCTTCTCCAGCGCACACGAGACCAAACCCGCGTGCAGTGGACAGGGGGCCGTTTCCTCAGGTGATCGGCGTTGTGCTGATCACCGCCTTTGGCGACCGAAGACGCACTGAGTCGCCACCCCACGCTGGGGGTTTCAATCGCGTCCCTGCAACCTCGCTGCCCATCGGCAGCGCTATCCACCCCATGGGGAGAGATCCTCCCCAGCGGAGCTGTCTCCCCGCGTTTGATGAGGAGACATCCCATGCGTCTGAATGCCGATCTCTGGAACAGCCTCGATACCTTCCTGGACACCGCCAGCGACGCGGAACTGGCCCGGGCCAAGACCACCGTCTTCAACCTGCTTGCCAGCGCCAGCGATCGCGACACCCGCAGCCTGGTGAAGTCGGTCTACCGACTGATCATCGATGAAGCACGCACCCGCGCGTTGCTCGCCCAGCGCGCTCAGCGCTCGATCTCCAGGCCAGCCTTGGCCTGAGCGATTTCCCCTCGGCAGTGGTCGTGCGCCTTTCTGGGCGCATGGCACTGCTCGAGGCGGCCGTCTTCCCCATGAGACCCTGCTGACTGGAGTGTTCTGAGATGTCGCTTTCATCCATTGTTTTCACGGGGCCTCAGCGCAGACGCCTTGAGGCCGCCGAGATACAGGCTTCCGTGCAACGCACGGGTTGGCTGTTCGTCCTTTCGGCGCTGGCGGGTGATCGGCTGGGACCGGCGCTTAAGCGTCCCGGACGACATGGTCCCTGCCCGGTGCATAACGGTCGTCATGGCGATGGCTTTCGTCTGTTCGCCGATGTTGATACGACCGGGGGTGGCATTTGTGCGACCTGCGGCGCCTTTTCAGATGGACTGGCGTTGCTGCAGTGGCTATTCGGCTGGTCGTTCCCGGAGGTCTTAAGGCAGATCGCAGCGGTGCTTGGATACCTGCCGGATGCGGTGCCGGCCCGCGCGGTCAGGATGCCACCTGGACATCGTCTCACCGTCAGAGACACCACCGATGCGGATGCACAGCGTGCCCGATCCCAGCTGCATCGTGTCTGGTCCGAGGCGCTGTCGCCAGATCATCCCGAGGCCGAACCGCTGCGACGCTATCTGGCGTGGCGCGGTTTGGAGAGCGTCGCACTGGATGCGCGGGTCGTCCGGTTGCATCCGGCACTGGCCTATTGGCACGGGGATGCCGAGGGGCATCAACGCTGTCTCGGGCGCTTTCCGGCCCTGCTCGCACGGGTCTGTGCCGCCGATGGCCGGGCACTGACGCTGCATCGCACCTATCTGCGCGCCGATGGCCAAGGCAAGGCCGAGGTGCCCTGCCCCCGAAAGCTGATGCCCGCTGCGGCATCAGGCGCGTTGGCCGGCGGTGCGATCCGCCTGGCGGCACCAGACCGGATGCTCGGTATCGCCGAAGGGCTCGAGACGGCACTGGCCGCCGCCGCGCTGAGTGGCATGCCGGTCTGGTCCTGTGTGTCGGCAACGCTGCTCGAGCGTTTTCAGCCACCAGCTGGCATTGAGCAGCTGACGGTTTGGGCCGATCGCGACCGGTCCGGCGCGGGTCTGCGCGCGGCTGAGAGGCTGCGTATCCGGCTGTCCGGCAGCATCGTTGTGCGACTGGCCCTGCCACCCGGACCGATTCCTGACGGGGCCAAGAGTCTCGATTGGGCGGATGTCTGGCGGCAACGCCAGGACCGATCCCTATCTCGCGCCGCCTGAGGCGGTGCTGCGCGCTGCGGCTTGCGCCTTTCGCGCTGCGCTGTAGGCGCTTCTTCATGTCAACCCACGCATCGTGCTGCGCTTTTCCGAGCAGTTGGCGCGATGCCTTCTCTTTACCATCGGAGCCGATCTGATGAACGCATCCACGTCCACGTCCATTCGGCGCGAGCCTCGCTCGCCTGCTTCCCAACAGACCGCGGCCGATGACCGCTTCGCCCCACTGACCGCGACCGATCTGAGCGCTCCTGAGCGCGACAGCGTCATCGCACTGGCCCTGCAGGTGCTGGAGCCCTCGGCGGCCTATGTCACCCTGACCGACCCGGAGGTCAGTCTGCGCTATTTCCGCCTAGCGCTTGCGCGCGAACCGCGTGAGTGTTTTGTCTGCGCCTTCCTTGATTCACGCCACCGCATCATCGAGATCCGCGATCTGTTCCAGGGCACCCTCGACGGCTGCAATGTGTATCCGCGCGTGGTGGCGCAGATGGCCTTATCGCTGAATGCCGCCGCCTGTCTGATCGCGCATAACCATCCCAGCGGTGACCCAACCCCGAGCGGTGCGGATATCGCCATCACCAAGCGTCTGCGTGAGTGTCTTGAGCTGTTCGATATCCGCCTGCTCGATCACCTGGTGGTGGGGCGCGAGGGTGGCTGCTCGATGGCACAGCGAGGGTTGCTCTGAGATGGCCCAAATCATCGTGGTGTCTGAGTCCCTCGAGCGCCTGCAGGGGTTCCTGATCGGCATCGAGTGGACCAATGACAGTGCCCTTTCCCTGATCAGGGTGGACGCGCAGCAGCGCACCGCACTGTTGTGCGATCAGGATGCCGATGAAGACCGCCATTGGCGGCTGGGTCCCTGTGGACTCGAGGCCATGGTGGACGAGCGCGGCCTCTGAGACACCCTTGAACCGGCTGACGGCACCTGCGTGGTGCCATCAGCCCTGAGCGTTTGTGCACAGGCCATCCCGGCGTTGTCGGGGTGGCCTGTTGTTGTGTCAGTCTCGACGCTCTAGTGAACTGGCCAGCGATAGCGGGCTTTCAGGGCCAGCACACGGGCACAGGCGGCGTTGATCCGCGAGAGACGCAGCCGCCCGTCCACGATCGCCTGGCGCAGGATGGCCAGCGTCTTCGGCACCCGATCCGGGTCGTAGGGACGGTGGTTGGCGATGAGCAGGAGATCGACACCGGCGTTGAGGGCGCCGATCAGGGCCTCGCTGGGGCTGTTGTGTTGGGCGATGGCGTCCATCTGCAGATCGTCGCTGATCACCACACCGCGAAAGCCGAGCCGCTGGCGCAGCAGGCCGGTGAGGGTCGGCCAGGAGAGCGTGGCCGGATGCCGGGGGTCGATGCGCGCGTTGCGGATGTGGGCGGTCATGATCAGATCGCGATAGCCGGCCTGGATCAGTTGGGCATAGGGGATGAGTTCTTGGGCTGACCAGCTGTGGGTGACATCGACGACCTCGGTATGCGAATCGGCCCAAGCGCTGCCATGGCCCGGGAAGTGCTTCAGCGTACTGATGATGCCTCGGCGTTGCTGCGCCCTGACCACGGCAGCCGCATGGCGCACGACCTGGTGCGGATCGGCCGAGAAGCTGCGTTCGAGACGACCGATGATCGGGTTGTCGGGGTGGCTGTTGAGATCAACGACGGGGGCGAAGTTGAGGTTCAGGCCGTTGTCCGCCAGCGTCTGGGCGATGGCGTCAGCCGCGCGTTCGGTCTGTACCGGATCATCGCGTTGGCCGAGCGATTGGGCGGAGACGGTGTTTGGAAAGCCGTCACGCGGCTTCAGGCGGGAGATGCGCCCACCTTCCTGATCGACACCGATGAGCAGCGGTGTTGGACTGAGTGCCGAGAGGGGTCGGGTCAGGGCGCGCAGTTGCTGCGGCGAGCGGATGTTGCGGCCATCGCGATCGAACAGCACGACTCCACCAAGGCGATGCACCAGGAGATCGCGCACGATGGGATCGTCAGCACGGAGGTCGGCACCGCGAAACCCGACCATGAGCAGTTGCGCCAGGCGCTGCTCGAGCGGCCAGTGCCACCAGGGCAGGTCTTGCGCCTGTAGGGATCGCCAAGGGGCGATGGCGGTGAGTCCAAGCGCGGCTTGGAGGAACTGTCGGCGCGGGTGCATGGAGGAAGCCTGACAGAGGGTGCCGATGCTTGCCTGGGCTGCGGGTCATCTATCGCGGAGCGTTTGGGCCTGCTCCGGTGGCCGTGGCTAGGTTCGAATCCAGGCTCGGATGCTCGTTGCGCTTAGCCTGCGCGGCGGCGGTGGCTGGGCCAGTTCAAGGACACTTGGCGTGTTCCCGCCTCGTGGAGCCGCTCGATGATCCGTGGGCCGAGCGTCTGTTCCAGCCTCGACGCCGGTAGATCGCCGATCAGGATGGTCGCGCGTTGCTGCGCGTAACGGGCATCGAGCACCTCGAACAGCAGTCCAGAGCGCGTCTCGTCCTGAGCATCGACCACATCATCAAGCACCAGCAGGTCTGGCGCGCTGAGCTGTGCGAAGGCCTCGGTCTCGGAGCCCTGGGATCGCGATGAGCGGGCGTCACGCAGACTGCGCAGTGCGCTGGGCAGCGAGACATACCAGCCGCGCTGTCCGGCACGCACCAGGGTCGCGAGGATGGCGCAAGCCAGGTGGGTCTTGCCGGTGCCTGGGCCGCCGAGGAGCAGCAGCGTTTCGCCGGGTCGTTGTCCAGCACTGAGGGCGCAGGCAAAGTCTTGGCAGATCGATCGCGCCAGCACCTGCTCGGCGCTGTCGGCCTGATAGTCGGCGAAGCCTTTGCCGCGAAAGCGCTCAGGGATGCCGCTCGCAGCCAGGTGTCGCTGCCATTGACGCTCGAGGGCCTGGCGCCGCGTGGCCAGGAGGCTGCGCACTTCCTGCCGACCCCGCTCGGCGAGGTCTTCGGCGGACAGCAGGGGGAGCCCCAGGCGTGATCCGGCCCGTGATCCCACAGGCCGAACGCCATTCGGCTGCGCTGAATCGCGCGAGATCGGAAGGTGTTTGTCCATGGGCTGACCTCTGCGGCTGGGCGTGGGCAATGGCGGTCACGGGCTGGCGATCCGTGCTCGGCACAAGGTTTTCATTCCATTCGCGCGGCAGGGTTGAGCACATTCATTGCGCCGGACTCATCAACCGCCAGCCATTCACGACAGCAAGCACTATAACCGGGTTTTCATCGGTTGCCTAGTCGATGAATGGCAAAGGTCATCGCAACGCGAATGGCGATGCAACCGATGCATCGACGGCCACCGAGCGAATCGATGAGGCCATGCTCGTCGCGCGCGAATCCCATCAACGTCAACAACAACAGAAACTAAGAAAGATAAAGACGTTGTTGTTGTAGACGTTGTAGAAGCGCGCGACGCTGAATCCACCTCACCGGCCTCAAGCGGCCTGTTTTCGCTCCGCATTGAGCGGTCAAGCCGAGGCGCATGATCAAGGCGATTTCACATCTCCAGTCAATCACTTAGATGAAAACATCGTCATGACCAATAGGAATAATGAGCGCGAATCAGACTTGTCAATACAGGATTTCACTTAGGAACTCAGTTCCCTAGTTCAGCCACCATCTAGGGAACTCAGTTCCCTACTTCAGCCCAATCTAGGGAACTCAGTTCCCTACTCCAGCCGCCATCTAGGGAACTCAGTTCCCTAGTTCAGCCCAATCTAGGGAACTCAGTTCCCTACTTCAGCCGCCATCTAGGGAACTCAGTTCCCTAGTTCAGCCCAATCTAGGGAACTCAGTTCCCTACTTCAGCCGCCATCTAGGGAACTCAGTTCCCTACTCCAGCCGTCATCTAGGGAACTCAGTTCCCTACTTCAGCCGCCATCTAGGGAACTCAGTTCCCTACTTCAGCCCAATCTAGGGAACTCAGTTCCCTACTTCAGCTGCCATCTAGGGAACTCAGTTCCCTACTTCAGCCGCTATCTAGGGAACTCAGTTCCCTACTTCAGCCGCTATCTAGGGAACTCAGTTCCCTACTCAGCACCATTCATCAGCCGTTCTTGATGACAAGATTCGACCTGGGACAAGTGAGGCGTTGCCGGTCACCAGCGCGTTTCAGCGCGGTGCTCGTCTGCCCGAGAGGCGCGGCTTCATCTCAACCGCGATCGCCTGCGCAGACGCTGATCCGTTCTCCAAGGATCGGTCAGTCAGCGGGCTGTTCCGGGTGTTGAGTGCGATCGTCCGCGCCGTTCAAGCGCCGGCTCGCGTGTCCGACCAGACTCAAAGCCGCCTTGCTCTTAAGCAGTCAAACGACGGGCGCCAGGGCGCTCGAGCCAGCGATCAGAACAGCGCGTTGTCTCACCTGATCGAGCGTCTCTCAGCCGATGCTCAGTGGGGTAACCAACAGGTTCAGGTCGATCTGAGATCGCACGCCTGCGACGGCTGGCGTCCTCGTGATCCCCTTTCGAGCGCACGAGTTCAGACTCCAAGTGCGACTGCACCCTCTGGTTTCGTGCACTGTGCTCGGTATGGCAGCGAGGAACGGCATCGGCCGGAGCCTGTAAACCGGCGGGTTGAGACGGCCTGTCGGCGAGCCTCAGTCGCCCGTCGCGGGCCGATAGGGTTCTTCGCGTGGCAGGTGACTGACCAACAGCTTGAGGTAGAACACGGGCAAGAACCAGTCGAGGCCCGGCGGTGTAGGAAGCAGCCATAGGCCAACCACCAAACCGCCAAGGTAGAGGATCAAGGTCGTGGGGCGTTGCAGATAAACCGGCACCATCAGGATCAGGGCTGCGGCGGCGAGCAGATAACCGCCTGCGATCGCAGCCCAGGTCCAGTCGTTGTCCAGGTAGAGCCAGGCCACGAGGAGCAGATGCAACAGGTGCGCGGCCGTGAAGCCGACGTGCTGAGCAAACCCCTGACCGTTGCGGTGGTACCAGCGCTTTGCACTCGAGGTCGCATTGGTGACCACGCCGCCGACCAGATCGAAGGCCAGCACCATGCAGAGCAGGTAGTGCACCCAGGACCAGCTTTGACCCATCGTCGCAGCATAGAGCGGGGCCGCTATGGCTGCGACCGACGGGACCAGGATCTGAAGCAGGCGTTCAGCGCGGGTGGCCCCGGGGCCGATGAACCTGTCAAGCGCGCCCGCGAGCCCAGCGCGCGGCTGCGGATAGGTCCAGTCGATGGGGGGATGATCTTGGAACACGGTGACGTCTCTCCTCGAGTCTGACTTGAGCTGACCAGGCGCGATGCCGGGCAGGATGCAGGGACGGAATCCGAGTGCCGCTGCGCGTCCAGCGAGATCTATCTTGAGCATCACAGGGCTATCGAGGATCGGTCAAGGGACCCTGGAAGGATTGCTGTGTTCACGCTCGTCCGAGGATGATTCGCATCGGAGAGCTCCGGGCGCAAGCACTGTCGATAGGACAGAAGCCCGGCCCGCATGGAAAATCGTTGTCTCCAGGCGGCCCCGCCCAGGGACATCAGCGTCGATCGAAGCCCTTCAACAGTAATGGAATGGTCCGCCCCGCTCCTCCAACACACCCCGAGCGGGCACAATAAGCGATGATGAGAACCCATCGTCAACCAAGGTAGCGGAGCAGACCAATGACAGAGACTCACAAAGACCGGGCCATCACG
>NZ_NRRY01000034.1 GCF_016583905.1 Lamprobacter modestohalophilus | reverse complement strand
ACTGGCGTTGTTCTTGCCTATGTGTTTGGTCGGCGTACAGATGAGGTGTTCCTCGAGCTGAAGGCTCTTCTTGAGCCATTCGGCATTAGAATATTTTTTACTGACGACTGGGGAGCCTATCAACGTCATCTACCGGAGCAGCAGCAAGTGACTGGTAAGGCCAATACACAAAAAATTGAACGCAAGCATCTTACGCTCAGAACACGTATTAAACGCCTGGCACGGAAAACCATCTGTTTTTCCAAACTCGACGTCATGCACGATACTGTCATTGGGCTTTTTATCAATCGGTATGAGTTCGGCCTTGCCGTGTGAGAAACACATGTAGAGCACTACCGGGCGATGGAATCGAGTCCTGCAAACGCCCGGTAGACTACAGGAAAGTCGAGGTCGACACCGGCCTCGACGAGTTGGGTCGAAACGACCCGCGTCGGCACGTCATCAGCGAGCCGCTGCTTGATCTCGGTGATGACCCGCGAGCGATGAGCGCCGCACATGAGCGCGGACAGATGCAGCGTGTCCGGCGGCATCAAGCGATGCAGCTCGCGGGCATGACGCCGGCTGTTGACCACGACAAGCACCGAATCATGTTCGATCAGCTCCGACGCTAGCGACTCCCAGTCGGTCGCCCGCTGCATGTCGCCGGGCATGCGTACCTCAACACGCTTTAGCTTCGCATAGAGCCGATCAGGGTCAGGGATGATCTCGTGCATTCTATCGAAGCCGTTAAAGTTCCTCGCGGCGTCGAAATAGCACCGGTTACCGAGGGCGGGCTGTGTCGCGGTGGAGAGCACCAGCGTCATCCCGTACTGCTCGGTGAGCAGCCTCAGTGCATCGACGATGGGCTGCAGCAAGCCCGGCGGCAGCAGCTGAACTTCGTCCAGCACGACGACGCTATCAACCAGATTGTGCAGCTTGCGGCAGCGTGAGGTTCGCGCCGCGAACAGGGATTCGAAGAATTGCACGCTGGTCGTGACGACAATGGGAGCGTCCCAGTTTTCGCAGGCAAGCCGGCTGCGCAGCCCTTCCTGGGTCGGATCAGATTCAGCAGCGCTATGATGCTCAATCACCGCATCACCAAAGATGCCGCGGAAGACGTCTGCGGTCTGCTCGATGATGCTGGTGTAAGGAATGACGTGGATGATGCGGCGCTTGCCATGCTGGCGCGCATGGTTGAGCGCGAAGGCCATGCTGGACAGGGTTTTTCCGCCCCCGGTCGGGACGGTCAGCGAGAAGACACCCGGCGGTTTGAGTGCGGCGTTTCGCCAGTCTTGCAAAATCTCGCGGCGCAGCAGGTTAACGGGCGTCGGCTCGGCCTTGGCGAGCAGCTCCGACATCGCCGCATCAAAGCGTTCCGCGAGCAGCTCCATGCCCGGCCAACCGGCCCTCGACGATACCTGTTCCGGCGCCATGAAGGCTTCCGTATCCAGAAAGTCCGCATCGACCAGGCACGAGAACAGCATTCGCACCCAGAGGGCGAAGCCCATGGAGCCACCTGGCACGCCTTGCAAATCCGCCTGCGGAAATTCAGCCTGCAGGATCTCTGCTGGCGGCTCAGCTGCGAGCGCCTCGGCCAACTCTTCTTGGGCATCCGCGCTGGCCATGCGGGCATCAAGCCCTTCGGACCAGTCGTGCAGACCAGCGTGGTGTCCGGCGATGAGATAGGCGACTACACGCCCGATCAAGCCGAGACGCTGTTCCGCGAGCAGCGCACCAGCGGTCGAATGCGTGGTACGCCCAGATCGGGATTCGATATGCGCCGTCTCCCGATCCAGCCCAGAAGCAGCACGAATGTAATGCTGGAATCGGTCGCGATACTTGCCGAGGTCATGCCATTGACCCGCGAGGGCTGCCCAATCCCGGCCGCCGAAGCCTGAAGCGAAATGACCAGATCGTTGAGCGACAGCCTGTAAGTGCTCGACTAGGGAATGCCGATACCAGCAACCATCGGTACCCAAGCGCACATGCGCTAGTGGCGGTTCTTTGCTGCACATATGGCTCCCTCCCAAGACCTGATCTCAATCGACCGAGAATGATAAGCCGCTCGCCCTCGAGATCGAAGGTACCAATAGCCCGCGAAACCAGACCAAGTCCAACAGCCACCCGGACATCCCCACCCGCGACCATAGGTGCTGACGATATGGATGCTAAACTCAGTATCGGCGAGTGCATATTGGGGAGCAGTCGGTCACGCCTGCGTATGCACTTGATCTTTAAGGATTTTGATGCTCAAACCTTCAGGCAGAGCCTCGATCTATTGTTCAAGATCACTGATCAATCTCGCCATCATACAACCGAACCTGATCACGCCCCGCCCGCTTCGCCTCGTACATCGCCTCATCGGCATGACGAATCAGCATGGTGCCGTCGCGACCATGAGCCGGATAGAGGGCGACACCAATGCTGCAGGAGATCTCTAAGTGGAGGCCGGCGATATTCAGCGGCGTCTGTACCCGCCTCACCAGCTTCTCCGCCACCACGCAGGCATCGCGCGCACTGCCAACCTCGGGCAGCAGGATCAGGAACTCATCGCCACCGATGCGGCCGATGGTGTCAGCATCGCGCAGACAAGCCCTGAGACGCTCGGCGAGCGTCTGCAGCACGCGATCACCGACCGCATGCCCATGGCTGTCGTTGATCGGCTTGAAGCGGTCGAGATCGAGGAACATCACCGCCAATTGACCATCCTTGCGTTCAGCCTCACGCATGGCCTGCTGCAAGCGCTCAAAGAAGAGGCCGCGATTGGGAAGCTCCGTCAAGGCATCATAGTGCGCCAAGCGATGGGTCTGGTCCTCGACCAGCTTGCGCTCACTGACGTCGTGGCCGATGCCGATCATGCCCGATAGCGCGCCATTGCCGTCAAGCAAGGGCGAGGCATTGGTCACATGCCAGCGCCAACCCCCATCGCCATGGCGCACCCGATACTCAAGCCCGCTCTGCTTGGTGCGGGTGCTCAGCAGGCGCTGCAAGAAGGCCTCGCAGCCGGGTAGATCATCGGCGTGCACGATGGTGGCAAAGTGCTGGCCGACCACATCTTTCGGCTCCAGACCCAGGATCTCACGCAGGTTCGGCGAGAGGTAGCGGAAGACGCCATTGAGATCGAGCGTATAGATCACGTCGTTGGCATCCTCGACCAGGGTGCGAAATCGCTGCTCGTTCCTGCGCAGCTCCTCTTCCATGCGCTCGCGGGCCATGACGATGACCGCCAGCGCGAGCAACAGTTGAAACAGCATGGCCGCGAGGAAGGTCAGCGTCTGCAAATGACTGGACTCGAACAGGCTGCCCGCACCCAAGCCGCCAAGCGCCGTTCCGAGCAGGCGCGCCGCGAGCAAGATCAAGACGACGACCAGACTGACCAGCAGCAGATAACGTCCGCGGCCCGACGTGCCCCGCCAGTGGCGGACGACGAGGATCGTCATCAGCAAGACCTGCAGCCAGAGCAGGGCGGCGTTGAGCATCACGCGCGGCTCGAACTGCTCGCCAAGCCAGAACATGCCGACCCCCATCACCGGCACTGGCAGCCAGATCAGCCAGCGCGACGGCCCCTTGCCAAAGAAACGGACGAGCGCTTCGAGCGCAAAGGCCAAGGAGGCAGCGAGCAGGATATTGGCCGCGACAACCGAGAGCAGGTCGCTCGCTGAGCCGCGCAGTAAGAAGAGTCCGTAGGCAGCGGAATAGAGCCCCGCGGAAACGCCCCAGAACGCCAGACCATCGCGCCCGGAATGATCGGCGAACAGGAACAGCACGATCGACAGCGTCGCGCTGACGACCACGGTGACCAGGATCAGTGTGCCGATGTCGATGAGGGTGCCCTTCCCAAAGCTCCGTGACCCCAAGGCCACCTCGGGGCCAGAGTTTACTTGATCCAGGAGCCGTCGCGGCAGCTTGGCAAAGCCAGCCTGAAACATCGGCCTGAAACACCGGCATCGCACGCCGGCATCACGATCAGGCCGCGCGCAACTCGAAATGCGGGAATGGATTGGGCAGTCCGCCCGCAGAGTCCTCAAGCCCCGCGGCATTGGATAGCGCGTGCTTGGAAAAATGACGCAGCTGATGGCGCAGCGCTGGCTCCAGCAGATGAGCGGATTGCGCCTGCTGCAAGGCGTAATGGGTCACGCCGGCCTCGGCCAGTTGATGCATCAGCCGTGATAGATAGGCATCGTCATCGAGCCCCGGCATCGGTGTGGTGCGCACCTCCAGTGAGACCTTGGCGTCGAGCAGCAGCGCCAGACTCTGCCAAGCCTGCTCGCCGGAGCCGGGCACGCCGGTCACCTGAGGATAGTCCTCGGGCAGGGCCTTGATATCCAGCCCGACCCAGTCGAGCAGCGGCAGCAAGGCGCGCAGGCGTTGCGGATAAGGACCGCCGGTGTGCAGCCCGACCTTGAAACCGAGCGCTCGCACCTCGGCCATCGCATCGGCCAGTGCAGATTGCGCGGTTGGCTCGCCGCCACTGAAGACCACGGCGTCGAGCAGACCACGACGGGATCTCAGCAGCTCAAGCACCTCGGGCCAAGTGATCGCATGCTGCCCGATCTCTTCGCTTGCCCCTTCACCTTCACCTTCACTTTCAGCTTCAGGCGCGGCATCGAGCAGATGGCCGTTATGGCAGTAGGGGCAGCGCCAGGGGCAGCCCTGGCAGTAGATCACGGCCGCTAGCTCGCCCGGATAATCGACGCTGGTCAGCGGCGTCAGTCCGCCGAGCCGGAGCCGAGTGGAGACAGACTGGAGCTTGGGCTTGATCATCGCCGAACGTCGTCTTGCCGTTGTCTGATCCTTCTCTCAGGAGCGCGAGCGCTCAAGCGGCTTCGCGCCGAGCCTCGCCAGAGCGCTGATGCGGACGATGGGCCGCCTGCTGGCCTGAGTCCTGGCTCGCGCGCCAGCTCGAGTGCGGATGTACATCCAGGCGCCCCGCTGGTCGCTCCTGGAAATAGGTGCGCTCCTGATGCTCGGCCTGCTTGCCACGGTTGAAGGCGGAAACCGGCCGGTGATAGCCCATCACGCGCGTCCAGACCTCGCAGCGGGTGCGCTCCTCGTCGCGCAGCTCGATGGTCGGCTCAGTGGTTGTTTCAGTCATTGGATACTCCTGTCGATTTGGATGGCACGGCCGGCTTTCGGCCGCGTTAGCTCGTATGATCTACTCGTTCGCTTCGTCGTTCTTCTGCGCCTGCAATCGCTCGATACGCCAGCACTCAGGCCGTCGCGGCTTGCAGCTCAGCGCGCTTCTTCTCGATCAGCTCGGCATCGCACTTGGGGCAATACTCGTGCTCGCCAGCGATGTAGCCATGGGTTGGGCAGACCGAGAAGATCGGTGTCACCGTGATGTAGGGCAGCCGGAAGTTGGTCAGCGCCCGCTGCACTAGGCGCTTGCAGGCCTCGGTGGAGCCGATGCGCTCGCCCATGTACAGGTGCAGCACCGTACCGCCGGTGTACTTGGTCTGCAGCTGATCCTGCGCCGCCAGTGCCTCAAAGGCGTCGTCGGTATAGCCGACTGGCAGCTGCGAGGAATTGGTGTAATAGGGCGTATCCTCGGTGCCAGCCTGCAGGATGTTTGGGAAGCGCTTCTTGTCCTCCCGCGCGAAGCGATAGGTCGTACCCTCGGCCGGTGTCGCCTCCAGGTTGTACATGTGCCCGGTTTCTTCTTGGAACTGCACCATGCGCGCACGCACATGATCGAGCAGTCGGCAAGCGAAGGCATGCCCCCACTCGGTGGTGATGTCGTCGGTATCCGCCGTGAAGTTGCGGATCATCTCGTTGATGCCGTTCACCCCGAGCGTGCTGAAGTGATTGCGTAGGGTGCCGAGATAGCGCTTGGTATAAGGGAAGAGCCCGGCATCCATGTGGCGCTGGATCACCTTGCGCTTCAGCTCCAGGCTCTTCTTCGCCAGCTCCATCAATTCATCGAGCCGCTGCAGCAGCCCGGCCTCATCGCCGCGATGGGTATAGCCGAGCCGAGCGCAGTTGATGGTCACCACGCCGAGCGAGCCGGTCTGCTCGGCCGAGCCGAATAAGCCATTGCCACGCTTGAGCAGCTCGGTCAGATCCAGCTGCAGCCGGCAGCACATCGAGCGCACCATGTTCGGCGAGAGCTCGGAGTTGAGGAAGTTCTGAAAGTAGGGCAAGCCATACTTGGCCGTCATCTCGAAGAGATGCTCAGCATTCTCGCTGTCCCAGGGGAAGTCCTCGGTGATGTTGTAGGTCGGGATCGGGAAGGTGAAGATACGGCCCTTGGCATCGCCCTCGGTCATCACCGCGATGTAGGCGCGATTGATCATATCCATCTCGGTCTGCAGCTCGCCGTAGGTAAACGACTGCTCCACGCCACCGATCACTGGCACCTGCTCGCGCAGATCCTCGGGACAGACCCAATCAAAGGTCAGATTCGTAAACGGGGTATTACCAGTAATGAAGGTCTTGCCGCGACGACGAGCGACGAAGGTGCCGTTGCGGGTGGTCGGACACCAGACCTTGCCGCGATAAGGCTTGCGTTCGATTAGCTGAATATAGGTCTCGCGGTTGCGGACGATGTTCAGCACATGCACGCCAGAGTCTTTCCGGGTGTAGGTCGTGCTGCCATAGCCAGCCAGGCTGCAGAGCTCTTGCAGGGCGTCGAGGTTTTCCTGGTCGTTGGTATAGATGCGTGTGCGGCCGTTCGGCTCGATGCTGCCGTCGCCCTTGACATAGGTGTCGAGAAACAGCCGGATCTGCCGCGCCGACAGGGTGCGGATCAATGCAGGCACACACTTGCGCTGCAGATAGCCGAGCACCAGCTCACTGCCCTCGCTGTTGAGTCGGTAACGACAGACCGGGTGATTGGCATAGGTGCCGGTCTGGCGTCGCTCGTGCCAGGTCAGGCTCATCTCGGTCAACAGCCATTCGATCTCGGCGGCGTTCTCGCGGTTGCCCGTCGATTGCCAAATGCTGACGCGCCGACGCCCGGCATCGAAATCGAGGTTGCCTTCAGCGACCACCCAGGCCAGCAGCATGACCAGGTTGTCGTCCACCTCGACCGTCGAGGTCGTCTCCCAGGCATTCGGCACGATCACCGGCGACTTCAGCTTGGCGACGTCTTCAATCTCTTCGAGAATCCAACGGTTATCCGAATTGAAGACCTTGCGCACGACCTTGTGCTGTGGCGTGACCCATTGCTCTTGGGTGCGGTTGCGTAGCACGTACATCTCGCCGTCGAAGTCGTAGGCGGTGATCGCCAGTGGCTCCAGGTACTCCAAGCAATTGTTGCGCCAATCGAAGGTTGCGATCCGCTCGCCCTCGGCGATCTGGTCGTAGCGCTTCCAGCCCTGCTCGGTCAGGCATTCGGTCTCGGCATCGACGCACTGGCAGCCCCAGCGCGACGGCACGTTGAGGTTATAAATCAGCTCCTGGATGTACTGCTTGACGCGCGGGTAGTCGAGCCCGTCGACGCGCACATAGGGCGCCATGTAGGTATCGAAGCTCGAGAACGCCTGAGCGCCGGCCCACTCGTTCTGCAGCGTGCCAAGAAAATTGACGATCTGTCCGATCGCGCTCGACATGTGCCGCGGCGGGCCGGCCTCCACCTTGCCTGGCACCCCGTTCAGCCCTTCGGTCAGTAGCGTGCGCAACGACCAGCCCGCGCAGTAGCCGGCCAGCATGTCGAGGTCGTGGATATGGATGTCGCCTTCGCGATGCGCCTCGCCGACCTGCGGCGGATAGACATGCGACAGCCAGTAGTTGGCGATCATCTTGCCCGAGGTGTTCAGGATCAGCCCACCGAGCGAGTAGCCCTGATTAGCATTGGCCGCAACGCGCCAATCCGAGCGGTCCAGATACTCGTTGATCGAACTGGAGACATCCACCAGCGTGCGCCGATCAGCGCGCAGCTTGGCACGCTGCTCGCGATAAACGATATAAGAGCGCGCGGTCTCGAAATGGTTGGCGCTGATCAGGGTCTGCTCGACGACATCCTGAATCCCTTCGATGTCCGGGTTGCGTCCTTCCCCATAACGATGCGCCAGCACCTTGACCACCTGCGCGGTCAGCAGCTGCGCCTCCATCTCACCGAATTCGCCCGTCGCCTGCCCAGCACGCGCGATCGCCGACTGGATCTTCGAGGCGTCGAATGGGATCTGTTCGCCGTCGCGTTTGGTCACGCTCGTTGGCAAAACAGCGACTTGGGCAGCAAGGGTCGACATAAAACGGCTCACCGACGGAAGACACAAGATATTGTGTTGCGGAGTATAGCGAACGCAAGATGTTGTTGATAGGACTCTGATGTGACAGCCGGCAGCGCATTGACTCAAGTCAGCTAGAGCCCAGCCAGCGCCTAGGTAATTCCCGGAACACGCCATGCGTGATTCCTCGCAAGAGGTGGGCCGGATGCACCGTACTTTGTGCCGCCCTTCTCGGCCGCCTTTCCAAGGAGCATCACTGCCCAGCCGGACAACTCTGCCCGTCAAGATGGCACCGAAGGCGAGTTCACCGGCAGACATTGCGCGCCGCCCACTCGGACGATGAAGCAGTTGTTTCATGATGACGATCAAGCCTGGCGTCCGCCAGGCGGCTCAGCGTAGACAGCAGTTCGGCGTCTAGCGGCCCAGCCAACGGCACCGAAAACCGATTGATTAAGCGCCGCTTGACACCATGATCCCCTTTCCTGAGGATGGCTCTCCAGATAGAGTGACCTGATCATAGAGTGACGTGATCAGCCGCTGAAACAGCCCCAGCACCGCCATCAGAGTCCATGCAACGCAAAGTCTTCATCCAAACCTACGGCTGCCAGATGAACGAGTATGACTCGTCTCGGATGGCGGACCTACTGCGCGAATCGCATGGACTCGAACGCACCCATCGGCCAGAGGAGGCCGATGTGCTCCTGATGAACACCTGCTCGATCCGAGAGAAGGCACAGGAGAAGGTCTTCTCTCAGCTTGGGCGATGGCGGCCATGGAAGGATGCGCGCCCGGGCTTGATCATCGGTGTCGGTGGCTGCGTGGCCAGCCAAGAAGGCGACGCCATCCGCGAACGCGCGCCCTACGTCGACCTGGTCTTCGGCCCGCAGACGCTGCACCGACTACCGGCTATGCTCGATGCCGTCGAGCAGCGGCATCAGCCGCAAATCGATGTCAGCTTCCCCGAGATCGAGAAATTCGACCATCTGCCCGAACCGCGCGCCGATGGCCCGAGCGCCTATGTCTCGGTGATGGAAGGCTGCTCCAAGTACTGCACCTATTGCGTAGTTCCCTATACCCGAGGCGAGGAGGTCAGCCGACCCTTCGATGACGTGATTGCCGAGGTCGCGGGTCTCGCCGAGCAGGGCGTCCGCGAGGTCAACCTCCTGGGGCAAAACGTCAACGCCTATTGTGGCCCGATGCACGATGGCGAGATCGCCGACCTCGCGCTGCTCATCCGCTACTGCGCAGCCATCGATGGCATCGACCGCATCCGCTTTACCACCTCCCATCCAGTCGAATTCAGCGACAACCTGATCGATGCCTATGCCGAGGTGCCAGAGCTGGTCAGCTATCTGCATCTCCCGGTGCAGAGCGGCTCCGATCGGATACTGGCGCTGATGAAGCGCGGCCACACGGCGCTCGAGTACAAGGACAAGATCCGCCGGCTGCAGCGCGCGCGGCCTGGGATCAGCATCTCGTCGGATTTCATTATCGGCTTCCCCGGTGAGACCGAGGCCGATTTCCAGGATACGCTGAGCCTGGTGAGCGAGATCGGCTTCGACCAATCATTCAGTTTCATCTATAGTGCACGCCCTGGAACACCCGCAGCCGACTATCCGGACCTCGTGCCGGCCGCCGTCAAGCAAGAACGGCTCGCACGCCTGCAGCAGCAGATCAACCAGCAGGCGCAACAGATCAGTCGGAAGATGGTAGGCCAGGTTCATCGGGTGCTTGTGATAGGCCCCTCGCGTAAAGATCCGAGACAGCTCGCCGGGCGCACTGAGAACAACCGAGTGGTCAATTTTAACGGCCCAGAGACTTTGATCGGCGACTTCGCTGACCTTTTGATCACCGAGGCCCTGCCAAACTCGTTGCGTGGCATGCTCCAAGAATCCCCACCGGCTCGGCTTAGCCCAAGACCCGGGCTTGGCGACGCGCGGCCATAGTCCGCCGAACGCACCAGCCACCGAGCACCCGTTCTGTCACCCCTATCGCCACCGCACATCAGCGCCAAGCGCGCTTCGCCATTGACCCCATTGCCCACCAACATCGACCTCAGCCTGTCGCCCGAAGACAATGTGCGTCTGGCGAACCTCTGCGGCCAGTTCGACTCCCATCTGCGTCTGATCGAGCGACGTCTTGGTATTGAGATCGCGAATCGCGGCATGAGCTTTCGCGTCATCGGTGAGCGCCAAGCGGCAGAAGCCGGCGCCCGTGTGCTCGAGGGACTCTACGCGGCAGCGGCGGACGAAGTGCTTTCTCCGGAGCGCGTCCATCTTGAGCTGGTCGAATGCGGCGCCGAGGCGGTTGCCGCCGCCAGCGCGGACGCGGTACCTGAGCTGGTCATTAAGACCAAGCGCGGCCTGGTGAAGCCGCGCGGTGCCATGCAGCTCAGCTACATGCACGCAATCCTACGCCACGACATCAATTTCGGCGTTGGACCAGCCGGCACCGGCAAAACCTACCTCGCCGTCGCCTGCGCCGTTGAAGCCCTTGAGACCGAGCGTGTCCGCCGGGTGCTGCTGGTGCGTCCAGCGGTCGAGGCCGGCGAACGGCTCGGCTTCCTACCCGGCGACCTGTCACAGAAGATCGACCCTTATCTACGCCCGCTTTACGACGCCCTATTCGAGATGCTCGGCTTCGAGAAGGTGAATAAGCTCATCGAGCGCAACGTGATCGAGGTCGCCCCGCTTGCCTTCATGCGCGGCCGCACACTGAATGACGCCTTCATCATCCTCGATGAGGCACAGAACACCACGCCCGAGCAGATGAAGATGTTTCTGACCCGGATCGGCTTCGGCTCGACGGCGGTGGTGACCGGTGACGTCACCCAGGTCGACCTGCCGCGCGGTCAGCCCTCGGGCTTACGGCAGGCCGTCGAGGTGCTACGCTCAGTCGAGGGCATCAGCTTCTCCTTCTTCAGCGCCCGCGACGTAGTCCGCCATGCCCTGGTGCAACGCATCGTTAACGCCTACGACGCCCATGACCGAAACACCAGCGTCTGAGCCATCCGTGCTGACCGGCACGCAAGACCCAGAACAACCGCCCGGGCCACAACAGCCCGAGCCGCGGCTGGAGCCAGCGCTCCTCATTGACGTCCAGCTCGAGCACCTCAATCCGCATCAACGCGCCAGGCTGCCCGCCATGGCCGACCTCCAGCGTTGGGCGCTAGCAGCACTCGACCCCAGGCTTTCACCCCGGCATGCCAGGATAGTCTGGCCGGCCGAGCTGACCATCCGCATCACCGACGAGGCCGAGAGCGCCGAGCTCAACCAACGCTACCGGAACCGCGCTGGGCCAACCAACATCCTCTCGTTCGCGTTCGAGCCGCCGCCGGGGCTCGATCTGGCGGAGCCGGCTTGTGACGGCATCGGCGGACTGCTCGGCGATCTCGTGATCTGCGCGCCGCTGGTCCAGCGCGAGGCCGCCGAGCAAGGCAAGACCGAGACCGCCCACTGGGCCCATCTCGTGGTGCATGGAACACTGCACCTACTCGGCTTCGACCACATGACCACCACCGAGGCCGCGCCGATGGAGGCGCTGGAAATGCGCATCCTCGGCGCGCTAGGATTTCCTTCACCGTACGAGGTCAATGACGACGCCAATGGCGAGCGACGACGGATCTAGAAACGGCGCTCAAGCCAGTCACTGGCTGCAGCGCCTACGCTTAGCAGGGCTCATTCGGCGGTTTACCCATCGAGAGCCAAAGACCAAGGAGCAGCTCGCAGAGCTCCTTCAACAAGCCGAGTGCCGAGGTCTGCTCGACCGCGAAGCGCTCGGGATGATGGAGGCCGTGCTGCAGGTTGCCGATCTGCGCGTCGGCGACATCATGATCCCGCGTGCCGAGATGGTACACATCCGCCGCGACGACCCGCTCGAGAGCATCCTCACGACCGCGGTCGAGAGTGCCCATTCCCGCTTCCCCGTCACCGGCGATGACAAGGGCGAGGTGGTCGGTATCCTGCTGGCGAAAGACCTGCTGAGCTACTGTTCCGAGACCAATCGGCGCTCCTTCAACATCCGCGACCATCTGCGTCCGGCCGTGTTCGTACCCGAAAGCAAGCGCCTCAACGTGCTGCTCAAGGAATTTCGAGCAAGCCGAAACCACATGGCCATCGTCGTTGATGAATACGGCTCAGCCGCCGGGCTGGTCACGATCGAGGATGTGCTCGAACAGATCGTCGGCGACATCGAAGACGAGCACGACTTCGATGAGGGCGCCTTCATCTACAAGCGCGGCAAGGGCGACTACACGGTCAAGGCGCGCACCGCAATCGACGAGTTCAACGAATACTTTGGCTCATCACTCGAGGGCGGCGACCTCGACACCGTCGGCGGCCTCGTGGTGCATGCCTTTGCCCACCTGCCAAAACGCGGTGAACGGGTCGACATCGACGGCTTTCGCTTCACCATCATGCGCGCCGACAGCCGCCGTGTGCACCTACTCACAGTTCGCCCACCTGAGCACGCGGACAGCGTAACGCCACCAACCTAGAGCATTTTCTCTTGACAGCCGCTTCGCTCCCGGCGGAGATTCACCCCTCGCAAGCGGTCTTGACTAGCGACTTTTCAAGCAGGCGATCGGCTGCGCGTGGACGCACTGTCCAGCACTCGCGCAGCCGCAGAAGCGAGCCGGAGGAATCAGACGTTCCGCTCGGCCATCATGCGCTCAATGATGGGCTGCAGGATGATTTCCATCGCAAAGCCCATCTTGCCACCGGGCACCACGATGGTGTTGCGCCGAGACATGAATGAGTCCTTGATCATCGACAGCAGGTACTGGAAATCCACCTCGATCTTTTCTGGCTGTCTGAAGCGGATGACGACGAAACTTTCGTCAGGAGTCGGGATATCGCGCGCGATGAATGGATCAGACGTATCTACCGTCGATACACGCTGGAAGTTGATGTCCGTCCGCGTGAACTGCGGCGTAATGTGCCGAATGTAGTCCGGCATGCGGCGCAAGATGGTATCGACGATGGCCTCGGCCGAGTAGCCACGCTCGGCATTATCGCGATGGATCTTCTGAATCCACTCCAGATTGACGATCGGCACCACACCAATGCCGAGGTCGACATGCTTGGCCACATCGGCCTCGTCGGTCTTGGCAAGCCCATGAAGACCTTCGTAGAACAGCAGATCGGTGCCCGCCGGCACCTCTTCCCATGGTGTGAACTCACCTGGCGAGAGGCTGGTGCCGAGACGCTCGTTATGCTGGACCGCCTCTTCGTCGCTATGGATGTAGTAGCGCTTGCGCCCGGTTCCGGTATCACCATAGCTCGCGAAGAGTTCGGCAATCAGGTCGAAATGATTCGCCTCGGGGCCAAAATGGCTCAGGTTGCGGTGCTCTTCGGCCGCCTTGGCCATCTCGATCTTCATCTCTTTGCGGTTGTAACGGTGGAAGCTATCGCCCTCGATCACCGCGGCGTTGATGCCATCACGATAAAAGATATGCTCGAAGGCGCGCTTGACCGTTGTGGTCCCTGCCCCAGACGAGCCGGTAACGGCAACAACTGGATGTTTCTTAGACATGCTTAAACTCCCCGTCTTTCTTGAGATGCTGTCAGCGACCGGAGCGCAAAAGGCTCCAGCAGCTGACGTGACTACAGCTGCGAAATCAGATCAACGCGCAAATATACCACCTCCTTGGCATCGGCTCAGACGCCATCGGAGGCAACGACGGAGAACCTTGTCGACTGAGATCAACCGCTGGAAGGCGCCATGTCGTGGATCGGGGCCGACTTGGTCAATGCTTGTCGCGCACGCCGCCGGCGCTCTGAGGCCTTATCGAAGATGTTCTTCAGCGCAATAAGGAACCCGAGACCAATGAACGCCCCAGGCGGCAACATCGCCAGCAGCGCACCTTGGAATCCCTCACCGAGGTTCAAACCAAACCCTTCCGCAGCAGGTCCAAGCAGCAGCTCGGCCTGATAGAACAGCGTCCCCTGGCCAAGGAGCTCGCGCATCCCACCCAGCACCATGAGCACGAGCGTGAAACCGATGCCCATCGCCAAACCGTCGACAATCGCCCGATCCAGACGCGCCTTGGAGGCAAAGGCCTCGGCACGACCGATGATTGCACAATTGGTCACAATCAGCGGAATAAAGAGCCCGAGCACCAAGTACAGCTCATAGAACTGCGCCTGCATGGTCAGCTCAACCGCGGTCACGAACGAGGCGATCACCAACACAAACACCGGCAACCGAACCTCCGGACGGACCAGATTACGGATCAGCGAGATGGTTGCATTCGAGAGCACTAGCACCGTGGTGGTGGCCAAGCCCATGCCGAGCCCATTGGTTGCGGTCGTGGTGGTCGCCAGCAACGGGCAGAGCCCGAGCATCGCCACCAGGGCCTGGTTGTTGCTCCAGAGCCCTTCGCCGACCAACGCCCCGTAGCTCTTCTCGGCCATCAGGCAGCCTCCACAGCGGCGTTGGCGCGCGGTTCTGCCTCGGCACGAGCCTTTTCTTGACCTTGTCCCTGAGCCGACTCTTGGATGGCCTGGAGGCCTGACGCCTCTTCAGGCTGGGCCTGCGCCGAGGTCTCTCCGCTGGCGGCTGCCGCTGGTATCGGTGCTGGCACCGGGGCCGGGGCTGGATTGCCGTCCGCCTGCCCCGTTGCCGGTTTCGTGTAGAGCGCATCGCCCTGCTGCTGCACAAACAGCAACGTCCCCTTGACCGCGTTGACCACCGAGCGCGGCGTGATGGTCGCCCCAGTGAATTGATCAAAGACCCCGCCGTCACGCTTCACCTGCCACAGCTCCAGCGGTGGCTCGCCAAGTGAGCGGCCGTTGAACTGCTCGATGATCCAGTCGTCCTTGCGCTCCTCGATCTTGTCACCCAAGCCAGGCGTCTCATGGTGCGAGATCACGCGCACGCCCCCCAAGGTGCCATCATGCAGTACCGAGACCAGCAGGTTGATCGGACCCGCATAGCCGTCGGGAACGACCGGCTTTAGGATCAACGCGACCGGCTCATCCTTGTCGCGCACCCGATACACCTCCGTCACCGGCGCACCGAGGAGGCTCGGATCGCTGACCTCGATACGATCCTGCAACGGGTCGTTTGACATGCGCCCTTCTGGCACGATGGCCTCCAGCTTCGCCATCATGGCTGCGCGCTGGTTCTCGGCGATCTTGGTATCGGTCAGCTCATGCGTCACCGCCACCAGGCCAACGCCGCCGACGGCGAAGCTTCCCAAGATGAACGCGGCAATGAGGATGGGTGCCTTCTTCATGGTCGTTGTCTGTCCACTGTTGTCTGTCTAATGCCCCGCGCTCAGGCCTTCTTGCGCTCGCTGCGACGATGGCCGAAGACCCGAGGTTGAGAATATTGATCGATCATCGGTGCGGCGATGTTCATCAACAACACCGCGAAGGCGACCGCATCCGGATAGCCGCCCCAGGTGCGGATCGCAAAGATGGTGCCGCCAATCGCCGCGCCGTAGATCAGCTGACCACGCCGGGTGGTACAGGCCGACACCGGGTCCGTGGCGATAAAGAACGCCCCTAAGATGGCCGCGCCCGAGAACAGGTGAAAACCCGGAAACGGAAAATGCTGCGGATCAACCAGCCAGAAGGCTGCAGAAGCCGCCAGCAGGCCGCCCAGCACCGCAACCGGGATCTCCCAGCTGATCACCCGTCGCCACAGCAGATAGAGCCCACCGAGCAGGAACCAGTTCCCGACCCACTCCCAGCCACGGCCACCAAAACTGCCCCAGAGTGGACTGCTGGATCGGATCTCGTCGATGGTTCGCCCCTGGTCCAACAGCGTCCGCATCTCGTCGAGCGGCGTCGCCGCACTGACCGCATCCCAGGTCAACCCCTCAGGCAGAGCGCCCATGAAGATGAGACGCGCCGAGTCGAGGAAAGACAGCGTTGAGAGCTCACGCGCCTCGAGCAGCGCCGGCACATCCGGGGGCAGCCAGCTCGTGGTTGCCACTGGATAAGAGATCAGCAAGAACACATAGCCGGCCATCGCCGGGTTGAACGGGTTATAGCCGATGCCCCCATAGAGCTGCTTGACGATGACGATCGCGAAGACGATGCCCAGCATCGTCATCCACCAAGGCATGGTCGGCGGAATCGTCAGCGCAAACAGCAGCGCCGTCACCACCGCGCTGTAGTCACCGATGGCCGGCAGCGCGGGACGCCCGCGCAGCTTCATCACCAGCGCTTCAGCCAGCACCGCGAACAGGGTCGCCAGCGCCATGTTGATGAGCACGCCCCAGCCAAAGAACCAGACCAGGGCCAGGGTGCCCGGCACCAATGCCAGACAGACCTGTAACATCACCTGATCGACACGATTGACGCGCGCGCTATGCGGCGACGAGACAAAGGTCATGGCCACCGGCATTACTCCTGATCAGCCGCAACCGCCTCACGCGGCTGGGCTCGTTTCGTGGTTGCGGCTGCATCGCCCTGAACAGGCGCCTGCTGATCGACAGGCGTCGCTGTCGTCTCTTGAGCCTTTGCCAGCATCGCCTTCTTCTCCGCAGCACGACGACGCGCCGCCTCAATCAAGGCCTGTTTATCCGCCGTATCCGCCTGCGGCTTCGCATTAGCGTCAGGAGTCGGTTGGGCGCCATCAGGGGCAGGTTTAGCATTAGCAGCAGCCGGCTTGGTGCCAGCAGGAGCAGGTTTAGCACCAGCAGCAGCCGGCTTGGCGCCACCCGCAGCGACGGCCTCTTTCTTCTTCCGCAGCTTCGCCTTCCGCTCGCGCTCCTGGCGCTCGAGCCGGGCCTCACGCGCCGCATGGCGCTCACGCGCATGATCCGCGGCACGCTTCTCCTGCTCGCGCGTCCAGCTCTCGGTCTTGGCGAAACGGTAGTACTGCACCAGCGGGATGTGCGACGGGCAGACATGCGCGCAGCAGCCACATTCGATGCAGTCGAATAGATTGTAGTCCTGCACCTTATCCAGCTCTTTTGCACGCGCATGCCAATAGAGCTGCTGCGGCAAGAGATTGGCCGGGCAGACCTCGGCACAACGCCCACAGCGGATGCAGGGCAGCGGGGCTCCCGGATCGGGACTCTCGGCGGGCGTGAGCGCCAGCAGACAGTTGGTCGCCTTGGTGATTGGGACCAGATCAGTATCGAGCCGGAAGCCCATCATCGGACCACCGGCGACAAGCTTCGCAAGCTCGCCGCTATAACCGCCGCTCGCGGCAATCAACGCCTCGGCAGAGATCCCGATCGGCACCCGATAATTCCGCGGCTCGACCACACCCCGCCCAGTCACGGTCACCAGACGCTCGATCAGCGGCTGTCCGCGCAAGACCGCATCAGCCACCGCAGCGGCCGTACCAACGTTCTGGCAGACGATGCCGATCTGGGCCGGAATGCCATGGCTCGGCACCTCCTTGCCGGTCAAGATGCGGATCAGCTGCTTCTCGCCACCGCTCGGATACAGGGTGGGAATCACCACCACCTCGACCCGATCGCCAACCCCAGCCTCAGCGATCGCGCTGTTGAGTGCAGTCGCCGCCTCAGGCTTATTATCTTCAACGCCGATCAGCGCCCGCTTGGCCTGGACCAAATGCAGCATCACACGCACGCCGTCGACAATGTCGGCAGCGCGCTCGCGCATCAGCAGATCATCGCAGGTGATATAGGGCTCGCACTCGGCACCATTGATGATGACCGTGTCGATCGGCTGATCCTTGCCCGGATTCAGCTTCACGTTGGTCGGGAAGGACGCACCGCCCATGCCGACGATGCCACTCGCACGGATACGCTCGCGCAACGCCGCCGGATCGCAGGCGTCAAGCTCCGCCGCGGACGCAGCCAGCGGCGCTGGCAGCTCCGCCCAGCGCTCCTCACCATCGGTCTCGATCACCACGCAAGGCGCACTCAGCCCTGACGGATGCGGGATCGGCCGCGCTTCAATCGCGATCACGGTGCCCGAGCTCGACGCATGCACAGGCGCGCTGATATAGCCTTGCGGCTCGGCGATGAGCTGCCCTTTCAGCACCTGATCGCCAACCGAGACGCGACAGCGCGCCGGCGCGCCAATATGTTGCTGCAGCGGCAGCACCAGCTGAGCGGGAAGTGGCGCAGCGGCGACCGGACAGCCGTTCGACAACGTCTTTTCATCGGGCAGATGGACACCGCCGTGGAAATGCCACAGCTTGCGCTGACCACCAGTGAGGAGCGATCTGAGACCTGACATCGGATAAATCTAGTCGGTTGTTTCGGACTGTTTGTGCGATCGAGGCTCGGCTGAAGAGCCAAGCATCGGGCGGAGAGCGCGCCTCGGAGCTTCAGGCAGCGCGCTCTTGGACATGACTAGCGGACCTTAAGTGGCCGCCTTAAGTGGCCTCAAGCCGCCTCGCGATGCTCCGGCAGCAGCTCGGACGCTGGCGGCAGCACAACCGGCTGGCGCAGTAGCGTCGGATAGGGCCATTTCCAGGTCGAGACCGTCTCTGGCAGCGGCTCTAAATGGATACAGTCAACCGGACATGGGGCGATGCAGAGACCGCAGCCAGTGCATTCGCTGGCAATGATGCCATGCAGCTGCTTCGCAGCGCCGACGATGGCATCGACGGGGCAAGACTGCAGACACTTGGTGCAGCCGATACAGGTCTGCTCGTCGATCACAGCAACCTGCTTCGGCGTCTCTTCGATCTCACCCACCTCGACCGGCTCGCGCCCGAGCAGATCAGCGATCGCGAGCATCGTCCCCTCACCGCCCGGCGCGCAGAGATTGATCTCCGCCTCGCCGGCCGCCACAGCCTCAGCATAAGGCCGGCAGCCCGGATAACCGCACTGGCCGCACTGACTCTGCGGCAGCAGGGCGTCAACCTGATCGGCAATCGGGTCGCCCTCGACGCGGAAACGAATCGCCGAGTACCCGAGCAGCAGCCCGAAGCCAACGGCCAAGCCTGCTATCGCCGCGATTGCTATCAACATCTCAATCTTCTCCTGGGGCGGCATCCACGGGTCGCTGACCCATCCGCAGCGGCAACACTGATCGCCTCCACCCCGTTGCTTGATTACCCTGAGTCGCTCAGCTTAAACGGAAACCAGGCCGGCAAACCCCATGAAAGCCAGGGACATCAGACCCGCCGTTACCATCGCGATGGCACTGCCCTGGAATGGCTCCGGCACGTCGGCAACTGCGACCCGCTCACGCATCGCGGCAAACAGCACCAGCACCAGCGAGAAGCCGATGGCGGCGCCAAAACCGTAAAGTGCGGACTCAAGAAAGCCGCGCTCCTCCTGCAGGTTGAGCAACGCAACACCCAGTACGGCGCAGTTCGTGGTGATCAACGGCAGAAAGATACCCAGCACCTGGTAGAGCACCGGGCTGGTCTTGTGCATGACCGTCTCGGTGAACTGCACCACCACCGCAATCACGAGGATAAAGGCAATGGTGCGCAGATATTCGATGCCGAGCGGCACGAGCAGATAGGTATTGACGATCCAGGTCGTCACGGCGGCAAGGGTCAGGACGAAGGTCGTCGCAAAGCCCATGCCGATCGCGGTCTCGAGCTTCTTCGAGACCCCCATAAACGGACAGAGCCCTAAAAACTTGACCAACACGAAGTTGTTGACCAACACCGTGCTGACCAAGATCAGCGCGTACTCTGTCATTGTCCCCATCTGAACCCCAGATTCTTCAACGAACGTCAATACACTTGTGGCCAGTAGGGCCATTGCCTGCGGGCAGCTTACTGCGATTTGTGCACTGCAGCAAGATCGGCACAATCATCAGCACTGCACTTTAGCAATTGGCCCGCAGTCCAGCCTTGACGACCATCACCTCAGGCTATCGCCCACATAAAGAGTTGCCATTAGGTGTCCAGCGCCGGCGTGACGCTCGCGACGATACAGCAACTGTTTCGGAGCAAGATTCGGAGCAAGATCGCAGCATGAAAGAAAATCGACTCGCCGCCATCAAGTTCATGGCCTTTATCGGCTTCGCCATCTGGCTTTATCTTGCATAAAGGCTGACCCCGACATGATCAACCCCAGCGTCACCCTCGCCCACGTGCGCGCCAACGCCCCGCTCGTGCACAACATCACCAACTATGTTGCCATGCAGACCATGGCCAACGTGCTGCTCGCCATCGGTGCCTCACCAGCCATGGCGCATGCGCGCGAAGAGGCCGCTGAGCTCGCCAGCTTGGCGAGCGCACTGACCATCAACATCGGCACGCCATCGATCGACTGGCTCGGCGCGATGGGCGAGGCTGCGCATGCGGCCAATCGCGCGGGGACACCCTGGGTGCTCGACCCCGTCGCGGTCGGCGCCACTGCATTTCGTCGCCAAGCCGCGCGCCGGCTGGCTAATCTCAGGCCAACGGTCATCCGTGGTAACGCCTCTGAAATCATCGCACTGAACGCCGTAATTGATGATCAAAACCCCACCGCAGGAGGCGGCAAGGGGGTCGACGCCACCGACTCGATCGAACATGCCGAGGCCGCAGCACAGCAACTCGCCAGGTCGACGGGCGCCATTATCGCGGTGACCGGCCCGCGCGACCTCGTTTGCGATGGCGAGCAGATCGCAATGATCGACAACGGACATCCGTTGATGCCCCGCGTCACCGCGCTCGGCTGCGCGCTCACCGGCGTCATCGGCGCGTTCTTAGGTGCCGGAGCCGAGCCGTTCGAAGGTACTGTCAGCGCCCTCGCCTACTACGGCCTAGCCGGGCAACAGGCAGCCCAACAGGCGCAAGGACCCGGCAGCTTCGCGGTTCAATTCCTCGATGCACTGGCCGCGATGGACGAGGCGACAGTCGATCGAGAGGCGCGCATCAGCCACCGCTCGTGTAAGCATTGAGCAACGCGAGCCATAGATTTGGAGCCGCATCTCCAGTTACTATAGGGGGCTGTCACCTTCATCTGCACCGAGTGCCCGAGCCGGCTTCAACGCCGCATCCAGGCATCGGACAACCCCTTTAGGAGTTCCCATGGCCGAGCAGCTCACGCTCTCCATCATCAAACCCAATGCCGTTGCCAAGAACGCGATCGGCGCCATCTGCGGCCGCTTCGAGCAAGCCGGCCTGCAGATCGTCGCCGCCCGCATGCTACACATGAGCCTCGAGCAGGCCAGCGCTTTCTATGCCGAGCACCAGGGCAAGGGCTTCTTCGATGAGCTGGTCGGCTTCATGACCTCCGGCCCGGTCCTGGTCATGGCCCTGCAGGGTGAGGACGCCATCGCCAAGAACCGTGAGCTGATGGGCGCCACCAACCCGGCCAACGCCGCGCCTGGCACCATCCGCGCTGACTTCGCCGACTCCTTCACCGAAAACGCCGTGCACGGGTCCGATGCGCCGGAGACCGCCGAGCGCGAGATCGGCTTCTTCTTCCCAGACGGCATCTGCAAGCGCACACGCTGAGCCGCAGCCAGGCGAGCGAGCGACTTGCCGGAAGAGGCTATCGGCATCCATGCCGGCAGTCTCGGCAAGCGCGAGCCGACGCCAACCGCCTGCACCGACATCCAGCCCCGCCTAGAGCACGCCGACGATTCGACCCGCGATACGACCCGAATGATGCAAACCGAACCTCGCACCAGTCCGGACCTCCGTATCCCGCTGCTCGACCTCGACCGGCCGGGCTTCGAGGCGCTCGCGGCTGGCTGGGGCTTCAAACCCTTTCATGGTCGCAACCTCTTCCGCTGGCTGCACAAGCACGGCGTCTCAGAGCTCGACGCGATGTCTGACCTCTCCAAGGCACTGCGCGAACGCCTGGCCGCCGAGACGCGGATCGATCTTCCGCGCGTCGCGGTCGAGAAACCCTCCGCCGACGGCACCATCAAATGGCTGCTCGACCTGCACGATGGACAGCGCGTCGAGACCGTCTACATCCCGGAAGAGAGCCGCAGCACGCTCTGCGTCTCGTCGCAGGTCGGCTGCGCGCTCGACTGCCGCTTCTGCGCCACGGCACGCCAGGGCTTTAGCCGCAACCTGAGCACCGGCGAGATCATCGGCCAGGTCTGGCACGCGACCCGTGCCCTCGGCAAGCCACCGACCAACATCGTCATGATGGGCATGGGCGAGCCGCTGGCCAATTTCGATGCCGTGGTCAAGGCGATGGCGATCATGCAGGACGATTTCGCCTACATGCTGGCCAAGAGCAGGGTCACCCTCTCGACCTCCGGGATCGTGCCCAACATCTATCGTCTGGCCGAGGTCAGCGAGGTCTCGCTCGCGGTCTCACTGCATGCACCCGACAATGAACTGCGCGACCAGATTGTCCCGATCAACCGCAAATACCCGCTTGAGCAGCTCATCCCGGCCTGCAAGGCCTATTTACGTGGCGAGCCGCGCCGGCGCATCACCTGGGAATACGTGATGCTCAAGGACGTCAACGACAGCGACCGGCAGGCAAAGGCGCTGATCCGGCTGCTCGAGGGAACGCCCTCGAAGGTCAATCTGATCCCGTTCAACCCCTTCCCCAACAGCGGCTTCGAGACCAGCGACCCGGAGCGGATCGAGGCCTTTCGGCAACGGCTGAAACGCTCTGGCCTCGTCGCCACGACGCGCAAGACGCGCGGCGAAGAGATCGCAGCCGCCTGTGGCCAACTCGTTGGCCAGGTCCAGAACCGTCGACTGCCGCGTGCAGGGGCCCAGATTCCTGTCAGCATTGGTCTCTGATACAGCGCCATCCCTGATGCAACCGACAACCCGCCGCTGGTCGGCGTTCGTCCCCACCCTCAGCGCACTCGCACTCGCGCTATCACTCGCCGGATGCGCCGGCAGCGCCGAGAAGCGTAGCGATGTCCCGGAGGGCGAAAGCCCAGCAGACCTTTATGTCGACCTCGCCACCGAGTACATTCAGCGCGGTCAGCTCGACACGGCACTCGGACGCGCCCAGCAGGCGGTAGCCGCCGATCGTAAGAGCGCGCGTGCACACTACATCCTCGCCATCGTCTACGAGCGCCTGGGCGACCGGAAGCAGGCGCAACGCGAATTCGCTGAAGCGGTTGAGCGAGCCCCGAAAAACCCGGATTATCGCAATGCCTGGGGCGCCGTGCTCTGCGCTGAGGGTCAATACGACGCAGGACTGCGCGAGATACAAACCGCGCTGGCCGACCCACTCTATCAGGGACCCGAGGTGGCACTCATGAATGCCGCCGACTGCTCCCGCCGGGCCGGTCGGCGCGGCGATGTCGAGCGCTATCTGCGTCAAGCGCTGGAACGCAACCCAAACTTTGCCCCCGCACTCCTCGAATTGTCCAAGCTCGCCTACCAGCGCGGCGATTATCAGAGCGCACGATCTTTGATGACGCGTTATTCTCGCACCGGCGAGGTCTCTGCAGAGGCACTCTTGCTCGCCGCGCGGATCGAGCGTCAGCTCGGCAACGCAACGCTCGCTCGCACACTCGAGCAGGCCTTACGCAAACGCTATCCCCATTCGCCCGAGGTAATCGAACTGTGAGCATGGCCGAAGAGGCAGACGCCATCACCCCTAACGAGCCCGCCACCCGCAGCGGCGCGAGCACATCGGCAACGGACTCACCCGGTCAGCAGCTTCGGCAGGCGCGCGAGGCACGCAAGCTCGACATCTCGCAGCTTGCCACCTCGCTGCGCATCGCGCCCCAGGTGGTTGAAGCACTGGAGCAGGATGACTACAAGCAGTTGCCAAGCGCTGTCTTTGTCTCGGGCTATATCCGCAGCTATGCCAGGCTGGTCGGACTCGACCCTGAGCCGTTGAACCAGAGCTTTCGCCGCCTGCATCCCAATGTCGAGCCCCCAACGCCACATGTCGTCCGCGCAGAAAGCAGTCAAAGCGAGGAGGACGCTCCAGAAGGCGGTGGCTTAGCGGTCTATCTCATCGCAGCACTGGTTGTCCTTGCGCTGGCTGCTGGCGGTTACGGCTGGTGGGTTTCGCGCCCTGGTCCGAGTCAACCGACCAACGGACAACCCGACCTCAATGAGGAACGCCTGTCTGCGCGACCAGAAAATGGTGCAGCAACCGGTGCAGCGATCGATGACGAGCCACGCCAACAGCCGTCGCCCCTGGAACCCGAGGCCTCGACCACCCCGGCGCCAGAGAGCAGCAGTGGCTCAGCATCAACGCCGCCGCCCGCTCAGCCAGCGGCCAGCACTGCACCAGCGCAAACCGCAAGCGCCGACGTCCTGGTCAGGGGACAAGACGCGCAACAGCGGCCCTCGACCTCAGATCAGCTTGGTGAAGCGAGCCAGGAAACACCAACCGGGCCGACCGCAAGCGTGACTGACGAAACAGCACGCGATCCGTTGACCGCTGCATCAGCACGCGATACCTCCACTCGACAGCCAGCCAGCGGGTCATTACCGACGCCCGCGAGCCCAGAGGAAGAACGCCCCGCCGTGCGCCAGACCGCATCGCTAACAGTAGACAACGCTGCGGCCAATGCACCGTCGGAGGCCGAGGCTGCGACCGACAGCGCCGCCGCCGCTTCCACTTCGCAGGCCGTCGAGCTGGCCTTCACTGGCCCCTGCTGGGTCGATATCCGCGACAGCACCGGCAAGGTACTGCTGTTCGGTGAGATGAACCGGGACAGCCGCGAGACCCTCACCGGTGAGCCGCCTTACTCGCTGGTGATCGGCAACGCCGCAGCCACCCAGCTCACCGTCGCAGGCCAGCCCTTCGACTTGACCTCGGTCGCCCGTGGTAACGTGGCCCGCTTCAAGCTCGACCCGGCCGAAGTCAACCGCGAAACTACCGATGCCAGCGCTGACACCAGCGCCGACGCAGACGCCGAGTAGAGCAACCAGGTAGAACAACCAGCTAGAGCAACTAGGATAGACCTGATGGCAAGGCAGACCCCCCTGCGCGCAATCCGCGGAATGCACGATCTGCTCCCGGACGACAGCGCCCGCTGGCAGCAGCTCGAGGACCGCGCCCGCACCGTCCTCGAAGGCTACGGCTACAAGGAGATGCGCACGCCGCTGGTCGAGCAGAGCGAGCTATTCAAGCGCTCGATCGGCGAGGTCACCGACATCGTCGAGAAAGAGATGTACAGCTTCGAGGATCGCGGTGGCGACCAGCTCAGCCTGCGCCCCGAAGGCACCGCGAGCTGCGTGCGTGCCGCCATCGAACACGGCCTGCTCGATCAGCCACGCCGCATCTGGTACCGCGGCCCCATGTTCCGCCGCGAGCGCCCACAGCGCGGACGCTATCGTCAGTTCCACCAGATCGGCGTCGAGGTCTTCGGCCTCACCGGCCCTGATATTGACCTCGAGGTGATCCTGCTCACGCGCCGGCTCTGGGACGCGCTCGGCCTGACCGACCTCCGGCTCGAGATCAACAGTCTCGGCGACAGCGCCGAGCGCGCGGTCTATCGCGAACAGCTGGTGAGCTACCTGCGCCCGCACGAAGACCGCCTCGATGACGACAGCCGCCGCCGTCTGGACAGCAACCCACTGCGGGTACTGGACTCCAAGAACCCCGACCTCGCCGAGCTCATCGCCGAGGCCCCGAGCCTCACCGATGCCCTCGGCAGCGAATCACGGGAACATTTCGAGGCCCTCTGTAGCGGACTTGAGCAGGCGGGCGTCGCCTATCAGGTCAATCCACGGCTGGTGCGCGGGCTCGACTACTACAACCGCACCGTCTTCGAATGGATCACCGACGCGCTTGGCGCTCAGGGTACCGTCTGCGCCGGTGGCCGTTATGACGGACTGGTCGAGCAGCTCGGCGGCAAGGCCACGCCGGCCGTCGGCTTCGCGCTCGGGCTTGAGCGCCTGCTCGAGCTGAGTCAGACCGAGCCGCCACCGAGCGTCGACGCCTACCTCATCGCAGTCGGTGAGCAGGCCAGCGCGGCCGCCATGGCGATCGCCGAGCAGATCCGCGATGCGCTGCCCCAGCTGCGGCTGGTCTGTCACTGCGGCGGCGGCAGCTTCAAGAGCCAATTCAAGCGGGCCGATCGCAGCGGCGCCAAGGTCGCGTTGGTGCTCGGCGACGACGAGCTGGCGCAGCAGCGCATCGGCATCAAGCCGCTGCGTGTCAGCGCCGCTGAAGATCCGCACGCCAAGACCGAACAGACCAGCGTCGCTATCGACGCCCTAGCGGATCGACTCCCCGATTTTCTCTGAGCATTGACCGAGGATTCCCATGGCTGAGCTGACCACAGACGACGAAAAGGTCGAAGCGATCAAAAAATGGTGGAAGGAGAACGGTACCGCGGTGGTCGCCGGTATCGTCATCGGCCTGGTCGCGGTGTTTGGCTGGCGCGCCTGGGTCAACCATCAGGATCAGGTCGGCCAAAACGCCTCGCTCGCCTTCGAGCAACTCTTGATGACCGCAAGCAGTGGCCAGCCAGAATCAGCCGCCAAACAGGCCGAAGCCTTGGCGGATGAGCACGCCGGCACGCCTTATGCCGCCTTAGCCGATCTTGCGCTGGCCAAGGTCCACGTCGAACAGGATGACCTCGACGGTGCCGCCACGGCACTGCGCTCTGCGATCTCCAAGGCCCCGGACCCGAGTCTGGCGACGCTTGCCGCATTCCGCCTCGCGCAGGTCTTGATTGCAAGTCATGCGCTCGACGAAGCCATGGCCGTGATCGAGCAGCACGATGACGGCGGCGCCTTCAGCGCCGACTTCGCCGGTCTGCGCGGCGACATCGCACTCGCCAAGGGCGAAACCGCCGACGCGCGTGCCGCCTATGAGGCCGCACTCGCTGGCAACGCGGGCCTCTCGCGGCTGATCGAGCTTAAGCTCCAAGATCTGCCGGCCGCGCCTCACTCCGCTTCTTGAGCCGAGCCATCATGAACGCGCATCGCCCCTCTTGCATGCAACGCCGGACACTCCTGGTCAGCCTCGCTAGCGCCTTGTTGTTACAGGGTTGCGGCAGTCTCGGCTGGATCGGCCTCGGTCGCGAAAAAGACCCCAACCCGCCCACCGAGCTCGCCAAAGCCGCACCCCAAGAAGTCCAGGTGCGCACCCTGTGGACGACGCGCATTGGCAAGGGCAACGATGGCCGCGCGCTCAGTCTGCGCCCCACAGTGGCGGGCAATCGGCTCTATGCCGCGGATCACAGCGGCACCATCAGCGCGCTGAACGCGGCTGATGGACGCGTGGTTTGGGAGCGCAAGACGCGCATTCCCTTCAGCGGCGGTCCGGATGTCGATGGCGACCGGCTGGTGGTCGGCTCTTCGAACGGCGAGGTGCTACTCTTCTCGACCCGCGATGGCAGCCAGCGCTGGCGCGCCCAGCTCGGCAGCGAGGTTCTCTCCGTGCCGCGCATCATCGGTGATCTGGTCGTCGTCCACACCATCGACGACAGCGTCTATGGCCTCGACCTCAATGACGGCAGCGAGCGCTGGCGCTTCGGCTATCAGGCGCCGATCCTGACCCTACGCGGAAGCAGTAGCCCCACGGCCGGACCCGACGGGATCATCGTCGGCCTCTCCAGCGGTCGCCTGGTCTACCTCGATCCAGCCCAAGGTCTGCCGATCTGGGAGGTCGTGGTCTCGCCGCCCAGCGGCCGCAGCGAGCTCGAGCGCATCGCCGACATCGACACCGACCCCGTCGTGCTCGGCAGCCAGGTCTTGGTGGCAAGCTTCAACGGCGACCTGGCCTCCGTCGACATAAATAGCGGTGCGGTGCTCTGGCGACGCGAGCTCTCCGCACACGCCGGCTTGGCGGCCACCGCCGAGGCACTCTATATCACCGATTCCGAAGATCAGCTGTGGGCGGCCGATCCAACCGATGGCGCCGGACGCTGGCGCCAAGACGCCTTGCGCTATCGGCAGCTGACCGCACCCGTCGTGATCGGCAACGCGCTAGCGGTTGGCGACCTCGAAGGTTACGTGCATTGGGTCTCGCGCCGCGACGGCCGCTTGCTCGGGCGGGTGCGCGTGGCCAAGGCCGCAGTCGCCTCAACCCCGGTGGTCGTTGGTCAGACGCTCTATCTGCAGCTGGATAATGGAACCATTGCCGCGGTGCGCGCCACCGGCACAGGGTCAAGCACAGCCGCTCAGGCGAGCCAGTCTGAGATGGCGCCTACCCTATCGAGCATCTCATCAAACGCTCAGGTCGGATCAGGAACCGAGGCTCAGGCGTTGCCAGGAGTGGCTAGGGCGTCTTCAGCATCGTCTGGCCACCAGGGTTGACCGCCATGCTACCGGTCATCGCCTTGCTGGGTCGGCCGAACGTCGGCAAGTCGACGCTGTTCAATCGACTCACCCGAACGCGCGATGCCCTGGTCGCAGACTTCCCCGGGCTGACACGCGACCGCCAGTACGGCATCGGCCGCATCGGGCCGAGACCTTATGTGGTGGTCGACACCGGCGGCATCAGCGGCGGTGACGGCATTCAGGCGCTCAGCGAGCAGCAGGTTCGCGTGGCCATCGGTGAGGCCGATCAGCTGCTGTTCTTGGTCGATACGCGCGATGGCACCACCCCCGGCGATATCGAGATCGCCGCCGAGCTGCGACGCACCGGCAAGCCAGTGACCCTGGTCGCGAACAAGGTCGACCACTTGGATTGGAACCTGGCCGCCGCTGAGCTGCACCAGCTCGGCCTCGGCGACCCACAGCCGATCGCCGCCATCCAGGGCCGCGGCGTCTCGGCGCTGATGACGCGGGTGCTCGAAGCGCTACCGGCTGCGGAAGACGCAGAGCCCACAGAAGAGGATCAGGCCGCGATCCGGGTCGCGGTGGTCGGCCGACCGAATGCCGGCAAGTCGACCTTGATCAATCGGCTCTTGGGCGAGGAGCGCGTCGTCGTCTTCGACAGCCCCGGAACCACACGCGATAGCATCGAGATCCCATTCGCCATTGGCGAGCGGCACTATAAGCTGATCGATACCGCCGGCATGCGACGCCGCGCGCGCATCAACGAGCCGGTCGAGCACTTCAGCGTGGTCAAGACGCTGCAGGCAATCGAAGCCTGCCATGTCGCCATCCTGGTATTGGACGCCCATGCCGGAATCGGCGAGCAAGATGCGACCCTAGCCGCGCATCTCATCGACAGCGGCAGGGCGCTGGTGGTGGCGGTGAACAAGTGGGACGGCCTCACGCCCGACGCTCGCGCAGCACTGAAGTCAGCAATCGAGCGCCGACTGCCTTTCCTCGGCTTTGCCGAGCAGCACCTGATCTCAGCGCTGCATGGCAGCGGGGTCGGGCTGTTGCTGGAGGCCGCCGATCGGGCTTACGAGAGCGCGATGCGTACCCTGCCAACGCCGCTGCTGACCAGGCTGCTCGAGGATGCGGTGCAAGAACATTCACCACCCTTGGTGCATGGGCGCCGGATCAAGCTGCGCTATGCACACCAAGGCGGGCGCAACCCACCGATCATCGTCATCCACGGCAACCAGACCGAAGCCCTACCCGAGAGCTATCAGCGCTACCTGATCAAACGCCTGCGCGATGCACTCCGGTTACAAGGCACGCCGCTGCGCCTAGAGCTGAAGAGCGGCGTCAACCCCTTCGCCGGCCGCAAGAACGAGCTAACACCGCGCCAGCGCCAGAAGCGCGGACGACTGCGGGCTTTCGCCAAGCGCAAGCGATAGCGATAGCGCAACTCAACACGCCGTGCACCCATCACCCAAGGCGTTCAGCTCACCGCTTGCAGCATCCGACGATGCTGCGGTTCCTTCCTAGAACGGGCAGCCTTCGAGCAAGATCTTGTCTTTCAGTCGTTGATTCGCAAGACGGTCCCAATGCAGCAGATCGACCTTAAAGACCAGCGGCAGATCTTCAATCTGATTCCAGAGACGAGCGAATTCGGCATCGCTCATGCGTGGCGCGATCACGGCAAGATCGATGTCTGAGCCCGGCCGAGCATTCCCCTTGGCGCGCGAACCAAAGATCAGCACCTTCTCGACCTCAGGATAGCGTTCGAAAACACCGCTAAAATCGGCGCGGATACGGTCGGACAGGCCGAATGTCATCGGGTCTTCCAAGCTTCAGCCTCCCGCGCCAGGGTCTGAAATCGTACCAAGGCCGTGTCGGCGATAAAGGCATAGACCTCATTGGCCAAGCGTTCATCGTAAGTATGGCTGGTCAGATTTCGATAGCGCTGAATCTCGCTCCAAACATTCCCATCCCCGATCAGCGCCGCCTGCAGCGCCTCTCGCAACGCCTGTCTTGGGGTAAGCGCGCTGATCCCCTCCTGCTCTAGCCTCAGTTTCAGCATCTTCCAAGCCAGCTCATAGCAGAATTCGAAGCGTTGTATCGTGGCATCGCGCGTGAACTCATCGAAGGGCTGAGCCACCGCCCGCTCGAGTTGGTAGACGCCTTTGAGAAAATCCGCGATGCGTTCGTTCAGACGTTCGATGTCCATGAAGGTTTGCCTACAATGGAGGGCCGTCTACTAAGAAAGTGTCCATTAACTTCTTCCCGATTTTAAGGCCAGTGTTGAGCGATCATCGGTAAGTAGAAAATGGACAGCCACTAAGGAGTACGGCACGCGAGTCGTGAAACCATTGAGCTTGCCCGTCACCCGGACACAGGCACGGTTAAGCTATCCCCGCCGTTAGCACTGCCAGTGATTAAAGCATCAATCGCCTCAAGGGTTTGGCTAAGGATAAACTTGCGCAGCTCCGCGGTGCGCTCCGCACCGGCCTGGTCAGGATCAGTACAGACAAGCTCGCAGAGGTCATCGGTTGGGGCCTCGAAATCGCAGTGGCCAGCACCAGCGATGCGCGTCACGCGTGCCCAGCTAGTCGACGCAAAGACTGCTCTCGCATTGTCGTTTGCATTGCAGTTAGTGGACTCGCCGGCAAGGCCGATCAGCGGCTTGTCGAGATCGCGAGCAGCCTTCTCGCCGATGCCCTCGGCATCGACCAAGTCCAGGGTCACAGCGCCCAGCGCATGTGGATCGTTTCGCGCGGCGACCAATGCCGCTAAGGCACCGGCTGAAAATCCAGCATAGATCACGCGCCGCATGCCTTGCCCAGCGTTATCGCCAAGCTCAGCGTGAGGGAGCGCGGCACGATCAGAATCCGCAACAACGTCCGCATTTGCTCCTGCTCCTGCTCCTGCTCCTGCTCCTGCTCCTGCTCCTGCTCCTGCTCCTGCTCCTGCTCCTGCTCCTGCTCCTGCTCCTGCTCCTGCGCCAAGATGCTGCGCAAGCGCCATCATGTCCAGCCCGTTCTGTTGGTGGCGACCATCCCAAATCCGCATATTACAAAAGTCCAGCGTGGCGACTGGAATCCCCTCAGCCGCAATAGCTTGGGCCAGCTCCGTCATGCGTTGCTGCGAGCGTAGGAAGCCATGGCCGAGTATCACCAAAACAGACGCTTGGGCAGACGTTTGGGCAAACGCTGGTTCGGATGACACCTCCTCAGTCGGACGATAGAGCCGATACCTGAGAAGGCAGCCCGTTGTCGAGCTCAGCTCGCCCTTGATGATTCGGATAGCGCTCGTCTCGCTCGGTCCAAGCGTTTCTTGCGGCAGCGCAGGCTTGGTAGGGGCGAGCATCAAACTGGAACAGCCAGCGAGCACGAACAGGCCAGCCAGCATCAAAATGGAAGGTTGTGATCGACAGAGAAACATGATGTAAAAGTGGCTACTGAGTCCCTGCGGTGCAAGCTTCAATGCCGAAGCATCAGCGACCGCGCACGGCAACGCCATCTTGGACCTCGACGACATCGAGTCATTATTGAACAAGCGCCTCATCGTCCGGGTGGCGACGCGCTAGGTCCGTTAGGCGCTTCATGCTAGTCTCGCCAGGCCATGTCAGCTTCCAACCCGTCGCCCAATCCCACTCGGCCCAGTCCCGCTCGCAGCCGTACCCAACGCGCAGGCACAACGCCGACCTCGCCTCAAGTTCCAATCCGCCCGATCCAACGTCCGCCAGGCGCCGAACAGCCCCTGCACCGGCTCGACGAACTGCTCACGCGGCTCTACCACCATCGCGGGCTCGACGGCGGCCTAGATCATCGCCTCAGCGCCCTACATCCGGTCAACCAGCTGCTCGGCATCGATCCCGCTGCCGCCTTGCTTGCCGATCACATCCAAGCCCAGCGTCAACTGCTCATCGTCGGCGATTATGATGCCGATGGTGCGACGGGCACCGCGGTGGCCATGCTCGGCCTGCGCGCGCTCGGCGCCGGCCCGCTCGATTTTCTTGTGCCGAGCCGCTTCGCCCAAGGCTACGGCCTCAGCCCCGCTGTCGTCGATATCGCGGCCGAGCGCCGGCCCGATCTGATCATCACCGTCGACAATGGCATCGCCAGCCATGCTGGGCTTGAGCGCGCGCGCGCGCTCGGCCTGCCGGTGTTGATTACCGACCACCACCTGCCTGGTCCCGAGCTGCCCGAGGCCGCCGCCTTGGTCAACCCCAATCAGCCCGGCTGCCCCTTCCCCAGCAAGCACCTGGCCGGGGTTGGGGTCATGTTCTACCTGCTCATCGCCACCCGCGCTGAACTGCGTCGGCGTGGCTGGTTCCAGGGTCATCGCAGCGAGCCCAACCTCGCCGAGCTGCTTGATCTGGTGGCCCTTGGCACCGTCGCCGATGTCGTGACGCTCGATGCCAATAACCGCATCCTGGTGGAACAGGGTCTACGCCGCATCCGCGCCGGGCATTGCCGACCGGGTCTGCGCGCGCTGCTCGAGATCGCTGGTGTCGATCTAACGCGCACTAGCGCCCGCGATCTCGGCTTTGCCGCCGCACCGCGCCTGAATGCCGCCGGTCGTCTCGAGGACATGAGTGCCGGCATCGCCTGCCTGGTCACCGATAAGCCAATCGAGGCGATGCACCTTGCCCAGCGGCTGCAGGCCCTCAACCAAGAACGCCGCGCCCTCACCCACAGCATGGGCCTCGACGCCGAGCGCCTCATCGCCGAGATCCTCGCCGAACAGGACCTAACGCTCGCGGTCGAGACGGGCGACTCCGATGCAGCGAATGCCGATGCAAAGCATGCAAACGAAGCAAACGCCGACGCCGGGAGCGCCGATGGCGCCGGCGCTAGGCATGCTGATCGGCCCGCAGGTGAACACTCGGAGCGAGCGAGCACCACTCGCGCAGGCGGAATCCGCACAGGCGGACTCGAGGCCGGCCTCTGCCTGTTCGCCGAAGACTGGCACGAGGGCGTCGTCGGCATCCTCGCCGCGCGCGTGCGTGAGCGTTGCCAACGCCCGGTGATCGCCTTTGCTGTCGGCGGCGACGGCCTGCTCAAGGGCTCCGCGCGCTCCATCGAGGGGCTGCATCTGCGCGACTGCCTGGCCGCCGTCGATCATGCCCATCCCGGACTCATCACCCGCTTCGGCGGACATGCCATGGCCGCCGGTCTAAGTCTCCCGCGTGAAGCCCTTGAGCCGTTCAAGCAGGCCTTTGCCGACGCGGTCAGCGAGGCGCTCGGACCCGAGCCAGCAACCCCGGTGCTGCACTCCGACGGCGCCCTCGGCCCAGCGCTGCTGACCCTGCCCACTGCCGAGACCCTGCGCCTCGCCGCGCCTTGGGGAAAAGGCTTCAGCGAACCGCTGTTCGACGGCCAGTTCGAGATCAGCGCCCCGCGCCTGCTCAAAGACCGCCACCTCAAGCTCCGCGCACGGCCAGCCCAGGGCCCGCCCATCGAGGCGATCGGCTTCAACCTTGCCGACCAGCATCCGCGCGGAGCCACCCGGGCCCAGATCGCCTACCGCCTTGATGTGAACGACTACCGCGGCCTGCGCAGCCCGCAGCTGCTGATTGAGCAGCTGGTGCCGATTGCCGAATGAGTGGTGAGTGATGAGTGATGAGTGATGAGTGATGAGTGATGAGTGATGAGTGATGAGTGGTGAGTGGTGAGTGGCGAGTGGCTGGTGAAAACGTGGATGCGGGCTTGGGCTGACTTAACGCATACTCAGACGCAGCGTCTCGGGGGTACAACAAGGCACCCTTTATCACCGCCCTGACCATCGGCCTCTCTGCAATGTCTGAACAGCCCGCTGCTGCCTTCCAAGACCTCGACCCTGAACTGCTGGGCGACGGCCCCTCCAAAGGCCTGCGCGAGACGACGCTGCTCAGCCGTGATGCACGTCTGGCCGGGCGGCCGAAGCTGTGCAGCGACTGCGGACTCTGCGACAGCTTCCTGAAGCCGGAGATGGCGCGCACCTGCGTCTTCGTGCGCAACCAGACCGAGGCCCTAGAGCAGCGGCTGTTTGGGCGTCACCGTCACGACGGCGACGAACTGCGCTTCGGCGTCTATCGCGACATGCAGATCGCGCGCATGAAACCACCGGTGCCGGGCGCGCAATGGTCAGGCATGGTCACCACGCTCGGGGCACGGCTGCTCGAGCGCGATGAGGTCGAGGCCGTGATCACCGCTGCCACCATGCCTGGCACCCGCTTTGCGCCGCGCCCGATCCTCGCCCGCACGCCCGATGAGGTGCGCGCCAGTGCCGGCAACAAACCGGCCCTCTCGCCCAACCTCGCGTTGCTCGATGAGGTCCGCGCCAGCGGCGTCAAGCGTCTCGCCTTCATCGGCACCAGCTGCCAGGTGCACATGCTGCGCGCGGCCCAGCCGCAGCTCGAGGCCGAGCTTGGCCTCAAGCGGCTCGATGTGATCGGCATCCCCTGCAGCGATAACGTCGCCTATCCCGATTTGGTCTATTTCTTGGACCAGGTCTCCAAGTCGCCGCAGACCATCGTCCACTACGAGTTCATGCAGGACTTCAGCCTGAAGATGCGCCATGAGGACGGCCACATCGAGCAGCTCAACTTCATCGACTTCCCGATGGACAAGCTCGACGGCGTCTTCCCCTCGGCCTGCCTGTCCTGCTTCGACTATCCCAACAGCCTTGCCGACATCACCATCGGCTACATGGGTGCCCCACTGAGCTGGCAATGGGTGCTGGCGCGGACCGAGCGCGGCGAAGCGCTGCTGGAGATGCTACGGCCAGACCTCGAGTTCCAGCCCGCAAGCAGCGCCGGCGATCGCCGCCGCGGTATGCCGCGCTACCTGCAGATGCTAGCAAAGCCGCCCGGTAAGCCACCCAAACCGATTCGCATGCTGATCGCCTGGCTGCAGCGCAACCGGGGACCGCGCGGGCTCGAGTTCGCCCGCGCCATCATCGAGATGAAGCTGTTTCGCAACCTGCAGCATGTGCGTGAGCGTTTCGGCCGTTTCGAGCAGCGCATCGTGCCCGCTCATGTCTACCGGGCGCTCGCACCCTATGCAGACGACTACGCTGAGACCTTCGGCCGGCCATTGGCGCCAAGACCAACCGCAGCCACTGAGCGCCGCAGCGGCGAGGCTCGAGCCGACGCATGAAGCGCCAGTCGACCAAGTGGCGCTGGGCGACAGGATCAATCGCTGCGTTGTTGATGTGCTGGACCACAGCGACGACCGCGCAAGGGCTGCCAACATCAACCGCCGACTCAGGTGCCCGGGCCGCCGACCCTCAGGCCATCAACACAAGCCCGCCGCTGGCCGAGCAGATCCAAGTCGAAGCCAGCACCGACCGACAGCAAATCGTGGTCGGTCAGCAGATCGTCCTGCGCGTTCTCGTCATCGGTGACGGCCCGCTACCACCGGGTCGGCTGATCGCGCCGAGCATCGACGTCGTTGACCTCCTGATCCTGGGAGAAGAACGCCGGATCACTCGCAATGCCGGCAGCACCAATAGTGCCGGCAACACTGATCGCCCCAGAGACAGCGCCAGTTCCGAAAGCAGCAGTGGCAGCACCGATAGCAGCAGCAACGGTAGCAACAGCAACAGCAACGCCAGCAGCAATGGCACCGACAGCCTGCGCGAGCGCTGGATCATTGAGCGTCGCTATGCGCTGTTTCCTCGCAGCGCCGGCCGCCTCGAGATCCCTCCGTCGATCTATTCAGCCTGGCGCCCCGGTGCTGACGCACCCGAGGCACTTCGCTCCGAGGCCCTGAGCATTGAGGTTCGACCGGCGCAACCGCGATCCTCTGATGCCGTAGCAGACAGTGCTTGGCTTCCAGCAACGGCGCTGAACCTGAGCGAGGCCGGCGCAAGCTCGGTGCGTCTAGCGCCCGGTCAGGTCATCGAGCGCATGCTGACCATCGAGGCCGTTGGGCTGCGCGCCGAAGATCTGCCGCCGATTCGCCCCTCGATCCCGTTTCCGCTGCAGGTGCGCGAAGACGTGCCAAGGCTCTGGAACAAGCGCGGACCAGACAGCGTGACCGGATATCGCACCGAGCGTATCACCCTCAGCAGCCCCGAGACTGGTCTCTACCAACTGCCCGCCGTCACCCTCGACTGGTGGAATGTCGACACCCAACGCTGGGAGCAGGCAAGCACGCCTGAATGGCAGCTTCAGGTCGCAGAATTCGAGTCAGCCTCGCGCCGTCCCGCCCCAGACTGGCGTCGTGACGGACCCGACGGTGAGCTGAACACCAACAGCGGCCAAGCGCCAATGGCGTCAGTCCCCGAGCAACCTTGGTTGGTCGCCTATTTTCCTTGGATCGCGGCCACGCTCGGGCTGCTGCTCATGGCCTGGCTATTATGGCGGCGCTATCAGCGCAGCGTCCTCGGGCGCAGCCGTCCGACAGGACATCAGACAAGACCTTCTTTAGCCCAAACCCGATCAGCTGGCCTTCAGCACCCGTCGCCGAGCGGCTCGGGGACTTAAGACCTAAGGCGCCCATGTTACCGCAGGACATTTTGCGTTGAGCTCACCGAGAACACTCCTCGACAATGCCGCCCAGAAGCTGCCGAGCCCCAACGGGGTCGCACTCGCGATCATGGAGCTTTGGGAGGACGAGCAGACCAGCGTCGAGCAGCTCTCGCAGCTGGTGAAGTCCGATCCTGCCCTCTCCGGGCGGTTATTGAGACTTGCCAATTCCGCGGCCATGGGCACCTTCAGCAAAGTGAGCTCTATCCCAGCGGCCATCGTCAAGGTGGGCATGAAGACGGTTGGCCAGCTTGCAGTGGCGTTTTCTCTGATCGATCAATATCTTGACGACCATTGTAAATCGTTTGACTACAACAAATTTTGGTTGCAGTGCGTACTCACGGCCCTGATTTGCAGAGGACTTGGTCAACAGACCGCCCTAGCGCCACCTGATAATCTGTTTTCCTGCGCGCTGATGATGCGTATCGGTTTGCTCGCCTTCGCCACCATCTATCCGGATGAATATGCCAGTCTGCTCGATAGCCAGCCAGAGAACCTCACCGCGGCAGAGTGCGATCAGTTCGGCTTCGATCACAATGAGCTCTCACTCGAGATGCTATTGGATTTTGGGGTTGCCGAGGAGTTAGCAGGACCGGCCCGCTTTCATGAGCGTCCAGAGGCATCTGGCTTCGCCGAAAAGTCGCCCGAATACAAGCTTACTCAGCTTTTCCATCTCGGTTTTCGCCTATCCGACTCCGTGCTGCGAGTGGGAGCGGAGATCACCCAGAAACGCCTGACAACCTGGCCACAGGTCCGCCGCTTCGGGCTCACCGCCGCACAGATCGCCGAGGTGCTCGATGAGAGCGTGACCGAATGGGAAGACTGGTCAAAGCTGCTCCGGTTACCTGCCCCAGAAGGCCGCCTACCGTCCGGCTCTCCAGGCGAGACACCCAATAAGGTCGAGCTAAAAGAGCCACCAGCAGATCAATCGCGAATCGTCCAAGCGGCGATCGACTCAGCCCTCAACGTCGTACTGATGAGTCGCGCCGGTCAGCAACATCCGCTGAACAAGGTCTTCGGCGAGCTCAATGTGGTCGCGTGGGTGTTTCAGGATCAGAAAGAGATGCTTCGGCTGTTAGTCGAGATGAGGCCGCATCTGCTCATCATGGACGACTACGGTCACGATGAGCTGCACGCGAAACGCGAAAAGCTCTGCCGGCTGATCCGTTCGACCGAGTGGGGGCGAGCGATCTACATCATGGCCCTGTTCGGTGACAACGAGCGCGATCGGATCGCCGAGGCATTTCGAGCGGGTATCGATGCCGCCTACATGCGAAGTGACCTGTCATCACAAGAGCTTGACGCGCGCCTCGACGCGGTGCGCCGGTCCGCGGACGCGCATCTCCAGTACCAAAAGGATCGTGTCGAACTGCGTCGCATCGCCAACCAGTTAGCGATGAGCCAGCGGCGCGCCGAGGTCCTCTCACTCACCGATCAGCTCACCGGATTACCCAATCGGCGCTCGGCTCTCGACGCTATGGAGCAGGCCTGGCATCAAGAGGCTCATCCAGAGCGACCGATGTCGGTGATCATGATCGATATCGACCACTTCAAGCGCATTAACGATACTTTTGGGCATGCGGCGGGTGACAAGGTCTTAGTGGACGTAGCGACAACGCTGAAATTGGATCTCGGTCAGCACGACAGCGTTTACCGCGTGGGTGGTGAGGAATTCCTGTTCCTGAGTACGAGCAGTACCTTTAAGCAACTGGTCCTGAATGCCGAGCGGCTCCGGCGCCGGGTGGCGGCCTTAGAGATGAGCTTCGAAGCAGAGTCCATCAAGGTGACCATCAGTCTCGGCGTCGCGCAGCGTTCCGAGGAGCATGCGCGCTTCGATATGCTGCTGGTTCATGCTGATCAGGCGCTGTATGCGGCCAAGGCCATTGGTCGGAACCGCATCAACGTTTACCGCAACAAGCAGATCATTCCGTTGCCGCGCCCTGGTGAGCAGGCATCCTGAAGCACAGGCTGAGCCTCCAAATGAACGATGGGTCTATCGCAATCTCGCTTGCCCACAACAGCTTTGGTGGCCGCTCAAGCGATCCCATCCGTACTCAGCGCACCGAGAAATTTCCACCGGCCGTTGTGCTTATAACAGCCGTAACCTATCCATCACTTTAGCGTAACACTGCTTACACAACATCCGGCTATGCTGCGGGGGCTTTCGATTTTATCTCTACGCTTCCGGAGACCACTCACCATGGCCAGCAACCAGATCCGCCGCGCTGTCGCCGCAGCACTTACCCTCACCAGTACTTCACTGGCAATGGCAGGCAGTATCGAATTCAGCCCGGCGCCTTTCCCGCTGACAGACAGCGAGAAACGCAGCATTCTGACCTCCGACTTGGCCGTCGTCGACGGTGCGTCGGTTCCACTCAACTACAACACCATCCTGCGCTCGGGCGACACCTCAGGCAACGGCATTTTCGGACAGTTGCATGACATCAATGGTGCCGCACTGCTTGCCGAGGACGGTTCGCCCTACATCTCTAACGCCAACGACTTTGCCTCCATCCTAAAAGGCGAAGACGGCAAGCTGTATATGGTTTCGCATTTCGAGTCACGTCCCGGGGCAATGTACCTGACCGAACTCAGTCAGAACGCTCAATCCGGTGAGCTAAGTGCCGTTCAGACCCGTCCGCTCGATTTCTCAGCGCTGCGCGGCGGTTGGGTCCACTGCGCTGGCAGTGTCACCCCTTGGGGCACTCACCTAGGTTCCGAGGAGTACGAGCCCGATGCCAAACAGTGGCGCGATAACGACGTCGACGACTATAACGCTGCCATGGCGACCTACTTTGGCGCAACACCAGATCAGGCTAGCAGCGTGATGAACCCCTATGACTACGGCTATCCAGTCGAGGTCAAGGTCAACAACTTTAATGACGCCGCTGTCGCCAAGCATTATGCAATGGGTCGCCTCGCGCTCGAACTCGGCTATGTGATGCCGGATAACAAGACTGTCTACCTGTCAGATGATGGCACTAATGTTGGCCTCTACCGCTTTGTCGCCGATAATGCGGGTGATCTGAGCTCAGGTTCGCTATGGGTAGCGCGCTGGAACCAAAAATCCGGCGGTGACGCCGGCGCAGCTGATCTTGACTGGATCTATCTTGGACAGGCCAACAACGACCAGGCCAGCCAGTGGAAAGATAGCTATACGTTTGCCGACATCTTCAATGAGGCCGATCCAATCATGGAGGGTGAGCAAGATACCGGCCGCTGTCCAACAGGCTTCACCTCGATCAATGCCGGCCATCGCGGCGATCTTCATCAGTGTCTGCAACTGCGAGACATCGACGGCGACGGCTGGGTATGGCAGACCGACCAGAACATTGCCTCGCGCCTCGAGACCCGGCGCTGGGCAGCCATGCAGGGTGGCACTACCGAGTTTCGCAAGATGGAAGGCATCACCCATGACACCGACCGCAATCTCCTCTATCTCGCGATGTCAGAAACCGATCGCGGCATGCGCGACTTCAACCGTGTCGGCAAGACCCCGCCATACGCTGAATATGATATCGGCGGCCCTAACCACATGCGCATTACCAACGGAAACAACTGCGGTACCGTCTATGGCCTAGCGCTCGACGGCACCTACACCGCCACAAACATCTTCCCGCTGATCTCGGGCACGCCCATGACAGCAGATTATGGCGCGGCTGCCGATTCGCCGGACTTCGACGGCATCAACAAATGCGATATCAACGGCATAGCCAACCCGGACAATATTACGTACATGCCGGGTTACGACACTCTGATCATTGGCGAGGACACCGGTTCCGGCCACCAGAACGACATGATCTGGGCTTACAATATCCGGTCCCGCAACCTCACCCGCATCCAGACCACGCCTTATGGCTCCGAGACAACCTCTCCCTACTTCTACCCGGACATCAACGGCTTCGCCTATTTAATGTCGGTGGTGCAGCACCCCTATGGCGAATCTGACTCGGACAAGCTGGAACAGCCATCCGAAACCTTTGGCTATACCGGTCACTTTGTCTTTCCTGCCATGACCCAATAAAGCTGAAGCAACTTAGAAACTAGTATCGGGGATGCTCGCCGATACGAGCGTGTAAATAATGGGTCCAGTGAAGGACCCATATTTATTTGTCGAGACGGATAATCCCTCTCCTCAACTCCCGCGACTGCAAATTGGCCCTTGATGCCGAGACGCCGCATCAAGGGTCTACCTCTTCACATCGATGAGACAAATACAGGATGAACATTATCAATCTCCGGCCTCAAAAAAGACTCCTCGCCGTAGTCTCCGCAGGCTTTCTGTTGGTGCACAGCGCGGCCAGCGCCGATCTCGATGCATCGATACTTGGCAATGAAATCCCCCATATCAATCCACAATGCTACACCAAAACCGAGGATGACCAAGGCCAAGTGCACAACCCTTGCTTCTCCTGTCATACCGACTCAATTCGACCTAATTATCTGCGCGATAGCGACCTGCAACTCGCATACGACTTCCCAGCACCAGCTGAAGAGAACCCTTGGAAGAATCTGTTCAAAGACCGCACGACCGAAATCGCGGCGATCAGTGACGAAGAAATGCGCTCTTATATCAGCGAGAGCAATTACTTCAGCCAAGGTGGCGAGATCCTTCCAGCAACGCGCCTGGCCGATGCGCCGGCCGACTGGGACTACAACGAAGATGGCCAGTGGGACGGCTTCGTCCCCGATGTGTGGTTCAACTTCGACTCGGAAGGTTTCGACCATACCCCCGACGGCTCCCCGAGTGGCTGGCGTGCCTTCGGCTATTACCCCTTTCTTGGCACCTTCTGGCCAACCAATGGCTCTACCGACGATGTGCTGATTCGCCTGTCCGAACCTTTCCGTACCAATCTGGCCGGCGATTATGATTCAGTCGTCTACAAGACCAATCTCGCCATCATTGAAGCCCTTATCCGCGAGCGGGACATTCCCATCGAGCCCACCGACGAAGCCGCGCTCGGCGGTATCGATCTGGACAAAGACGGCCACATCGCTACCGCTGAACTGATCAAGTACGACTGGGCACCACGAGAAGGTCGCTTCATGTGGTACGTTGGCCAGGCACTGGAGGAACAGCGCGCCGGACGGTTGCATCTCGCTGCACGCCTATACCCTGAAGGCACCGAATTCTTCCACACTGTGCGCTACATTGATATCGGCGAAGAAGGAACTAACCAGCTTGCCGCGCGCATGAAGGAAGTGCGCTACATGAAGAAGCTATACTGGATGACCTATGCCGATCTCGATCAGCGTATGGCGGCGGAGCTCAAAGAGAAGCATGACTTCCCAGATCGCATCCGTCCCTTCCGCGGCAACATCGAGTCCGGCCTCGGCAACGACCAGGGCTGGGTGTTGGCGGCCATGATCGAGGACGCCAACGGACAATTGCGCCCGCAGACCTATGAAGAGCTAGCCTTCTGCGTGGGCTGTCACAGCGGTATAGGTGCCACCACCGACTCCACCTTCGCGTTCCCGCGCCATTTCAGCACTGAAAGCTTCCAGCGAGGCTGGTATCACTGGAGTCAAAAAGGCCTCCGCGGCACGCCCGAGCGCCTGCGCGAGGATGGCCAAGGCGACTACGCGTTCTATCTGGCCATCAACGGCGCCGGTGACGAGTTCCGCGAAAACGAAGAAGTTCGCGCACGGTTTTTCGACGATCAGGGTCAGCTCAAAACCGAGATGCTCGAGGCCCTGCGCCAGGACATCGCCGTTCTGCTCGAAGCATCGCCTGAGCGTGCCATGACGCTGAACAAAGCCTATCGGGTCATCGTCCAGGAACAAAGCTTCACTCAGGGACGCGACGCCACCGTCAAACCTGCCAGCAATGTGCATGCTTTTGTGCCGGTGGGTACCCCGACGGGTGTCGCTGAACCGGTTCTAGGCTACTGATCAATTAAGCGCTCGGCTCGGCTCGGCTCGGCTCGGCTCGCCTAGCCACTCACCGGCACCAGTGGAGTGGCTTGCCGAGCTTTTATAATGGCCTAATCTCCGCAAGCGCAGGTGAAACTGCGTCTACGCCGACGCGGTTCCAGGTCTCGCGATTACCTATTCCAGCGCCCCTCCGCTACTTATTTGCACCAATATCGAGACGCTGCTCGGGCACATCCTGCTAAGCCGCGATGTCAACGCCGCTGTACTCATCCAAAAAATCGAAGTCAGACACGCCAAACATTAGGCCTCAATCGACTCAGCCTACGCGACACAACAACTTGAGCAAATGAAACGCAGGCTGGGTAAGCGACGAAGTCACATGAGAAGACTCAAATTCAGGCCGCGGCCGGCTCTTGCTCAGCCTCGATAAGGCGTTTCAGATTCTGCACGGTGCGTCGCGCACCGTCCTGAACCGCACGTCGAATCAGTTTTTCGAATGGGCGCATCATCAAGTCCAAGCGCCTCAGTTCAAAGGTGAAGGTCAGCTGAGTACCGTCGTCCTGATTTGGAACGAAGCGATAATCGACAAGAAAGCTCGGCGAATGACTCTCGAAGGTCAACCTTGCCGCCGGCTGCATCTGAGTGATCCGGAACAAGGACTCGGTGCGCCGGCCCTGGTCGACACGCACTTGCCGGCCGACACTGCCGACTCGCAGCGGACCCTCGGTCGCGAACTTCAGCTCCTTGACCTCAGGAGACCAGCGCGGATAATTCTGCGCGAAATCTTCGGCAATAAAGCGGTAAACCGACTCCGGAGATCGTTCGATCTCGACGCTGGCTTGTGCCTTGACCATGGTTACACCTCCGCTGAGGTTCTTGGCGCCTCACCCCTAGCGATGGAGCGCTTGTTTCACGGTGACCAGTCTCGGATGATGGGCACTGCGACCCCAGTTTAACCGGTCGAGTTCCTTTTATGAGCGCCCGAGCTCAGACCACAAGGATGTCTCCCGCCGGACCGCAAGGCATTGAACCCGATGAATTCACAGGCCATCGATTCGACAGCAGACTCGACGCATTCCAAGCAACAACCCTCGCGCCTCGACAGCCTCTATGACCTGGTCACAGGAGACGAGGATGCGCGCGTCTGCAAGGATATCCCGAGCGAATCCTGTCACGACCAGCCCCGTAACTTCTTCGCCTATCTACTCGCCAACCTTCTGACCAAGGTCGCTGACGAGTTGGCCAGCGCCAAGCTGGTGCTGCCCTGGCTGATCGGCTGGCTCGGAGCCCCGGCACTGATTGTCGGACTTTTGGTGCCGATCCGCGAGGCCGGGGTGCTGGTGCCTCAACTCGCAGTTGCGGCCTATATCCGTCGCCTTCCAGTGCGCAAGTGGGTCTGGATCATCGGCTCCCTGGCGTCGGCCATCGCGCTCGGGTTGATGGCGCTGGCCGCTGCAACCACCACCGGCGCCCTCGCTGGCTGGCTCATCGTCGGACTGCTGGTCGTCTTCAGTCTTGCGCGCGGACTCTGCTCGGTCTCGGCAAAAGACGTGCTCGGCAAGACCGTCTCCAAGGCGCGGCGTGGCAACCTGATGGGTCTGTCTGCCGGCATCGCCGGCGCCCTGACCTTGGCGCTCGGCCTTTATCTCAAGCTGCTTGGCGACGGCGCCAACGATGACATCCTCTTCGTGCTCTTGCTCGGCGGCGCGGCGCTCCTCTTCGTGCTGGCCGCCGGTGTCTTCGTGCTGATCCGCGAGCAGCCTGGAGCCACTGCAGGCGGTGGTAATGCCCTCACCGCAGCGCTCGAGAGCATCGGCCTGCTTCGCTCCGACGCACTGTTTCGTCACTTCGTGCTGGTTCGCACCGCGCTCTTAAGCGTCGCGCTCGCACCCCCCTTCTACGTGCTGCTCGCACAGCAGGAAAGCGGTAGCGATCTCGGCGCGCTCGGCCTGCTGATCATCGCCAGTGGGCTCGCCAACAGCATCAGCGCACCACTCTGGGGCCGCTTCAGCGATCGATCAGCGCGGCTGGTGATGGTCGCCGCGGCAGCCCTCGCTGGCCTGCTCGGCATCCTGACCTGGGCGTTGGTCCAGTTCAGCGCACCCGGGCCAACCGGGCTCGGGTTCGCGGCACTCTTTCTGGTGCTGGGGATCGCCCACGCCGGAGTCAGACTGGGGCGCAAGGTCTACCTGGTCGACATGGCCAACAGCGAAACCCGGGCCTCCATGGTCGCCGTCAGCAACACCGTGATCGGTGTCGCGATGCTCGCCGGTGGCCTAATCGGCCTGCTCGGCGATCTCTACGGCACCGCCTTCGTCATCCTGACGCTCGGCATCGCTTCCATCGCCGCCGCCCTCTCCGCCTTAAGACTGCGTGAGGTCTCAGAACCGGACTAACGCGCATCTATGGCGCCGCGCCGCGCCACGCCGGTAGATGAATCACGCAAGATTTCAGTGAGATGATCGACGCGCATCCAACCATGCGCACTCCATGCAAACCCAAGATCTACTGCTATGACCACTCCCTCTCCGGAAAAAGATTGCTATTTTTGCAAGGTCTCGCGCGGCGAAGCCGACCCCTTCATCTTCGAGAACAGAGCATTTATTGGCATCTTTGACGCACATCCTGCAAACCCCGGTCACGCCTTAGTGATCCCGAAAAGGCATGTCGAGTCCATCTTTAGCCTGAATGACACAGAACAGGCAGACTATTTCGATGCGATTCGCGGAGTCAAGCGCGTTATTGAAACAACCGACCTGACCGACATCTATCAAGAGATGCTCACGCGGGACGACCTGAAAGATCGGCCCAAAGGCCAGATCGAAGCCATCCTGCGCCTAGATTTCATCGGCCGCAAACCCGACGCCTATACCATCGGCAACAATGACGGACGGGAAGCAGGAAGAAGCATCGACCATCTACATGTCATTATCTTGCCCCGTTACCGTGGCGATGTCGACAACCCCAGAGGCGGCATTCGCAACGTCATACCGAGCCGGGCCAATTATCAACGACGGTAGCCGCGCCACTCAGATACTGCTCGGGCATAAGGATGTCGAGACGCCCATGATTCACCGCCATTTACTCAATCATCAGGCGCAGAAATGCCGAGCCAGTTGGACAATGTGTCAAGAAACTCAGCGGGTCTACGGAGCAATAGGTGAGTTTGGCTGTGACTCCAGCATGACCGACAGAGAAGATAAGATACCTCGTCCGGATGACTGGGAGTGACGATGCGCCGATCGAAGCCAGGCCCAGTTTCATCCTCTCGACAGACCAGCCAAGCCGCCCGGCGATCGATAGAGGCTCGGTACCCTCTGCTTCTACCCCGCCCTAAGGATCAGCTCAATCATCCGCGCGATAGCGGTGGCCGTCAGACCCTGAAGCGTCGCGGCACCTGGAAGCGCCCAATCCTGCTGAGCCTCGTCAGCGCCGGGCTCTTGGCCGCCGGACTGTTCTTAGGCGGCTGGTGGCTCACGGGCAAGCCGCCCTGGCCCTTGACGAGCTGGCGCTGGCTGGACGCGAGGTTAGCTGAGGTCGAGCCGGCGCCGCTGCGAGCTGCGCTCGATCGCTCCGCCTTCGAGCGCGCTAGGAGAGACGATACCGAAGCTTCCTACCAAGCCTATCTTGAACGCTGCGACGCGAACAGCTGCGCCTATCGTGCTCAGGCCGAGGCGCGGATCGCTGCGCTGCGTCGGTCTGCGGCAGAAGCCGAGCAAGCAGCACAATTGCAGCGCAAGGCAGCCGACCTGAAAGCCTACACCCAAGCCATCAACGCGGACACCAAGGCCGCCTACCAAAGCTATCTCAACAACTGTGCCGCAAACGGCTGCGGCTTTCGGGCACAGGCGGAGCAACGGCTCGACGCCTTGCAGATCAGGCGCGAACGCTCGGAAGAGCAAGCAGCCCTAGCGCGCGGAGCCGCCGACCAGGTCGCACGCGCAACCGAGCTTGAGCAGCAGATTGAGCAGCTCTCGGAGGCGCTCGACCGAACCGCGTTTGAACGCGCCAAACGCGCCGACACCGAAACCGCTTATCGCAGCTATCTGGACAACTGCAACGCCACCGGCTGCTGGCACCGCGAACCGGCCGAGATTCGCCTAGCGCAGTTGACTGCGCAGATGCGCCGCTTCGCCTACGAGCCAGAGATGGTGGCGCTTGACGGACGCTGCTTCCAAATGAGCAGTCCGGCGCGCAGGGATAACAACAGGGCCAGTCGCTCGCAACAGGTCTGTGTCGATGCATTCAAGATCGCCAGACACGAGGTCACCTTTTCACAATACGACCTGTTCGCGCGCGCCACAGGCCGTGATGCACCGGATGATGAAGGCTGGGGGCGAGAGCATCGGCCAGTCATCAACGTCAGCTGGGAGGACGCCACGGCCTATGCCGCCTGGCTCACTGAGCTGACCGGTCGGAGCTATCGCTTGCCGACCGAGGCCGAGTGGGAATATGCCGCTCGCGCGGGGACCGAGACGACGCGCTTCTGGGGCAACGCGCCCAACGAAGCCTGCATATACGCCAATGTGCATGACCAGGTCTCGAGGCGCGAGAATGGGCTGTCGTCGCCCCACCATGCCTGCGACGACGGTTACGCCACGACCGCTCCTGTCGGACGCTTCAAGCCCAATGCCTGGGGGCTCCATGACATGTTGGGCAACGTCTGGGAATGGACCTGCTCGGTGTACGGCGGTGAGTTTGACGGCATCGAGCAACGCTGCGCGAGCGCGGGCCATGCCGGATTCCGATCAATCCGCGGCGGCGCGTGGCACAGTGGACCGAGACATATCGCCTCCGCTGCGCGCAGCGGGGCCTTACCGAACAAGATGTTCGGTGGCCTCGGCTTTCGTGTGGTGGAGGATTAGGTTGCCTGCAACTAAAACACCGCATGCGAGCGGTGCACGTACTTGGTCAGCTCCACGTACTGGGCATTCATCCGACGCAGAATGTCTTGGCTGACCTGGATGATGTTGCACATCACCCGATAGACCAGCCAAGGGTCCTTGTCGATCAGGCCTTCGAAGGCCTCGCGCTCGAGACTGCACACTTGGGTGCGCCCGAGCGAGCGCAGCGTGGCGGTATGCGGCTGCCCGCTGATGAACCCCATCTCACCGGCGAGATCGCCCGTGCGCAGGACGTGAATGGTGGTGAACTCGCCCTTGCCTAAATCGCGGGTCACGGCAATGGCGCCCTCAGCGATGATGTGTAGGCTGTCCTCGATGTGGCCCTCGGCGATCAGCAGCTGCTGGTCGGCAAGGCGTCGGCAATAGGCAATGCCGGCCAGTGCCTGCACCTGATCATCGGTCAGCCCGGTCGTCAGCGGCGAGTGGCGGAGGTAATTGAAGTCGCTCTCTTCGGTCATCGATCCTAATCCTCGTTACAGTCAAATCCGGTCGTACAGTCAAATTCGGTCGGCATGCGGTTCGCGCGGGGCGCTCCGAGACCGCGGCTTCCGACGCAGTGCCGATAGGGATTATGGCGGCACAGCTACTCTTGGTCTTGGTCTTGGTCTTGGTCCTGGCCCTGGCTCTAGCGGCGCGCCAGGAAGTACTGCAGTAGGGCCTCGGTCGAGGCGTCATGCGTCTCGCTGATCTCACCCGCTTCGAGCTCACCGATGATCACGTTGGCGAGCTTCTTACCCAGCTCGACGCCCCACTGATCAAACGAGTTGATCCCCCAAACGATGCCTTGGGTAAAGATCTTATGCTCGTAAAGCGCGATCAGCGCCCCCAAGCTGTGCGGCGTGACCTGCTCCATCAGGATCGTAGTCGTCGGCCGGTTACCGTCAAACTGACGGTGCGGCGCCAGCCGATCGGCCTCGGCCTCCGACAGTCCAGACGCCATCATCTCGTCCTTCGCCTCCTGCAGCGTGCGTCCACGCATCAGGGCCTCGGTCTGCGCCAGGCAGTTGGCGATGAGCAGCTCGTGATGCCGGCCGAGCGGGTTATGGCTCTTGATTGGCGCGATGAAGTCGCAGGGGATCAGCTCGGTGCCCTGATGGATCAGCTGGTAGAACGCATGCTGACCATCGGTGCCCGGCTGCCCCCAGACCACTGGACCGGTATTGTAGTCGACCGGCTGGCCATCGCGGGTGACGTGCTTGCCATTGCTCTCCATGTCGCCCTGCTGGAAGTAGGCCGGAAAGTATTGCAGGTACTGATCATAGGGCAGGATGGCCTGGGTCTTGGCACCCGCGAAATCGACGTACCAGACCCCGAGCAGGCCCATGATCACCGGCAGGTTCTGCTCCAACGGCGCCGAGCGGAAATGCACATCCATCTCGTGTGCGCCAGCCAGCAGCTCGGCGAAGCGATCAAAGCCAACCGCCAGCGCGATCGGCAGCCCGATCGCCGACCAAAGCGAATAGCGCCCGCCGACCCAATCCCAGAACTCGAACATCTGATCGGTATCGATGCCGAACTCCGCGACCTTCTCAGTGTTGGTCGAGACGGCGACAAAGTGGTTACGCACCGCGCCATCGTCCCCCAGCGCATCGACCAGCCAGCGCCGCGCGCTCTGGGCGTTGGTCATGGTCTCCTGGGTGGTGAAGGTCTTGGATGCGACGATGAACAGCGTGGTCTCCGGGTTCAGACCACGCAGGGTCTCGGCCAGATGGGTGCCATCGACATTGGAGACGAAGTGCGGGCGCAGCTGCGCGGACTGATAGGGCTTGAGCGCCTCGCAGACCATCTTCGGCCCCAGGTTGGAGCCGCCGATACCGATATTGACCACATCGGTGATCGCCTGGCCGGTATGCCCCTTCCACTCGCCGGAGCGCACCCGCTCGCTGAAATCTTGCACCCGCGCGAGCACCGCGTCGACCGCGGGCATCACATCCTCGCCGTCGACCAGCGTGCGCACGTCAGTGCGGTTGCGCAACGCCGTGTGCAAAACCGCGCGGTCTTCGCTGAGGTTGATGTGCTCGCCGATAAACATCCGCTCGCGCCAGTGCTCAAGGTCAACGGCTCGGGCCAGATCAAACAGCAGCCGCAGTGTCTCCTCGGTCGCGATCTGCTTGGAGAAATCCAGATGCAGACCCGCCGCATCCGCAGTCATCCGCTCGGCGCGTGCCGGATCATCGGCGAACAGGTCGCGCATGTGCTGCGAGCGCATCTGTTGCCAGTGTTGTTGCAGGGCCTGCCATGCGGGGGTTGAGCTCACTAATGCCATCTTTCGGACTCCCTCGGCTGAGTGGATGGTCGATGGACCGCGATTGTACGCTGGCAGCGTTCAGGATGCCGCCGCGGCTGCGTCTTTCTGAGCCCTTCTGTGCCTTATCTGCACGCTAAGCGGCTGTCCATTTTCTCCTTCCGATGATCGCCTGACAGTGCCCCTCAAGTCGGGAAAATGTTGATGGACAGATGGATGGACAGTTTCTAAGTTTCTCAGCGCTACGTTCGCAAGCGCACAGACAGCTAGAGCCTGACAGCCCTAGAGTCGGCATGACCAAACGAACGTCACGACGGAGCAAAACCAGTGGATGCGAGAACGAAGGAGTTGATCCGAGAACGCCGCCGGGTCGCCTTAGCCTATCGGCGCAGTCAGAGCGACAGCGACCGCCAGCGGCTAAAAGACATCGACCAGGAGCTCGCCCGCTTCAACATCGATATCCCAGCGATCCTACAGCTGGTCGCCCAGCGCGGGGCTGCGGAGCCCCAATACGCTCACCCTCGTCACCCTGGTCACCCTAGCCAAGCTAGCCGACCCATTCATCCAAGTCACTAGCAACCGGAACTCACGCCATGACCAAAGAACGCCAGAGCAACAAAGAAACCAAGAAAAAGGCCAGCCTCACACTGAAAGAGAAGCGCGGCGCAAAGAAGAACAAGAACGAGCCGAAGGGGTTGATGGAAAACGCCAAAGGTAGTCCGAAATAGTCAGGCCTGTCGGTGATGTCTCGTTCGCGATGTCTCGTATATCAGCACTTGGCCTCTGCGAAGACCTCCCTCCTTATCGATCCAAACCGAAGTACGACCATGCTACACCGTTTGACCAAGCAACTTTGACCAAGCAACAAAGATGCCTGCGCGCGACCTCGACCGTTGCCCTCTTTCTCGTCGGAACGGTTGTGACCCTCAGTGCCTTCGCCCAACCGCCGCAGAGCGGCTATGGCATGGGGCATCCCGGCATGATGGATGGTGGCTATGGCCCTGGATACGGAGTTCAGGGTCCGGGCGAAGGGATGGGCAATCCCAGCATGATGGGTGGCTATGGGCCTGGCTATGACCAGGGTCCTGGCTTTGGGATGGGGCACCCAGGGATGATGGGTGGTCCTGCTCCCGGATACGATCAAGGGCAGGGCTTTGGGCAGGGACGCGGTTTCCCTCAGCCTCGATAAGGACATGCGGCACTTGACGCCAGCGCATCGGCAGCCGGTCTGGGCCAGGGCATGAGCCAACAGAGCATGGGCCAACAGGGCATGGGCCGCCAGTTCCTGCGCGACCAGGACAGAAGCCGTCAGCATCCTGCGTCCGCTGATGGCGGCCTAGTCGTCGCCGTGCGCGGCAGCGTGGTGGACCTGCGCTTCGAGACACAGCTGCCCGTGATCCATCAGCTGTTGTGCACAGTTGTAGGCGAAGGTGCAGGTGTAGGCGAAGGCCCAGCCGCAAAAGGCCAGATCTACATCGAGGTGCTAGCGCAATTAGATGCCAAGCATGTGCGCGGGATCGCTCTGACACCGACGCAGGGGCTGGCGCGCGGCATGCGGGTGACGGACAGTGGCGGCCCGCTCATGGCCCCCGTAGGCCCAGGCATCCTCGGGCGCATGTTCGATGTGTTCGGGAACGCCATCGACCGCCAGCCAGCACCCACCGAGATCGCATGGCGTTCGGTACATCAGGCCCCGCCAGCGCTGGCGCGACGCTCCACTCAGTCCGAGATCTTCGAGACTGGGATCAAGCTCATCGATGTGCTGGTGCCGCTGGAGCGCGGCGGCAAGGCCGGCCTGTTCGGCGGCGCGGGCGTCGGCAAGACCGTGCTGCTCACCGAGATGATCCACAACATGATCGGCCACCACGCCGGCGTCAGCCTCTTCTGCGGCATCGGCGAGCGCTGTCGCGAGGGCGAAGAACTCTACCGCGAGATGAAGGACGCCGGTGTCCTGCCGAACATGGTGATGGTCTTCGGCCAGATGAACGAGCCGCCGGGCAGCCGCTTTCGCGTTGGTCACGCAGCGCTGACCATGGCCGAGTATTTTCGCGACGATGAGCAGCGCGATGTGCTGCTGCTGATCGACAACATCTTTCGCTTCATCCAGGCCGGCATGGAGGTCTCGGGGCTCATGGGGCAGATGCCCTCGCGCCTGGGCTATCAGCCGACCATGGGGACGGAGTTGTCGGGACTGGAAGAGCGCATCGCCAACACCGATGCCGGCGCCATCACCTCGATCCAGGCGGTCTATGTGCCGGCGGACGATTTCACCGACCCGGCGGCGGTGCATACCTTCTCCCATCTCTCCGCGTCCATCGTGCTCTCGCGCAAGCGGGCGGGCGAAGGGCTGTATCCGGCCATCGACCCGCTGCAATCCAGCTCGCGGATGGCCACACCGAGCATTGTCGGCGAGCGGCATTACGCCCTGGCGCAGGAGATCCGGCGCACCCTCGCCCAGTACGCGGAGCTGAAGGACATCATCGCCATGCTCGGGCTGGAGCAGCTCTCGCCGGAGGATCGCAACCTGGTTGGGCGCGCGCGACGGCTGGAGCGTTTTCTCACACAGCCTTTCTTTACCACCGAACGCTTTACCGGCCTGACCGGCAAGCTCGTCAGCCTGGCTGAAGCACTGGATGGCTGCGAGCGCATTCTGGGCGATGAGTTTAAGGATGTGCCTGAGGGGGCGCTTTATATGGTTGGGGGTGTGGATGAGGTGAAGGGGAAGTTGAAGGACGACAGGGACGACAGGGACAGCAAGGATGAGGACGACAAGGACGAGGACAAGGACAAGGACAAGGAGACGGCGTCATGAATTTGAAGGTTTTGTTGCCTTTCCGGATTTTTGCCGAGATCACCAAGGTGACACGCATCGTCGCCGAGACGCAGGACGGCGCCTTTGGCTTGTTACCTCGTCGGTTGGATGGTGTCGCCGCGCTGACCCCGGGGATTCTGATCTACGAAACCGCCGCCGAGGGCGAGGTCTACCTGGCCGTGGATGCTGGGGTGCTAGTCAAGACCGGCCCGGAAGTCTTGGTATCCGTGCGCCGGGCAATGCGCGGCAGCGACCTTGGCCAGTTGCGCACGACGGTGGAGCGGGAGTTTCTGATCCTCGACGCGCGCGAGCAGGCGATGCGCTCGGTGATGGCGAAACTGGAGTCAGGGTTTCTGAACCGTTTCGTGAGTTTTCAACATGACTGAGCCGCATGCCGACAAGACCTTTCACAGCGGATCGACTTCGGAATCGGAATCGGGTTTGGGTGATGGTTCCGGTTCGAGATCGGAATCGCGTTTGCGTGATGGCTCGGGTTTGGACTTGAGCACTGAATTGGGCTCGGGCTCAGGCTCGAGTTTGAACTCGGCGTCTCGCTCAACATCAGCGCCAACGCTCGCCGGCCAGATCGGTGACAAGGCGGCGCGCAAGCTTAAAGCCCGCCGCGACCCCACACCGGGCGTCTGGTTTGGCCTCGGCATGATGGGGCTGATCGGCTGGTCGGTGGTGGTGCCGACGCTACTCGGCGCGGCGCTGGGTCTCTGGCTCGACGCACGGCATCCAGGCACTCATTCCTGGACGCTGGCGCTGCTGGTAGGCGGACTCACGCTCGGTTGTTTCAATGCCTGGCGCTGGGTGGCCAAGGAAGATCGGGCGATGCGCGACACTCAGGACGATGACGATAAGCCCGGACCGCGCCCACAGGACGGTCGCGATGAATGAGACATCGAACCGATGGTTGGACTGGTTCGACGCGCCAGACTTGCATGCACTGCTGAACTTGCTGGCACAAGCACCGGTGCTGATGCTGGCAGGCTTCGCGGGCTTGATGCTCGGCGCGGCCTTCTTCGCCGGCCTGCAGTGGACGCTGCGCAAGAGCCTCGAGTCTCCACGCCCAGCGCTTTGGCTACTGGGCAGCCTGCTGGTGCGGATGAGTCTGCTTCTGCTTGGCCTGTACCTGGTCTCCGGAGGCCAATGGCCACGCCTGCTTGCCGGTCTCATCGGCGTGATCGGCGCACGGTTTCTGATCCTGCGACTGACCAGCCGAGCCGATCGCCCCACTGACCGCCACCAAGGAGCCCCTCATGCGCCTGACCCCCGATGAGATCATCTTCTGGCAGAACGGGTTCTTCAAACTCAACGCCACCATCGTCTTCACCTGGGCGCTGATGCTGGTGCTCGTGGTCGGCTCGATCCTGGTGACGCGCAAGCTGTCACGGGATCTCAGCCGTTCGCGCTGGCAGAACCTGCTGGAGATCCTGGTCACTGGCATCGAACAACAGATCCAGGAGGTCGGTCTGCGCGACGCACGGACCTATCTCGGCTTTCTCGGCACCTTGTTCCTGTTCGTCGCCGCCGCCAGCCTGGCCACCATCATCCCCGGCTACGAGCCGCCGACCGGCTCGCTCTCGACCACGACCGCCCTCGCCCTCTGCGTGCTGGTGGCCGTGCCGCTGTTCGGCATCTCCGATCGAGGACTCGGCGGCTATCTCAAGTCCTACCTGGAGCCGACCGTCATGATGCTGCCGTTCAACCTCATCAGCGAGGTCTCGCGCACCCTGGCCCTGGCGGTGCGACTGTTCGGCAACATGATGAGTGGCGCGATGATCATCGCCATCCTGCTCAGCATCACGCCCTTCTTCTTTCCCGTCCTCATGACCGCGCTCGGCCTGCTCACCGGCCTGGTGCAGGCCTACATCTTCAGCATTCTAGCGGCGGTCTATATCGCCGCCGCCACCCGCTCGCGCAAGCCAAAGCAGGCGACCAATCCATGACACACCCACAGACTCAGCGGAGAACACCCCATGGATAGCTTGACCCTGATCGCGGTGGCATCGATCGTCATCGCCGGCCTGACCACCGGCTTCGGCACCATGGGACCCGCCCTGGCGGAAGGCCGAGCCGTGGCCACCGCGCTGACCGCCCTAGCGCAGCAGCCCGACGCCTCGGCCACCATCACCCGCACATATATGGTCCGCCCCGCGATGCAAGAGCCACTTGACTGTTCAGCAGAAGGAAACGTTGCGGCCATATATCCGGCGTCGTGATGAGGTGGCGTGATCGCTCCTCGCGCCCTGATGGAATCCGCGC
>NZ_NRRY01000033.1 GCF_016583905.1 Lamprobacter modestohalophilus | reverse complement strand
ATGAGGTGCTGCCGCTTGATGCAGGACGCTGTCAGGTGCGCTTTCTGATCCCGTCCTGGGCGCCGCTCTATCGGCCTGTCTGTCGCCGAGCCTTGCAGCGTATTGCTGCGCGTGCACAGGTCGTCTCAAGAGTATGAGGCCGTCGCGTTAGGCCTGATCAAGAAGGCGATCCCGATGGATTAGGCGTTCGGTCTCAAGCGGCCGGCCCGTCATCGAGGCTGTAGTGAAGCCCGGTGACTTCCATCACCGCGGCGATCAAGTTCTTCATGCCAGCGATGGATACGCCGCTCTGTTCCTGACTTAGGGTCTCGGCCCTGACCATCTCCATCAGCGTGTTCTGGGGCACTTCGCCGTAGCGCTCGTAGTAGTAGCCGAGGTTGATCGCCAGGAGTCTGGCGACGTCGGCGAGCTCCTCCTTGGAGGTCCGCGCGATCAGCTCGTCGGCGATCTGCATGTAGGTTCGTAAGTCGGTTGGCTCAGACATGATCTCGGGCTTTGCCATCGCTCAACGGCCTAAAAACGCAAAAGCCCCTTCACAGAAGAGGCTTTTCAACCAGGTTTCGGCTCGCTGGAAACCGGACTTACTGGGGCACGACCTGAGCTGCACTCGGGCCTTTCGGACCCTGCTCAACCTCATAGGAAACGGTTTGTCCCTCGGCGAGGGACTTGAAGCCGCCGCCTTGAACGGCGCTGTGATGGACGAAGACGTCTTTGCTGCCGTCGGACGGGGCAATAAAGCCAAAACCCTTTTCGTCACTAAACCACTTAACGGTACCTGTAGCCATGAAGGCGTCCTCTTGTGTGACATCGAACCAATGTTAACGCAGGCGACTGACGAGCATTTCGGAAGGGTCTACGACACATCGGGAAGAGAGGAACGACCGGAAACACGACGAGGAAACGCTGCTTGCGCGTGAGTATGCTAAAAGCACGATCGCCGAGCAAGGTTTCGTCCCGCGAGACCGAAAAACTCGATCATGCGTTCCAACCGTGCGACGGCCTGTTCCGGGCCTGACGCTTCCAACCCCACTTCTTTACTGGTATGACCCTCTGGAGTCTTAGCAAACGTGCATCTGACAGCTTCGCGAGTCTTGGACCAGGTTAGACAGCCAATCCGACCAGGGCTCGAGCGTCGAGACTGAGCGGAGAGAGTTCGTCGATGGCACAGGAAACCGCGTGGGGACGCCTCAGGAGTGGGGTCATGGTGCTGCTCGCCCTATCGCTCTCCTGTGCACATGCGGATCGACCCGCATCACCGCACCGACTGGATCTCAGCTTTCCACCCCTGTCAGCTCAGGAGACCAGTCGGCAGCAACGGCTCGTAGCGGGTCACGGTCAATTCCTGATCGGATTCGGGCGCGCCATGCCCACATCAGGGGAGGAGACGCGAGTCGATGCCGTCCCATGCCAGGTGCTCCCGTCCGGGCTTGCCTCATGCGCTCTACGCGTGCGCTCCCCCGGTGCTGTCGGCCTCCGGCTGGGAGTGCGCGTCGATCGGCTTCCGGTACAGGCCACACTCCGGTTCATCAGTCCCGACGGCACCCCACGGGCGGTTGTCTCGGGTGTGGATGTCAACGCTAGCCTGGCAGCCGATCAGGTGGCCGGGGCCTCCGGTCTCCTCTACTGGTCTCCGGTGTTCGTGGGTGAGGCGCTCGTCCTCGAAATCGAGCTTCCGGTGGGCGTCGATCCTGAGCAGGTCCAAGTCTCCGTACCGCAGGTCTCGCATCTATTCCGGCTGCCCTGGCTGCAAACCGAGATCCACACGGAGACGGATTGTTATCGCGATGTTAGCTGTGACAAGGGCGCTGAAAGAATCAGCCGGGCGACAGCGTTGATCCTGTTCACTGATGCCGACGGCGAGACGGGTACTTGCACGGGTTCCTTGCTTGCTGATGTTGATCCAGCCACCGATATTCCTTATCTGCTGACCGCGCATCACTGTGTCGCTGATCAGCCGAAGGCCTCGAGCATCGAGAGCCTCTGGCGGTATCGGGCGCGCGAATGCGATGGACCCGCTGAGACGCATCTGTGGGTCCGGGGCGGTGCTGATCTGATGGCGACTGTGAGATCCGCGGACAGTAGCCTGCTGCGTCTGAGACAACCCTCGCCGGAGGGTAGCGCCTTCGCGCGCTGGTCAACGGCACTCCCACTCGAGGGCGAACCCGTCTTAAGCATCCATCATCCGCACGGCAAGCCGCAGAAGCTCACCAAAGGCAGGCTCAAGGACTACCTGCATTGCGAGGATGCCGCGTATTGTGGCGAGGATGCAGACCCCGACGGTATCCACTACCTAAGCGTCGCCTGGACGGCGGGGGTCACCAAGTCCGGCAGTAGCGGTGCGGGGCTATTTCTGGTCTCGACGGGTGAGCTGATCGGGGTGCTCTCGGGTGGGCTGAGCAGTTGCGACACTCCCGAGGGGGCTGATGATTATGGGTGGCTCGGATACTGGGGGCACAGCAGCATCATCGGTGGGCTTGACCAACAACGCTGATCCTCAGTCATTGCTGGGGCTTATCACGCCGGTCTCGTGGATGACAAAAGCCGCTGACCTTGACCCCGTCCATCCGCTTGTAGGCGGCTACCCAGGTACAGGTCGCCTGTCGATCGCAGGCCGCTTTGTCCAACTTCGTGCAGGCGTTGGCGAATGCCGCTGCTGGCGCTGCGACGATGGCGATGATCGTCACCGCCAGCAGCATCGGCCAACGGATGGATGGGTTCAGCTTTCGCATCGTTGTGTCCTCTATCGACTGGGACCTGGCAGGCTAAATGGAAATCGAGCGCGTTGCGACCGGTGTCACCGATCTTGACATAGCGGGCTTGCTCGCCGAGCTGCTGCATCGCTGGGGAAAAGTCGAAGGGGATGCGGTTCTGCTGGACGCCGACGAATATTACGATACGCACATCCTCGTCCTGCAAACCCGCAAGGTCTGTCGGCTGGATGATTTCGTAATCGATCAGGATGACGTTCAAGGCCGATGCGTTCAGGGGTGCTGGTCTGTTTGCGGATCGCGGCCAGATTGATCGCATAGCCGATGACGAGCATGATCAAGTTAATACCAAGGATTCAGCCAATGCATGTGCTATCCGTGAACTTCTACACGCTGGAGATCACAGAAGGTTACGCGCTAAAGATGTTCGAACTGCTCATCGACGGTAAACCGATGGCTGAGTGGTTGAAGGATGGTAATGATGGCATTCCGCTTTACCTGGTTAAGGACGAACTCCCGCGATGGAGTTCGATAGCGCCAGGGGCAGCTTCCGACATTTTCATCATCACGGTCTGCGAGTGCGGGGAACCCGGCTGCGGACATTCACGCTGTCGCGTGCGTCGAGACGGTAACCGCGTTGTCTTCGAAGATTTTCGAGGCAACGTCGGTGCAGCCGGGAGAGCTCTGCAGCTTGAGGTGCCAGCCGCGCAATTTGATGACGTGGTGCAACAGATCACGGCGGCTAAAGGTCATGCCTAAGTGGCTGTCCAGTCAGCCAGTGACCATCCAGCCCTGCACCCAGGCCAAGCCGTTGACATACTCCCCGAGCGTTGGTCGCCAGCCGTCCTGAAAGGCCTGCTCGGTAACGTAGATCGGCAGCATGAACTCGCGATCCTCGGGTCTGGCGACGACGACATCGACATGCCAGACGTCGTCACCGAATAGGCGGTAGATCGCCGGCGTCACGGCGATGACCTCGCCTTGATAGACGGCGTCTCAGCAGCAGATACGAGCCCTCCGAGAGATCGATGCGGATGGAATCGAGGTCTTCGTCCGACTGAGGGGACCAGTCGGCCAACGCGGCCTCCTCGGCGACTATTCCAGTGAAGCGAAAGACCACAGCGAGCCAGGACCAGCTGCGCAAAGAGCACATCGCCTGGGATACACATGCGCGGATGCGTGGCATCGTGGATCGGATTGTCATCACTCGCTATCTGCTTCGTGAAGGCGCTGCGGTGCGGAAATGCGGAGCGTGCCGTTTTCGGCTGCCTGGATAAGGATCGAGAAACATCGGGATCTTCAGCATCCCATCTTGACAGCCGTTCGTTCACTGTCTAGCTTATCACTGTCAATGACAGTTAAAGATGGCAATATGACGTGATTCAAGGCTACCAATCCTGGCAGGGCAGCACATCAGAGCTTGCTGCGGCTGCAGCAGACCTGCTACCCGATGGGGCGGACGATGAGCGGCTCAACGAGCGCTTGGTCCGCTACTACGTTCAGAGCGGCCTGCTCACGCGCCCGCAGCGCTCCGGTCGCGAGGCCGTGTTCGGCTATCGCCAGCTGCTCGAACTGGTTGCTGCACGCACCCTGGTGCGCGATGGCTGGCCGCTCGCCAAGATCGCCGATTGGAACCGCAGCGCCGATGAGCGCGCGCTGCTCGACGTCATCGACCAGGGGTCGCCGGTCACGCCGGTTTCTGTGGCAAGCGATGGTCGCGCCCGCTTCCCAGAGACACGTCGTTTGGCGTTGGCCGTGAACGATGACCCCGGAGCTGACCTCGGGCTCTATGCCTGGCTTGCCGAGCGCGGTGTTGCGGTGTTGCGCGCCTATTCCACGGCCCAGGCGCTGAGCCTGCTCGATCGGGCGCGGGTGCATGTGGTCATCTCCGATTTGGCCCGCGTCGAGGCCGGCGCACTGAACAAGCGTGCCGGCATGGTGCTGGCTCAGGCGGTTCGTGAGCGCTCCGATGTGCCCATGGTGCTCTTCACACTCGACAAGTCGCCGCAGATCAAGGCGCTGGCTCTGGACGCCGGGGTCAACTACGTCACCGAAAGCCCCGACGATCTGCGCGACTGGCTGCAGAAGATCGGGCTCTAGCCCAGGAGATCGTGATCATGGCCAGGTTGACCAGTGAGACCCATCCGCTGCGCATCGATGCCGTCGACACGCCAACCGGTGGTCTGATCGGGATGACGCTCTGTCCCGGCAAGCAGCAGTCAGGCTCGGTGTCGGGCGATTGGTATCGAGACCTTGGGACCGATCTGCGCGTCATCGCCGACTGGGGCGCGGCGGCGGTGGTCACGCTGATGGAGCCTAAGGAGTTGGCCTGGGTGGGCGTTGCGCACATGGGGTCAGCCGTGGAAGCCCTCGGTCTGGACTGGTATCACCTGCCGATCCGCGATGTGCAGCCGCCCGGGCAGCGCTTTGAGAACCGCTGGGTACTCTATGGACTGCGGCTGCGGCGCATCCTGCGCCGGGGCGGCCGGGTCTTGATCCACTGCCGCGGCGGGCTTGGGCGTTCCGGTACGGTGGCAGCGCGTCTGCTGGTGGAGTTGGGCATGACGCCGGAGGCCGCCATCGCAGCCGTGCGTCGTGCCCGGCCTGGCACCATCGAAACCCGGGCTCAGCGGCATCATGTGCAGCACTGCAAGGCCCCTGAGCAGGATGAGGCCTTTGTCGATCGCGCGCTTGGCTGCTTGCTCGGTGGGGCCGCCGGTGATGGATTTGGCTACGCTGTTGAGTTCGACAGCCTCAACCGCATCCAGCAGCGCTTCGGACCCGAAGGGCTACGTCATCCCGTGTTCCATGAGGACAGATTGCGCGTCAGCGATGATACCCAGATGACACTGTTCACCCTGGAGGGTTTGGCGCAGGTGCCTGATCGGAGCGCGGACACCGTCGTCATCGATCGTCTTCGTCAGGCTTATCTTGACTGGCTCAACACCCAGCGTCCTGGCGCTCGTCATTCGGCGCTGCGTGGAACACTGGCCAAGCGCCCGGCGATGCAACAGGTGCGGGCGCCGGGCAATACCTGCCTCTCTGCGCTGGGCGCTGGCGGGCAAGGGACACCAGAGCGGCCAATCAATGCCTCGAAAAGCTGTGGCGGCGTGATGCGGGTTGCCCCGATTGGTTGGGCGTCCAGCATTAAACCGCGGACCTGCTTTGACCAGGCCGCACGCGCTGCGGCGCTGACCCACGGTCATCCCGACGGATGGCTGAGCGCTGGCATGCTGGCGGTCGTGATGCAGGCGCTCTTCTCCGGGCAGGGGTTACGCGCGGCGATCGAGACGGCCAAGACCGTCACCGAGGCGGTGATGACGCAGCAGGGGGTCAGGGCCGATCTACTTGGCGTTGTTGCCCATGCTGAGCGGCTGGCCGTTCAGCAGCCTGATGAACCGACGCGTGCGATTGAGGCCATCGGCCTGGGCTGGGTCGGTGAAGAGGCGCTGGCCATTGCGCTGTATGCCGTGCTCAGCGCCGACAGCTTTGAGGATGCGGTGCAACGGGCGGCCAATCATGGCGGCGATAGCGACTCCACCGCGGCGATTGCCGGCCAGCTTTGGGGCGCTTGGAAGGGTCTCGACGCCCTGCCGATGGCGTGGGTCAGGCGCCTGGATGTGCTGCCCGAGTGTCTGCATGGGGTCGCCGAACTGGCCAGGCGCGGCTATCGAGCGGCTGCGACCGAGGCGATGCGGCGCGAGGTTGCCGACAGTCCTTCAGGGACGTTGCCATCCGACGACGCGTTCGATCTCGGGCACTGCAGTCTCTACGAGCATGCGGAGCGGGTGCAGGCGCTGACCGCGTTCTACCACCGAAAAGACGCCGCGCTCATGACGTTCACCGCCAGGGTCTGGGATTCGCTGCTTGAACCCAAGGGACCGAAGGTCGCGTTTATGGCCGAGACCCTTGGCATTGAGGGGCACGACCGTCTGGCGCTGCGCAAGGTTTTGGCAGCCTATCTGCGCACCACGGACGAACGGATCGCGGCGCTCGATGATCCACTTTCGGAGGCCAGCGAGTCTGCGGAGCCAATCGACAACGCTGCGCTGCGACACCCTACCGAGCACATTGCAGCCATCATCGATCAGCAGACTGAACGCTGGGCGCGCCTGCTTAACGTTGAGCCGATGGACCCGCTGCCGGACGTCCCGCAGAGGGCTGCCGTGATCCATGGGCCGTGGATAGAAGCGCGCTTGATTCCCTGATCCCACCACGGTGATGAGCGGCCGCGACGGCGGTCGCCATCGCCGCAACCCCCGATGTACCTGGGTCAGCGTGCAGGCAGCCTCCGCCGTCAAGCACCCTAGCCCTTTCACACGTTGATTCAGCGAAAAGGACAGAACCGCATGCTTGATCCACGCCTCCGTTCCGATCTCGAGCGCAGACACGAGGACTTATCTGACAAGGGCGCGTTGTTAAGCCAAGAACGCTTGGATGCCTGCTACGCCCTTTTCCGAGAGCGCTTCGGACCAGCGGTGCTCGCCAACCTGGATGGTGAGCAGTTGCTCGACCTGATGCACCTGCATGGTAATCAAGATAGCCTGGTGTACTGGCTCGAATTCAAGAACGACGACGAGTTTCCGGCACAGTTCGGCAGCATTTCCGGCGGTAGCGCTCTGAAGTTCGGGCTCTACCGACGCAAGGAAACCGGTGAGTGGATGACCGGATCACCGAAGCAGCCGGTCGTCATGACCCTTGCGCAAGCCGTTGCACGGGCACGCCAGCATCGCGACGAACTCATGGCCGGGGCATCCATCCTGGAAGCATTTCCGCAGCAACCGACGCAAGCCGACTACGAGGCGTTGCAGCAGGCCATGGATGAGCGGGCACCCACCGTCAGTCGGCTGGCGTGGGGCCACAAATACTTTAGCCTGCTTTACCCGCACGTTCTGGATGACTACCACGCTCCTGTATACGCACGCTTTCACCTGATCAAGCTGCTGCAAAAACCGCTCAGCGAAAAACCGCTCAGCGTTAAGGAGCAACGTTATCTCGATGCGTACCTCTTCCTGCAGATCGCCAACAGCCTCGGCTGGCCGGTCAATCATCTCACCAAAGTGCTCAATGCGCGTGATGGTGAACCGCATCAGGTTTGGCTGTTCAATACAAGCCTCACGGACGCGGACTTGTGGTCACGGATGCAGCGCCAGGGCTTCATCGCCAGGGGTCCTGCACAGCTCTCTGCCCTCGACTGGCTGGATGGCTCCAGCGGGGCGCTTGCTCGGCTTAAGCAGAAACTCACCGAGGTTGATATCACCCCCAGCGGTGAGACGCTCTCGGCGACAGCGCGCGCGATCCGGGATTTTGCCTGCGGGATGGAAGAGCGTGACCTGGTGCTCGCCGTCGATGGGCAAACGGTGCGCGGCATTGGCGAAATCCTCGCCGATGGCTACCAGTTCGACGCAAGAGCATCAGCGGACGCGCCGCATCAGCGCGCCATTCAGTGGCAAGCGCTGACCGAGTGGGATCACGCGATACCGACAGCGACAACCTTAGGCGTCAAACGCTTATCCGACGCGCACGTCGATCTCCTGATCGCGATCGAACGGCACCTGCTAGATGCGCATGGCACAGCTGCCCTCTCAGCGCCTTCGATATCGAGCGCACTCGATGGCGTCGGCGGAGACATTCAGCGCATCCTGGAGCGAAAACGTCAGGTCATCCTCTACGGCCCACCCGGCACTGGAAAAACCTGGCAGGCGCGCCGCGTTGCGTGCGATTTGGCGACCATGCACGGGTTTGGAAAAGCCTGGGCCGACCTTAGTGACGATGACCAGGCGCTCGTCTTTGGCTCGAAGGCGCACCCGGCCCTCGTTCGTGTCTGTACGTTTCACCCGGGCTACGGCTACGAGGACTTCATCGAAGGTTACCGGCCCAAGACCGGCTTGACCGACCAACTTGGCTTTGAACTGCGCCCTGGATTGTTCAAACGCTGCTGTGAAGAGGCAGCCGCCAAGCCCGAGAAGCGGTTTTATCTGATCATCGATGAGATCAATCGCGGCGATATCCCACGCATCTTTGGCGAATTGCTCACACTGCTCGAGTACGATAAACGCGGCCAATCGGTCCATCTGCCGCTCTCTAACGAGCCGTTCAGTGTGCCTGCGAATCTCTATGTGATCGGCACGATGAACACCGCCGATCGCTCGATCGCGTTGCTCGATACCGCGCTGAGGCGTCGCTTTGGGTTCCTCGAGCTCATGCCCGACATGGAGCTGCTGAAGGGGCCTTTGATCGCCGACAAGATTCCTCTACACCTGTGGCTTGATGCCCTGAACCGGCGCATCTTGGAGCATGTCGGTCGCGATGCGCGCAACCTACAGATCGGCCACGCCTACTTCCTACAGCGGACTCAAGAAGGGCCGAAACCGGTCACCGATCTTCCTCGCTTTCGGCGCATTCTGTCCGAAGACATCCTGCCGTTGCTGGAGGAGTACTGCTACGAAGACTATGAGACCCTGGCGAAGATCATCGGCAAAGACTTCGTCGACCTGCAACGGCGCCGAATCGAGCGCGGGCTGTTTCAGGCGACCAATAAGGATGCGTTTATCCAAGCCATCCTGGCACCGACACCAGAGCTGACAACGTCGAAGGAAGCAACCGCTGGTAGCGCTGATGACAGCGACGGCGATGCCGACGACAGTCCTGAAACAGACGCCGCAGAACCGGTCGCCTGATGGCTGATCACCTCAGCCTCCAGGAATGGACCCGGCTCACACCAGAGACCTGTGGGGCGCTCAAAGGGCGCCATCTGAGCGGCGATCAGGAGCGGGCTCAAGCCGCCGCGCTCTCGAAGGGTCAGCGCTTGATCGTGCAGGATCTGCACGATGGTCTGAGCATTGAGGCCCGATCCTGGGTCGGCCGGGTGACGCTCGGCGACCTGACCATCACCCTCTCGCCGAAGATCACCGGCCTCCCTCTGCTCGGCTTGCTGCGCTACGCCTATCGTCTCAATGAGCTGTCTCTGCACAACGCCACAGCCTATGCCACCACCACAACCCGCTTCCAAGACTTGCTGTTGGAGCAACTGCGCGCCGAAGCCACGGCCTTGCTTGCGCGCGGACTGCAGCGCGATTATCGAAGAACGGCAGCGCATCGGCAGTCGCCACGCGGTCAGATCGACTTTGCCCGCCTTGCCGGGGATGGGCCGCTGACGCGCGCGTCCTTACCGTGTATCGACTATCCGCGTCACCCTGAGATCACGCTGAACCTTGTCCTTGCCGCCGGGCTGGCATTCGGTGTTGCCAGAGCGGGTGATCTCGAGCTTCGTGTGCAACTGCGCGATCTCGTGCGGCGAATGGATCTCGACGATGTGCCGCCCGCGCTTGATCCCGCGATGATCAACGGTGCACTCAACGCACTGGATCGGCGCACCGCGCATTACCAACCGTCGCTTGCCCTGATTGCCCTGCTCCTTCAAGGCTCGGCGGTGTCGTTGGATGATCCGCCGGCGGGAGTCACCCTGTCGGGGTTTTTGTTCGATATGAATGCCTTTTTCCAGGCACTGCTCGGACGTTTTCTGCGTGAGCATCTGCCGGGCTGCGAGGTCGTCGGCGAGCACCGCTTGCATGGCATTTTTACTTACGACTCGCAGCACAACCCAATAGGCAATAAGGGACCGGTGCCGCGCCCGGACTTCATGGTGCGCAATCACGACCACAAGCAAGTCGTCCTGGACGCCAAGTATCGCGACCTCTCGGTGAAACCCCTACCGTCCTACATGCTCTACCAACTGGCGATCTACGCCCTGACCCAGGCTGGGTCCCTGCCAAGCGCCATCTTGCTCTATCCGACGCTGGGCGCCGTCGGCGATCAGATCGTACTCTTCAACGATACCCTGGTTGGCGCCCCCAAGGCGCGCGTCATCCTGCGCGCAGTGAATCTGTTAGCACTGGTGGATGTGCTGGGAAAAGGCTCTGGCCAACAGGCCAAGCGGCATCGGGAACGGCTAGCACGGCAGTATGTCTTTGGGGCCGAGACATCAACCAACGCTTAAATGAACGGTTCCAGATGGTTTTCCGATCAAATAGGTTCTACGCTCCACGGCACTGATCGACCTACGATCGATGAACGGCTGCAAGCGCTGACCTTCAAACTTCTAACGGGTGAGACGAACCGAGACGACCACTGGATGGGGTATCCAGAATTCGCTACGCGCCAGTCCCGCCGAAGCCCGAGAGCCGTTTGCACATAATTTGGGTTGGCCCAGATGTTTGCAGGCTGTTGTCAGCTAATGTGGGCTGTTGGCAAAACAATGTGGGTTTGGGGTGCCGGATATTGGCAGTTAATCTGGGCCAAAAATCGCGATGTTTGCAGGTCGGGGCGCCGATGTTTGCAGGTCGCTACAAGTAGGGAAAGAAATTTGGGGCCGTCACAGCGCCAGACACCTGTATCTTGTGCTGCCAAGGACACCGCGAAGCTCAAATTGTGTCAGGTAGCCAAGCGCCCGTTTCAATATCGAGTGTCGCCTGATGTTCGACGGCGACAGTCACCCAGATCTTGTCGATGCGCAGACAGTCCACGAGGCTCAACGCCGGCTGCTCCAGCCCATAGCTGTGATCATAGAGATCATGGAACAGCCAACAATGCGCGATCTGATTGAGCCGCCCTGGAAAGCGATGGACGGATTCGCGGTAATCCACACCCTCGCGTCCTTCGTTGTGATCGACTTTCAGGTTGAAGCTGCGTTTGGTCAGAAACGGATCACTGTCCTCGTCATAGTCCGGATCATCCTCAGGGAACATGAAATGCAGGATCGCCTCGATCTCGAAGTCCACCATTGGATCATCGGGATCAGCGACACGCGCTTCCATCTGGGGGCATAGGGTCTGACCAACCTCCTGCAGATGGCGCGCAAGGAACGCCAAGCGCTCATTCAGCTGGACCAGGCGTTCAACCTCCTCCGGGGTGAACGCGTCCTCATCCGCTGCAGCCGGCTCGAGGAGTTCACCCAGTGCCTTAGCCTTGCGGCTTAGGCGCCGACACGCATGGTCTAGTTGAAACAGTTCGTCTTGTAGACTGGAAAGCGCGTCACGCTGTCTTAGCGTCATCAGGATGGCTCACTTAACTCTTGATACGGTCAATCGACCGCTGTTCCGCCCCAAAGGCGACGTTGGATCGTGCACAGAACGCATTCTGAACGCTGACGGCGAATTGTGTTCATTGCCCTCGCCTTGGTTATCCTTCGGTGCGCCGTTGGCAGCAACGCGGGCGGCGCCGACGCAATCCCGCTGATGAGGAGGCCGTCTGACCAGCGTTACGGTGAACACCGCAACTTTTTCAACAGTGAGAGGATGAATCCGGTTTTTCCAAAACCGAACGGTTGATCTCAAGGAACCTTCAACATGCACCATCCTGAACCGCATCCGCAAGCAGCCCCGCAAGGTGCCAGCATCGCGGCCATGACCATTGGCCTGCTGCTGGGCGGCTTTGCCCTGTTCGCCGCCGTGGAGGGCGTTGCTGTTGCGCCCTGTTGGCTCGCCCTGGTGCTGCCGATCCTCATAGCCGTACCGATCTGGCTGGCTCTGCGTGAGTCGGCACTGTTCAGCCGCCGCGCCCTGTTGCACGGCTCGACCAGCGCTGAGAGTCGCTTACGCAGCCTCTTATGGCAGGGGCATCTCACCAGCGGCGTTCTGCTCGTCGTCGCCATCGCATTCAGTGCGTCACTGTTGGCCTTGGGCACGCTGCTGAGCGCCATCCAGTGGGGGGTGCTGTTGGCCAACCTCCTGCTGCTGCCCTGGATCTACCAGGGTGTTCGTCGGCGCCTGCAATCAGAGGTGCGCCCAGAGGTGCTCGACATCGTCACCCGCGGCTGGTCTCTGTTCTGGGCGAACATGGCCCTCATCGCGCTCGCCTTCTTCATCATCGACTTCGCGATCACCGGCACGGCTGATACCCGGCTCGCCGACTGGCGTGCGCTCATCGAGCAGACCTTCGTCACACACAGCGCGCAGGCGACCTGCCCGGCGCTCGGTTGGCTGATTGGCCTCTTTGCCGCCCTCGATCAGTTCAGCTGGCACTGGGCGCAGGTCATCATCCCGCAATTGGCCGATCTGCCTCTTCAGATCGGCGCTTGGTTGGTCTTCCTGCTGCGTTTTGGACTGATCGCGCTGACCTTCACGCTGTACCTGACCGGCCTGATCGTGCTCGTCGAACGTCGCAGCCGACCGGTCGATGCCGTCGTCGGTGGTGGCGCCCTGGCCAAGACCTTTCTGATCACCCTCCTGATCCTGGCCCTGCCAAGCCTCTATGCCAGCATCAAACTGCGGGATCTCGACCTAGAGGCATTCCAGACCTTGCCCGAGCCGCTCGCCGAGCGCCTTGATCCTTGCCATCCCGATGCACAGGCCCGTGCTGAGCTGCGCGCCGAACTCGATGCCGAGGTGGCCGCTGAGCTCAAGGCCATCGATCAGCAGATGGCGAGTCACGTGGATGACGAAGTCGACGCCCTGTTCGCCAAGCTTGAGGGCGGCGTGGATACCTATCTGGACTGGTACTTCACCGTCGCCGGTGAATACCAGCGCCTCGGCGCGGTGATCGTCGGCGATCTCTCCGCGCTCATGACCGAGCAACTCGAGCAACGCGTCTTCGTGGACACCGGCTTTCAGGCTGGGCTGGAGGCGACGTCTAAGCAGGCGCTCGAACTGGCCGAGACTCAGCTCGCCGGTTTCTCCCGTGGGCTCGAAGAGCAGCTGTCACAGTGGCAATCGGTCTCTGCCTGTCGACCCGACCTGCTGAGCTTGGAGGACGTTGCCAGCCTGAACCGTGATGGCCTCCGGGCCTTGAGCGCTGCGGGCACGGGGGCGACGGCCGGGACGGTTATCGCCACGAAACTGCTGTCGAAGACAGTCGCGGCCAAAGTCATCGGCAAGGTTGCCGCCAAGAAGAGCTTCCAGCTGGGGGCGTCACTTCTGGCCAAGACGGCGGCCAAGAAAGGCGCGTCCGCCGGCGTCGCTGCCCTGGGTGGGGCCGCAATCTGCTCCCCTGCTGGCCCGGGCGCGATTGCCTGCGGCGTCGGCGCAGCCGTTGTCACCTGGCTCGCGGCCGATAAAGCGTTCGTCGAGATCGATGAGAGCCTCTCGCGCGAAGACATGCGTGCCGACATCCTGGAGGTTCTGAACGGTGAGAAGCAGGCCCTCAAGGACGCGCTCAACGCCCAGCATGAGACCTGGCTGCTGCAGCTGGGCAGCCGGTTCAACGCGACTCTGGATGGCAGCTTCGTGCCGCTGCGCGACGGGTTGCGCTAAGGCACCCTCGCGCAGAAGCGGGTTCATGTCCGAGCGATCACCTCAGAATTTGGCGGCAAACCCAATCGGCCTTGGGGTCCGCTCTGGCTCCTTCAGGGCGATCTCCGCGACCAAGCCATCGTATAAGCGTTGCGGCGTGAGCGGTGGCAATGCCAACCGCTATCTGCGCACTAGTGTGGCGAAATCCCTCGGCTAGAGGTCTTCGAGTCTGGTCAAGCGCGTCTCGCAACTCTCTGTCTGGGTCAATCGTCCACCCGCTTGTTGCACTCTGTAGCCGAACAGGGTCTCTCCAGTGTTCGGTGACAATTAACTTGGCCGAGGTAATTCTTCAGGTCAAAGCGAGGAGGGCCGCGACATCAGGTGGCTGTTCTTTCCCATGCAGCCTCAATGACCTCACCCAGCGCCCAAACAGTCACACCAACCCCGGCGCCAATCGGACCGCCCACGGCAGCGCCAATGCCGACGCTGGCACCAAAACCGACGCCTTTGGAGACACGCTGAGTCAACTGAGTGTCTTCTTGACTACGATCCATAAATTCCCGTGTTGCAAATTCAGCAGCATCGGCTAGCAACAGATAAGGCGAAGCCGCAGTACGCGCTACCGTCTTGCCCACCGATTTACCAGCATACTGCGCAACCACCTTAGCGCCCTTGGTTCGAATCCATCTCCGAGCCATTTGACGGGCGGGCAGCACGGTCAAGCTCTCGATCAGTCCATTGGTGTTCATGTCAACGATGGAGCGCTTCTGTGTAGTCATGGTCATTCTCCTAAAAGGCCATTGGTAAAAGACGCTGTCAGAAGAGATAACGCTGGCACTTCAGCGATTTTCAAAAATCGTCACAATCCTTGGCATGTCAGGCTTAAGCCGCTTCCTGACCACCACATCGATCTGCCTGTCGAGCAATCACAGTATGGCCTCTGGTTGAGCATCAGTCCCCGGTCCCCGGGTTGTTGAGCTTGCTTCTTCCTTGAACTGGTCGCTAACAAGCCCCGGGCTCCTGAAGGGGGCCATCGACAGTGACTAAATAAAACCACAACGACTCAAAATCACTGCCCGCGTGGCGTTGATCAGAATGAGCGCGCAGCCTTTGACCGGATGCTGGCCAGAGACGGTGCTTCTCGCTGCCCACGGCAGCTATGCAAATCACGAGCACCAGTCCCTTACCATCAAAGAGGAGTCCTGACATGTCCAGAATCCCCAACGCCGGCAACTACCGTGACCGTCTTCCGCCGGATCGCGCACGCCCACCGCGTCGCACCGGCCGCTCTCGCCATCAGCCAAACCATCGCCAAGCTCATCACCAGCGCCATCAGCGTGCGCTCAGCCCAGGTGTGAAGCGAGCGCTGATCGGCGCCGGAGTCGCCGGCGTGATCTACCTGCTGTGGGGTGGATGGGGGATTTTCTTCGCACTGCTCCTCTTAGCCGCCATCCTGTTCGCGCGTCATGCCTTGCGCATCTAAGGAGTCGTCCAACTTAGACGACCACCAGCGATTCAGCTCGCGACGACTGAAAATGGCACAACAGCGCGCGTTGGTGTCAGTAAGCCTCGGACGATTTTGATCCCCAACCAGCCTGAAGGAGAACGCACCATGGCCATCATCAACGGCAGACGCATCGATCCGCGCAGCATTGGCAGTGGCGTCAAAGGCAGCGATCTGGCTCGTTACGCCAAACCGGGCCAAGGCCGTCGCGCCATCATGGAGTCCAATGGACGCGTGGAGACCATTCAGCAGGGTAAGACTTACCAGCCCCGGGAGTTAGTGGACAAGTACGGTCGGGGTGCGAAGATCACCACCATGCCGGATCGCTCAAAAGGCCACAGCTTTGGCGGGCGGCGCTCGGCGAAGTCCAAAGGCATCATTACCGAGCAGGTGATCGATGTCGCCGAGCATCTGTTCAAGCAGGGCATCGACTTCGACGAAGACGATGCGCACTGGATGGTGGTACCTAACTTCCGGCTGCCCCAGCGTTGGCACAGGATCGCCGAGCGTTCGCCGCTGATGATCGCATTCCCTAACGAGTATCCGGCCCTGCCACCTGTCGGCTTTTACCTGATGGCGGACATCCCTTGCTCGCCGGACGGGCATTTCTTCGATGGCGTTGGGCATGGGGCCTGGGACGAGCCGATTCGCAACGGCTGGAAGTGGTATTGCACCTATATCCACAATGGCGCATGGCAACCCGCGCGCAATTGGCGTGATGGCGACAACCTCTACACCTATATCCATCTGGTCAAGGAAGTCTTGGGGAACTGAAATCATGGCATCCATCCGCATCCGCTTTCCTCAGGGAGACTTCGCGCGCCTGCGTCAGCGCCTGCTAGCCGACCCCAGCCAGGAGGCCTTCGGCTTGCTGCTTGGCCAACGCGAGGACGCGGGCGACACCCGTATCATCCGCGTGATTGCCAGCCACTTTCCCATGCCAGCAGATTACGAGAGCCGCAGCGTTGCCCACCTACGCCTGCGCCGAGAATACATCTATGACCGCCTGGTCGAGATGCAGGAGAAAGGCGACGCCGACACCCTGATCGACGTCCATACCCATCCGTTCTGTGCCGATGGGGTGGCGTTCTCCGCGCATGATGATGCCGATGAACGGGCCTTTCACGACTGGCTCACCGAGACCCTGGATATGCATTACGCCAGTCTCGTCCTGAGCCGCTCCGATTACTCGGCGCGCCTCTGGGAGCGCCACGATGGCCTCTCAACGCCATGTCCCGCACAGGTTTGCACGCAGACGGCCCTAGAACACTGGCCGAGCGCCGATCAGGCCCGGCAGATGCGAGACGACCATGCCACGGCCTTGGACCCAGATAACGGCTTTCTCGCACGGGGCGTACTTGCGCTCGGCCTAGACGTGCTGCGCCAGATCGTTCATGACCAAACCATCGCGGTCGTCGGCGTCGGCGGGCTGGGATCGATCATCGCTGAGCACTTGATCCACAATGGTTTTCATCATCTCCACCTGATTGATCACGACCGGGTTGAGACCACCAACCTTAATCGCATCGTGGGTGCAGGCCTGCAGGATGCGCAAAACGGACGGCTTAAAGTCGATGCCGTGCGCGATCACCTGCTGCGCATCAATCCCGAGGCGACCATCACCGCCCATGCCTGTGGCATCGAGGAGCCGGACCTGCTCCCAGCACTCGCCACCTGCGACTGGATCATGCTCGCAACCGATAGCCACGCGAGCCGTTACCGCGCCCAAGCGATTGCGCTGCAGTTCGGCATTCCACTCATCGCTGCTGGCGTCAATATCAGCGTGAACGATGGCCGCATCACCGATATGAGTGGCGAGGTCATCACGGCGCGATGGGGCGACCGCTTGTGTCTAAATTGCCTCGGGCGCATCGCACCCACCCAAATCGCCGCTGAAACCATCCCTGGGCTGGGCGAAGTCTTCGCACAACGAGGCTATGTCAACGGCCAAGACGTCAAGGAACCGGCGGTTAAGACGCTCAACAGCATGCTCGCAACGCTCGCCGTCGATACCCTGCTCAACCAATTCACCGGCCGTCAGGCGCATCGTCCGATCCAAGTCTATGAGAATAACCTGGAACCCTGCATCTATGCGGATCATGACAGTCTCGAACAGCGAACCAAAGAGTGCTTTCACTGTGCTTAATCCAAGCTTTTTTACCGGCAAGAAGGTTGCTATTCACACACAAGCAGATAACCCGAGTCCTTATCAACATCTGAGCGAACAGGAGCCAGCATGAAGAACATCAAGCACCAACCGCCGCAGCGGCGTAACCCGGTCGCCAAAGCCTTGCCACGCCTACGCGGCGGCCCCCACCGCAGCAGACCGAACCGAGCTGATCTGAAGCGGGAACTGCGACGAAATTTGGCGGAAGGTTTGGACCCAGCACGAGCGGTGAATGTCAAGGTAGTTGTGTGTGCCGCAGCAATGCGGCTTTGGTCGGCAAGGAGCTGACCGGGCAGCATGAGAAGCTGCCGAAGCGATGGCGGAACCGACCCGCCGGAGTCTGCCTGCAGGGGCCGGCTCCAAACCACCCCCGAGCGGCCTTGGCTGAAGACCGTGGTCGTGAGCGTCGGGGGAGAAGGCGCATCCATGTGATGCGTCAGGTAAGAATCGAGAAGGCGAGTGACCACGAACCCTCGTTGAGGTGTCGAAACTGAACAGCAGACATCAAAACCAGAGGCCACAATGATCTCTGGGACGAGCCCATCGGGAACCTGTGTACTGGGTGGGTGGTGTCCGGCATAGAGAGGGCGCGAGCTCGATTCAGGCGCTTCGGTGGAACTGCGGGAACTCGGACCCTGATGCCAAGGGAGCCTGCCAAGCGAAGAAAAGCAAGGCACAGAGTACCAATGCAGGGTTCGAGGACGGACCGACCCGTACGAGCGTTGACGTGCCTGTAATGGGTGCTGAGCAAAGGGGTCGGGTTGGAATCGCACTTACTTAAGCAGACTATCTTTTTTAAAACAGTAACTTACAGGCGGCCTTCATACGCTAGGCTTTAGCGCTAATTCTTCTTCTTCGGATGACCATGCTCGCGCACATGCTGCTGGGCCGCCTCTCGTGGCTGCATCAAGAGGGGGAACGGTTTGGGTCGACGCTTTAGCGCGCGGGGCTCGATGCGGCCGGGACGCTGTCCGACACGGGGTCCGGCGATGAGGATCAGCAGGGCATTGAGGGTGACGCCCTCCTCGCTGTCACCACTGCGCTGCTGCTATGCCAACCAGATCTGAACGCTGTGCTTGAAGCTTAGCTGACGCGGGAGCTGGTCGGCGAGCAGCGCGGATTGAGCCATGAGCAGGCGGATCAGATTGTAGGCGAGCAGGTAGACCCACAGCTCCTTGCGGGCCATCGCGGGCGTCTTGCAGCGCAGATGCTCCATGCCCACAGCCCTGACGCACGATCTCCAGAGCCTAACCCCAGTAAGGCCTGCGGGGAAGGCGAAAAAAGTGTTCGCAAAAGCGGGTAGATCACGACGTCGGCGTCGTGAGACGATTGAGCCTGAATCATTCTGCAGACCGGATGCGCCTTGCATGCACGATCAAGACCGCACGACCTGGTGGCAAGGGGATCGAGAGATCACGCCCGAGGATCTCGCCTACATCCGCGCCTTCACTGCACGCTTTCCCGGATTAGCACGCTCGGAGCTCACCGCCACGCTCTGCGAGCACCTCGACTGGCTCACGCCAGCAGGCCGGCCAAAGATTGACGCCTGCACCAAGCTGCTGACCCGCCTGGAAGCGGCCGGGCAACTGCGCCGCCCGGCGCTGCGGCAAGAGAAAAGCCATCCCGGCCCGCGCGTGCGCGCCGCGCTCGCGACCAGCCCGCTGCCCGATCCGCTGCCCGATCCGCTGCCGACACTCGCCGGCCCGCTCTGCGCGCTCGGCGGCGTGCGTCTGCGCCTGGCCCGCGAGGCGCGCGATGAACAGCGCTGCAATGACGCCCTCGCGCGCCATCATCCCCTCGGCTACAAACAACCCTTCGGCTACTGGGCGCGCTACCTCATCGAATCCGCCGAGCACTGGCTCGGCTGTGTCCTGCTCAGCGGTGCGGCCAAAGCCTTGAGCGCACGCGAGCGCTGGATTGGCTGGAGTGACCGGCAACGCCTCGCGAACCTGCCCTGGGTGCTCAATAACAGCCGCTTCCTCCTGTTCCCCGGTGTCATGGTGCCGAATCTGGCCAGCCACGTGCTGGGACAGCTGGCGCGCCAGGTCGGCGACGACTGGCAGGCACGCTGGGGCTATCGCCCGCTGCTGCTGGAGACCTTCGTCGACCCGCGCCAGTATCGCGGCAGTTGTTACCGTGGCGCCGGCTGGGAACTGTTGGGGCGCACCAGCGGTGCAGGCCTGGTGCGCCCGGGAAAGCACTATCACACCCACCCCAAACTGCTGTTCGCCAAGCCGTTGCAGGCGGACTTTCGGGCACGCTTGTGCTCCAGCTCACTCAGAGGTCAACCATGAGCCACCCAAGCCGACGACCGGGACGCGAAGCGATCAAAGCACAGGCGAGAAAAAAAACGCCAGCACGACCGCTTACGCCAGCAACAGCGTGAAGCCGGACTGAACCCGCCGTCGGCGCCGACGGCGTCCAATCGCACCTCCCCCTTTCAGAGCGTCGACGAAGAACGCACGGCGCGCACCGAGGCGGTCTCGGCGCTGATCCTGATCATGCGCCGGATGCTACCCGTGCTGCTCAAGCGTTTGAGCAAGATCCCCGATCCGCGCAACCCCAAGAAAACCAAACACAAGCTCACCGTCCTGATGCTCTATGGACTGTTGGCGTTTGTGTTTCAGTACGGTTCCCGACGGGCGGCCAATGCCGAGCTCACCCGACCGATGTTCGAGCAGAACCTGCGGCTGTTGTTTCCGCAGCTCGAGCGCCTCCCGCATGCCGATACCCTGTTTCGCGTGCTCGCGCGCATCGATGTCAGTGCCATCGAGCAGGCGCATCTTGAGCTGGTCAAGCAGCTGATTCGCAACAAGACGTTTGCCCGCTACCTGATCAACAACGCCTATCCCGTTGGCATTGATGGCACCCAGAAGATCGCCTTCTCAATGTTGTGGGGTGAGCATTTGCTACAGCGGCGTATCGGTCCCAAGGTCGATCCCGACAGCGAGGATGAGCAACAGTATCAGTATTATGTCTATGTCCTCGAGGCCAGCCTGTGCTTTCGCAACGGCATGGTCATCCCCTTGATGAGCGAGTTTCTCGAGTACGCGCCCGGTGATGGCGAACAGCGTAAGCAGGACTGCGAGACCAAGGCCTTTCACCGCCTCGCGGCCCGCATCAAGACGGCCTTCCCACGCCTGCCAGTGATGCTGCTGCTCGATGGCCTCTATGCCAATGGGCCGATCATGGAGCGCTGCCGCTCCTACCACTGGGATTTCATGATCGTGCTCAAGGACGGTTCGCTGCCCAGCGTATGGGAGGAGGTCCGAAGCCTGGGCCACGAACAGCCGGACAACCGCCTACAGCAGCGCTGGGGCGAACGCGAGCAGGATTTCCAGTGGGTGAATGCGATTCATTATGCGTATGGACCCAATGCCAAGAAGTCGCTCGAGGTCCATGTGGTGACGTGCCGCGAGCACTGGCAGGTGGTTGATCCCCAAACCGCGGAGATTGTCACCCAGGAGAGCCGACATGTGTGGCTGTCCTCGCGCCCTTTAAGTCGGCTCAATGTGCATACCCGCTGTAACCTGGGGGCGCGCTATCGCTGGGGCATCGAGGGGGCGTTTTTGGTCGAAAAGCACCAGGGCTATGCCTATGAGCATGCGTTCGCTAAGCAGTGGAATGCGATGAAGGGGTACCACTTCCTGATGCGCTTGGCGCACCTGATCAATACCTTGGCCCGCTTCTCCAAGGAGCTCGCTGGGCTGTTCGCTCAGCTTGGGGTGCAGGCGGCGATCGGCTTGATCCGCACGACCCTCACCGGTCCTTGGCTCGATCCCGTGGAGATTGAGCAGCGCCTGAACCGTCCGTTTCGATTGCGCTTGCGCTGAGGCCGACGCCGGCGTGAGGGTGACCGCTTGCTCACCGCAGGCGGCGGGGGCCTGTTGCCTCAGGGGGCTTCAGCCTCGATCGGGGTCGGTTTTTTGCCGCCAGGATGGCGCTCAGGCTCGCTTCGCGCTGGGGTTGGATGGGAATATCACCACTTTTCCAGCCAATCTGCTGACGCCTCGGAAGTCGTGCGTCAGGGCTGCACTGGTCATGCTGTCCTTGTCGTTCTTGGTGAAGGAGCGTATTTAGCAAACAGCGTCCTGCCCACTGTTGAGTGCGCGTGACATCCGTTTGCTCATCATCGCCATGCTCCTCAATGATCCTGATGCGGTTGATCGGCGCATCGCACAGATGGATATTCGGCATGCACAACGACGTAAAGACATTGAGCGATATTATAGAGAAAATCAACGGTGACCGGCTCCCAAACCAATGAGCCACAGCCTGATCGAGTTTAACCGGCCACCAGAGGCTGTCGATGGCATCCGAAGGCAGGCAAGTTTGTGTTTTGATTCGCCCGTTGAGGGCGGCCCGCAGACCCGCCCAGCCCGCTGTGAGCGGTCGCCTTTTTATTGATCTGCCGCAATCGTATCAATAAAAACGCTTGACAAGAGAGCCGGCGACGAAAAGCGTTTTCATAGGCCCATCCTATCGAGAACGCGACCATGTGTGATAAAACCCGATTAACCAGCCTAATGCAAACGCTCACGGATCACACCGTCTTTGGCGACGTGCTCGCGCCTCTGCAGCGCGCCTTGTCTCGCGTGCGCCCGCCCAAGGCGCCCGGGCGGGTGCTGAGCAGCGAGGCCTTCATCAGTCTTGGTGTGCTGCGCCATCTGCAGGGTACCTCGGCGCTGCGCGAGCAGATTCAGCAGCTGCTGCATCTGGATGTGAATGCTGTTGAGCGCCCGCCCTTGGCGCGCTCGACCTGGGCGGATGCGTTGGCCTCCACGGAGCGCCAAGCGGTGTTGCGGGCGGTGGTGGCGGAACTGCGCGCCGAGGCGGCGGCTGCCTTGCCGGATCGCTTGGCCGAGATTCCTGGGCTGGCTGGACGCCCGGTGCGGGCGCTGGACGGGACCTACCAGCAGGAGAGCGCCCACTATCCCCGCTGCACACCCAAACAGGGTGGTGAGGACAATCCCAAGGGGCATGCCTTGCTGGCCTTCCAGAACATGCGCATCGGGGTCATTGACGATGTGCTGAGCGAGACGCGCAGCCACCATGAGATGCGGGTGTTGCGCGCGTATGATCAACGCAGCGACGCCTTGACCCAAGAGCGCCGGACCCTCTGGGTGGTGGATCGGGGCTTTGTCAATGCACCGTTTTGGGATGCCAAGAAGCGGGCGCTCAGGGCGACGGTGATCACCCGCATGAAGAAGAACCTCTGCGTGGATTCAACCGAAGGCTTACCGATCGCTGAGCATCCCTGCAACGCGGGGGTCCTCTCGGACCTGCGCATCCGGCTGACCAGCTCGCAGCAGGAGTGGCGTCTGATCCGCTACCGCACGCCAGGAGGCAAGGAGCTGGAGTTGTTAAGCAACGATTTCACCCTGCTGCCAGGTGTGGTCGCCTTCCTGTATGGCCGGCGCTGGGAACAGGAGAAGACGCATGACAACTGGAAGAATGACTTCGCGGTGGCCAAGGCGTGGGGCAAGTCATCGGTGGCGATCGCCAATCAGGCCGATCTGGCGATCATCACCACCCTGCTGGTGCACCTGATGCTCGCGCGCTGCCTGCAGGGCGAGCCCGCTCGCGATGAGAAGGTGTTGCGTAAGCAGGATCGGCGCCAACAGGGGCTCGCCGATCGGGCGGTCGGTACGGAGCGCCCGGCTTGGAGTGCGCCGCTGTATCGCTATACGTCGAAACTGAGCCGCCAGGTGTTACGCTTCTTTAAACTCGCGTTTCTCAAGCCGGCCTCGCCACAGCTCTATGAGACGCAGCTGCGGCCATTGTTGATGGCGTACCTGTGAGGGGGAAGCGGACACCGTTGAGAGAAAATGATCCCGACAGCGCGAATGATACTGGTTGAGCCAGGGGCTCGGAATTAATCTAGCAAAGTAGTATTAGGCTTCGAGATAAATATGCAAAACATTAAATTTAGTGAATGTATAGTTCGCAAGACAATACCAGGATCATACCATTGCGCTTGGAATACAAAAGATGCGTATCAATGGCCAGGCCCGATTTATGAGTATACATTTTACTTATGCAAACATAATGAAAAAAACGATTACTATTTGTTCTACACGTATGATCGTTATGAACGTGGACATTGGGAAGAAACTGAGGACGAAGGATATCTCCCTATAACACCTCAACTAGCAGAAACAATTGCCGATGAAAATACTGTAACCGATGACAAAATAAGTCTTGAAGGACTATTAGAGTCGCTCCAGGAAACATCCAATAAAATTGAAACTCACCTCTCTAACACTATTCACTATCCAGATCTAAGAAATGACCTTGCAGAATTAAACTCCTGTCTTAATATAAAGGCTTATAGAGCAACGCTTGCAATTGCCGGAAGAATTCTTGAGCTTTGCCTCAAGATGCAATTGGTTATTATAGGCAGAGAAGTAGAAAAGGATTGGATGGTCGGCAAATTACTACGTGAAATCGAAGACTCAGATACATATTTTGATCCTGCAATCAAAAACATGTGGAATATTATCAATCAGCAAAGAATAATAGGTGTTCATGCCAAAGAACAAGCTCCGATTCCAAGTAAAAACCAAGCTTATATGGTAAGTTTTGCCGTTCTTGATGTACTGGATAGAGTTGCAGAGAGAGCTTACTCAACAACCAACAGCTAAAGCTAGCGGGTTGGAATTACGGACCAGCCCTTTTAAGGTGCATAAAAACAACATTTAAGATCAGTGGTTTACGATGCCGGGCGAATCTGGCAGTCACCGAACCACGCTATCCGCCGCAAGCACCTTGACGAAAAATCAGGGGCTTGCAGTCAGACGAATTTCGCCACCTTAAAAGGGCTGGAATTACGGACTGAAAGTCCAGATGCGGGTCGAATAGACCCGTTTAGGGTTACTCCGTCCTGAAGTTGCCCCATCTCATGGCAAACCGGATGTGTATGGGGTCTAGCGCGTCAACTTAGGCGTAACCCTGAGGCGACACACTCACGACCCGGCTGGTTTTCGAGTGGTCGCTGTCAACGAAAATTGAACGGCAGCACGAATCGCAGCAGCGCGAGCGGTTCCATCGGAGTGTGTTGGGCGTGACGCAGCCGATTAATCCGTGGCACAGCCAACGGCAGCGATTGATCAAGCTGATTGAGCACTGACGCTGCCTGCTCCCAAGGCTCACCCCATCCCGCCGCAATCGTGCGGCAGCAGGCGCCAATCAGGCGCACCACAGGCCCGCTGTCATCAGCAAAGGCAACGCCCGCGCCATCGAGCGCCAGTTCCCGTGCGGCTTCGGCATCCTGAGGATACAGCAGCAGCCCCCGGTAGAGCTGGATCAGGGGCCAGGGATGCCCTTCTGCCGTATCCCAGTCCTCTCGCCGCGCCAGATACTGCTCGGCCAAGGTGGCATCGGGCCGATGCACCAGCCAACGCAAGGCCAGATGATGGGCATATTTGTCATGGTTCGACACCGATCCGGCGAGCCTGTCCAAGGCTTGCGGCAAAGCGCCGATCACGGTTTCAACCGCTTGACGGACCTTCGTCTCATCTTGAGCCGGATCATCCATCAGTGCGATCGCACGATAGGTATTGGTCTGACCCTTTTCCTTGCGCGCCATTTCCGGGTCGGACAACTGATCGAAACACGCCAGCGCCTCATCGAAATAGCGCACCGCAGCATCAAGATCGCCAAGAAAAGCCGCGTGCTGTCCAAGACTGGAGCGCAGCTGTCCCCAGTAACGCAGCCCGGCAGTGGCCGCGGGATCGGCCTGCGTTCCGACCGGTGGCGGTTGCATCCCGAGCAATTTCTGCATCAGCCCGCGCAGCCCCCCAGGCGCCTCGACCGTCGTGGGGTTCCAGCGTTTTAGAGCTTGACCAGCCTGCTCGAAATCAAACTGGTTCGTAGCGGTCACCGCGAGATTCAGCTCGGCACGACAGACCAGCTTGGCGTCCTCCCTGAACAGTTGGTCAGCGAGCGCGCGCATCTCCTCAATCCAGGGCTGTTCGGTTTGGCCCAGATGATTGGCCCGCGCCAATTGCGCCGTCAGCCATAGCAACCGCATGGGCTGCGGCAGCGCCTGATCAACAGGCTTCCAGCGATCCAGCCAAATGACTTGACGTCCGAGCAAGGGCAGATTGAGATTCCGACTATCCAAATGCCCCGACAGGTGATCGAGATAGCGGCGCCATAGGCTAGTATCACGCGCGGCGGCAGTACCGAGACGCTCCAGCAGGGTTGCGACCAAGCTCCCCGGCTGTTCAGACTCCGGCGTGGCCAGCAGTGCTGTCCAGTCGATACCTTCGAGCGTGCGGCCCCGGTCCATCCATTCCAGCATGCGACCGAGGAACTCGGCATCACCACCCAACAGGCAAGTGCCTGAGAGCCCGGAAGCAGCAAGACAGGCACGGGAATGCTCGGAACTGCCGGAGGCGATGAACGCCAGCGCATCGACGTAGCCGTTATAGGGAGAGTCCTGCTTGGTAATGGTGCGAATCGTCAATTCCACCTGTTGCGCCCGCTCGGGATAGCCTTCCGCCAGACGCAAGCGCGCCTGTTCGGCCACGGCGGGCCATTGGGTGCCGCCTTTGAAGACCCGCCCGCGCTGTTCGATCAGCACCTCGAGCCGAGTCAGTTCATCGAGCGGCATCAACCGCAAAACCAGATCGATCAAACGAATCACGCCGAACGCCCAGCGTTCACCCGGCGCTTGCGGGAGCTGCTGTACGGTGATGCCGATGACGCCGACAGGTGCATCCAGAATGCCCTGCACGACCCGATCGATCTCGTCGATGCCTTGGTCCACGGCATGCCAGCCGACCGGCAGAGGCGCGAGCCCCTGTTGTTCGGCGGGAAGTAACAGACCAACAAATCGTCCCAGGGTGCGATCATCGGCACTTAAACCGCCCGCTTCCAGACCGAAGGCAGTGCCTGTTTCATCAATCAGGAGTTGCCAGACTGGCTGGGGATTCAGCGCACGAAGGTCACGCGGATGCAACGCGGTTGGTTGCGCTAAAGGTAGATCAGTCTTTTCCAGCGCCGGCAGGGCCTTGGGGGATGGCGCGCTGACTTGCTGAGGCGCCCGTATCTTGGACACCGGCTGGCCCTGTCGTCTGCGTTTTCCAGCATCCGCTCCGCGCTTAGCGGCGGTCGCCCCTTTTCTGACATTAAACCAGGCATTACCCGTCAGATCAGGTCGGCGGTCATTGAGTTGCTGTAATTTTTCAAGAAACACTGGATCTGTGACGAAGGACTTGCCAAGCCGCCTCCCGAGATTGTAGAAAGCGTTGAGCAGATTCTCGTCCCCCCGACCTAACTTCATCACCTTATCAATCTGAGACTGGCAGTCTGGATCAATCTCTAGGCAAGCGGACTGCAATGATGGCAGCTCCGCACCGCCATCATCCTTCCACGAAGACACATAGTGACGCAGCTTCTGGAGCGCGAACTCCAAATCCGTCAGAATCTCAACGCAGTCGGCTTTGGCGACCGCGAAGCCCCAGCGCTCTTTTCCATCATCAAATTTTGGCTTGACCTCAACGTCAACCGTCGTAAATGGCCTCAGCTTTCCGTTTTCAGCCCATGGCCCGAGGTTTCGTGTAGAAAAGAACACACCATCCGGAAATGCGGCATGAGCAAGGAATCCAAACACACGATCGGACGGCTGATTGCTATCGATCGTCATCCGCCACTGCACCCCCTCGAGTTGCCGCGCAATCTCCTCCCGACGCGTCTCGTCGGCGAGATCCGCGTTGAAAAAGGGACCATTGGGCTGAGTGTTGGTCTTGGTATCCGTCATTGCAATCATCCTCTAGCAGAAACCTATAGCGATTACGTAATGAACGATGGTTAGCATGCAGCCGAGCATCCGGCCGTGAGGCCGTGAGCTTGTGCTCAGGCGGCTACGGCGTCTGACACACCAACCGCGCCGCTTCGCACTGGCGATTCAGCTCATTCGCCACCAGCCGATCCCCCCAGCGCTGGTTGATATTCTGTGGCTGACCGCTATGATCGACGCTGCGCACGGTCGTCTTGCCGGTTGACAGGTCATGATGCCACAGCTCGCGCCGCAGTCTTGGGCTGTCCAGATGCGCAAGCACCAAGCGCGCGGTGTCCGCCGCCCCGGCATCGCCGGTGTTCAGCATCTTCTGGCACGATTGCCGAATCCAGGCATCACTCATCTGCGCCGGCGGGCCGGGGTTGAGCATCGCCGAATCGACCTTGTTCTCAACCAGTCGGATCTCAGCGATATCTCCCTTTGGGGTGCGCCGCACAAAGACCCCATCAATGCCATGCAGGCTATTGTATTTGCTGGGTAGCTTCTCATAGCCTTGCCCGGTCAGCCGCAAGGCCGTGAGCCGGTCGCCAAGCGTACCCTTCTGATGCGAGCTGACAAAGGCGATCACCCGGCCGTTCGCTGCCGACCGGGATTGAGGCCAACGCATCGCTGCGGCGGTTTTCGGCGGTACGGCCTTCGCCAGGATCTCCACTGATGGCTCGGCAAAACGATCCCACAGCCGCCCAAGCACTGAACGGGCTTCACCGGTCTCAGGAAACAGTGAAAGACCGACCGCAAGTACAGCGACCGGGACCAGCAGGGATGATGTTGGACGGGTCATGGCAAGCCTCCTCCGCGATGGAACTTCGAGCATCGAAAACCTCTCAGTCGCTGAACAGCGAAGCAATGCCATAGACGCCGGCGCCGATCGCCACCGCACCCAATGCCGGCAGCGCAATCAGACCCGCAGCTCCCACAGCCATCCCGCCACCGACCATGCCGCCAATGGCGGCCAATCCAGAGGCCCCGACCCCATAGGTCGCCCCCAGAGCCGCCGCCCCGGCAACACCCGCACCTGCTCCTGCATAGCCGGCAATCGCCGCCGCATCGCAGGCATCAACGTTGTCGCAGTCCGAATAGAGATACTTGTTCTGCAGACCAGCAACACCGAACCCGGAAAGCGCACCCGCAGTGACAGGCCCACCGGCTGCGGCAAGCTTGCTCAGAATGACCGGGCCAGAACCACCCGCCACCGAGGCCGCCGTGGTCGCACCCGCCGCCGTTGCGGCCGTGTCCCTAACGGTGTCAACCACCTCAAGCGCAGCAGCAGCTGATGGGGGCGCGATGAGCTGAGCGGCTTCGAGTGCGGCGTCAGCTCGATGACTCCGGAACCCGCCTGCCTCCGCACTGGCGCTGACACAGCACAGCGCACTGGCACTGGCGAGCACCGCGACAAACGGAAGAGCGTGAACGGGACGAATGGCACGGGCGGAAGGCTGAGTGCTTGCGGTCATGGGAAATCCTCCGGGGGCGGTGGCGCGAATCTGGTCTCTGCCAGTGTCAACGCACCCTTCGGAGGGATTTTCAGCGTTGCGTTGCCGCGCTCCTGATTCGGCACTCGGAGGTGCTAGAATCCCAACACCTACGCAGGGTGGCCAGGCACGATCGCCCTGGCGAGACAGAAGGAGACGCTATCGATGCATCTGTACCAGCGGCGCCCAAGACCTCAGGCGCACACCCCACAAGCAGATTTCGCGCAAGGAACCTGCTATCTCGTTCAGCAATCAGCGTTGGTCTTCGGTCGCAATCGGCGCACCCCATCGGAATGGCGCGTAGCGATTTCGTGGGCAAGGCTCGGTTCACGCACCTATCTGTTTCCTGCGACAACGAAGCGGCATGCGGATTTTTTCTGCATCCCTCACGGAAAATGTTTCCTCAAACGGCCCCATCAGGATGAACGCGACAGCTACCTTTGCCCGCGCGTTGAGGCGGTCTCTCAGGACGCATTGATAGAGCTCGGCATCCTTGATCACCCCACTCGCCTCGCCATTGCTAACTGGAAGCGCGCCCAGGAGGGATGCTCGTGACCGCGAACACGCCTCATAACGATACAGTCGACCGCCAACTCAGTGACCTATGGAACCGACGCGCAACCCTGTCGGCAACTGAATGGGAAACGCTTTACTCAATCATCTGCCACGCCCTAAGGCCAAAGTGTCGCAATATCGTCGCAACGCTGGCCATGACCCCCGATGAGGCGGTCCAGGACTTCTTCCAAGACAAGGTCTTCGCGCTCTCGGATCGTCAGACCAGTGTTGATCACGCGGGTGCCTTGTCTACGTTCTACACAAATTACCTCCTGAGCCGAAAGCGGGATGGATACCTGAAGCATCGCGTGCATCCAACCAGCGAGGATGAAAACCCAAGTGAAACGCTCGCCGAGCTCCATCAAAAAGTTCTGAGTCAATCCGCAGGCCAAGACTCAATCGATGGCAACCCACTCACCCAGGGTCTCCATGAATTGGTTGAGGATCAGCTTGGTTCCCTACTATCAAACGAAGATGCGGGCGCACAAGCCACGCAGATACGCGACCATGTCGCACAACTCCTCGGGGTCGAGCTTGCGGACATCACGCGCGAGGCCCAAGACTTCCTTAACGGACAGGGAACTTGGTCAGCACTCGCTGAAGAAAGCACCTGGATTCGGCTCTACTTGCGCTGTCACCAGTGTCCCGACCCAGCGGATGCGATCCCTCTGAGCGCCCTCGCGCGCAAGCACGGCATCCGCTCTTATCACAACCGCGCGATCAAGATCGGCATCACCGTCCCAAAAACCCAAGATGCCGCGCTCGACGCCTTCCGCGCCAGTTATCGGGGCCAGTGGCTGCAGACTCTCGGCATTCCAGTCGACCCCGAGCATCTGGAAGAAATGTCCCTGGCGTTGAAAATTCTCTGCCTGGTTGCGTTGAACAGTCAGGAGCCATGCTGATCGCGTCTTGCACGGATCGCGCATCAGCCTTGGCTGTTTTTACAACATGATCGAATGTCGTTCGATCAATAAAACTGATACACGCCCAGTGCCGGCACCCATGAGGCGTCTTCGGCGCAAGGCGCGAGGAGTACATCACATGCGCGGGCTCTCACCGTCTCTCACCACGATCGAAGCAAACCTGTTTGATCCCTCTGAGGCCCTGGTACAACGCTACCTTGATGATGATCTTTCGCTGCCCCCTGAGCAGCGCGAAGCGCTGGCAACGGACGCCGGCGTACAACGCTATCAGCAAGCGCTGCAGGAGATGCAGACCTCAGATCAGGCATCCGAGGCCGATCAGGCGCCCGAGGTGATCGCACCAGTTCCGTTACCGCCTCGGCTTGCTGAACTAGTACAGCATCGCATCGACGCACAAAACCTCCGCTTGCCCACCACGCCCCAACCTGGATTGATCGTGCGGATCGATCAAGCGATGGGGCCGCATGGCCCTTTGGATTGGGATATGTCACGCCCATTCTTTGCGTTGCTATCGGAACCGACCGAGCACAGGGACATTTGGTATGGCTGGCTGATGGCAAGCGAAATGGACTATGCGGGACACTGGGATCTGCTGCTCGAGGATAGCGATCAGCCCTATGAACCGCTTGCGGCCATGGTTCAGACCTGGAATCCGGTTCACCTCTATGTGCCGGCCATCAGTGCCGCACTGGGTCAGCTCTCGCCGGACCGACTGGCGGCTGTGCGGGCACTAGCCAACGATCTTGGCGGTGAGCAGCCAGACCTCAGCAAGGCGGCGCCGGGAACCTTGGTGCAACGCACCACCTCGGCGGGTCATCTCGTGTTGACGGGCAGCCCTTTGGGTGACGCGACCGATCCGCGATGGCGCTATCAGGAACTCTACTTTGAGGCCGCCGGTTTTCTGCGCGCCATGGCACAGAACGCCCTTGAGCAACGCGCCGCATCCCAAGCCCAGCCTTGGTGGGAAACCCTGCTGAATGCGTTCAAGGCCGCCGCGCAGGCCGCCGACCTGTCGCTGATGCCGGTTCCCGTGGCAGCGCTCAGCGATCAAGCGCCATCAGACAACGGCAGAGACGTTGCCAGCGAACAGGCGCAGCGCCTTGGCGATCTGGTCGAGTTTCGCCTGCTTACCTCGAATGAAGGAGACGCGGTTCAGATCCACCTGACACGCGTGCAAGAGGAACCCCTGAGCGTTGGCATTGCACGGGGTGACCAGGTGAGACAGCAGACCTTGCTGAACGCGGATCACCCAGAGGTCGATTTGTTTGTCGGTGCCGACCAAGACTGGACGTTTTTCATTCGCGATGACAACGATCAAGTCCTCTTTTTTGTCGAGTTGAGTCGTGTCCGTGCTCCCCAATAACAACCTGATCGAAGAGGCCTGGATCTGGCCAGAAGCCGACGGTGTGCGCTGGTGGACGCCCAACCACACCGAATTCCTCAACCTGACTGGCCCCTTCGCATCGCACAGCACCGAGAGCGTTCGCGCCCTGCGTGATCATCGCAAGTGTTCGAACCTCCGGTATGCGCTCGCCGAACCGCTCGGCGAGCGTCTGGCTGACTTGCTCAGTCAGGGGCATCCACTGCGTTTGCATCTCAGCGAAGCGCTGGACGTTCTCTGGCAGCAATGTCCTTACGAAAGGATGCACGCTGGCGGCAACCCGCTGTTCGGCACCCTCTTGGTGGAACGTTATGCGGCTAAGGAGACGCAACCACGGCCACCGATCCATCCAAGCCGGTCGATCGTCGTGCTGAACCTGCTATCGGCTGATGAGCCGATTCAACCCACGCAGTCTCTGCCTCAAGGCATCGCGCAAATCATCGACGGATACACGGCGGTCCGTTATTTCCTTGAAAAAGCCGATGTCGCCGAACTGGGCGCCTTGGTTGTCGTCTCGCACGGCACCGAGTCGTTGACACAACAGCCCTTCCGCTTGCCCGATGGCAGAAGTTGGACACTGCCGACGCACCGCGGCTTACCCCCCTTGGTCATCCTGCTCGCCTGCGGCAACGACGAGGGCAACCTAGTCTGGGATGCGCCCAGGCTGCTCTCTGCCGGTGCACAAACCTGCTTAGCACCCTTGGGCCGTCCCTGTCCTGAAGCAGCCGGTCGTTTTCTCGCTGCGCTCTTACCCGCATGGCAGGCTGGCGAGCAAATCGGCGCCGTTCTGCTCGACCTGCAAAGCGCGGCGGAGACCACTTCCGGTCGCGGTGCGCGCCTGATGCAGTTGATGGGTCGCGCCGACTTGCGCATGGCTGATACCCCTCGGCTTGAGGAATGCGATGACCAAACCTTGGCGAACGCCTCGCGCGATCACGACGAGGAAGCCCTACGCGTCTTGCTGAATCGGCTGACACTGCGCTGTTTTCAGGCCGACCATCCCCTAGACAAGGCTGAAAAAGCGCTTCGGGAACGCCTCAACGTCGGCTACTTAGACGAGCAGGCCGAACGATGGCTATTCGCTCAATTGCAACGCCAGAGCGACCGTTGCTGGTTACTGTCACAGGTCTGGGTGAAAGCCTTGGAGGCTCATTTTGCCGAGGCTTACGATCACCGCCAGATCCAGAGACTCGAACAGGCTCGCCGCACCCTCGAACGCGCTCAGGTCGACATGCCAGCCCCAGCCTATCACTACTGGGCCAAACTCGCCTACCGTCATGGACGTTACGCCCTCTCTCTGCAAGACATCGCCAAAGGGCTGTCGGCGCTCAGGCCGGAGAGTTTGTGTACCCGCGCCGCCGGACTCATTGGGCACCTCATCGGATTGCTCGTGGATGTTAACCTGCCCGACCCGGCGGCGATCTTGGTGCAACAGTTGGAGGACTGCCTAGCGCAACGCGTTGACGAAGAAGCGCAGGCGGAACAACACAAACTCCGGGATCGCGCGGCGCGTATTGCCCTGCGGCAAGGCAAGCCGCAACGCGCAGAGGCCATCTACCACATCAAGCGCGAGGAAAGCCGACGACTGCAAGAGAATGGACATCGTGAACTGGCGTGGCTGCTCTATATTGGTGCTTGGCATGACCCTGAAGCATCGCTCCCCCTCGCGGCCGAGGTGCGCGACTTGCTTGTGAACGCGAACATCCTGCAACAGGGTTTTGGCCCCGGCAACGAAGACCAGATCTATCTGATGCGAGCCTACGCCGCCTGGGCATGGCGAGCAGGCAGCCAGGAGGCGTGCGATTTTCTCTTCGGATTTGTGGAACTGTTGCACAAACAGTTCATCATGGGCGACCCCGGACCGCCGGGCTTCATCCTCGCCTTCTTGCATCTCAGCCGTCGCGACGGGATTGACCTGCCAGATTCGCTGCCCTCGTGGGACACGGTTGTCGTCGCCTTGGAGAAGGAGCGGTATTTTTTGGAGTTGACCGCCCTCAATGCCCTGCTAGGAAGATCCTCTGAAGCCGCCAACATGCTCCGGCGCGTCCAGGCACAACGCACGACAGAGACGCCGCTTCGCTTCCCTGACTGGCTGGGTGATGGTGAGCTAAAGGACTGGTCGCAACTGATCAAAGACCGCGCGGCATTCGAGCAATCAGTGCTTCCGCTTGGCCAAGCCGTCACGCCGAAACAGCTGATTGATGCTGGACTGCTTCCACTGTGAAGTTCATGATCACCGCGCTGCCCATCGAACTCATCCGCTACCGCCTGATCTTCGAAACCCTCGATCCCCTGAGCCTGCCCGACTATCCAGGCTCGGCTTGGCGTGGTGCCTTTGGCCATGCCCTCAAAGCAAGCGCCTGCACTCAGGCCCATGGCCAGTGTAACGCCTGCACCGACCGTCCCGGCTGCCCCTACCCCCCCCTCTTCGACGCTGAGGACGAAGCCGCCGCCGTACGCCCCTTTGTCTTCGAGCCGCACGCCAGCAGCGGTTACTTCCCGCCCGGCGTACCGCTATCGCTTGACATGGTGGTGTTTGGCTGGCTCAACCAATGGTTGCCGCTGCTACTTGACAGCTTCCAGGCGTTAGCAACTCAGGGATTGGGTCAAACTCAACGCGCCCGGCTGCGGCTGGTCGAGGTGCGCGCGCAGACCGACGCACATCATGATCGCTGGCACGCCCTGACCGGCTTTGAGCAGCTTCGCTTTGGAAGCCTGGAATCCTGCTACCCACCACTGACGCTCGCGCCCATCGCCATCCCTGCGCCACCATCGAGTGCGGTGCTTGATTTCATCACCCCGCTGCGGCTTAAATTTCGCGGCCGCCTAGTGAAGGCCGACGCCTTTGGCGCCCGCGATCTGCTCATCACCCTAGCGCGCCGCATGGAGGCCTGCGCCACCCTACTGGAGTCCCTGCCGCGACCACCTGCGCCCGAGCACTGGCTCGCCGAGGCCGATAGCCTGATCACCCAAGCGCAACTGGCCTGGCGCGACACCAGCCACTATTCCAATCGCCAGCGCGAAGCCATGAAACTCGGCGGCATCACTGGCACCTTACGGCTCCAAGGGCCGGTGCTCGAACGCATCTGGCCCTGGCTGTGGCTCGGACAGTGGCTGCACCTCGGCGCATCAAGCACCATTGGGCTTGGCCAATATCGGCTAAGGTAAGGCAAATAGGCCCGCAAAGGCCCGTTGTTACGCCACCAGTTCGGTCACGCCAAGCGCTGCGCGCAATTGCTCCAGTTTTAGTCGCCCCTGCTGCTCGAACCAGGTTTCTGCCTGCGAGAACCAGCGATGAAAAAACACCCGCGATCCAGCTTTGCTTAAGCGGCAGCCATTGACCTCATCTTGATTAAAATCATCTATCTTCAGTGTTTCACCCGAACAAAGTGTCAGCACAAACTCATCCACCCAAGGCCGCAGTGGCTCAATCAGATCCAGCGCCAGACTCGTCCGTCCGGATGCCGGCGCATGCAAGAACCCGAGCGTTGTCTCAAATCCCGCTCGCGCCGCCAAACGTCCCAGGGCATGACCAGCCATCGTGTAACTCAAGGACATCAGCGAATTGACTGGATCGCGCGGCGGGCGTCGATTGCGCCCTTGAAACCCCCAACTCGCATCAAGCAAACCACCCCAGGCTTTGAAATACCGCGCGGTAGCCGCACCCTCAACGCCCATCAGTGTTGCGATATCGCGGCTCTGACGCGCACTGTGTACGAAGCGCTCCAGCGGCACTGCCAATCCATGATTGAGCAGACACTCCTCCTGCGCCTCGATCTTGGCGATGACAATCGCTTGGGCAATTGCCAAGCGCTGCCCCGAATCGAGAAATCGCCCATACTGCGCAATGCGCAGCGCCAAGGCACCCTCCGGCTGCGGCAGCAGATGCCGGGCGCCATCCCGTGCGCGCTTCGGTAAAATCACCAAGCTAACACCTGCTGCCAGCATCTTATTCAAAAACCAACTCGACAACCAGACGTCCTCGCATAGGACGATCTGTTTAAGCGCTCCGATACCAATCCGCTGGACCCGCTGATCTGGCTGTTCCAAGATCACCACATCCGATTGCAAGCGCAGGTGTGCCTTGGCCTCGTCAACGATCAGCGTTGCTTTTTCCATCAGCGTCAACCCTCCACGCTCGCCAGTTCGGTCTTACCCATCTCATTTACACCGAGGCCGGCCAGTGGTGGCGGAGATCCCGCGAAAAACCACAGATCATCGGCACCTGAGAGTACATAAACGCGACAGTCATCCTCTTGCATATTCAGCAAGTCTCGTAGCCGATTGACTAGTGCCGCCAGCGACGCACCCGATCCTTGATACACATAGACCGATCGCTGAACAAAGATTCCCACACTGCGGGTTGCCTGCTGCACCCGCCGTAATCGTTTAGGATGGCGAACATCGTAGGCCAGCACATAAATGCCATCCGCCGGGAAGCGCGGCACGCCCTCAGGGAGCCGCGCAAAACTGGGTGCGGTTGGCGCCGACAGGACCATCACTGGACCATGGCCACGCCGTGATAGCCTAAACACAATCAAACTGTCGGTCTCTGGATCAACCTGCTCAGCCAACTCTACCCCCAAAGCTTCCGCCTGACCGGGCGTCACAATCGCCTCATGAACCGAGAGTTGACCATCGAGTCGCCACCGCTTCAGCACACGACGCACAGCGCGCGCATTTTTGGGCGACGAGATGTCATAACTGAAAACAAACATCGCCCGCTCAAATCCTGACCGCTCAAATCCGGATGCTCTTTCCAACAGTGACATCTGACTTCCCCTATCGCCCCGGAAAGTTTATTTTCAATAACCGCTACTCATGACCACAGCAAGGTTGCAGTCGGAGTTGGCAGCGCCTTCCCGAGAAAACGCACAGCCCGTGATGATTCGACCAACTGCGTTTTCTCGGGGTGCAACCTCAAACCTAGGCGTTGCAGACTGCTCCCGGCCACGTCCAGCGCGTAATGAGCCTCCGAGCGTTCATGTCCAAACACAATAAAATCATCAGCGTAGCGCACGAACCGAATACCTGCTTCCTCAAAATCCATATCCATGTCGTGCAGATACAAGTTACATAAGAAGGGAGACAACACCGAACCCTGCGACAAACCGACCCCTCGTTCACCCTGCATTGGAGGTGGAACGCTTTGCAGGAAACGCGCAACCAGGAGCACTAATTCATCGTCATAACAGAGTCCGGTCAGAAACTCCAAAACTGGTTCATGTGCAATCGTATCAAAACACTCCGCAATGTCAGCATCCCCCAGCCAACGGTCACCCATGCGCACGAACTCCCGTGCCATCGCAACGGCCATATCCACAGTACACAAAGGACGATAACCATAGCTACGGGAATGGAACACAGCCTCCCCCAAGGGTTCGAGCACAGTCAAAATCGCCCGTTGAATAAATTTATCTCGAACCATGGGGGCGCAAATCCGCCGTTTTTTGCCATCAGCCTTAGGTACATCAAAGCAGCGAACCGGCTGAGGTCGGTACCGTCCAGTAACCAACTCATCGACAATGCGCCCAACGTGCAGAGGCAAATCTCGCGCCATGTCCTCCATCGTGAGATCCGATGTCCAGCGCGAACGGTCATTGTGCACTGCACGCCAAGCTGTATTGAGTACCTCCGGACTTACCATGCGCTCAATCATCTGCCCCATCGTCGTTCTCCCAAGCTATATAGGCTCGTGCTCCGCCCGAAACGCGCGATTCAAAGGTATCAATCCGTTACAACGCACGTAAACGAGCGATTTTCACTACTTCTCACAGAGTAGAGGTTCCGCCGGTAAGGAAATAGCATAAGAATCATAGTCTTATAAATCTGCAAACCTGCCTGTTGGCTAGCGTCGCCTAGAACTCTGTGCCATACTTCCATCACCCCCTGACCGAGAGAGGTCACGCAAGCATGCGTCCATGGCCGATTAAACAACTGTTATGTAAGCGTTTATCTCGGTTATCCACAGGTGGGTCAGCTGCATCGAGCCGAATCAGAGGCGATGAAACCATTGTAATGAATGTTATCCATCTCAATTCTCGTCAGCTGCATCGAGCCGAATCAGAGGCGATGAAACGGGTTATCAAATCGAACAGGGAAGAATCCCTGGTCAGCTGCATCGAGCCGAATCAGAGGCGATGAAACTTCTTTTTCAGTAATCGGATCGACAACTCGCGCGTCAGCTGCATCGAGCCGAATCAGAGGCGATGAAACTTCGTAGAGATAGCTGAACACCACCCTTGCCGGTCAGCTGCATCGAGCCGAATCAGAGGCGATGAAACAACTGCAAAATATACCTCATACTCTTTGTTGATCGTCAGCTGCATCGAGCCGAATCAGAGGCGATGAAACTTTTTTTGTGGTGTTCATTGACTTCTCCAAAAGGGTCAGCTGCATCGAGCCGAATCAGAGGCGATGAAACATTTTACGAAGAACCTCAAATCCGAGTCTGAAAGTCAGCTGCATCGAGCCGAATCAGAGGCGATGAAACCAGATATTTCGCCGGGTGGAGTTCAACTATTATAGGTCAGCTGCATCGAGCCGAATCAGAGGCGATGAAACTCCAAGTTTGGTGGGTAAACGAAGACTAATAATCGTCAGCTGCATCGAGCCGAATCAGAGGCGATGAAACACTTTGCGAGTCATGATTTCCTTATCGGTCTGGTCAGCTGCATCGAGCCGAATCAGAGGCGATGAAACTAATATTAAGTAAATAATTTTCTTCGCCTTTATGGTCAGCTGCATCGAGCCGAATCAGAGGCGATGAAACCCTTTCCTTGATCACTTCTTGACAGCCCTAGTGTGTCAGCTGCATCGAGCCGAATCAGAGGCGATGAAACAATGATTTATGATTATAATTGTGATCAAAACGAGTCAGCTGCATCGAGCCGAATCAGAGGCGATGAAACCTCAGACGAACTATCACAAAATCCAATATCGTTGTCAGCTGCATCGAGCCGAATCAGAGGCGATGAAACTAGAAATTTTAGTCACCTCTCCTTCTGCGTTCTTGTCAGCTGCATCGAGCCGAATCAGAGGCGATGAAACCCTGCAGGATATTGCCATATTTTCCCTGATACATGTCAGCTGCATCGAGCCGAATCAGAGGCGATGAAACGTTTCAGTGGCGTTAAGAAAAACACCCATATCGGGTCAGCTGCATCGAGCCGAATCAGAGGCGATGAAACTTCTACTTTTAGCCAAAGACCCGCATCTGTGGGCGTCAGCTGCATCGAGCCGAATCAGAGGCGATGAAACAATTGGGAAGAAAGGCACGCCAATGATTTCCATTGGTCAGCTGCATCGAGCCGAATCAGAGGCGATGAAACCTTTCGGGTCATGATCTCCTTGCCCGTTTCCGGGTCAGCTGCATCGAGCCGAATCAGAGGCGATGAAACCAGTGTTGAAACCTTTCATCACCGCGTACCCCGTCAGCTGCATCGAGCCGAATCAGAGGCGATGAAACTTTTGGAACTTCGGAGATTGATATATTTGTATTGTCAGCTGCATCGAGCCGAATCAGAGGCGATGAAACTCACGAACGATGTTCGCAACCCAGTTAATGATCGTCAGCTGCATCGAGCCGAATCAGAGGCGATGAAACTTATTAATCAAAGCTGGTTTGTATATTATTAAGGTCAGCTGCATCGAGCCGAATCAGAGGCGATGAAACTTTTTAGAAATTTGCCTTTTGTTTGTTGAAAGAGTGTCAGCTGCATCGAGCCGAATCAGAGGCGATGAAACAGGGGCAGTTTTATTCAACAAAACCGTTTCCAGGTCAGCTGCATCGAGCCGAATCAGAGGCGATGAAACTCGCCCTTGATATGGCGAACCGTCCCAAGTGGTAGTCAGCTGCATCGAGCCGAATCAGAGGCGATGAAACCAGACGAGCTGAATCTTCAACGATCTCAGCAGGTCAGCTGCATCGAGCCGAATCAGAGGCGATGAAACGAGACCCAGCCCACGCTCGGCTTCCAGCACGCGGTCAGCTGCATCGAGCCGAATCAGAGGCGATGAAACTATGGGGTTCTCTACCATACTTACAGAAGTCATGGTCAGCTGCATCGAGCCGAATCAGAGGCGATGAAACGCCGAACGCTGAGTTTCCTTAGTTGCATTGAATGGTCAGCTGCATCGAGCCGAATCAGAGGCGATGAAACCATTCCCTGTTCTCGCATTGCTGCGAGCATCGGGGTCAGCTGCATCGAGCCGAATCAGAGGCGATGAAACTTCTATTTATAGAACTCTTCGTCGAGTCTAAATCGTCAGCTGCATCGAGCCGAATCAGAGGCGATGAAACTCGGGTCATTCTCATAGAATTCATTGATATCGTCAGCTGCATCGAGCCGAATCAGAGGCGATGAAACGATGGGCTTTCGCCGCTCGGTTATGAGCCGAGGTCAGCTGCATCGAGCCGAATCAGAGGCGATGAAACGGAATAATACGCCTAGCATATTATACTCCTAAGTCAGCTGCATCGAGCCGAATCAGAGGCGATGAAACTTTGGGCATTGATCTCTACAAACTCTTCGTAACGGTCAGCTGCATCGAGCCGAATCAGAGGCGATGAAACACTAGTTGAAGCTGGAGATTGGGATAATTCATGTCAGCTGCATCGAGCCGAATCAGAGGCGATGAAACGAACTCGTCCTGCACAAACAATTGAAGTTGTAGGTCAGCTGCATCGAGCCGAATCAGAGGCGATGAAACAATTGGCGTGAACAAGGACGGGTTTCTCTGAAGAGTCAGCTGCATCGAGCCGAATCAGAGGCGATGAAACCTGAATGTATGGCGTCGAATAGTTTAAATTCAGTCAGCTGCATCGAGCCGAATCAGAGGCGATGAAACCTACAGACACGTATGGTGCTGTAACTTTTAGCTGTCAGCTGCATCGAGCCGAATCAGAGGCGATGAAACCCTCCTGGGGTTCCGATTCAGTTCCGTCTGAAAAGTCAGCTGCATCGAGCCGAATCAGAGGCGATGAAACGTTTGCCCATTGAGCAAAGCAAATAGACCATCCATGTCAGCTGCATCGAGCCGAATCAGAGGCGATGAAACAAGGGTTCAAGCCGCCTTTTTACGGGCGACCTCGTCAGCTGCATCGAGCCGAATCAGAGGCGATGAAACTGTTAATGGACGAATCACCTGGTCTTGCCAAACCGTCAGCTGCATCGAGCCGAATCAGAGGCGATGAAACTAAGACGTTCAAGAATCACCAGACCCGCCTGATGGTCAGCTGCATCGAGCCGAATCAGAGGCGATGAAACTCACGAGTCGCATTCCGGTGACACCTTCCCCAATGGTCAGCTGCATCGAGCCGAATCAGAGGCGATGAAACCCGCTGTCGCCGCATAAGGCGCGGCAACTTTAGCGTCAGCTGCATCGAGCCGAATCAGAGGCGATGAAACACATATCCCATAACTGGAGGTTCAGAAATGAACGTCAGCTGCATCGAGCCGAATCAGAGGCGATGAAACTACAAAGTATCCAACGATCCAAGCGGTTGCCGCAGTCAGCTGCATCGAGCCGAATCAGAGGCGATGAAACTATTCTTCTACAATAGCTTGGGCTTTAAATTTGGTCAGCTGCATCGAGCCGAATCAGAGGCGATGAAACGCGGCATTGATGCCGCGAGTGACGGCGTAACCCGTCAGCTGCATCGAGCCGAATCAGAGGCGATGAAACAATTAATCTTTTTAGATAAACTTTGTTTCAACAGTCAGCTGCATCGAGCCGAATCAGAGGCGATGAAACGAGTACTTTGAAAACTCAAAGACATCCGTCTCCCGTCAGCTGCATCGAGCCGAATCAGAGGCGATGAAACTAGATTGCTCCATTATTTTGATGACTCCAAGTAGTCAGCTGCATCGAGCCGAATCAGAGGCGATGAAACTTTATTTATATTTTAAAATGGAATACCATCGTGTCAGCTGCATCGAGCCGAATCAGAGGCGATGAAACAATCTCCTTCAAGGTGTCCAACCTTGAAGCTCGTCAGCTGCATCGAGCCGAATCAGAGGCGATGAAACCTTACAGGAACCTCATTTGTTCTGTGAGTTTCTAAGTCAGCTGCATCGAGCCGAATCAGAGGCGATGAAACGATTGGCCATTGCAATCTCTTTAGCAGCATCTAGGTCAGCTGCATCGAGCCGAATCAGAGGCGATGAAACGTGTTAACGCTCTCTACGAGCGCGGTCTTGTCTGGGTCAGCTGCATCGAGCCGAATCAGAGGCGATGAAACCTTTCTTAGCCTTGTCAGAAACCTGGCGCTTAAGTCAGCTGCATCGAGCCGAATCAGAGGCGATGAAACTATCTGATTATTCTCCTTCCGTTAGTTTTACTGGTCAGCTGCATCGAGCCGAATCAGAGGCGATGAAACTTCCTTTGTGTTCGCTGAACCATTTTTCTCCGTGTCAGCTGCATCGAGCCGAATCAGAGGCGATGAAACAGCAACACCTTGGTTTCTAAACTTTTTTGGAACAGTCAGCTGCATCGAGCCGAATCAGAGGCGATGAAACTTTTCTTTCCTTGATTTTTTTCGAAATCTTTGAGTCAGCTGCATCGAGCCGAATCAGAGGCGATGAAACTAGCTGAGGCTCTACATCACGCTGCCACTTCTCGTCAGCTGCATCGAGCCGAATCAGAGGCGATGAAACGGAGCGGAAGCTGTCTACTTCACCGACCATCCTGGTCAGCTGCATCGAGCCGAATCAGAGGCGATGAAACATGTCCGTAAAACCCTTTTGGGTTCATAGATTGAGGTCAGCTGCATCGAGCCGAATCAGAGGCGATGAAACGTTTTATTTTCGGAGTCCTAATCTTAGGAACTCGTCAGCTGCATCGAGCCGAATCAGAGGCGATGAAACCCCCTGCCTTGAAGACAGCTTCCACTCCATAATGGTCAGCTGCATCGAGCCGAATCAGAGGCGATGAAACTTTGGAGGGTTAAGATGAACTGTGCAACCAAACAGGTCAGCTGCATCGAGCCGAATCAGAGGCGATGAAACCATTATGTTTTTTTCATCGCTGGTCCTAATTTAATAGTCAGCTGCATCGAGCCGAATCAGAGGCGATGAAACCAGGTCTGTCAATTGTAACAGGATAAGTTGCCGTCAGCTGCATCGAGCCGAATCAGAGGCGATGAAACGCGGGATTGAGCGGTAAATCCATCATTTCTCGCTCGTCAGCTGCATCGAGCCGAATCAGAGGCGATGAAACTTTAACAGAAGGACATAGTTGATTAAAACTATACGTCAGCTGCATCGAGCCGGATCAGAGGCGATGAAACCAGATCTTCTCTCTTTGGCTCATAGTATCGCCTTGTCAGCTGCATCGAGCCGAATCAGAGGCGATGAAACCAACCTTCCATACAGCCTCTTACCAAGATCTCATGTCAGCTGCATCGAGCCGAATCAGAGGCGATGAAACTGGCCGAATCCAATCCCAGGAAAGTTTAAATGAGGTCAGCTGCATCGAGCCGAATCAGAGGCGATGAAACCCTTAAAACCCGCGTACATCGACTATACCCATGGTCAGCTGCATCGAGCCGAATCAGAGGCGATGAAACGGATCAATACAATTTTCAAGGTATTGGCTGCTAGTCAGCTGCATCGAGCCGAATCAGAGGCGATGAAACACGCCAAATTAATGGCATTGATGACGCCTCCAAGTCAGCTGCATCGAGCCGAATCAGAGGCGATGAAACTCCAGCGCCTCCAGTGCTACGTTGCATCACCGTGTCAGCTGCATCGAGCCGAATCAGAGGCGATGAAACATTCGGGTTTGTCCTCAGTCGAATTCTAGAGGAGAGTCAGCTGCATCGAGCCGAATCAGAGGCGATGAAACCAACACGGAATCTACGAACTGGATTACGGATAGAGTCAGCTGCATCGAGCCGAATCAGAGGCGATGAAACTTTTTTTGGTGTTTTCCGCCGCCGTGATTCCACGAGTCAGCTGCATCGAGCCGAATCAGAGGCGATGAAACTTTCTTTGTTTATTTTCTTTGATCTTTTCTTGGATGTCAGCTGCATCGAGCCGAATCAGAGGCGATGAAACTTTTAAATGTCGCTTTGGTCTGACCAAAAATGTTAGTCAGCTGCATCGAGCCGAATCAGAGGCGATGAAACCATTGCCAAAAGCCGGACTAATGGTACAATGGTCAGCTGCATCGAGCCGAATCAGAGGCGATGAAACAGGAAGGAAACTGATTTCTCAGTTATTCGGTCTAGGTCAGCTGCATCGAGCCGAATCAGAGGCGATGAAACGGCCATCTTTAGCATAGCAAACGCAGCTCGTAGGTCAGCTGCATCGAGCCGAATCAGAGGCGATGAAACGGTTGTTTCTTCCTGCTTATTCGCGGTGTTGAAGTCAGCTGCATCGAGCCGAATCAGAGGCGATGAAACTTATTCGCGGTGTTGAACCCGCGCATGACTGCATGTCAGCTGCATCGAGCCGAATCAGAGGCGATGAAACGGATTTTTCGACTTGGGAGCGCATCATGTGGACGCGTCAGCTGCATCGAGCCGAATCAGAGGCGATGAAACTATTACTCTTGGTTCCTTTACTAGTATACCAGGGGTCAGCTGCATCGAGCCGAATCAGAGGCGATGAAACATATGGGTTAATATTCATAGTACGTTCAATAAAGTCAGCTGCATCGAGCCGAATCAGAGGCGATGAAACCACAGTTCATTTGTTACCCTCCTGGGTAATTAGTGTCAGCTGCATCGAGCCGAATCAGAGGCGATGAAACTTGGTCTTTCAGGCATTGCCTCCAGACAACCTGGTCAGCTGCATCGAGCCGAATCAGAGGCGATGAAACGTAAGATGCATTATCACCGAAACATTCGACATGGGTCAGCTGCATCGAGCCGAATCAGAGGCGATGAAACGGTCCACTGGGGTTGAGGGGGAGATTCATCATCTGTCAGCTGCATCGAGCCGAATCAGAGGCGATGAAACAATATAAGCAAACCAGGAAGGATAAAGCACACGGTCAGCTGCATCGAGCCGAATCAGAGGCGATGAAACTCGTTGATTCCAACCCGAGGGTTAGAAACATCGCGTCAGCTGCATTGAGCCTAGTCAGATGCGATGAAACGCTCACTATCTCAGTACAAAAACAGTCCGATACGTTTGTGTTCTTAATACTTGAGAAGCTGTTGTACAGCGGCCGTTGTCTAGCCGCTCTTGTCCCTGTCCTCGCCTGGAGCGCGAGAAAGTGGTTTGAAAAGTTCGTGTTCACTTGGCTATGATCGAAGACATCCTGCCAGCGCCACTCAGCCGCACGCTGAAGACGCGGCGAAGCCAGGTCTAGTCGAACTAAGGCCAAGGAACCACCAGCATGACGCTCAGCCCAACTGACCCCCGCCCCCCCGGCCATCTGCTTCTGCTGATCGGGAGTAACCCGGTACCCAACGCCGTGGCTGCTCGACGGCTGGCCGGACCACTCACCCGAGTCAGCCTGCTCCACTCGAGCGAGTCCCGTCTGGTCGCTGAGCGCCTGGAGTGCTGGCTGCGCGAGCACTGCGCCCTGTCAGCTGACCAAATCGCGCTGGTGGCGCTTGATCATCCGGGCGATGAATACCGACCCGCAGCGATTCGTGCGACCCTCAACCGGCATCTCGATTCCCGCTGGTCCCAGGCTGACTTTTGGTTGCCAGGGGCTCCGCGCACCGTCCATCTGCACTACACCGGCGGCACCAAGGCGATGACGGTGCATGCCTATGACAGCCTGCGGCGCGCCAGCGACAGGCACGACGCAGTGAATGAATTCTCTGCGTCCTATCTCGATCCTGACGGCTTGTGCCTGATGTTCGACGATGACAGTTTCGTCCCTTTAGCCGATAACGTGCTGAAGATGGAAGATTTCCTGACTCTTCACGGCTGGTCTCTGGCGACCAAACCCGGTGAGCAGCCAGTCTCTGAACCGCAGGCGGCGGATCTGGCCATGGCGCTGTGCCACGATCACGCCCGAGAAGGTGCCGAGGCCTGGGATCGATGGGTTGGCTCTGAGTTAATGCCTCGAGTACGCAAGCCGAAGCGCTCAGATGTGCCAGCGCGCTTGGCCGGCGAGACGACGGCTTGGCAGCCTGCGGAACTCCCCAAAGGCGATTTTCTTGGCGGTAAGCTCAAAGATGTCATCCTGCCCTGGCCCGATAGCCCCGCTTGCGCGGCGTTCACCGATGAACTGGCCAAGCATTCGATCACGCAGCAACCGCTCGGCGACTGTGCGGCGGCGCTTGGTCTGTCCTCGGCTAAGGACTTGGCTAGGTGGCTGGAAGGCCAGTGGCTTGAGTCCGCCGTGTTGCAGGCCTTGCTGAACCATCAGGAGGCCTTAAAGCTGCATCAGGTCTTGATGAATCTAAACCTGATAAAGCCGGCAAAGATCGAGTTTGACGTCATCGCCATTCGCGGGTACCGACTGTTCGGTTTCTCCTGTACCACGGGCGATCAGCCAAAGGGGTCAATCAAGCAGAAGCTGTTTGAGGCCTCGATCCGTGCGCGCCAGATGGGCGGGGATGAGGCCCGTACGGCGTTGGTCTGCTGCACGAAGAACCCCGACGCCGTGCAGCGAGAGTTGGAAAGCGAGTTCGACCTCAAGAACAAAATCCGGGTGTTTGGCCAAGCGCATTTGGCGACGCTTGGGGAGCATCTGGCCGATTGGATTCAGTGATCCTGAGCAGATTTGCCCCATTAGCTCACCATCAGCAGCGGAACAGCCACCATGGAATTGCTCATTGCCGACACGAGCGGCATCCAGACTTATATCTTCGGCAGCAACCGGCTGCGAGAGAACATCGGGGCCTCGTTTTTAGTGGAACAGGCGACTCGAGTGTGGGCGCTTGACTTGGTGCGGGAACTGACCGCCGGGCAGTGCAATCTCACCGCCGAGCGCGAGATCGATCCATCCTGGTGTCTTGATCCAGGCTCCAGCGCTCTTGCTGCCGAGGTGATTTATAGCGGCGGCGGTAATTTTCTCGGTTTGTTCGGCTCGGCAGAACTCGCGGAACGCTTCGAGCGAGCCTTGTCCCTGCGGGTGTTGACCGATGCACCGGGGTTGAATCTGGTGATGGCGCGCGAGTCCTTCGATTGGACCGGGGCACCTTTCGCGGCAGTCTATCAGCAGTTGCTCGGCACCTTGGCCCGTGCCAAGGAGGCTCGCCCAGTCTCGCTGCCTCTGGCCGGGATGGGCGTGACCCGGCTGTGTCGTTCCACCGGGCTGCCGGCGGTGGGGCTGGATCGCAGCTTCGGCCAAGCGCGACCGGCCTCGGCGGAGATCCTCGCCAAGCTGGCGGCCGCCCGCCACGGGCCAGTAGAAGCGCGGCTGCGCCAGGTAACCGGGCTTGCGGAGACGGATCAATTCGTTTTCCCGACTGACCTCTCGGAACTCGGCGCTAGCCATGGTCGCAACAGCTATCTAGCGGTAGTGCATGCTGATGGCAACGACATGAGCGGTCGCTTTCAGCGGGTGCTGGTGCAACACGCCGAGGATTCTCGTGCCTGTATCCGCGCCCTGCGCGCGCTTTCCGCAGGCGTGACCGAGGCAGCGCAGGTGGCACTGCGGGAGATGGTCACCACCATCAAACAGGCGGTCACACTGACGCATGGCCAGGCTAAGATCGGTGTCGCGGATGAGCGGCTGCGCGGTCTGGAGATCACACTCAGTCCTGAGATGAAATCCGATCGGCACGGCCAGCCGCCGACATGGACCGGGCGCTGGTACCTGCCGCTGCGCCCTCTGGTATTTGGCGGTGATGATCTTGCGTTTATCACCGATGGCCGTATCGGCCTTGAGGCAACGGTAGCCTTGCTACAGGCCTTTGCCCGACACAGCGCGGGGCTTCCCGATGATCAGGGCGCGGCTAGCGCCTGTGCTGGAGTGGCGATCGGCAAGGTCACTCGGCCCTTTTCTTCCGCGTATGCACTGTCCGAAGCGCTGTGTCAGAACGCCAAGCACGCGCGCCGCGAGCATCATGTGGCGGGCGCGATGCTGGACTGGCATTTCGGCGCCACCGCAACCGACGATGGGCTGGAGCGTCTGCGTCAGCGTGAGTATGGGCTGCGCCTGCAGGGACGCGAACGCTCGCTGCTGCTGCGCCCAGTGGCACTGGTGGCAGAGCCTGGCTTGCGCGGTCGCTCTTGGACGGCAGTGCGCTCGGGGATCAAGGCGTTTCAGGGGGCGGACTGGCTGGGTCGGCGCAATAAGACCAAGGCATTGCGCGATGCCCTGCGCGGTGGCTCAGATGCGGTGGAGCTATTTCGCAACCAGTTTCTCGATGGCGGCGAGCTGCCCGCGGTGGAAGATGGCCGCGAGCATTGGCCACGCACTGGCTGGGATGCGGATCTCTGCGGCTATTTCGACGCGGTGGAGATCTTCGATCGTTTCCTGTCGCTGACGCAACCGCAGGATGCTCGCCGAGAGGAGGATATGTGATGGAAAACCGCTGGGAATTGCGCCTAACCCTGCGCAGCGATGCCAGCTTTGCCGCCGGTGAGGGCCTAGCCGGGCTGCTGGACTTGGAATTGCAGCATGACCGCTGGGGGCTGCCCTATCTGCGCGGTCGATCACTCAAAGGGCTGCTGGTCGAGGAGTGCGCCAATCTGCTCAGCGCCCTGACCTTGCGGCACCATGAACAGGCGTTGACGTCCTTACAAGCCGCCGCGCGCGCACTGTTTGGTGTGTCGGGCGCGGCGGCTGAAGGTCAAGGCCAGCTAAGTCTCGGCGATGCCCAATTGCCGGCGGATTTACGCGCAGCAGTGCGCGTCGAAGTCGATAGTGGACGCCTGACGCCGAACGCCGTGCTCGACGCTCTGAGCGGTATTCGCCGGCAGACGGCGATGACGCCCCAAGGTGCTCCAGAAACGGGCAGTTTGCGTTCTCAACGGGTGCTCTTACGTGCCACGGAACTGCATGCTGAGCTGACCTTCGGCCGAGCGCCTACGGCGGAACAACTCGGACTACTCGCGGCTTGCGTCGCCTGTCTGCGCCGTGCAGGGGGGCAACGCAATCGCGGTCTCGGGCGCCTGCGATCCGCCTTGTACGAGAATGATACCGAGGTCACCGAGCGGTATTGGCAAGGTCTGAAACCATTCATCTTGGAGGCCGGAGCATGAAGGTGGTGACCTATCGGGTGCGGTTGCGCCAACCACTGCTGGTGGCGGGTCGCACGGGCGATCCCAACACGGTGCGTAGTCTGGACTATCTTCCCGGCAGCACCCTGCGCGGGGCGTTGATCGGGCGCTATGCGCAGAGCCAAGGCCAAGCTAGGCGCTGCGATGCCACCGACGCCGATTTTCGGCGGCTGTTTTTCACGGGTGCCGCCCGCTTTCTCAATGCCTATCCTGAACAGGATGGGAAGCGGTCACTGCCAACCCCCTTGTCTTGGCGCCGGCCCAAGGATGATGCCAACCGCATTCAGGACTTCGCGCTCGAGCCGCCGCCGCCACAGGACATGACCCAATGGCAGCGAGTCGGGGCACCTTTCATGCTGGCCGCTGACGAGGAAGACGGTACCGAGGTCATGCTGCTCACGCCCGAGCGCGAAATCAACCTGCATACTCAGCGTGATCGCCTCGCCGGCCGCGCCACCGAGGACGCCGGCGATATTTTCAATTACGACTGCCTGGCTCCGGAGCAGCAGTTGATCGGGGCCGTGCTCTGTGAGGACGGGGACAGCAAAACACTGGCCGCCCTGCTCCAGGGTTCGCATCGTCTTGGCCGGGCGACCAACACCTATGGCGCGGTAGAGATTGATCTGCTGAGCACCCAGGCGCTTGACGACTGGCGCGAAACATCATCCGCCGAACCAGCACAGGAGGATGCACTAGCCGGTGACGGGGATCGCCTGCATCTCACCCTGATCAGTGATCTTCTGGTCCGCGATACCCTAGGGCAGGCGCGCCCCGATGCCCAGACCCTGGCCGCCACCCTAGGGCGGTTTTGGGGGCTCGATCCGCCGCCCCGTGTGGAGCAAGCCTTTTTGAGCACTGGACTGCGAACTGGCTTTAACCGCACCTGGGGGCTGCCGCTGCCGCAGGAACCGGTGTTGACAATGGGATCGGTGGTGGTGCTGAGCTTCACCGGTGATCAGCACCCGGATGAGGAGGGCCTGCGCCAATTGGAGTGGGACGGTCTGGGCGACTGGCGTGCCGAGGGGTTCGGGCGGCTGCTGAGCAATTGGTCAGGCGAGCGGGCACACTGGACGCGGCTTGAGCCGCGCGGCGCTCCCGCACTGGTCCCTGCGATCACCTCTGCTGCCGGTCAACGCTTGGCCCAGCGTATGGCCAATCATCTCGGTGAGCGTGTTCTCGAGGGCGCCATTTTGCGATCCGCACTCGGCCCGACGCCGCGATTGGCCTTGACCCCGCCGCCGCCGGTGTCGCAACTGGCCCGTCTGCGTGCCGTGGTGCAAAACGCCCTACTCCAAGAAACACCGACCCTGGCTGTTTTGACCGAGTACCTGTCTGCTCTGGCCAAGCCGGCCGAGAAGCATCTGCAACGCACACGCATCGGGCAACAGCCGTTCGATGACTGGCTAAGGCAGATCGCAGACCTGGAAAATCAGCCGGATCAAGCCTTGCAGATGCTTGGGCTGAACAGCACCCAACTGACCGGCATCGGCACTGTGCAACCCGAATGGAATGCCGTCAGGGCACGGCGTGTCTTGTTGCAGTTGGTCGATGCCGTGTTGGCTAGGGCATCGAAAGCTCAGCGGAGGGAGTCTGCCCCATGAAGCATCCTTTTTGGTCTGGTGAGGCTTCGCGTCAGATTCGCAAGCGTGTGGTGATTGAAGCCGATTTACTTCTGGAGACCCCGGCTTGTTTAGGTGCGGGTGATGGCGATAGTCAGGTGGATATGCCGCTGCTCGTCGATCCGCTCGATGGCCGCACGCCGCTGCTGACCGGTGCCTCCCTGGCGGGTGCGCTGCGCGCCTATCTGCATGATTGCGAGTGTGGCTATGGTGCATCCGCCGATCAGCAGGAAACCGGGTCGCATCTGTTCGGTGGACAGCGCGCGGACAAAGACGGAAGACAGAGCGCGCTCATCATCGACGAGGCCTTGGGCAAAGAGCATCAGTTGGAGATGCGCCAGGAAGTGGGCCTTGATCCCCAGTCCCGCACCAGTGCCCAAGACCGCTTGTTCAATCGCGAACTCTGGACGGCTGGAACCCGTTTTCCGCTGCGCCTGGAATTGGTGGTGGGCGCCGAGGACGATGAGGCCCGACTGCTCCAGTCGCTCGCCACCGCGCTGCACGGGCTGGAAGCCGGCGAGATTTTTCTCGGCGCGCGCAAGCGGCGTGGCTATGGCGCATGTCGGGTGACCGAGTGGCGGGTGCGTGCTTTCGATTTCGCTCGGTGCGAGGATCTGATCGCCTGGATCGAGCAGGGCGATGCTGAGCTGGCTTCTGGCGTGGCGGGCGTGGCAGTTGGTGCAGACATTCACTCACTATTGGATGTGGCCGAGCCGCTAGCCGATCAGCGGCGGCGCTTCCGCTTGACGGCAATGTTTGATCTTGATGGCTCGCTGCTCATGGCTGGGACCGATGCGGCGATCGGGCCGGACAAGCAGCAGGCGCATAGTTTGCGTCCGGGACGCGGTGAGGTACCGGTGGCGCCAGGCACCGGATTGGCAGGTGCGCTGCGCGCCCGCGCCCGCGCCATCGCGCAGACGTTGGCCGCGGATGACCAAGCAGCCAACGCGCTGGTGGAGGAGGTCTTCGGCCCCAAAGACATCGGTGCCGGCAAGGCGGCCTACGCCTCGCCCTTGCGTGTCGCGGAAGCCGTGATCGAGGGCGGCAGTGATGACTGGGTGCAATGTCGCATTCGCCTGGATCGCTGGACCGGCGGGGTGTTGCCGGGCGCGCTCTTTAATGCGCAGCCGATGAGCGGTGGCCAGTTAGCGTTGCATCTTGAACTGCGACAACCACAGCCGCACCAGATCGGCCTGCTACTGCTATTGCTGAAAGATCTGTGGCTGGGCGATCTGCCGCTGGGTGCCGAGATCGGCAGCGGACGCGGGCGACTGACGGGGCGCGAAGCACAGCTCGGCCTCACGTCACCAGAGACGGATCAGCATTGGCGGCTGGTCGCCGAGCCAGCCTCTGGGGAGCTTGCCATCGAAGGCGAGCGCGAGGCGCTGGAGGCCTATGTCAGTCAGCATCTGCACCAATGGCTCAGGGAAGGTCCACAGGATAGACCGCAACAGACCGAGAACAGCGTTGAAGGAGCGTCAGTATGAGCCAGCGCACACTGCATCACTGTCCCGCTCTAGCGCAGCTGATCGTGGATGATCCACCCTCTGAAGATGATTCGCTGCGTGCCTATCTCGAAGCTCAGGCTGAAACCTACCAACTGCATTGGTTGCTAGCGCATCTGGACGATGGGGTGCTCTGGGGCCGGTTCGACGAGGGTCGCCTGATTACCTCCCATGAGGCCGCTGAAGGACACGAGCGTGCTCGGTCCTGCAGTCCACCACTCCGTGCCCTGACGCTGCAACAGGCGCGGCTGTTCGCACCGCATGCGGAAGTATTGGTGTGGCGCGATGACACGAACAGCCTCAAAGCGCGTTTGATGCGGGACACCAAGGAAGGCGAAACCCCGATCTGGCAGGAAGGTTTCGATGAATCTCAACTGCTGTGGGGTGATTATGCCCATCCCCTCGTGCAAGGTTTCAGCCTGCTGGAGCAAGGCCAACAGGGCCTGCTTCATACCCCACCGCTGGCGTTGAGCGGCGAGATTGACCCGCCACGTTTGCGTGTGCGTCATTACCTGAACAGCAGCGGCTTCGCCCGCATTGATACCAGTCGTCTGTGTGAGCTTTCAGCTGGAGGAGAGCGCTCATGAGTGCATCGGCCTTTGTCAAACACCTGCCGCAACAAGGAAATCCCACCGAAGATGACCGCGTATCACGCGCGCCATATAACTTCGTCCCCCTGCCCGAGCGCGTGGTGCGCGCGGTCGATGAGGCCGGGGAGCTGCCGGATCACGATCGCTTTTCCCCTGAAGGCTATCCGCATAGTGGCTGGTTCGAGGTGCGTCTGACTACAGAAACACCGCTGTTCATTCGTGCGCCGCTGCGCTCACAACAGTTTGCCAAGCCGGATGAGAACAACCCGGATTACACCAAGCGCACCAAGAATACCCCCAACTTTTTCCATCGCGGCGAGATCACTGAGCCTGTCATCCCCGGCAGCAGTCTGCGCGGAATGCTGCGCTCGCTGATCGAGGTCATTGGCTACGGCAAGCTCACCCAGGTGACCGAGCGTGGGATGATCTATCGGGCGGTAGGCGACACCAGTTCGCTTGGCGGCGCCTATCGGGACCAGACCTTGGGTCCAAACAAGAAGCTAGCCGCGACGCTGCATTTCGATTATCCCTCGTCCCATCTCCAGGGCGGCTACCTGTGCCGCTATCAGGGCGATTGGGCTATTCGGCCAGCGCGCCGCGACGCGGCAACGTTTGATGAGTCGATCATTCGGGTTCCTTTCGAACAACTTGGGCAACTGCGATCCGCAAGCCGGGGTAATCACAAGGTTCACCCGATCTGGGTAAAGCCTGCTCGACGCGAGGATCATCCGCGCGGTAACGGCGGTCTGGTACTCACGATGACTGAAACCCCAGCATCCATTGAGCATCGCGACCCGCAAGATCGATCTGATAACAAAGATGGCAAACTCTCCGCCTGGCTGATCGAATCAGGCGTACTCAGTGGTAAGAAGGCGCAATATGCTATTTTTGCCCCTGACCAAAATGCTAAGGCTATCCCGATTCCACATGACATGTGGGAGCACTACACCGATGATCGTGACCTGACGAGGGGTTCTGATGAGCGCGCATCGCGCCCCTTGGGCAAAGATAAAGAACTGCTTGCAGGCGACGGCGATCCTCTGTTTTATCTAGTTGATGCCAAGGGGAAGCTGGCGTTTTTTGGCCCGACCATGATGTTTCGTCTGCCTTACAAGCGAACACCCAAAGATTTAATCCCGGCCCCTTTGCGTCAGCCCCTCGATATTGACCTCGCCGATGCCCTCTTCGGCTATATCCGCTCCAACACCGATTTTGAGGAGGCTAACCTTGAACGTCCTCGACAGGGCGACAAGGCTTGGGCTTATGCAGGGCGGCTGTCAGTGTCGGATGCCCAGTTGGCACCGGATGAAAATACGGATGATCTGTTTTTGGAACCACTGACGCCGCGCATTCTTGGCACACCCAAGCCGACGACCTTTCAACATTATCTGGTGCAGGGGGCAGATGCATCAAAACATGTACGCACCCCTGAAGATGCGATCCGAGCCAGCCGCGAGGCGCTCGAAAAGGTCAATCTCAGTCATTACGATTCGCCCAGTCGGGATATGAACGAACGGGAGTGCGGCCAGCGTACGGTGTTACGCGGCACCAAGCGCTACTGGCATCAGGGGCCGCGCACGACCGCGCAGCTTGCCGAGCACCCTAGCAAGCTCAAATTAGACTCTAAGCAACACACCCGGATGCGGCCCATCGCGCCGACCAAATCGTTTGTGTTTCGGGTGCGTTTCGACAACCTCTCCGACATCGAACTGGGAGCGCTCTGCTGGGCGCTGCATCCCCGGGGCCATCAGGGTAAGGAATACCGCCATCAGTTGGGCATGGGCAAACCGCTCGGCATGGGTTCGATTCGACTCGATGCCCAACTCCATCTGATCTCGCGCAGCACCCGTTACCAGTCGCTCTTTGCGACCGACGGTAACCATTGGCAGCAAGGCGAGCAACAGCGACCTTGCCCGGTCGCTTCTGACACGGTTGCCGGTTGGATTGATCAATTCGAGCAGCACCAGCTCGCGCAACTGAATGCCCCCAAGGACTGTCAGCGCCTGGCTGATCTGCGTCGCATCGGTGCCCTGCTGCGCCTGATGGATTACAGGGTTTCAGGAATGCAGGACAAGCCTTTCATGCCATCACAGTGACAGTCACTCTTAGCAACTCGTGGTTAGAAACTCGTGGTGTGGGTGATCGTGCTCGCTCGGATGTGACTCAATCCC